>CALLWB010000001.1 GCA_938016265.1 uncultured Saprospiraceae bacterium
GATGATTTCCTCTTGCATCACTTTAGCTTCTTTTAGCATTTTGGCGCGTTCTTCACGAGCTTCTACTAAAAGTTCTTCGTTTTTTGCTTTGAGGTTGGACATTTCTTCCCGTGCACGATCTGCAGATTTAAGCGCGGAGTCGATATCGTCTCCTCTTTCTTTCAATGCTGTTGCGATAGGGCGAAAAGCCATTTTACCCATTATTATCCAGAACAAACCAAAAATCAAGGTTGTCCAAAGAATCAATCCGAATCCTGGAGTAATTGGGGAGAAAAAATTTGATAAAAAGATCATTATCTAAAATTTAATTGTTTTCAAGAATTAGAAGTAAGGCGATGACCAACCGTCATCTCCTTACTTCTGTCTTTTTTGGTTTAGGCAACAAGGAAAGCAATAACGATTGCGATCAATGCAGCACCCTCAACAAGTGCGGCCATAAGAATCATGTTGGAACGAATATCTCCAACTGCTTCTGGCTGACGTGAAATAGCTTCCATAGCTTTAGCACCGATATTTCCAATACCAATACCTGCTCCGATAACTGCTAAACCCATTCCGATTGCGGCAATAGAACCACCCATAATGTTCGGTTTTTTAAGATTAAATAAAAATATTAATGATGTGCTTCTTCATGATGACCGTGGTCTTCAATCGCTGCACCAATATAAGACGCTGTTAAAATTGTAAATACAAATGCTTGAATAAATGCTACAAGCAACTCAATGGCCATCATAAAGACAGTCAATAAAGTTGATGGAATCACTGTTGCATAACTTGGAAAGGGGTTTCCTTTTCCAAAAACAAATATCAATCCTACGAAAATCACCATTACCATATGACCTGCAGTAATGTTCGCAAAAAGTCGTAGCATCAATGTCAATGGCTTAATAAACACACCTAAAAATTCTACTGGTGTCAAAATCGTCTTCACCCATGCTGGCACGCCAGGCATCCAAAATATATGTTCCCAATAATGTTTGTTACCACTAAGATTAACTACAAAGAATGCAAAAATTGCAAGCACCATAGTAACTGCTAGATTTCCTGTTACATTCGATCCTCCCAAAAACGGAATTTGACCAAATAGATTAAGTCCAAGGATAAAAAAGAATAAAGACATTAAAAATGGTTGGTACTTTTCCCATTTTGCTCCTAAGAAAGGCTTTGTAACTTCTTCTTGAATAAATAAGAACACTGGCTCAATAACTGCTTGTAGGCCTTTCGGGGCTTGTCCTCTTCTAGCAGTATACTTCCTTGCTATTCCAATAAACATCCATGCTAAAAATGCAAACATCAAAAGCATGGTTGCAACATTTTTCGTAATTGAAAAATCGTAAAAAGAAGTTATCCCTCCTCCAAACAATCCAAAGTCTGCCGTACTACTTCGGTCTACTTTACTTAGTTTACCATTATGACATAAGTAGGTGACTTCTTTTTCTTTTTTGTCAACCATTTCCATCTTGTGAAGAATCCCACCATTGATTTTTACTTTGTCTTTAGTGAAACTTGGATCAACAACTCTCTTTACAGTTCCTTCGTCAAGAATATACCCCTTATATGCATAATCTCCTGATCCATGATGTTCTTTGTTTGCTTCGAATTTACCTGACGAGAAAAAAGAAAATCCTTCTGAAGGAGCATAAAGAATACAAGGTAAAGGAATGCTCCAAGGTCCAATTGAGTATACATTGGCATCTGCAACGTGGTGAAAGGCTGTTTCTCCTGGTACGAAGAACTTATGCTCTTTTTTTATTCCACAGATAACTTTAGCATGGTGTCCTCCATGTCCATCTTTTGCGTGATCTCCTTTGTGCCCTTTCTTGTCGTGGTCATGGGTACTATGATCCTGACCACTGTGATCATGATTGTGATCATGTTGGGCAACTGCAACGTTTGAAATAAACAGAAGCGCTCCGAAAACTACTAGTAAATATTTTTTGATTTTGCTCATAACTTTTTTACCAATTTCATGGTTTTCAATTATGGTGCAAAAATAGGGAATTTATCCGCCAATTAAAAGGAATTTTTATTTTTTTCCCTAGTAATTTCAAAATTAAATACTGTGTATTTGAAATACATGGAAAATTAATTCTTTTACTTAGTCTTTTTTAAGAAAGCAACAGAACAATGTGTGGCGTCAATTTGTTCGGCTGAAATTAATTTGGCGAGATGGGGTTTTAGTGAAATAAAAAATAAACAAAACACCTTTAGTCAAAACATTTGCGCAAAAACGTGTTTTGATTAGAAATAAATTGGGTGAAATCTGGTTTTACCTAAAGAGTTTATCTCTAATGTTGGAAAAGGGAATTTTATGATGTTTAATGCGCCAAGCAAAGTCCTAAGTGGTTTGGATCGTGTAGGAATTCGTGTGAAGTCAATATCAAGGGATAAGTAGAATTGTCGGTATCGGGGAAACTGATCTGGGTCGATAGTAAAGCCATTTCCGTCTTCATCCTCCCAGTTGTACCCATAGCCGTTGTACAAATTCTCAGCACCGTAGCCAAGACTGACATTTATCCATTTGGGAAATTTGCTGTCTTCTTTTTTTATAAAGCTGGAAATATTCGCGGAAGCCCAAATCGTAATCGCATTGTAATCCTTGATCGCCGCTTCTGGAATGCTGGAGCCAAAAAGACTGTGTGCCCGTTCTTCTATAGTAGTGGTCACTGTTGCGTCGTTGCGAGAGACCAACAGCTGATCGGAGTAATTTGGTCGGTGAGCAGAATATTTGAGTACGATGCGCTGCTCCTTCCAGGCAGCCTCTTGAGAAACATACAAAAGCGCGCCCCCAGTATTAAATCCAATATCCCCCCAGGAAAAACCCCATTCAGAAGAAAAAGCATCCATCACCTCAAGTGTTCCCTGAAAAAAAGCACTTGCTCCTGCTCCAATCCAAATCGACTTCTTATGTGGCATTCCTGTCCAGTCAAAAAGACTCGCCGTCCATTTGCTTTGAAAATAGGCGGTATAGAAGTGGCCTGCTTTATCTATGTCCTTCCACTCTGCCCAGTCGTTAAAAAAATGAAATTTTGATCTTGGATGTTCCTTGTACCACAACTGATTGAGTGCCACTACGGTTCCTGTAAAGGAGGTAGCAATCCCGGTATTCAACGCCCAGAATCTCGTTTTATTCAGCGTGGCTGGTTTGTCAAATAGGTTCAGTTTATCCGTCTGCTGAGCAAACAAACTACTAGTCAATAAAACCAATAGAACCGCAAGAAATTGTGGTTGATTTTTCAAGAATCAATTTTTCAGCCTCCATCTGATTACCAGATGTACAGCAAGAATAAACAAAAATCAAATTATTATCCTAGTAACGTTTTCTGCGTTGCATCTAGTATAGACCGAACACCTTCCATGGTAGGAGACTGTGCGTAAACTCTCAAAACAGGTTCTGTACCAGAGGGACGGATCATGACCCATTCATTATCATTAAAGGTATACTTATATCCGTCTATTGTTTCTAATTCTTTTACTTCATATTGGCCGAAAGAAGTATAAAATTTGTCTTTACACTTATTTATTATATCTATTTTTTGAGCCTCTTCAATTCTAAGATCGTCTCTGTCGAATGAAAAATCTCCAACGTACTCATATACTTCTTGAAGTAATTCTTTCAAAGATTTGCCCGTTTTAGCCATAAATTCTAAAATCAACAATCCCATCCAAATCCCGTCTCGTTCAGGAATGTGTCCTTTGCAGGCAATTCCACCAGACTCTTCACCTCCAATGAGAACATCTTCGGTAATCATGATTTCTGCGATATACTTAAACCCAATCTTAGTAACCTGACAAGGAAGGCCAAATTTTTCGCATAGTTTTTTCACTTTCTCCGTTACTGAAAAAGTAATGATCACCTTCCCGGAAAGGTTTTTATACTTATGTAAATATAGGAGGAGCAATAGTAGAAGTCGGTGGGAATCCACAAAATTTCCGTCTTCATCATACATTCCAATCCGATCTGCATCTCCATCGTTTGCAAGTCCGCAGGCGATAGAAGCATCTTTCTTTATGGTTTCTGAAAGCACTGACAAGTTTCTATGAATTGGCTCAGGAGCCTGCCCATAAAAAGAAGGATTGTGTTCACAATGCAAAAGAACGGTGTTGCTCAAAATTCGCTTTATTGCGTCCTGGCCTGCTCCGTACATTGCATCGTAGGCAACTTTGATCCCTGAGTTATTGATCGCCTCTAGGTCGAAATTATCCTGAACGTGCTTTACATATAAGTCTTCAAGGTTGATATAATTTAGCAACCCGTTATCGTGCATCTCTTCCAAAGTCGGCAGTTCCAAGTTCACAGAATCTGGAATCAAGGCCTCCACTTTTGCAATATCTACAGGTATCGTTGGTCCACCATAAGCGGACTTCAGCTTGTAGCCATTGTAAGACGGCGGATTGTGACTTGCAGTTATGACGACTCCTATGTCCGATTTTGTCTTGACCACACCCAAGCTGACCATTGGTGTAGAAACAGGGCCTTGAGCAAGATTTACTCTTATCCCATTTGCTCCCATAACTCTAGTTACTGCTTCGGCAAACATTTTTCCTCCGAATCGACAATCATGTCCTATGACAATTTTGTTCCCCTCATTATTTTTAATATGCTTGGCTGTTGCTTGCGCTACACGCATAACATTGTCTACTGTATATTCTTGAGCGATGATTGCTCTCCAACCATCGGTTCCAAATTTTATTTTTGTCATATTTTTATTTTTCGATGGCAAAGATACTTAAAAATTAAGTAGATTCTTTTGTATTACGTATGGTAATTATTCAAAAATGATTTTATTGATGTCTTATGGCTATAAAGAGCCAAAACGATTAAATATAGGCTGTTGGAGAAAAAAACGCTATGCTATCAATTCCTTATACGCAGTTTTATAAGACAATGTTGAAAAAATTCTAAATAAGATGGATGATTTTTAATTTTACGCTTACTTTTGAGAACATATTTAACAATCCAATAATTTAACTTACAAAAGATGCAAGACGGCTATCGGCATAAAGGTTTACGAAAACAACTCGTCTCCGGTATTCGTGAAAAAGGGATAACTGATGAAGGAGTATTGAAGGCCATTGGCAAATTGCCTCGCCATTTATTTCTGGATCGGGCTTTTGAAGAAATTGCCTATGAAGATCGAGCCTTCCCCATCGCGTCCGATCAGACCATCTCCCAACCCTATACTGTTGCCTATCAAACAGAATTACTGGAAATAAAACGCCGGGATATGGTGATGGAAGTCGGAACAGGCTCTGGATATCAAGCATCTATCTTGGCCATTATGGGTGCTCGTGTCTTCACCATAGAAAGACACAAAGCCTTGCATGATTTCTCTAATAAAATGTTTGAAAAACTGGGCCTTACGCAGATAAGAAGCTACCATAGGGATGGCTATAAAGGCTTGGCGGAGTTTGCCCCTTTTGACAAAATAATTGTGACCGCTGCAGCACCAAACATTCCAAACAATCTCACCAAACAACTAAAAATCGGGGGCGTCATGATTGTGCCCGTTGGCCCGAGTGAAGTACAGTATATGTACAAAATTACTCGACTATCAGCAGATAAATATGATTACAAAAAGCTGCATCGATTTCGATTTGTTCCTTTTTTGAAAGGGACTGTAGATTGAACAAGCACTTTTCATTATGATTTCCTTTACAGGAATATGTCCAGCAATTCATTACCAACCCAAAAAGAAAACCGCCTCCAAACCATTCGTTTAAAGGCGGCCGTTATCTCCGTTTGTTCTTTCATATTTGTTTGCAGAATCAAGCAGTTGCTCTAATCGTTGGGTTAAATCGTCTACCGTCGAAGAAAGTGATTCAATTTTTCGTCCTTTTCTTCAATTAATTTCTGTTGTTCTTTAGTGGCCTCTATTAGTACTGGGACAAGTGAAAAATAGCTTACAGTCAGTTCATTGCTTCCGTTTGGTCGTACCATGTCCGGGACAATTGCTGCTACTTCCTGCGCCATTACTCCATATTGAAGTCGGTCTCCACGTTTTTCTTTATTTTTCCAGTAATACTCATATCCGTTCAATTGACTGATCTTGTCCATTGCTTTTTCTAGGGGTTGGATGTCGGCTTTTAGTCTTCTTTATAGGTTTCGCATAGGGATGCAAATAAGAACATATGTATGTAATATAAATTTCAAAAGGGGCGAAAGTGCTCTTTTGGCATAACTAATGATATAATATTAATAAGGGAAAGGTTGCTTATAACTCCTTTTCAACTATTTTTTTTATTATAATTGCAAAAAAGAATCATGCAAGAAGATATAGATTTTTATTTTAGTGAATCCAGAGAAGCCATGGAAGCTGCACTCGCTCGCCTCGTAAGAGAACTGTCACGAGTAAGGACAGGAAAGGCCTCCCCATCCATTTTTGATAGTGTGATGGTCGATTATTATGGATCTCCCACACCGATGCGTCAAGTCGCAAATGTCGGAACTTTAGATGCACGTACTATTACTATTCAACCCTGGGAAAAGGGAATGATCGAGGAAATTGAAAAAGCGATTTTTGGGGCCAACCTAGGACTGACGCCTCAAAATGACGGACAAATGATCCGTATAACGGTTCCAATGCTCACCGAAGACCGACGAAAAAACTTAGTCAAACAGGTTAGAAGTGTTACAGAGGATGCAAAAGTCAGTATCAGAAATGCCCGCCGAGATCTTATGGAGTTACTTAAAACGGCTGTAAAAGATGGCTACCCTGAAGACATGGGAAAAAAAGCGGAAGGAAAAGCTCAGGATATGACAAATGAGTTTACCAAAAAGGCAGATGATATGGCTGACATCAAAGAAGAAGATATTATGACATTATAGTTCATCCGCTGTTATTTTCTTTTCCAATCAAGAACAGAGTATCCGTTTTTTTAAAATTGAGAGAACCTTTCGGGACTTATTGTCTTTGAATTGATGATAATTTTAATCACCTTGCCAATTGAAAGGACAAGGGAAGTTAATTTTTGTATCCACATATTTCTTTTAATTGAAACCAATTCATACCATAATCGTTGTTTTACTCCTTATTATTGGGAGCCATAATCTGATTTACTGTCAAAGCCAATCCGACTTTGAGCATAAACGAAGTCAGTTAAAGCTAGCCATCAAAAAATTGGGCCTTCTCCTAAAAGAGACTTCCGAGCAAAAAACAACAACGATCAATGATGTCAGAGTTCTAACAACACAAATTCAAGCACGTGAAGATTTGATAACTTCTATCAAGAAAGAGCTTTCTTCAATTGAAAAAAGTATTAGCAAAAACGAAGAAAGCATTGTTTCTCTGGAATCTGACCTTTCTAGTTTGGAGGAAAACTATAAACAAATAGTTAGAAAAGCTTTCCGGACAAGAAATTCGTTTAATAATATGCTCTTCGTTTTTTCGGCTTCCGGATTCAATGAAGCATTTAGAAGGTGGCAATATCTAAAGGAATATGAATCGTATAGAAAAAAACAAGTCCTTTTATTGCTTAGAACAAAAAGCACACTCGAAGAAAAAGTAACTTTGAATGAGGAAAAAAAAGAAGAAAAGGAAGACTTATTAGACGAAGAACTTTGTATCCGTGAATTGGTGAACACTGAACTTGCAGAGAAAGAAACCATGTTGCAAAAACTCCAACAAAACGAAAAAAAGCTCCGACTTCAATTGGCCAAACAAAAAGAGGCAGACCTGCAACTAAAAAATAGAATAAATCAACTTATCGGGACAGAGATCGCTTCCTCCTACGAAAAAGAAAAAACCGTGGACAACACTGCAAGCTCCACAGACATCAAGTCTGAATCTTCAATTTCATCCCTGTTCAAATCAAAAAAAGGCAAATTCAATTGGCCAGTAAACAACGGCGTTATTACCGGAAAGTACGGCAAACAACCACACCCCATTTTTAAAACCATCATGACCTTCAACAGCGGAATAGACATCCAACCCATCACAGACACGGAGGTTCAAACCATCTGCCGCGGAGAAGTGATTGATGTATTTTTTGTACCTGGAAACCAGAATGCTGTCATGATAAAACATGGCGAATACTACACCGTATACAGTAATCTTTACGAAACCTATGTAAACCCCGGAGACCAATTAGAGGACAATCAAAAGATTGGCCGACTAAACACCGATGTTTCTGCTGGAAAACCGAGCGTTCATTTTGAAGTTTGGAAAAACAAAACAAGGCAAGATCCTCTTTGGTGGATTTCTAAAAACTAAGTTAAGGAGTCTTTTAAATAAGCCTAGTATCAATTTACTTAAAAGTATAAATGTTGCGTGCTCCGGTAAGCGCTGTCTGTTGAATCAATCATTAGACTAATATGGAGGTACGAATACTAATTGAACAACGCCCACCGGATTACAAGCAATTATGAGGAAGCAAAACGTTTGATTTTAACTGTGTTGCAATTCACTGGTTTGTGAAGCTGCAGCATTCCCTTCATTTATATTTAAATCCCAGGAAGCTCTGGCAAATTGTACATCTTCTTTTTGATCAGAAGAGTTATCATCGTTGAAAAAAGTCTCCACCAGTGAAATCTCTTCCATCTTGTCAATGTTGTACAACTTTCGAGGTTGATCATCAACACAGTCATCTTTGCTACATTCCCAACCCCGTACTAAATAGTTGGACGTTTTGTCGTGCTGCCCTAATACGTATGGTTCTACTAATCTAGAAACACCGTGATAGGTAAAACGAAGCATTTGTTTGTTGGAAATAGCATTACAAATCAAAATGATCTTGCGTGAATTTTTTAAATTTAATCGTGTCATTGTGTAATTTTTTTTAATTCGGTAAATGTCTTTTAAATCAACTTGTGTAATCAAAATAATTACCGTGTTCGCAAATCAAAGATAAAGTGTTTTTCTTTAATTCGCAAATTAATTACTAAACTTTATCAAAAAAGTTATAAAATAATTCTTTCTTGGGACTCATTTCGATTATTTTTGTCCCAGAATCACTATTTAAATGCAAGCAATACATGAATGAAAAATATTCTTCAGAAAAACAACGACAATTGTACGAATTGTCAAAATCTCTGCTTCAAAACCAAGAGATACCGAACAAACAAGAAGCAGAGCAAGAGCTCCAACAACTAAGAGAAACCATCGTCTATCATGAATGGAGATACTCCGTCCTAAACGAACCTGTCATTAGCGACTACGAATACGATCATTTGTACAAACGCTTGGAAGCTGTCGAAAAAGCCTACCCTGCACTGATTGACGAAGACTCGCCAACACAAAGGGTTTCTAGTGATCTGTCTGCTGATTTTGACAATGTTGCGCACTTAGTGCCAATGCTTTCTCTCGATAATTCCTATAATGCAGAAGATCTTGGTGATTTTGACCAGCGTATTAGAAACCTGACTAAGACAGAACAGGAACATATAGAGTATTGTGTAGAACCAAAATTTGACGGAGGTAGTATCGCCCTTGTCTACGAAAATGACCGTCTGGTCCGTGCAGCCACAAGAGGAAATGGTGTTTCTGGCGAAGAAATCACTAGAAACGCAAAAGCAATGAAATCCATTCCGCTTAAAGCGGCCTTTTCAAAATATGGAATTCATAAAGTAGAGCTTCGTGGAGAGGTGCTGATTCGTTTGGATCGGTTTAAGAAGGTAAACGAGGCTCGGCAGAAGGCAGGCAAATCAATACTGGCCAACCCAAGAAATGCATCTACAGGGGCACTTCGTGTAAAAGACTCTCAAGAGGTCGCAGATCGTGCGTTGGAAGCGTTTATCTACCAACTAGGATATGCGGTAGATGAGAATGGAGAAAATATGCTTGACCAATTTCCAACCCATGATGAAGGAATAGAAGCGTTAGCCAACTTGGGATTTAAAGTACCAACTATCGAACGGAAGGTCTGCAAAACAATTGCAGAAGCTGCCAAATTTTGCAACCATTGGCAAGAAAAAAGAGACGAATATGCCTACGAAATTGATGGCATGGTCGTCAAAGTAAATAGTATTGATCTACAAGAACTTTGTGGCTACACCAGCCACCATCCACGATGGGCAATTGCCTACAAATTTAAAGCAAAACAAGCAACAACAAAGCTCATAAATGTAGAATTTCAAGTTGGGAAAATTGGCAATGTCACTCCTGTAGCAAAGCTAGAACCAGTTCCGCTAGCAGGCGTGACAGTTTCTTCTGTATCACTGCACAACGAAGATTTTATACGCGATCGGGATTTGCATATTGGAGACACAGTGCTTGTAGAACGTGCTGGCGACGTAATTCCCTACATCGTCAAAGCAATGGAAGAGTTGCGGAATGGAACAGAAGAAAAAATTGTTTATCCTACCAACTGCCCTTCTTGTGAAACACTGCTCGTGCGCCAAGAGGGAGAAGCAATTTGGAAATGCGAAAATACCCTCTCCTGCAATGCCCAAGTCCGCAGAAGACTCATTCATCATGTATCAAAAGGTGCGATGAATATGGATGGATTTGGTGAAAAATACATTGTCCGTTTTAATGAGCTCGGTTGGATCAATACGATACCAGATATCTATCGATTGGACTATGATCAGATTGCGGACCTGGAAGGGTTTGGTAAACGGTCTGCCGACAACCTCAAGTCTTCTATTGATAAAGCAAAAGGCAATCCGATCTCAAGATTACTTTATGGATTTAGTATTCCTTTGGTAGGAACAACGGTGGCGAAAATTTTCGCGTCTGAAGTCGAAGACATCCGGGATCTGCAGAACTGGACGACAGAGCAGTTTGAAGCATTAAAAGACATTGGACCAAAAGCCGCTGAATATGTTGCCGCTTTTTTTGCCGATCAAGCCAATCTCGATATTCTAAACGAATTGGATGCCCTTGGCGTGAATATGAAACGCCTGGACTCGGAGATCAAACAACAGCCAATTTTAGATGGTGCCCTTTCGGGAAAGACGATTCTATTTACTGGCAGTTTTCAAACCATGAAACGCAATGACGCGAAAGCAAAGGCGATTGCTGTCGGAGCGAAAGCACTGAGTGCCGTTAGCTCAAATCTCGACATTTTGGTAGTTGGAGAAAAGGCGGGCTCCAAACTGAAAAAAGCGCAAGAACTCGGTACCGTTCAAATTTTGACAGAGGAAGAGTTTATTGCAATTCTGGGATCCTAGGCCGCCTCAGAAAATGACTTGGGTTGGGATTATTTAACCGGCTTACTGCCTTTTGGTCCTAGTTCTTCTATGGTGTATCCGTTCGGATAAGATGGATGTTTTTTGTCTGTCCTCGTGGCCGGTGTTTTTCGGACAGGCCAAATTCTAAGAAAATAGGCCCTGCTTTTTAAGCTGGCCCTGACAAGGAGACGTATAGGTGCTGGTGCTTTTTTATAACCGATGGCACGCAATAACGGCTCATCCATTATTGCCAACATAAATGGCCTGGCAATTGGAAACAAAAACTTAGGAAGAATCCACCCCATAAACATGTTCATAGTGCTATCTGCAATTCTTCTGGCGGCATCTGTATATTGAAAATGTTCTTCTTCATAGTTTTCAAAGAATGCTCTGAATTTCGATCTGGTCTCTGGAATACCTTTTATGTGCATCCGAGTGCCTAGTTGTTTCCAAAACTCGAAGGCGGCAAGGTCTTCTGTTCTTGTAGTTTTTCGATGACCGAATTGATTGATAAACCGCTTGGGTTCAAACAAGAATGCCCCTAAGACGTATAGAAAATCATCGTTAGAGATATTGAAGTTGCTATGAATGGCATTCATTCTGTTTATTGCTCTGGCGCCTCGTTCGCTGTCGTATCCATGTTCTACTATTTCTGCCAGGATGAGGTCGGTATCGTCGTATCTTTTTTGAGATCGTTTGTTGAATTCTCCTGTGCGGTCTAGGAGTTTGCCAATGCTAGGGACAGCAAAGGTTCTGAACAACGCAAACTCTAGCGATCTGGTAGACTCCCAAGGAAACTCGTGGAGTCCTGATAAATAGACAATTCTTAGATGGTCCTTTACAGGATCAAGTGCTTCTATTTCTTTTAATATTCGGTTACGCCAAAACATGCTTCAAATTTAAGGTTTTTGAAATCCCTGTGAAACTTTAATTGTTTAAATTAATTTGCATCATCATTTATTAAACTCTGTAAACAGGATACTAGCTATCTATTTGTTGGAAACATTTGATTTTAATTGAATGCGTTAATTACATTATTCTAGAGGTGTATTAATTAATTAATACATTTTAATTTCTGTTTCTATTTGATTGTAAAAAACGATGTGAAGCCTTTTATCCACTCCATTTCCGCCATATCAAGCCCAAAAAGTGTTGCTGGATTTTTTTTGCAAACCCTTTTAGGATGCCTATAGAACGATCAGGTTGTTGTATATTGTTGATGAAATTCTTTAATCTTACAGTATATGGAAGTTCAGTTTAATTCAAAATTACCCAATACAGGAACTACTATTTTTTCTGTAATGAGTGCCTTGGCAAAAGAACACAATGCAATAAACCTGTCTCAGGGTTTCCCCAATTTCGATTGTGATCCCAGACTTCAAAAGCTGGTGACTAGGTATATGGGTTTAGGGCAAAATCAATATGCCCCCATGCCCGGTCTACCGCGACTCCGACAACAAATTGCAAAAAAAGTTGCCCGCCTTTACCAAAATGATATTGACCCGAACACAGAAATCACCATAACTGCAGGAGCAACACAAGCTATCTATACTGCCATCTCTGCTTTCATTCGTCCAGAAGATCAGGTCATCATTATCGAACCGGCCTACGACAGTTATCGTCCTTCAGTTGAGCTAAACAAAGGAATGGCAGTTCCCTATGAACTCAGTGCGCCAGATTATAAAATAGATTGGGATCATTTCAAGAAATTGATGAATATTCGCACCAAAATGATCATCATCAATACTCCACAAAATCCATCCGCCTCCATATTGAGTGCACAGGACATGGAGCAACTCGAAAAATTGACCGCAGATACGGATATCATCGTCCTAAGTGATGAGGTCTATGAACATATTCTTTTTGATAAGGAATCTCATGAAAGTGTTTTAAAGTATCCAGGACTTTATCAACGCAGCATGGCCGTTTTTTCGTTTGGCAAAACCTATCACATCACTGGTTGGAAAATTGGTTATTGTATTGGTCCTGCTTATTTGATGAAGGAATTTCGAAAAGTCCATCAGTTTAATGTGTTTTCTGTCAATACACCTATGCAGCATGCGCTTGCCGATTTTCTCGAATTCCCTTTTCCCTATGAAGGACTTTCTGCCTACTATCAAAAGAAACGCAATTTGTTTGTTGATGCGCTCGAATCTTCCCGTTTTAAAGTGATTCCTTCCACTGGCACCTATTTCCAGCTCGCAGATTATAGCGAGATCAGTGATGCGCCGGATACAGAATTTGTCAAACAACTCACTATTGAGCATGGCGTTGCCGCTATTCCGGTTTCTGTTTTTTATTCTAGCAAAAAACAAGAAAAAGTCATTAGATTTTGCTTTGCCAAAACAGACGACCTCCTGCGAAAAGCAGGGCAATTGCTCCAAAAGATATAAACCATGCAAGACCTGACCGTCACTCTTGTGCAATCCACTCTTCATTGGGAACAGCCGGAGGCCAATCGAACGATGTTTGCTGAAAAACTTGCCGCAATAAAGGAAAAAACAGACCTAGTTGTGCTTCCAGAAATGTTTACTACTGGATTTAGTATGAATGCTGCCGAATTGGCGGAAGAGATGGACGGGCCAACTGTTTTTTGGATGAAAAAAATGGCGCTTTCGTTGGATGCTGCAATTACCGGGAGTCTGATTATTAAGGAAAAGGAAAATTACTATAATCGGCTTGTTTGGGTGTTGCCAAATGGGGGTGTTTCTTACTATGACAAGAGACATCTGTTTACTATGGCAAAGGAAGAACTGACTTACACCGCAGGGAGAGAGCGATTGATTCTAGATTGGAGGGGCTGGAAAATCTGCCCGTTGGTGTGTTATGACTTGCGATTTCCTGTCTGGAGCAGAAATGATGTCAATTATGACTTGCTCATCTATATCGCCAACTGGCCTGAAAAACGGAATTTTGCCTGGAAGAATTTGTTGCAAGCACGTGCTATTGAAAACCAGGCATGGACTATTGGAGTAAATCGAGTGGGGGAAGATGGAAATGGATGGTACTTTTCAGGAGATTCCTCTGTTTATGGCCCGTTGGGCGCGGACTTTTATTATCAAAACGCTCATAAAGAAGATATTTTCACCTATAAACTCTTGGCAAATCGAATTTCTGAGATCAGAAGTCAAATGCCTTTCCTCGAAGACATGGACGATTTTCATGTTAAATTTTAATTTTTTCAATTCACTTTTTGCAATTTATTCGAATTTCAGTGTAAGAACCTTACCACAAGCGTTACTAAATTCGGCATTATTGCAGTTTTACTTTCTGATATAAACAGAACTATTTAAGGATAATTAATTCATTAAAAGCTACTAATACAAATTGTTCTTATTAAGGTATTTTAATTTTCTTTCATTTTAAACCCGTAAGAAATTAAATAAATTAACCTTACCTATATCAATTCTTTAACTACATTTGTCATACTAATGGTTTAGAAATCAATTTTGATTTAAGTGATTTCGGTCTCATCTTGGTTTTTCATTTTTCAAATCCCGGCGTATCCTCAATACGACCGGGTTTTTTTATTTTGTTTCTTCTTAATAATGAAAAAGGTTTATTAGCCAAATTGAGCCAATAAACCTTTCAGAATTGAAGTTGATTTTTTCTTTTATTTGATAATTAGCTTATCTGTTTTTCTAGTTTTGGAAGTAGACAATTCATAAAAATATACCCCTTTTGGTAGGGTAATAATTTCATTATTTCTAGCAAGCTGTTGATCCAAAACCAAACTCCCATCAAGCGCAAAAATCCGCAGTTTACCAGAGGCAGCCTCTCCTAGCGAAACAGTAAGCTCGCCACTAGAAGGGTTGGGAAAAACCTTTACCAAACTCGCCTCGGCAGCTGGATCTATTGTACTCACTGGCGTAGTTTCCCTTACTACCATTTTTCCAATTTTAAGGCCAAAACCAGAAGACGCTTCAATTTTCAGATTAATCGCAGTGACTATTTCAGAAGCTGAAATTGGGTATCCGTCAGTAGCCCCAGATTCCCAATCCCCAAAAGTACTTGGATAGTAAGGTGATTCGATGGTGGAACCGCTAGCCATTACCAATTCTATAGTGATCGATTGAACAGAGTTGTTCGTAGCAACCTTATATGTCAAACTTGTGCCTAGTAACTCAGTTATTGGGTCTACTTCGGTAGAATACAAAGGAATATTGAAGGATCCTCCAGATCCCGACGTGATAGAAAGGCAAGAACCTCCATCATAAGCATCATCAAACGCATAACCGAGAATATTCAACCCGTCCTTCTTAAACGTCCAGGAAGGAGGAATCGATTGCAGGCTCATGTTGTGCCAGTCACCCGCAGTAGCGACATTTCCATCATCATAATAATCTTTACCGTGTCCAAGGTTAAACGATGTAATAAATGGGAAAGAAGTAATCGCCGTTCTCACTGGCACCACATCAGACAGCCCTTTCCAGCCACCATCTTGTTCGAAGGGATCACCATCTACGCCTGAAAATATCTTATTTTCTGTAGAATAGAAGGCTCCCAAATCCGAAGGGTCATTTTGAAAGTCCGAAAATGCTGGATAGTTGAAGGTAAAGTTGGTAGCAAATACGGCAATTGAAGTTTTAGCATTCCCATTGGATACAATATTATTAATCCATGTTGAATTGGTAAACGCTGTTTGGTTGTTTCTATCCGGCCACATATCTGCTCCCATGTATACATCGTACGGGCTCCTGCCCAAACCAGAAGCGTGTGCAGCAGAATTATTGACTTGAGTCGCCCCCCACCAATAATTGGTAAACATCCCCGTGCTATTTTCAAAGAAGTAGGAATTGCTGTTATTCAGTTCATTTTGCCAGGAGACGGGTCCGCTGGGCAGCATGGCATCATACCAGATTATTTCTTTGTTGGTAGCGGCTTTTAGGTCGGCGACAAAGGCTTTCGCCAACGCTCCAACACTAGCAGACACACTCGTTTCAAAATTGAGCAACCAACCATCAAAATTATAATAGTCTGCAATCTCTACCATTTTATTTACTGCGATGAAATCGCCATTGGCGTCTTGCTCCAGAAAATCTAGCAACGTAGATTGGCTTCCTCCCCAGGCAGCGGGTGCAAAAAAAACACATCCTGTCACCTTTACTCCATTTTGATGGGCAGCATCTACCCACGACTTAGAAGGTATTAGTACTGTTTCACTTGCGCTTCCTCCAAACCAGGCAAGCATATCGATATACTGCCAATGGCTAAAATTGAACAGGTTGAACTGACTTGATTCTTCCACATACGGCGCCCAATTGTTCATCCCGTCTGGGGAGTACAATATTTTGAAATCTTTGTTCAAATTGCTATGAATCTGATGATTGGCAGCGAGGGATCTGGGGGCAATTGGAGTGTAGGAGATGTTGGCCGCGTTTGTTGTCGTCTGTTGCCAGTTTTTCAACTGATTGACGGTCAGGACGAGGTCTTGTGCCTTTACAACATTGAAGAATGTAAAAAACAAAAATACAGAAACCACTGCCTTTCCTAAATGTGGAAATAACATTTTCATATTAATAGGATTGTAAGGGGGGAGGTTAAAGAATACCCGAATATATGAATTATTAACGTCATGTTTTAAACAAAGGACCTTTTGTTATTGAAAAAATATTTTTGGCGAACTTTTTGCAGATTTTACTCTAATCCCCAAAAAAATATCCCATGAAAAAGACGACTCTTATCATTTTGTTCCACTGCATAATTGGCCTACTTTTCCAAAGTTGTTGTGATGAACCCCCTCGTGCCATTGTTGGTGGATTTGAATTTAGTATTCGATCTTTTGATATGGAAAACCTCCAATCAGTGGAATTGGATACCTTAAGAAGCCAATTTTATGTAGAACAAAGATATGAGACCGAACAGGTCGTTTTTGAAAATATGGCGAGCTTCGGTTTGAACACCGCCTACGCCACCTCTTGCCTACCTTCGGAAATAGTAAACCCAATTGATGAGTCTACTATTGACTTTTCTTTTGATGTCGATTTTGAATTAGCTAACGTTTCCTATCCTGCAAATACTAATCTGCTTGCAGATCCAACACTCAATGCTGTTATAAGACTAGATAATTATACGGAGTTAGAAGGCCTGGTGCGTATTACCTTTAATGAATTTTTTGTAGAAAACGCCATTTTTCCTACAGGAGATGCCAATGTTCGGTTATTCTCAGAATCAAATGATGGTATCGTGGTAGAAAACATCCGCCAGGTCTTTATTGATTTTTAAAGAACATACTTTATCCAAATCCAAATATTCTAACTGCCTTTTATAATAATTATCCCCAAAAAATTATTCTATGAAAAAATTCTTTTTAGTCCTTGTGTTTCATTGTATGCTTGGTTTGGCGTTTCAAAGTTGTATCAAATGTCCTGACCAACGAATTACTGGTTCAGACAGCTTTATTGCTGCAGGGGTTGACGATCTTTTTCCTTCGTTCGGAATCACAGAACTTGACACTCTTGCTGCTCCATTCGCTTTTAAACAGAATTATGCAACCGAATCAGTCGCTTTTACACAATCCAATGTGGGCCTAAACACTGCATATGCCTGGTCTTGTGGTACTGTTAACACAATCAACTCAATTAGGGAAGAAAGCTTTAACCTTACTTTCAATAAAGATTTTGAGTTTTTGGGTGATGTGTACTTAGCCAATACTAATTTGCTAGAAAGCCCAGGGCTCAATGACTATATTCTCCTTGACTATGTGGATATAAATCGTTGGGCTGCAACCATTTACTTTGAGCAATTGTTTTATGATGAAGTCAACATTCCTAGTGGAGATATGCTTGTCCGTTTTACTTCAGAGACCGAAGATGGAGTCCTCATCGAGAGTGAGTTGACGGTATTTATGGATCTTTGATATCAATTTTGAACAATAAACTTCTCGGAAGATCTTCAGGAAAGCCATCGAATCTAATAGACCGGGAAGACGCGCATCCAGATATTCTCTGATGGTCGGTCGTTGGGTTCTGTAGGTTGCTTAGCTATTTTGTCGATGACCTCAAATCCGCTTAGGACTTGGCCGAAAACAGTGTACTCTTGATCCAGTTGTGCAGCACCTCCGTTTTTGAGGTAGGCTTCTCTTATTTTTGTTGAATAGTCAATGCCTTTTGTTTGTTCATAATAATCCAACTTTTCCTCGTCTATCGGACTTCCGTGTACGATATAATATTGTGCGCCTGAGGATGCTTTTTCTGGATTGTTGCCTCTGGCTGCTGCTAATGCGCCTTTTATGTGGGCGTGCTCGGGAGTTATTTCTGCTGGTATTTTATTGTTGGGTTCTCCGCTGCCGATTTTTTTGTCGAGACTTGCTCCTTTCGAGTTGGGATCTCCCCCTTGTAACATAAAGCCATAAATGACCCGGTGAAAAAGCAAATCGTTGTAGTAGCCTTCTTCTGCCAATTTTAAGAAATTATCTCTGTGTAATGGCGTTTCATTAAACAATTCGACGACCATTTCACCGAAGTTCGTTTCGATAATGACCAGACAAATTTCTGGAGCATCAACGTAAAACGCTGTTTCTGTGGTACTCTTTTTTTCTCCTTTTTTTGCAGTAAGTGTTACTTTAAATTTGCCAGACTCCCGATATCGATGGGTGGGCTCTTTTTCTTGGGAGGTATTGCCGTCTCCAAAATCCCAATGGTAGGATTCCGCCTTAGCGGATTTATTATTAAACGTCAAGGAAGAAGCGGCAACCCGGTCTTTTTCTGCAATCTGAAACGAAGCAATCGGTGTGCTGCAAGAAGAGAGTATTATTCCCATCAAAAAAAATACAAAAACCAGATAAAGAAATTGTTTCATGTCGTTTTTCCTAAGAAAATAAAAGGGTCAACTTTGACGGCCAACCCTTTTACTACTGTATATTTTTATAAAATCTTATTTTTTGTTTAAAACGGTAATCTTCATTTTCACATCTTCTACTGGACGATCGCCAATGGCTCTGTTTGTTTGAACTGAAGCAATTTTGTCAATTACATCCAAGCCTTCAATTACCCGGCCAAAAACGGTGTAGTCTCCATCTAAAAATGGGGTACCTCCAAGCGTTTTGTAAACATCTCGTTGTTGCTGGGTATACTTAAATCCCTTGCGCATTTCGATACTATTAAGCGATTGATCGGTTTCGGTTTTTCCTTGTACAACATAAAACTGAGAACCGGAAGAGGCTTTCATTGGATTGACCTGATCTCCTTGTCGGGCAGCAGATAAAACACCTTTTACGTGAATTAACTCTTCGTCAAATTCTGCTGGTACTGTATAACCTGGTCCACCGGAACCAAGAGGTACATTCGGTGCCGCATTTTTTGAGTTTGGATCTCCTCCTTGTATCATAAATCCATTGATCACTCGGTGAAACAACAAGTCATTGAAAAATGCTTCATCGGCCAACTTGATAAAGTTGTCTCTGTGTTGAGGGGTTTTGTCAAATAGTTCGATCGTCATGTTCCCCATAGACGTTTCTAATAATACACGTTTGGCTTTTTTGTTGATTGGCATGATGTCCTCAACAGTTGCCATTTGGATTGGTTCTTCTTGCATAGGTGTTGTTGTTGGTGCAGGAGTTTCAACTACTGGCTCAGATTCAATTCTATCTGGTTGTTTCTCTCCTAAAGTGGTCGTGGACTTAGTTGTTCCACAAGAAGAAAGCAACAAAAGTGCTAATAGCGAAACCAATGTAAAAAAATGAAATTTTTGCATGATATAGGGTAATTTTTATTTCTAATTGTAAATTACTTTAATACTTTAACCGTCATTTTGACGTCTTTGACTGGTCGATCTCCTAGTGCTTTATTGGTTTGGACCGCTGCAATTTTGTCAATCACGTCCAATCCTTCTACTACCTGGCCGAAAACAGTATAGTCTCTGTCCAAAAAAGGAGTTCCTCCTATTTCTTTATAGGCTGCCCGTTGCTCAGCGGTATATTTGAAGGCCTTTTGAGTTTCGATGTTATTTAACAATCCATCTTGTGCTGGTTTTCCCTGCACGATATAAAACTGAGATCCTGAAGATTCTTTTTTAGGATTTACCTGATCACTTTGTCGAGCAGCAGAAAGCATTCCCTTTAGGTGAATAAGATCATTATTAAACTCTGCAGGAATAGTATATCCTGGTCCTCCCTGACCTAACGGTCTATCCGGAGCAGCAGTTTTCGAGTCCGGATCGCCTCCCTGCACCATAAATCCTGGAATGACTCGGTGAAACAGTAAGTCATCGAAAAATCCTTCCCCAGCAAGCTTTACAAAGTTGTCTCTGTGTTTTGGTGTTTCGTCAAATAGTTTGACCTTCATATTTCCAAATTCTGTTTCGATAGAAACGAATGTTCCCTTTTCTCCGCATGAAGTCAATAGAAGCATGCAAATAGCAAGGCATATTAAAATAAAGCGATTCATAGTTAATTAGTTTTGTTCGGGCATGGAGTTGGTCTCCGCTTGCCACTCGTTAAAATATCTGATTATGTTTTTCTTGAGTAAGATTTCTTGTGATTCCTGTCCTTTTTCCAGGACCGGCTTTAGCAAATCGAAATGTGGCCAACCATCAGCATCTCTACCTTTGAAGTTATAATAACCATCATAGGAAAGGAGCGTGCAAACCGCCACATGCATGAGGTCTTGCTTTTCCTCTTTAGTGAATTCCTCTTGCATCCGCCCTAGTTCTTGCACACCAATCAGCATTAGCACAGCATTTAAATCTGGCAATTTATCCTTGCCAATAAGGTCTTTCACCAAGTGCTTTATTCTCAGCCATTCAAAATCAAGTTGCCATTCTTCCATAGGAAAATTAAAGTAATTTTGCGCAAAGCTAGTAAGAATTTAGGGAATTTGCAGCCATTTAATCCATAATTATTGGCACTTGCCATTCTTACAGTTTTGTCCAGGGGGACATTTTCGATTGCAGTCCCCGCAATGATTTGGATCATTGAAAATATCTGCACAAATTCCATCACATGATTTTTCCCCTTTTTTGCATTGGATAGTACAAATACCGTTTACACACTTATACCCATCAGGGCATTGAAGACCACAAGCTCCGCAATTGTTATTGTCCGTTTTTAGGTCGCTACAAGTATTGGAACATTTTTGCAAATCCTCCGGGCATTCGATGATGCACCTCCCGTTATGACAAATAAAGCCTGGCATGCAGAAAATCCCGCAATTAGTACAGTGATTAGGGTCCGATTTTAAATCGATACATTGCCCATTGCAAAGGGTTTTATTGTCTGGGCAAGAAGACAGACATTCTCCATTATGACAGACTTCCCCTGGTGCACATAGTATGTTGCAGCCCCCACAGTTTTTGGGATCTGTATTCGTTGCTGTGCATATATCGTTGCAAGGGGATTTGCCGCCAGGACATTTTTTTACGCAAGCTCCATCAACACACCGTTCTCCATTAGCACAAGAAATCGCACATGCTCCACAAAAATCAGCATCAGTATCAAGGTTTGTCCAGGTGTTATCGCATAGAGTAAGGTATTTGGCCAGGTCATCTTTTCCATCTATTAAATAAAATTCATTTTCATGGAATAGTACCATTATCAGTCTCCCAGCATCAAGTATCCCCTTTTCTAATTGACGGTTTTTTTCTTTAAAAATTGGAAATGGTTTGGTGCTGGTTTTTCCATTGGTTATCAATATTGCAGCTGCTGCAATATTTGTTGATCGAACTGAAAAGGAAATGACGGTTCCTTTTTTGATTTTTTGATTTTTGATTTCAAGGTCCTGAAGGTTGAGGATGTACAGGTTTCCATTAGTTGTTGCTATTCCAGCATAGTTAATACCACCAGACACAATTAGTCCGTCCTCATTGTTAGAGTTTTCTGGTGCGGAGTCCTGGCCAAACAAAACATAGGAGCAGAACAAGATAAAAACAAGTAAAGTTTTCTTCATTTGTTACAATACAATAGCCCAACTACTTAGGGGTAGATTATCAATAAAAATATTTCTATTGTGGGGTGTTCTTAATAATGGCGTATTGTAAATATAGGGTTTTTCTACAAACAACAGTTCGTTTTTATGTTTTTTATATATATTATTTTAACTGCCTTGCGCTGTTTTACTTCAGCAAATGATGTTTTTCGATAACTCCTAAACCGAAAAGGGCAAAATCATATTTTACAGGATCATTGGGGTCAAATTGCCTTAGGTTTTTTGTTAACTCTAGAACGGTCAGCCAGTCTGTCTGTTTTCGATCTATCAGTCCGAACATTCTTGCGATTCTGTCTACATGGACATCAAGTGGGATGAGTAATTGTGCTGGTTTGATCTCCTTCCAAATACCAAAGTCTACCCCGTTTTTGTCATTGCGCACCATCCAACGCAAAAACATATTAAGTCGTTTGCAAGTCGATTTCCTGATTGGAGTCGCTACATGTTTTCGAGTACGTTTTGGGGCATACTCTAATGAAAAAAACTGTTCGTGAAATCCTGCTAATGCTTGCTCTACAGTTTCGTCATCTGCCTTTAGGTGGCTTGAAAAAGCTGGTTCCAAACTTTCGTTATTCTGATAATATTTTTGGAAAAACTCCAGGAAGTACAAGGTGTCTGTACTTTGAAATGTTCGGTGTTTGAAGTTTAAGAATGGTTTGCGATCCTTTTCTGAGTGGTTTAGCATAAAATCATGCGGTGCGCCATCCATCAGCGTAACCAACTCTTTAGCTTTGTTGATGATTGTTTTGCGTTGCCCCCAGGACAAAATAGCTGTCCAAAGTCCCATAATCTCAATATCCTGTTTTTTCTGAAAGGATCGAGGTATCAGAATAGGATCATTGTCTACAAAACTACTCTCATTATAAAGTTGGGCTTTTTCATCAAGAAACGATTGCAGGTCTTTTTTCATCCTACAAATGAACAAAATTTGTGTCTATTATCCTAGAAGGTCTAAACCTGTCCGTGCCACAAAAAAAGACATCAGCACACTATTGCTAAGCATACTGATGTCTTTCTTAATAAAAGCTATTTTCTATTTTTTAGAATGCTCCACTGTTTCTCCATTCATTTTTAGAAATGCCTGGATAGATTCCAAGCTGGAGTTCATATCGTCCATCTTTGCTTTTAGCATTTCGTTTTCTTCTTGCAAAGAGGTGATATCTTGTGTATAGTTTTGGTTTAATTCTTTTATAGATTCAATAAGAACAGGCACCAAATGGCTGTATTCAACAGACTTGTACCCTTGCTCATCGGTATGGACTACTTCAGGGAATACAGATTCAATTTCTTGAGCAATAACTCCCAATTGTAACCCATTCTCAAAGCCCATATTTGGAAATTCATTTATTTTCCATTTGTAGTTTACTCCTCTTAGCAACATTACTTTTTCTAATGCGTCTTCCAATCCTGCAATGTCTTTTTTGTATCGTCTATCAGAGGTTTCGTTGATTCCATTTGATTTTACACGTCCGTTTACATGCAAGGCCTGTGTTGGTGCACCGGTTCCAATACCAACTCTATTTGTCCCACCATCTACAAACAGCATGTATAAATTAGCGTCTGATTCTACTCTTAAATTTCTATCCAATGATTGTTCATTAAAAACGGAAGTCCCATTGGCATCAAGGACGATAGAGGGGGTCCCATTTTCATAGATTTGAAAACGGCCATCATCTCCATCATCTAAAAAAGCACCAATTATTGTTCCCCCAGTGTTTGCATCTCGAAAATAGACATCCCTACCAAAATAAGAGTTTCCATTGTCTAAAACACTTAATACGTTTGTCCCATTATCTTTGATATGGAAGTCTCCTGTTCCATTAAGGTTCCAATTTGCAGCAAATGCACCTTGGGTAATCGTAGTAGCTTCTGTTAATAAGCCACCAAGTTGTATTCTATCTGCAGCGGCATCGACATTCAGCCCATTGTTTGCTGCAGCTGAAACCGTAGGAGTTCCACTTGTACCGCCTCCGGTCAGTCCTGCACCTGCAGTCACACCAGTAACATCTCCGACAGGAATAGCTTGAGTTGCTAAATCCCCATTTGCATTAGCGGTAACCATTCTAGTACCTGCGCCTGCTAGCGCAGAGATCCTAGCATTGCCGACGACATGAAGTTTCTGTGCGGGGGCTGTTGTGCCGATACCGACGTTCCCTAGGCCAGTGACCAACATTTTAGAATTGCCATTTTCAACAATGTTTAACAACGAAGTATTTGCGCTACTAAAGCTAAAGTTATCTTTTTGAAGAACATAAATACCCGTTTCCGTTTTTCCAGCATCAATACCTCCAATAAATGCAGCAGATTCGTTGGACTGGCCGTCGAAGTTTTTGGTAACATTCATTGCCATGGTGGTTAATGCACCATTGGGTGGTTCTATAACATGCAGTCTTGCTGTTGGGTTTGTATTATTAATACCAACATAACCAGGATTATGAGAAACATAAAGATCAGGGTTGTCTATTCTCGTAAGTTGGCCAACCAATCCAATACCGCCTCCATCGAGTCCCTGAGTGATAAATGCAAAGTCACCATCTTTATCAGAGTCCATGGCAATTTCCCCTCTTACATCTAATGTTCTGATAGGGCCTGCTGTACCAACACCTACTCTATCCGTACTTGCATCTGCCACAAGCAAGTTCGGATTGGTATCACCTTCTACTCTGAAGTCGCGGTTCAGGCCTTGCGAGTTAAAAATCGAGGTACCATTGGCATCAAGTATGATTGAGGGAACTCCATCTTCATAAATTTGAAAACGGCCGTCATCGCCGTCATCTAATAACACAGCCAGATTAGGACCGTTTGTGACACCATCCCTAAAGTAAACATCGCCTCCTGTGTAAGTATTACCATTGTCAAGCACACTAAATTTATTTACTCCTGCATCTCTGATATGGAAATCTCCAGTTGACGTCAAGTCATTGACCAATGAAAATGTACCATAGGTTAAGGTGGTGGCTTCTGTCAATGCTCCACCTAGTTGTATTTTGTCTGCTGCTGCATCTACATTCAATCCATTGTTTGCATCAGCAGAAACGGTTGGGGTTCCTGTCGTTCCTCCTCCTGTCAGTCCAGCACCAGCAGTGACTCCAGCTACTCCAATAGCTTGTGTCCCTAAAACGCCATTTGCATTAGAAGTAACCATTCTCGTACCAACACCTTGGAGCGACGAAACCCTTGTATCTCCTAATACATGAAGTTCGTGTGTTGGATTTAATGTTCCAACTCCAACTCTATTAGTCGTTGCATTAACAAAGAGCATATAATCGTTTAAAACGGACTCTACTCTAAAATCTCTTTCTTTTCCTTGTTCGTTAAATATTACACCTGTGTTTGCATCCAGATTGATCGTGCTTAACCCATCTTCGTAGATGATGAGTCGCCCGTCATTTCCATCATCCAAAAAAGCCGAAGTAATCGTTCCTACAGTAGATCCGTCTCTTATATATACATTTCCCCCAAAATAAGAATGTCCATTATTCAGCACAGCAAATTTGCGCACTCCTGCATCTCGTATATGGAAATTTCCTACATCATTCAGATCATAATTCAACGAAAAAGCGCCATGGGTTATAGTAGTTGTCTCTGTCAATGGACCCCCCAACTGGATTTTGTCTGCTGCTGCATCTATATTGATCCCGTTATCTGCGGAAGCATTAATTGTTGGGTTCGTTCCTGTTCCACCGCCGGTAAGTCCGGTGCCAGCTGTTACACCAGTTGTTCCTGTCAGGTTGGAAAGGTCTACTATTTGCGAGCCGCCACCGTCTGTAACGCTTAGCATTGTTCCTGTAAGTGTTGCTCCGGTATTGTACTCATTTCCTATCACTGCATCGGCGTCATTCACTCCGTCTTGCAGGGAAGACAAATCAACTGTTTGTGCTCCGCCTCCATCCATGATGTTCAGTGTTGTTCCTGTAAGTGTTGCTCCGGTATTGTATTCATTTCCTATCACTGCATCTGCATCATTTACATTGTCAGTAGAGTTAACGGTGAAATTTGGGTAGGTGCCGGAGACAGATGTTGCTCCTGTACCTGTTATTGTCACTGCTTGGTTCTGTGCTGTATTTGTGATGGTCCCACCTGAAATAGAAATTCCTGCTCCTGCTGTGAAGTCTGTGGTGTTTACTGTAAAGTTAGGATAAGTACCAGAAACAGTTGTTCCTCCTGTTCCTGCTATTGATACAGGTATGTTAGGCGAACTATTTGTTATAGTATTGCCAGAAATGGTAATCCCTGGTCCAGCAACAAAATCAACTCCCAACAGTCTTATTAGATCAACTGGATTTATATACTTTACAACACCCGTTGCGTTGTTGATAACCATTATGGAAGTATCGGCTGTACCAAAAGCTTTAAGGCCATCAATTCGTAATGGGTCATCTGTTGAAGAAAGCGGTGTAATATGGAGGGTGTGTGATGGACTGGGTTGTCCAATACCTACATTTTGAGCATAACTTACTGTAGCGCAAATGCATAAGAATAATAGAGATAAAAGAGTTGTGTTCTTCATAATCTGGGTTTTCTAACTGAGGAAAATATTGTGGTTCACTACAATATAAAACAGAATTTGTTAAAAAAGGTCTAGTTGTACTGTTTTTTTGATCTTGGCTTGTTTTTTGTCGGAGCAAGAACATATACAATAAAAGGATTGTTTTCAATTCAAAAATTATCAAATAAACTATATCAAAATGATAAAATTAAACGTGATCTTGCCTGTTTGTTTTCTGGCAATTTTGACATTATTTAGCTGCAAAAAAGATGATTTGTCTCCTGTTTTCGACAGTTTTACTGTAAACGGAGTTAATGGAACGGGTACTACTGACTTCAGTGGAGCACATAGCCTAGGAACTTCTCTAAGTATTGTAGTAGGAGTTTCTGATGATTCTGAACTTTCTTCTTATGAAGTAATTGAAGAAAATGCAATAGTCCCACTTGTAAATTCAGGTGATTTAGACGGTACAACTGGTACTTTTACCATTAACTATGCTGTTGATAGCACCGAGTTGGTAAATGGCACCAAACTAATGCCTGGTGATTCTGCACGACTTACTTTCTTAGTCGAAGACACACGTGGGCAGTCTGCCACAAAGACCTATGCCTTCGAAATATTAAACTAATACCAAAGAAAAATACTAAAAACAGGTAATCTGAAGTTCAGGTTGCCTGTTTTTTTTGTAGAATGTCAGATTTACCAACATATTCAAGAAGTCAATTAGCACTCCGCAATGGTCAGGATAGGGACGAAATTTGGGTCGCCTTCAAAGGGGTGATCTATGATGTCTCTTCCAGTAAACTTTGGCGTGGCGGAAAACACTATCAACATTGGGCCGGTCAGGATTTGACGGAAGAATTAGAACAAGATGCCCCGCATACCGAAAAAGTATTTGACAAAATGTCTGTTGTTGGCCGGCTACTAAGTTGAAGGTAGTATTGAACGATTGCTATTTTAGAAATGATGATTTCATATTTAGTAATAAAAGGTAGTATCTTTGTTTTATGTCTGAAATTGCTCAAATAGATATTAGAATTCTCACCAAAGAACAGTTAACTGAACTTTTCAAGGATGCTGGTGAACCTGCTTTTCGTGCGAAGCAAGTGCATGAATGGCTTTGGAAAAAAGGCGCCACCTCCTTCGATCAGATGACCAACCTTTCTAAGCCACTTCGAGAGTGGTTGACAACCAACTATAAAATAGCAGCCATTACCAACGATGTCGTTCAGCATAGTAATGATGGTACAATAAAAAATCGATTTCGTCTTCATGACGGACATTTGATTGAAGCTGTTTTGATCCCAGTACCTGCTGATCAGCGATTTACTGTTTGTGTATCTTCGCAAGTTGGATGTAGTTTGACTTGTTCGTTTTGTGCGACTGGGAGAATGGGACGGAAACGGAATCTGGATCCTGGAGAAATTTATGACCAGGTAAGAATGGTCAATGAACAAGCAGAATCCACCTTTGGCAGACCGCTAACTAACATCGTTTATATGGGAATGGGAGAACCGTTGCTTTCTTACAAAAATGTAATGAAAAGTATCGAGTACATCACTTCGCCTGAAGGATTGAACATGTCTCCCCGCAGAATCACCGTCAGCACAGCTGGGATTGCAAAGATGATCAGAAAACTAGCCGATGATGAGGTGAAATTTAATCTGGCAATTTCACTACACGCTGCAGACGATGCGAAACGCAACGAAATTATGCCTATCAACGAGACGAACAATCTTGAAGTGTTGATGGATGCCCTAGAGTATTTTTATCTGAAGACAAAGAACAAAATCACCTACGAATACATTACTTTTCAGCTCTTCAACGATAGCATTGAGGATGCAGATAAACTGATCAAATTGTGCAAACGATTTCCTGTCAAGGTCAATATAATTGAGTACAATCCAATTGATGGAGCGCCATTTCTAAAATCGGCCGAAGATCGAATTGACAATTTCGCTTTGCACTTGCGGAAACATAAGGTCGGTGTGACTGTCCGCAAAAGTCGGGGAAAAGATATCGATGCTGCTTGTGGTCAACTGGCAAATAAGGGCTAGGCTATTCTACGATTATGATCTTTGTTTTTTCTATGGTTTTCTCTTCTCGTTCCGCTCTGAACTTGACCACTAAAGAACTTTTGGGTTTCGCATTTCTGAATAGATTTCTCATTGCTTCCGTGATTTCTCCCGTTTCGCTTACTTCTGTGATGATCGTCTCATTTATTTCGTAGGCAACTTCTACAAATTTGGATTCGAAGAAAAACCCGCACATGTTTTTTGTGTTGAATTCATCCTCTCCCATTGCATTGACATAGGCAACATCTAGTATTTCTCCAGAAAGTTTGGTGCAAAACAGAATCTGAAGACCATTGTATTTAGGAGTTAGTTTCTTTAGTAAATCGGCAGAAACTTCAGTGTGCACCGTCGCTTGTTTCATTTTGAACCGTATTGGAAGATTAAAGTGAACGGGGACTGGTTTTCCTGCTTGTTTGCCGGGTATCCAATTTGGGAATTCATTGATTACTTTGAGGGCTGCCGAATCGCATTCAGGGCTGACGCTTCTTAGTAGTTTGATGTCGGACAGGCTGCCATCTTCTTGAATGACAAATGAGATGACTGCCATTCCTTCTGTTCCACTGTCGATTGCTTTTTGCGGGTATTCTAAATTGGAATAGATGTGTTCCAACATTTTTCTTTCGGCGCACTTCTTCAGCTCTGCTTGCTCTAGGTTTTGGTCTTCGCAGCCAGGGAATCTGGGCATTTCTTCAACGATGGTGTAGACCTCAGGTGTTTCTTGTTTCTTTTTTTTCTGGGCGAATGCTGGAGTCGCGATTAGAAAACCAAGTACGATAAATAAGTAGGAAGTTAAACTTTTCATTTGAATCTTGCTTTGTCGTTTGATGCACAAAGTACAAAAATCAGTCCAGTGGAAGATCAATATCTAATGCAAATGGAAGGATGTCTTTTCCTTTTTTTGTAGTCGATAGCCTTACTTACTTCCCAATAACATAAAAATTTTTACCTTAGCCGGATGAAAAATTATTTACCAAATATCCTCAAAGGAGCAGCCATGGGTATTGCAGAAGTTATTCCTGGGGTATCCGGCGGTACAATTGCTTTTATTACTGGTATTTATGAACAATTATTAAATACCATCAAGGCATTCAGCCCAGCCTTGTTTACTGTTTTTAAGGAAAAAGGAGTGACTGGTGTTTGGGATAAAATAAACGGTCCTTTTCTGATGACCTTGCTGATTGGAATGGCTTGCGGTGTATTGGTAGGCATTTTTGGGATCTCTTTTTTTCTGGAGAACTATCCGATTTTGGTGTGGGCGTTTTTCTTTGGTCTGATCATCGCTTCTGCTATATATGTTGGCAGGCAGCTGACCCACTGGGGAGCTACAGAGATTGGATTGTTGATATTAGGAGCGATTGTCGCCTATGGGATTACCATTATAACACCAGCAGAAGGATCGACGTCTTTATTTTTTGTTTTTTTCTCTGGAGCGATTGCTATATCCGCGCTTATTTTGCCTGGGATCTCAGGCAGTTTTATTTTACTCCTTATGGGAATGTATACGATTATTATTCCCACAATGAAGAAAGCACTCACTACCCTAGATCCAGATAGTTTGCTATTTGCTCTAGTATTTGCGCTTGGGTGCTTGACAGGATTGATGACCTTCTCAAGAGTCTTGTCTTGGACGTTTGACAACTTTAGAAACCAAACGCTGGCGATTCTAACGGGTTTTATGGTTGGCTCGCTCAATAAAATCTGGCCTTGGCGCATTCCTGATTTGACAATTGACACCGGAGAGAAAATAAAGGTAATCACTGAACATAATGTCCTTCCGGGAAATTTCCCCACTGAACCTTACCTTGTGGGGGCGATCATATTGATGGTTGTTGGGTTTTTAGCTGTTTTTGCTATTGAAAAATTGGGGTCATCAAATAAAGGACAAGCTTGAAAACGCTAGGACTCATCGGCTATCCGCTCACCTACTCCTTTTCGAAGCAGTATTTCAGCCAAAAATTTGAAAAGGAAGGTATTCCTAATTATGAATATCACCTGTTCCCATTAAAACAAATAACAGACTTCCCTAAGCTGCTAGCAGATCATCGGGATATTGTCGGTCTGAATGTCACCATTCCCTATAAGGAGGAAATCATTCCCTACCTTGACAACATTGATCAGTCCGCTTCTTTCGGCGCAGTTAACACTATAAAAAAAGAAAACGGAAAACTGATTGGCTACAATACAGATGTCTACGGTTTTGAAAAAGCACTTTTACCGATATTACCAGCAAATACAAAAGCATTGGTACTAGGTACAGGCGGCGCAGCAAAAGCAGTTTGTTTTGTACTCGAAAAATTAAAAATTGAGCACAAAAAGGTTTCCAGAACACCAAAAAAAGAAGAATTCGCCTACGATAAACTACGTCAAATAGACCTAGGAGAATTCTTATTAATTGTAAATACTACACCTTTAGGAACGGCCCCGAATATTGATGTTTGTCCAGATATCCCCTACGAGTTGCTTAGGCCAAATCATGTCCTTATGGACTTGGTATATAACCCCGCAGTTACTCAATTTTTAAAAAATGGTGGAGAAAAAGGATCAACCCTCAAAAATGGACTTGAAATGTTATATTTACAGGCAGAAAAAGCTTGGGAAATATGGACGACCTGATTTTAAGGGACTCCTATTAATAAATCGATTCGTTTTTATTAAAATATGAGCAAAAAAAAGCAGCCCATACTGGATTTCAGCAACACGCAAATTGCTTTTGAACGGAAGTCAAACAAAGAGCTGAAAAAGATGGCAAGGATGTTCAGCCTTATGAACAGCCGTTCCTTGGTAAATATCGGCTCCAAACTAGGAATGCTCGCTATCAAATTGCGCCTTCCAATCAGCGGGATTGTCAAAAAGACCATCTTCGAACAATTTTGTGGAGGAACGACCTTACTCGAATGCCAATCCACCGTCAATGAATTGTACGACCACAAGGTCCAAACCATCCTCGACTATGGAGCAGAAGCAAAACACACCGAAAAAGACTTCAACGCCACCATGCGCGAAACAATAAGAGCCATCAAATTTGCGAATGAAAATTTGAGCGTGCCCGTGGTCAGTTGCAAAATAACAGGATTGGCAAGGTTCGAGATATTAGAAAAACTTCAAGAAGGTATAGAGTTGACCGATTCCGAGCAGGAAGAATACAAAAACGCCTTCAAACGGATGGACTCCTTATGCCATGTAGCTCATGAGTTTAATGTTGGAATTTTTATTGATGCCGAAGAAAGCTGGATTCAAAATACCATCGATTTTTTCGCCCGTTCGATGATGGAGCGCTACAATAAGGAAAAGGTGATCATTTACAACACCTTTCAACTCTATCGACATGATCGATTGGAGTTTCTTAAAACCTCGCATCAATTGGCACAAAAGGATGGCTATCTCCTAGGTGCAAAACTGGTCCGCGGTGCCTACATGGAAAAAGAAAACAATCGAGCAGAAGAAATGGGATATCCAACCCCCATCCAACCCAACAAGGCAGCCACCGACAACGACTATAATAAAGGAATCGAATATTGTATCGACCACTACGAAGAAATTGGAGTTTGTAATGCTTCTCATAATGAACACAGCGCAATGCTAATGGCAGAGCTGATTGCAACGAGAAATTTACCCAAAAGACACCCACATCTCAACTTTTGTCAACTACTAGGAATGAGCGATCACCTTAGTTTTAACTTGGCAAAATCGGGGTATTGTGTGGCCAAATATGTCCCTTATGGTCCCGTACGTGATGTGGTTCCATATCTCATACGACGAGCCAGAGAAAATACGGCGGTGGTTGGTGACATGAGCAGAGAACTCGGTTTTATAAAAAGCGAAATGGCCCGTCGCAAATTGAAGTAGTTAAACCCCATTAACATGGCAAGAATTCACTTATTTGAGTTTGAAGACCAACCTTGGTTTCCCAAATTTATTAGAGACTACATGACTGATTATTTGCAGTTTATGTCCAACAAGATGAACATGTATCAAGGGGTTATGCCGATTCTCAAAAAAGGCTTGGCCAAAAGCGGGGGAACACAGATTCTTGATTTGGCCTCTGGCGGTGGTGGTGGATTACTAAGAATCGCTTCAGAATTACAAAAAGAAGCACCCGACTTAAAAATCACATTGACGGATTTTTATCCCAATATTGATGCTTTCGAACAAACCGTCGCACAATCCAATGTTTTTTCCTACGTTTCTCAATCTGTTGATGCTACTAATGTCTCCAAGGACTTGAAAGGGTTTCGGACACAATTTTTATCCCTCCATCATTTTCGCCCGGAGCAAGCCAGGCAAATTTTGAAAAACGCTGTAGATGCAAATGCGACGATTGGCGTGTTTGAAGCAATGGAACGTGGTCCTAAAAACCTGATAGGAATGCTCTTCATTCCCCTGTTTGTTTTACTAGCGACTCCTTTCATTCGACCATTCAAGTTCGGACGAATAGTTTTCACCTATTTGATTCCGCTTGTTCCAATATTTACGTTTTGGGACGGTTTTGTTTCAGTACTTAGAACTTATTCTATCAAAGAAATGAACGAACTAATCGCTGGTATTCCTAATGCTGATACCTATGATTGGGAAGTCAGTAAGGTCAAATCCGGACCAGGAGAAATATTGTATTTGTTAGGATCGCCAAAGGCATAGAAGCAAAGCGTTAAACGAGTAACGTGTCAGGCGAATTCATTCGCCGATAACTGATCCGATTGATTTGCGATCAAAAAAGAAAACCTTCTACCCGGAAGTCCGCCCAGTTCTAACAACTACTTTCTACCAAAAAAAGAAAAGCCCTCGAACACTAGGTTCGAAGACTTTTCGATAAATTGGGTGATAGTTTTGCTCTTGCAAAAGAGATTGTTACACTTTTGATGTGTAGTAGGTGCCTCGCCCTTTGCCTATTTGATTGGTCAATGCGGAGGTCTGAAAATGTAGCAAATCTTTTTTGATGGTGTTTCTTGAAACCTTTGGAAATTGATCTTTGATATCCCCAATTTTTACTGGTCCCTTTCGGGAAATGTATTCAATAATATCTTTTTGTCGGTGGTTTAAGTAGATGGTTTTGTCGTTTTCTGTGTTGATTTCTTCTCTGGTAAACTTGGAAAAATCTTGTTTGGTTTTTCGTTGTTTGGCACTATGATTTGCTTCCAATTTGCGAATGGCAAGTTCTACGCAATCCATAAAGAAGATGATCCAATCACTGATTTTCTCTCGTTCGGTATATCGGTACCGGTGTTTTTGACCAGCTATTAGTACCTTAAAATATTCCTCTTTCCGTTCTTCAAGCACCTTGTCCAGAGACATGTGGCGAATGAAGTTGTACCGTTCATCCAGCATCAGCTTGGATATCAACAATCGCGCAATCCTTCCGTTGGCATATTGAAACGGAGCAATAGACATAAACTCATAGACAAACGTCCCAATCAAAATCAACGGATGAATCTTCCGTGAATTGATTTCTGTGTTCATCCAATCTATCAGTTCTCGGGTTTCCTTCTCTGCAATGTAGGGGACTGTTGTATTGAAGAAAACCTGGTGCTCAAATTCTGGACGATCAGATACGTTTTTATTGGACGCGATCTTATACTTCCCTGCAAAATCTCCATCTTTGTCGCTGTATTTCAAAAGCATCTGGTGGAGATTCATCAAGGTGTTTTCAGAGAGTTCCATCTCCTGATGATGGTCAAAGACATGTTTTCTTGCATTGTAACAACCCAGCAAGACTTCTTCTTTTTTGCTGCTAGGAGGTTGCTTGCCGACTTTTGCTAAAAACAGTTCAATTTCCTGATCAGGAAGGGTATCTACTTCAAAACGAGTAGAGGCTCCGACGCTTTCAAAACAGGCTTTTTGTTTTAGTCGGTCGAGCTTAGGGGTGTTTGAATCGATAATGACATTCCATTCTCCTTTAAAGGAGTCAATAATGCTTATCTTTTGGATAATGAGATGGGTGGTCTCAAAATCAAAATTAATTTTGGGTGACATATTGCAATTTTCGTTTGGGTAATGCTTAATTCAAATTTAAAGTAATACTTCAAACAAAACTAGCTTTCACTAATGTTTTATCCGTTTTGTATCCATAACATTGCCGTTTGAAGTCGTAAGAAAGTACAATGTCAAAAGAAAAAAAATATAGGCCAATTGGTTGACAAAAAAGGACTTGTCCCAATTTGCACATAAAAATTTGTAAAAACATTAACAAAAAATCAATAAATAATAATTTGTTTTTGTCTCATATATTTCGCGTTTAAAAAGGTAGGAAAGCCTAATTAGGGCCAAATTATACCCTCAAATAGTCAGATTTTTGGTACATAATTGTCTTATCATTTGGAAGGTGTTTATAAATAAAGGCGGTATTTTTATAAATTGCACGCACGATTGTCAAAACAGATCAATATGAAACCACATTCAGAAATCAGCATCCTTGCTCCTTGCTACAACGAAGGAGAAACAGTGATTCGATTTCTGGAAAATCTCGAATCTGTCCTCTGCAAAATCGAAGGGTTATTCACAATAATAATCATCAATGATAATTCACTTGACAATACCTTGGCCTTATTGCAAAAACATAAAACTACAAGCAACAATGTCAAGTTGATCATTTTAGATCTGCCCTACAATCTCGGTCATCAACGCGCCATACACCAAGGCATCCTGCATGCGGTAAAGCTGCAAAGCAAACAATGCATCATCATGGATAGCGACGGTGAAGACAGCCCGGACGCTATCCCCAAACTCCTGGAGAAAAACCAACAAGATGTTGTTTTTGTAGAACGAGGAAAGCGCAGCGAAGGACTGATTTTCAAAATGGCCTACTCGATTTATAAAGCCATCTTCAAATTATTAGTGGGTCAGTCTATTCGCTTTGGCAACTTCTGTATGATCAACCAAAAGGTCATGCAGCTGCTGACCAACGCCAATTATGTGCACCTACCTGCTTTTTTACTAAAACAGAAACTTCGCAAAAGTCATATTATTGTAAATCGGGGCGAACGTATTGGAGGCACTTCCAAAATGAGTTACTCGTCCCTTGTATTGCATGGTTTCAATTCTATGGTGGAGTTTGCAGAAGAATTGTTATTGACCTTTCTGAAAGTATTTATCCTAGTCATGATTGTTTTTTGTTCTTTGATGGGCTTTATCGTTTATCACAAGCTATTTTCAGGGCTGGCTATTCCCGGTTGGGCAAGCACCTTTTCGATAGGGTTACTCAATATGGCACTGATCTCTTTTGGATTTTTTATTGTTGGAATACTGGTGTTGAACATTGCTAAACGTAAGGACTTCGCCAGTCAAAAACCCATTTATCAAATTATTAAAAATGACTAGCAATACCAGCGATATTTATACAGGAGATGATGTACTGCAAGTCATGTCCGAAAAAGCCATCAACAGAAACAATGCAGTGGAACAACTCATCCGCAAGGAGTTTCAACTACTATCTGTTCAACAGCCCAAAAAGATCCTTGAAATCGGCCCGGGACACGGTGAGTTTATCAACCGGTTTACCAATGACCAGCACTTGTCCACCTATATTATAGAAAAAGATCCTGCCTACTTCAAACAACTGTCCACCCAGCACAAAGGATTCCAGGACATCGAAGAACCAGCTGACAACACCTTCGACTATGTCTACCTAATCGACGTACTCGAACACATCGAACAGGACGAAGAAATACTTGCAGCAATTTTCAAAAAGCTGAAACCAAAAGGGAAATTACTTATCTATGTTCCTGCCAGAATGGAGCTGTTTTCCGAATTTGATAAAAAGATTGGCCATTACCGAAGGTATCATAAAAAGGAGTTGCAGAAAAAATTAAAAACTGCAGCATTCGATGTAAATCGGGTTCAATACCATGATGTGATTGGGTATTTTGCGGCCTACTACAACAAATGGGTGGCCAAGGACGGCGTACTCAATGCAAACATGGTCGGCATTTACGACAAATGGCTATTCCCACTTACCAACAATATGGAGAAGGTTCTCCCATTTCCAATCGGAAAAAGTTTATTTGCAATTGCTACAAAAGCAGGATAACATGGGTACACCACAACAACTGTTAGAACGATTGTTAACCGGGATTTTGCGAATGGTTTTCCCCTTGTCTGTGCTAGTAGCAGTGGGTGTTTTCCTGCTGTTATTTCTTGGCAGAGTTGGCCTTATTAGTTCTTACCATCATGATCTAGGTGGCGTGGAGCCCAATATTATTTATGGCGTGCAGCAGTTATTGGATGGCAAGCCCTTGTACTCTGATCCTAATCAGCCGCCGTATGCTGTCGTAATGTACAGTCCGCTGTATTTCCATTTTACTGCAGCCATTGGTCGTCTAACCAACGTCAATCCTCATGAGCCAATAGAAGTCTATCGGATCAGTAGAAGTGTCGCTTTCTTTTTTAATCTTGTTTTTATTGGAATGCTGCTATTGATTTTGGTGCGTCATTTCAATATTCGTGTGTTAGTGGCGATGGTGGTTTGCTCGCTGGTGTTTAGTTATTTGCGGATTACTGATTTTGGACGACCGGATAGTCTTTATCATTTGATGGCTTTGATGACGATGGCTGGGTTTCTGGAGTATTTGAAGACGGAACAGCAACGGTGGTGGGTGCTCGCCTCTGTGTTAAGTGTCGTCAGTATTTTTGCGAAGCAGAGTGGGTTGATTGTACCGTTTATTCTGTTGTTTTACTTGATGTTTTATGGAAATAACTTTCGACAACTCCTACAGACGTTAGGCATAATGGTAATTAGTTTTGCGGTGCTCTGGTTGTTATTTAGTGGTGACAGCTATGTCTTTTGGCAGAATGTCTATCAAGGCGTAAGCAATGGTGTTTCCTGGGATTGGTTTAAACGGAGAATCTTATTTTTTTACATGCGTGAATTGGCGCTATTTGCTGGACTGGTCTTGGCATTGAGTGCGTTATTTTTGGTAAGGGATTATTCCAATTCTAAAAAATTTGTTGGGGTGGCGGTACTTGGGTTTTTCTTTTTTGCCTTGCTGACTTCTTTGAAGTGGGGTTCGATGCCTTCTTATTTCACCCCCTTTCTGACCATGGGCTGGATTGGGATAACTGCCTGGTTGTACTCTGACCAACAAACCATCAAGTACCATCAAGATGCAGTATTCGGCTTGGTTGCTTTATGTTGCTTCGCCACAGAAGTCCCACACAAATACAACACCTTTAGAGACAAGGAAGACACCACCGCCTACTATCAATCAAAACAGGTCGCCAATTATCTAAAAGAAGAAGCCAACATCCAACCAACCGACCACCTCCTGGCACTAGTAGACAAACAATACTTAATGGAAAAACATTTCCTCAACAACTTCCTGTTCCAACACGCCATTTTGCCCTCCAAAGATATTTTCACCTGCTGTTCCTATCCCTTAAAAAAATTCGACTATTCGATCCTCAACAAACAAGCAGAGCATGGACTGATCAAGTACTTAGTTCGCAATAAAAATGCATCGAAGGCAACCTTTTTCCACTTCAAATTTCAGGACTACGAAAAAATAAAAGTGTTAGACGGATATGAAGTCTACCGATACCTGGCCCCAAAAAAATAAGGGTGCGATAATCAAATTACACCCTTACAATATCTATTGAAGATCCCCAATCATTTACTGAGTAATCTCTCTAATTTTCAATGCATACGTTTGGCGTAACCGCTCCCGGTCTCTCATAAAAGAATGATGTATTTGCTGAACCGCATTTTTATCCAATCGACTAAGGTCCAGGTTATATTCGTCCAACAAACTCCCGAAAGCATGTTGACTTCCTTGTTGTCTGAATCCATCCACCTGATTCTTGATCATGTCAAAAACAGAGCCTGGAGCCGTTTTTACGTTCGGGTCTTTCTGATTTTGCTGACGTGCTTCTTCTACCTTGTCTTTTATCAAGTCAATGATGCTGGTAGGTTGACCACCTCGTTGTTGTTGGTGCTTGTTTTGTTGGACTTCCTGCACCTTCCCTTTTATCATATCGAAGATAGAGCTGTGTGCTGTTTCCTCATTCGGGTTGTTTCGATTTTTGTTTTGAGCTTCTTGTATTGCTTTTGCTATAAAGTCAAGAACGGGGCGATTTTGTGCCATTATAATTACTAATTTTGTTGTGAATAAAGCGTACAATCTTTAGACGAAATATAGCATTTTAGTAACCAAAAAAAATCTAGCCTTGATAAAATGAGTATTCTGTAGCACACCTTTTACGAATGAATGATGAGGCAGTGGCATACCAATTTCCTTTCAGCGAATACGTGCTGATGGAATTACTAATAAAAAACTTTTATTTCAGACTATATTATTGGTGATATCCTTGGTTGTGCGCCAATGGACCGCCACATTTTTTGCAGGTTTCGCTAGCAGCTGCGCCACCACCTTCACATCCCTTTGCACAGGTAAAGTGCCATACACCACTTGCATTTTGAGCAGGCTCTGGTGCTTTTGTTGTCGGAGGTAAAACCGTTGGGTTTGGATTGCTAGGATCTATAGTAGTTGTGGCAGAAGGCGTTGGTTGAGATCCGTGATATCCTTGATTGTGTGCCAAAGGGCCACCACATTTTTTGCAAGTTTCAGAAGCCGAAGCACCTCCACCTTCACATCCTTTCGCACAAGTAAAGTGCCATACACCTTCTGCATTTTGAGCAGGTTCTGGAGTAGGAGGAGTTGCAGGCTGAGCTGCTGATGGTTGTGTTGCTGTAGTTGTTGAAACAGCAGGAGTTTCAGTGTCCGTGCTAGTTTCTGTAGAAGAATCCCCACATCCTACCATAAGGAATAAAGCGATGATAGGAAATAAAAATTTAATATAAGACATAGTTGATGTTTTGATATGAAACAGCAAGATACCACATATTATTTGAAATTCCCATCCTCAATTGTTACTTAACAAAATATTCAGTAGAAGACAATTTAGACCGCTACCGAATGATCCCGTAACGCCTCATTCAAAGACGTCTTTTTGTTGGTGCTCTCTTTTCGTTGTCCAATGATTAGTGCGCAGGGTACATTGTACTCTCCAGCAGGAAATTCTTTTTTATACGTTCCCGGAATGACGACTGACCTTGCAGGGACTCGGCCTTTGTAAACTATTGGTTCGTCGCCTGTCACATCAATAATGCGAGTGGATTGAGTGATCACTACATTGGCCCCTAGTACCGCTTCTTTTTCTACTCGAACACCTTCTACCACAATGCATCTCGACCCAATAAAACAGTTATCTTCAATAATAGTAGGAGAAGCTTGAGGTGGTTCTAGTACCCCACCGATACCCACACCACCACTGAGGTGCACATTACGTCCAATTTGCCCACAAGAGCCCACTGTTGCCCAGGTATCTACCATCGTACCACTACCAACCCATGCACCAACATTTATATAACTCGGCATCAATATCGCGCCGGACTCAATGAATGCACCATGTCTGGCAATTGCGTGCGGTACCACCCGTACCCCCTTGGCAGCATATCCCGTTTTCAAGGGTATTTTGTCATGAAATTCGAAAGGTCCCACTTCTATGGTTACCATTTTCTGTATCGGGAAATACAAGGAGACTGCTTTTTTCACCCAATCGTTTACTTGCCAACCATCATCTGTTGGTTGTGCAACGCGCAATTCGCCCACGTCAAGCAGGGCAATTACTTCACGAATGCTCTTTTGTACACTTTCCTCTTTGATCATCTCTCGATTCTCCCAGGCATTTTCTATTATTTTTTGCAAATTGTCCATACAGTTTATAATTTTGGTATCCTTTATTCGTTATTTTGGCGTAAAAATAATTCTATTTAAATAGAACCATGAAAATAATCCAACTGTTTTTAATATTCCTTATCTTCCTTTCATCAAATGCCTGTAAAGAAGGGATAAAAGTCGTCCAGCAAAAGGATGACGATGGCAACTTGACCGCTGAATATGAAGTCCGGCCAAAAGATGGCGCAAAGCAAGGAAAATTTACCGGCTATTATCCTTCAGGAAAAAAGTTTGAAGAATCTACTTATCTAAATAATGTCCTTGACGGGAATAGGACGCTGTACTATGAATCAGGAGCAGTACAAACAAAGGAGAACCACGTAAAAGGAACATTTGCCGGCAAGTTTCAGTCGTTCTATGAGAATGGCCAACCCAAGGAAGAAGGCGAATATTCCAACGATGCAATGAATGGGGAATGGACTTTTTACTACCCTTCCGGCAAAAAAAGGGAAATCGTCAACTTTATTGAAAATGAGGAGGACGGCCCCTTCAAAGAGTTTTATGAAAATGGAAATATCAAAACAGAAGGCCAATACAAAGAGGGAGACAATGAAGTCGGTCTCCTCAAAAAATACAACCAGTCCGGCAAACTCATAGAAAAAATGGACTGCGAAATGAAACAAATAGGCAATGATTTTTTCAGCCAATGCAAGTCCGTCTGGAAAGATTCCTCCAAGGAAATATGAAAGCTCCCACAATAAATTTTGTAGCTTTAACCGTTATATAGCACACTACTAAAAGATATAAGTTGATCAAAAAAATAAAATACGGCGTTTGGGCATTCGTTTTCCTCCTCTGTTTGCCAGATATGAAGGCGCAATCTGGCGGACAAAATACCTTTGATTTTTTAAGACTTCCTCATACCGCACGTGTTGGCGGACTAGGAGGTAGTCTGATCATGATCAGGGATGACGATGCAGCTCTTGGGTACCACAACCCGTCTTTGCTAAACGTATCAATGCACAAGCAAATCAACTTCAACAATAGTTTTTATGTTGCTGGGATCAATCATGGATTTGTCGGTTATACTCACCATCTGGATAAATCAAAAATGACAATGTCTGGTGGCATCCAATACATTACTTATGGGCAGTTTGATCTCACCGATCCGACAGGGCAGGTCCAGGGAGAATTTAAGCCTAGTGAATATGCATTCAATGTGGGTTTTGGTAAACAGCATAGTGACAAACTGTCTTATGGAGCCAATCTGAAAGCAATTTATTCTAAGTTTGAAATCTATAATGCTTTTGGGGCGGCTATTGATCTGGGAGCAACTTACCAAGACACGTCCAAAAATGTTTCTTTTGCAGTTACAGTAAGAAATGCAGGACTGATGTTGGATACTTATCTTGATAATGGTGAAAAAGAGCCACTACCTTTTGATGTGCAAATTGGAATAGCCAAACAACTCCGCTACCTACCTCTTCGATTTTCAATAACCTATCATGACCTACACCGTTGGAATCTAAGGTACAACGACCCGAACAGTGAAGAACCTACTTCGCTTTTTGGAGAGCAGGAAACACAAGAGAAAAAATTTGGTGTTTTCATGGACAATTTTTTCCGCCATTTTATTGTTGGCATCGAACTACTCGCTGGCAAAAAAGAAAACTTCCGTCTGCGTGTTGGTTACAACCACAATCGTAGAGCAGATCTCAATGTAGCAGGCACTCGAGGCCTTGCTGGATTCTCTGGCGGACTCGGATTAAAAATCAAACAATTTCGCTTTGAATATGGTATCGTGATGTACCATCTAGCTGGTGCCACCAATCAAATCTCCATCGCCACCAATCTGACTGAATTTAAAAAGTAGTTGATCGAACTGGGTCGACTTCTGATAGAAGAACTCTTCATTGCTTCGCCATGTTTTTCAGCACCAGCTGACAGCTTGGTCAGTAGCGCATTTTTCGTCGAGGACAAATCTCCTACTCTCAAAAAAGAAGGTACTTGACTGTCGCTCCAATTTTTATTAGCGCCAGGAAAAACAGCACAAACATTAAACTAAATTTCACTTTATTCGGAGTAATTTCTACTCTTTTTTCCTTCGAGATTTCAGATATTGACATAAGTAGCACCTTATTACGGCTAAAAAATACAAGGATTTGTCCATATAGCCTGAACCGCCCTGGCGAGTGAAGGCGACGCAGCGGAGCGAGTAAGACAAGGGGCTGGAATGGACGACCATCGGGAGTGCCCGAAGGGCGGAGTGCAACGAACCCATGCAAGACCCGACACCGGCAACGCCAGGTGATGGCCCATAATGAAAAAAGAAGCGAGAGGTGACAAGCGGGAAACGAGACACAACCGTATAAATTTCGTATTTTTGCATCTATGATGTTCAATCAGGAAATAAAAGAATTGAATCGGGGAACGGAAATCATTCAAACACTGCTCAAGTACGGGTTTGAAGATGTTGCGAACAATTCTCCCGTCAAAATTCTGATTCCGAAAGGCCGGCGCATCGGTTGGCAAAAAGATGAAAAACTACTGGTAAAGTACTCGCGTTGGGAATTGATCAGAATGGTGTTTGAAGAACTGGGACCAACGTTTGTGAAATTGGCCCAAGTACTAAGCAATCGTAAGGACATCTTGCCGGACGAGCTCATTCATGAGTTTGAAAAACTGCAAAGCAATGTGGCCCCGTTTGGTTACGATAAAGCCAAGGAAATTGTGGAGGAGGAACTGGGACACTCTCTGGAGAAATTGTTCAAGCATTTTAATAAAAAGCCGCTGGCTTCTGCATCTATTGGCCAAGTGCACAAGGCCGTCCTTGAAAATGGAGAACTCGTAGTCGTCAAAGTACAACGACCCGGCATCAAAAAGATCATAGAAACCGATCTGGCGATCTTAAAACGCATCGTCAATCAAGGAGAAGACTACTTGGAACGAAAGCATGGTGTCACCAATGCCATTGAATTTGTAGAGGAGTTTGAACGGACCATGCAAAAGGAATTGCTGTACACTTCGGAAGCAAGAAACATCCGACAATTTCGGGACTTTTATAAGGAGCATGACAATTTTTATATTCCTGACGTCTACAAGGAGTTTAGTACAGAGAAGGTACTCACGCTGGAGTACTGCAAAGGCTGCAAAATCACAGACGTTGAGCAACTTGTTGATTGGGGACTGGATCCATTGGATATAGCGGAGCGGGGGATGGATATCTACATGACGCAGATGTTTGAGTACGGATATTTTCATGCAGACCCTCATCCTGGAAATATTATTATTAAGGAAGATGGCACCATTTGTCTTATTGACTTTGGAATGGTTGGCCGATTGATGAAGCGGGATAAAAATGCATTTGCATGGGCAATGGTGAGTATGGCCAGACAGGACTCCCGGTCGATGGCGCGCCAACTTCGAAATCTATCCACGTACGACGAGATAACCAACGAAAAAGCGTTTGAAGCAGATGTCAATGAGATCATCGAAGATTTTGGGATGCTTGATGTCTCCGAGACGAATATCGCGGAGCTGGGCATGCGGATACAGCAGGTCATACATAAATACAAAATGCGGGTACCGCCGAGCTTGTTCTTGTTGCTGCGTTCGATGGCAATACTAGAGGGTATTGGCAAAACGATCCACCCCACATTCAATACCTACGACTATATAAAACCGTATGGCAACAAGCTCCTGAAAGAGGTATTCTCCAAGGAAAATGTCATGGAGGAAATGGGATATCGGGTGAGCCAGATTGATTATTTCGTTCGGAATTTCCCTCATGATATAAAAGAATTGCTAGGAAGTATTCGCAAAGGACAGTTGAATGTAGACATCAACCATCAAGGATATGTGCCGATACTTGATAAGTTTAATGCGGCTACTAACCGTATTATTCTGACACTATTGATCATGGGTTTATTGATCTCTTCTTCGGTTGTCATGCTTGCAGATTTGCCAGAAAGTGCGAAAACAACTGGTGGCACACCAATCATCAGTCTCTTTGGATTTTTGACGGCTGCTTCGCTTGGTTTAGTTTTACTTTGGAAAATGGTGCGTAGCAAGAAATAAGTATGAAAATTTTACTTGTCGAACCTTTTCTTGGAGGAAGCCACAAACAATGGGCAGAGGCGCTCCAAAAATACACTCAACACGATATCCAAATACTAGGACTCCAGGGCCGCCACTGGAAATGGAGAATGTACGGGGGGGCAGTAACTCTTGCCCGGCAATTTCTGGAAAACAACTTTCAACCGGATTTGATTCTTGCGACTTCGATGTTGGATCTTTCTACTTTTTTGGGATTGACGAGTGCAAAATCAGCAGGGATTCCAGTTGCCCTCTATTTTCACGAAAATCAACTCAATTATCCTTGGTCAGCAGAAGATCAGGATGTGCAGGGTAGACAAGATCGACAATACAGTTTTATTAATTTTACTAGTGCCTTGGCGGCGAATAACGTCTTTTTTAACTCACAATATCACAAGGACGCCTTTCTTGGAGCGCTACCTGGTTTTTTGAAGGGATTTCCTGATCACAAGGAGTTGGGAGCAGTGGCAAAAATTGCGGCAAAAAGTAGCGTTTTGCCCTTGGGCATAGACCTTTCAGCGTTTGATCACTACAAGGAAGCTGCTCAAAATAAACCGCCAGTTATTGTCTGGAATCATCGGTGGGAATTTGACAAAAACCCAAATGCTTTTTTTGAAATTTTGTATTTATTGAAAAATGAAGGCGTTGATTTTCAATTGGTTGTTCTTGGAGAACAGTATCGAAATTCACCAGGCATTTTTGAGGAGGCAAAAACAAAACTGTCGGATCGGATCTTGCATTTTGGTTATGCTGATTCATTCGAAGAATACGCGAAATTGTTGTGGAGTAGCGATATAGCATTGACCACTAGCAATCAGGATTTCTTTGGCGGAAGTGTTGTTGAGGCTATTTATTGCAACTGTCATCCTGTTTTGCCAAGACGGCTTGCCTATCCAGAACATATACCTGCTGATCTTCAGGAGGATTGTTTGTATTCGAATAAGGAAGAATGTTTTGCACTAATGAAAAACTTGTTATCTAATAATGGTTTTCCTTTGGATTCTTATTCTAAATATGTATCTCGGTATGATTGGTCTTTTATGAGCAAGCAATATGATCATCAATTTCAAATAATGGTTGATGAACTTTAACTGAAAATACTTAATCAAAAAGGCACAAAAGTATCACAATTCAATAACAAATGACCATATTCCGAGGCTTCGTGGGCAATGCAAGGTAGATTATGGTTAAATAATTGGGCGAAACAATTAACAATTATTATTATTGTAATAAATGAGGATTAACTAAGATTTTGTCAAAATGAAGGAATTGTAAGTTTAATATTTATCTGTTTTTGGAAGTGAACTAAACAATTCTTGCTTTTTTGGGTTTAAAAAACAAATTTTACTCTTATGGATAACAAGCCTCTTTGGTTTCTGGAAAATATAGATGTGAATGGGATTTTCTGTCCCAACAAAATGAAGCACAGTCCTAACAACAATCTTCATAAAACCTTTAAGAAGGGGGAATATATCTATCTGCCAGAAGAACACGCAGACCGTTTGTATTTTCTTACCAAAGGATCCATAAAAATAGGTTCTTATTCTGAAGATGGTAAAGAAATCACAAAGTCCATTCTTTCCGCAGGAAACGTTTTTGGTGAACTTTCTTTGATTGGGGAAAAGGTGCGGAGGGACTTTGCCATTGCGCACGAGGAGTCGGAAGCTTGTATTGTGACCGTAGATGAAATGAGGGCGTTGATGCGAGAGCACAATGGACTAAGTTTGTTTATGATGAAATTATTAGGATCCAGATTGCTCAAAATGGAGCAGCGCCTTGAATCTCTAGTTTTTAAAGACTCCAGATCAAGAATCGTGGATTTCATTCGCGAACTAGCCGATGACAGAGGCCAACGCGTCGGCTACGAAATGGTCGTCCGCGGATTTATGACTCACCAGGAAATTGCCAACCTAACTGCCACCAGCCGGCAAACTGTCACCACTGTTTTAAATGACCTTAGAAACAAAGATCTGATTACTTTCAACAGAAGAAGATTGTTAATTAGAGATCTGGAAGGATTGAAGTAGCGTCTAGTAGATATCGGTTGTTTAGTTGCTAATTTGAAGGACGGAAATATCGACCAGCTAACCGTCAAAAAAATTGACAGATATAACTCAAGTAACTTACCTTATGGCAATTTTCGTTTTGGCTTAAAGTCCAGGATATTTAGGCTGCTTTCACAGAATTCGTAATCATGTTCAATGTTGGAAGCGACAATTAGGGTTCTGTCTGCTGCGTATTTTTTTATCAAATCCTGGTACCAGGAAACCCCTTGTTTGTCCAGATTGGTAGTCGGCTCGTCTAGCAAAAGCACGGAACCAGTAGAGCAAATGGCCAATACTAGTTTCAGCCGCTGCTTCATACCAGAAGAAAAGTATTTTATTTCTTTATTCTTAGAAGAAGAAAAGTTTAAAACCTCTATGAGTTCTGCAGGTTGAAGTCCTAGTAAAAACGGTTTAAATTTTTGGTGGAATTTCAGGCTTTCTAATAAGGTAAGTTCCTCAATCAATTCAATATATGGGGCAGCAATGCAGACCTCTTTATACACCTGATCTTTGTCGGTAATATTAGCGTCTTTTGAAAATTGAATGGTGCCTTTCGAAGGAGTTAGGTGACCAGAAAGAATATTAAGAAGTGTAGATTTTCCACAACCGTTTGGTCCTAGAATGGCGTGTTGACTACCTTGAATAAATGTGTGAGTGATTCCTCTAAAAATCCATTCAAAACGATAGCGTTTGCCAATGTTATTTAGATTTATGTCCATTCAGATTTTTAAATCCTTTCATAATACCTCTTGCAGAGCCTTGCACAAAATCAAGAATATTATCCCGTATAGCTGTTGCTTTAAACTTAACTGAAATTTGCTCTAAGGCTTGGGTGGTATTATAGCCATTCACAAATAAGATTCGATAAAGACTTTGTATTTCGTGAATTTCTTCATCACTAAAACCTCTTCGTCTTAGGCCAATGGAGTTGATCCCCACAAAAGCCAATGGCTCTCTAGCGGCTTTTACATATGGAGGAACATCTTTTCTGACCAAACAGCCGCCACTGACCATTACATGTTCACCAATTTTGACAAACTGATGGACAGCAGTAAGGCCTCCAAGGATTGCGTAATTGCCAATTTCTATGTGTCCGGCAAGATTGACATTATTAGCAAGAATACAGTTTTCACCAATAATACAATCATGTGCTACATGCACATAGGCCATCAACAAGGCATTATTTTTAATTATTGTTTTACCATTAGACCGAGTACCTCTGTTGAGTGTACAATATTCTCTAATCGTAACATTATCTCCAATTTCTAGATAAGAAATCTCTCCTTTAAATTTGAGGTCCTGGGGAATTGCACCAACTATTGCTCCTGGAAAAATTTTGCAGTTTCTTCCGATCCTCACTCCGTCCATTATGGTAACATGCGATCCGATCCAAGTACCTTCCTGTATCACTACATCTCCTTGAATATGCACGAAGGGATCAATCTCCACATTGTCTGCAATCTTTGCTGCCGGATTTATATATGATAGACTTCTATCCTTCATTCTTACTTTTCTTAATTATTTGAGCCATAAACTCTCCTTCCGTTGCTATTTTATCTCCTACATAAGCAGTGCCCTGCATGTGGCACAATCCTCTTCGAATTGGACTTAACAAATCCATTTTCAATATCAATGTATCTCCTGGCACTACCTTATGTTTAAATTTGGCGTATTCAATTTTAATAAAGTAAGTGTCCCATTCCGTCGGGTCTTCCACTGTATTTAAAGCTAAAATACCTCCTGTTTGTGCTAGTGCCTCAATTTGCAAAACTCCTGGCATTACAGGATTTCCAGGAAAATGTCCTTGGAAAAATAGTTCGTTAAATGTTACGTTTTTGACTCCAACTACGTGATTTTTAGAGAGTTCAATTATTTTATCTACCAATAAAAACGGATATCGGTGAGGAAGTAATTTTTGTACCCCTACCACATCATATAATGGAGGTATTGTTGGGTCGTACTTTGGTTTCCCTCTTAGTTTACGTTGTTTTCTATAAAGTAGTTTCAGTTGTTTGGCAAATTGTACGTTGGCGGTGTGTCCCGGCTTGGTGGCAACAATTTTTCCTTTGATGCGTTTCCCGACAAGGGCTAAATCACCGATGACATCGAGCAATTTATGACGGGCAGGTTCATTGCTAAAATGCAAATCTACGGTATTGAGAATGCCTTCCTGCTCGACCTTTACACTTGGTTTGTCTAGCTTTTTGGCCAAAACATCCAATTCTTTTTGGCTCATTGCTCTATCTACTATCACGATGGCATTATCTAAATCACCTCCCTTTATAAGGTCCAGTGCCATTAGCTGTTCTAGTTCGTGTAGAAAAACGAATGTCCTGCACGGAGCAATTTTTTCGTGAAAGTCATCAATATTATCCAAAGAAGCGTATTGCTGTCCGAGCACCGGAGAATTGAAGTCAATCATTGTAGTGATCTGAAAGTCGTCGGCAGGCAGTGCTAGTAATTCTGTTCCTGTGGCTTCATCTACAAAAGAAACGGGGTCTTCGATTTCGAAATACTGGCGGTCTGCTTCTTGGGCTACAATGCCAACTTTTTTTATTGCTCTTGTAAAGGCGATTGAACTTCCGTCCATGATAGGAGCTTCCGGGCCATCAATTTCGATAAGCACGTTGTCCAGGTTCATCCCAACAAGCGCTGCGAGCGTGTGTTCGACTGTACTTACCTGAGCATCCCCTCTTTTTATGGTAGTGCCTCTTTGAGTAGAGACGACGGCATCAGCATCAGCATTGATTATAGGAGTTTCCTCTAGATCAATTCTCTTGAACTTAAAACCGTGATTTATGGGTGCGGGCAAGAATGTCATATTGACCTTCTTTCCGGTATGTAATCCTATGCCTTTAAGGCTTACAGGACCTTTAATTGTATGCTGTTTCATAACAAGGAAATGCCGTTCTATTTTCCAGGCTCGGCAAATATACAATTATTTTTCACCGGTGGAAGGTTCTTTATCTGAGTTACCTTCTAAATCTGCTAATTTTTTCTCGAGTTCGTTAATTCTACTGAGTAAGTTAGGTAGTTTTTGAAAAACTACTTGCGCTCTCAAAAAGTCGTTGTATTTGAATGCAGGAGAACCATGCCAGGCCAAATTTGGCTCAAGAATAGATCTTGAAACACCGCTTTGCGCTTGTACTTTGGAGCCATCTGCAATACTAATGTGTCCTACAAAACCCGCCTGACCACCGATCATGCAATTGTCACCAATCTTGGTGCTTCCAGCGATTCCAGCTTGAGCAGCGATTACGGTATCTTGCCCAACTTCAACGTTGTGAGCGATCTGAATTAAGTTATCTAATTTTACCCCGTCTTTTATAAGAGTGGAACCCATTGTTGCTCGGTCGATGACGTTGTTGGAGCCGATTTCCACATTATTTCCGACAACGACATTGCCGATTTGGGGTACTTTTTTGTAGGTGCCGTTTTCTTGTGGCAAAAAGCCAAAACCATCGCTTCCGATGACGGTATTCGAGTGAATGACGCAGTTGTCTCCTACAATACAATCGTGGTAAATTCGAACACCAGGATGTAGAGTGACATTTTTGCCAATACGTGCATTTTTGCCAATAAAGACTTGTGGGTAAACCATGCAGCCATCTCCAATTGCGGTATTCTTTCCTATGAAAGAAAAGGCGCCAACAGAAACATTTTGTCCTACGGTTGCGGATTTGTGTACAAAGGATTTAGGATCTACACCTTCTCCTCGGTAAGCATTGCCGTCAAATTTTTCAAGCAATGTGCTAACACATGCATAAACATCTTCCACCCTGATAAGGGTTGCGGTTATTGGTTTTTCAGGTTTGAAGTCGTGACTAACTAACAAGACAGACGCTTGTGTAGTGTAGGCATAATCTTCATATTTAGGGTGAGCGATAAAACTTATAGTTCCGGATTCTCCCTCCTCGATTTTGACAGGTCGCTCTACAATAACGTTTGGATTCCCCTCCAATTTACCGTTAAGGTAGGCGCATAACTCTTGGGCAGTTACTTGCATGTTGCTAATTTAGAAAATTTAAAATTGGGTTTTTAGTTTTGGTCTCAACGAAAGTTAGCTCAGCGTTCTGCTTTAAGTGTTGTTTTGGATTTTTGTTTCATAATTTTTATGGTCTTAGTTGAATTTTGGCTTAACATTTGAACAGAATACGATAACTAGCAAAAGGATCTTGGGTTATATTACAAATACCGATTAAAGATTCATATTTTGTAAAATGATATCATAAGTTATATTAGTTGAATTTGGCTTTTTTGTGAAATTATATTTCGAATTTACAACAAAAAGGAGAGTAAAATTAAAGTTCTGTACTGTTTGCTCTTTTGCTAAGTGCTATTTTAATTTTAATCTTGTTTGTATATCTTTGTAAATGAATTAAATACTGTCTACTCATGCGTTTATTAACCGTTCTAATAATTTTTTCAGTTTTTTTATACTCTGGTTGTGCTGACTCTTCGTCAGAACACAGTCAGGAGCAAGAAACTAATCTTTCCCAACAAATTGCAAAGCCGGTTATAAATGCAATAACTCAAGTAGACTCTACGAAAACAATTGACTCTTTAAATACAATTGGCAATACATTAAAAGAAAAGGTGGCAAAAAACGTGCCCAGCTCTTCAGGGATAGCAACAAAAGAAAAACAGACGCCTCCCGTAAAAAAACCTGTTCTCAAAAAACCTATTGTTAAAAAAGATCCAGTTAAAGCTAATCCAGTAACTACTAGTCCTCCAAAATCAAAACCCGTAACCATTCCTAAGCCAGTAATTAAAAAAATTGGTCCCAGAATTTCATTTAACAATAAAAACTTTAAATACGGACAAATAAAAGAAGGAAAAGAAATCGACCACTCTTTCTTTTTTAGAAATACAGGAGACGAACCACTTGAAATTATGAATGTTTCTGTGACTTGTGGATGCACCGTGCCTACTTATTCATTTATGCCTATACTGCCAGGTGCTACTAGTAAAATAGACGTGCACTACGACAGTAAAGGAAAAATGTCTTCGCAAAAGGCAACCATAACCGTATTAACAAATTCAACCTCCAATCCAACCGAAAAACTTTTTCTTGAAGGATATGTCATGCCTGTCTGGAAAGACGAAAAGAAAGACAGCACAAAAACTAAAGTTGCTGATGGAAAAAAAGATCTAAAAAAGGAAGGGGAAAAAAAGGCCGATAGCTTAATAAAAGATGCCCAAGCACAAAAAGACGGAAAGACACCTCCCATAGTTACTCCGCCAACACCTCCAAAAGATAAAACACCTGTACTAACACCTCCAGAAAAGAAAGACTCAACAAATCAAGGCAACTAGTCGTCCATTTTGATCGGATTCGGGAAAACAGATTAATAGGAATTTAAAATTCTAAAATTCTAGCATTCAACAAAACAGATGCAACTATTTTGTTATTAATGCAGTCTTTTTAGATAACAAGTTAATTTGCACATAGACCCTATTCTACCCAAAATACCTACTATGGTTGCTTTAAGTTTTATTTATTTAGTGTTTACTTCTCATTTGACCTATATAGTAATCGAAAAGAGGGGGAAGTTTTATAAGGATAGGAACTTCTGGCTCATTGTCATAGGGTTGCTAGCAGCTATCTATCTGACGAATAAACTTTTCTATCTACCCTTACTATAAAACGAATGAGAATTTTTTTGAAAAGTGATGTAAAGAAAAACCGTCTTCAATGAGGACGGTTTTTTTATTTAACCTTGCTTGTGGGAGTGCTATTTTAATGTCTCGAAAAAGACAAAATCGGATTAATAAGAACTATCATCTATCTGGTCCAAGTGTTTCTTAATTTCCTCCACTGTTTCCTTGACACATCCGTCATCAAAAGGAGATTTTAAATTTGCGAGTTTCACCAAATCCAAAAACGACTTGCTCCCGCCTGCTTTACACAATCGAACGTAATCATCCCAAGCATCCGTATGATTTTCGCGGTCTTTAATCCAAAACTGGAAAGCGCAAACTTGAGCCAGGGTATAATCTATATAGTAAAAAGGCATTCCAAAAATATGTCGTTGCCGCTGCCAGTATCCTCCTTGCTCTAAAAACTCATTGTCTGCATAATTTCTATGTGGCAAGTATTTTCGTTCTATCTCCCGCCATTTTTTATTGCGTTGGTCGGTAGTTGCTTCTGGGAATTCATACACGTAATGCTGAAATTCGTCTACAGCAACACCATAAGGAATAAACAAAATTGAATTGCTCAAATGGGCAAATTTATACTTGTCCGTTTCTCCCTCAAAAAACAAATGCATCCATGGCCAAGTGAAGAACTCCATACTCATAGAATGAATTTCGCAAGCCTCGAATGTTGGCCATTGATATTCATTCAGGCCGATGTCCTTGCTGGAATATACTTGAAAAGCATGGCCCGCTTCGTGTGTCAAAACATCAATATCACCGCTAGTACCATTGAAGTTGGAAAAAATAAATGGCGCCCGGTATTTGTCGATAAAAGAACAATAACCTCCAGGTGCTTTATCCGTTTTTGTCTCCAGATCCACTAACTTGTTGTCGATCATAAAATCGAAAAACTCCTTGGTTTCTCCCGAGAGTTCATTGTACATTGTCTTTGCATTCTCGATGATCCATGCAGGAGAGCCTTGTGGCTTAGGATTGCCGCTACTGTACTCAAATGGTTCATCGTAATACAAAAACTCTTCTTGGTCGATCCGTTTTGACTGTCGTTGACGCAACGCTGTTGCTATAGGAACTACGTATTTCAAAACCTGTTCGCGGAAGTTGGCAACCATCTCAGGATTATAATCGGAGCGAAGCATTCTTGCATAGCCGACTTCTATAAAGTTTTTGTACCCAAGTTTTTGAGCAAGTTGGTGTCTGACTTGCACCATTCGATCAAAAATCCCTTCGATCTTTGTGGCATTATTTTCAAAAAATTTCCATTTTGTCTCAGAGGCAGATTTTCTGACTGCCCGCGACTCAGATACCTCAAAAGGCTGAATAGACGACAGATTGAAGTCGCGTCCTTGAAATTGTATTCTTGCAGATGCCTTGATTTTAGTGTATTCTGTTCGAAGAGCGTTTTCTTTCTTTAGATCATCCAAAATCTCTGGTGTGATCGTTTTTGCACTCAATTCTGCTATTGTAAAGAGCTGCTTTCCCCACTGTTCTTGCAGTTCGTCCTTGAAGGTTGAAGTGACCAACGCTCGATAAAACTTGGTAACGAGTTCCTCAAAAGCAGGCAAGTTCTCATCAAAGAAATTGTTTTCTTCCTCATAAAATTTATCCGCAGTGTCAATGGTGTGCCTGATTCGACAGATATTATACATAGAGTCAAACTCCGTTCTAATATCACGAATCTCTTTAAAGGCTTCATTCTGAGCGGCAAGTGTTTTACCAGACTTAAATTTATCGAGGATGATTAAAAACTGTGTAGTATATTCCTCTATAGAAGGACGTTTGTAGTCAAATTCGTCGAATTTCATAATTCAAAATATTCTAAAATGAAGTAGGATCGTCAAAAATACAATAGTTTAACCGTCAAAGAAAGACTTAGAAGAAAGAATTTCTGGCATATTGTGACACCTTTTTGTACGGATATTTATGTTATATGTTACACCTTTCTGGAACAAAACACTAGCTTTTCTTTGATTGGCTTTGTCTATTGGTACAAATATTAAATATTATCATTAATATCTATTAGACTAATTTATATTAAAAAGTAACAGAAAAACGGTAGAATATCTTTATATATCCTTTCACCAACAGAGAAGACTATATCTATTATAGATTAGAAAAACTATTGCCAAACTCTTTTTTTTAGGTTACTTTTGCCGCTCATGGATTCTATAACTCAAATTACTTTAGGTGCTGCCGTTGGGGAGATTGTTCTGGGAAAAAAGATAGGAAACAGAGCAATGATTTGGGGTGCTGTTGCCGGCACAATACCCGATCTCGATATTTTTGCCAACTTGATTCTGGCTCCAGTAGATGCATTGGCAGCACATAGAGGCATTTCTCATTCACTTATATTTCCAATAGTTGTTGCACCAGTACTAGGGTGGCTCGTTCATCGGTTTTACAAGGAAAAACTAGATAGAAATCTTTTTGTCAAAGGATTAATTTCTTTGCTTGGTATCCTTGTCTGTTGTGGTATTGGTTACCTCTTACTAAGGGGGTTTCTATCCGGTAGTCCGCCTGGCATTTTACCAGTTGTGCTTGGCATATTAGTTATTGGACTGCTCATAAAAAGGGTCGTCAATTATTGGCAGACCGATTGGAGTCTCCTAGGGCAAGAAGCAAGCTTTAAAGATTGGTCATTGTTGTTTTTCTGGGGGATATTTACCCATCCGTTATTGGACTGTTTTACTTCCTATGGAACACAGTTGTTCCAACCATTTTCTGATTATCGGGTAGCGTTTAGCTCTGTGTCAGTTGCTGATCCCATTTATACAGTACCCTTCATAGCTTGTGTAGTTACCGCTAGCTATTTGTCCAGACATTCAGCCAAGCGAAAATGGTTCAATTGGACCGGCATTCTGTTAAGTAGCCTGTATTTGTCGTACACGGTATGGAATAAATTTTATGTGAATAACATCTTCGAAAAATCCATGGCTGAACAAGGAATACAATACAACAGGTACTTCGTTTCACCAACCATTTTCAACAATGTACTATGGCAAGGAATTGCAGAATCTGACCACCGTTTTTATTATGGTGTTTATTCTTTGAATGACACACAACCTTTAATGCAGATAGACAGCTTATACAAGGACACCAGGCACCTTAAAAAAATTGAACACTATCGGGAAGTCAAAATTCTAAAGTGGTTTACCAGCAACTACTACACCGTAGACTCCATCGGCGAAAATCAATACAAAATGAACGACCTCCGTTTCGGTATCATCGGCAACCTCGAACAACCAAGAGATACCAGCGGCTACGTCTTCCAGTTCTACCTCACCGAAAAAGACGGACAACTAAATGTCCTTAATCAACGTAATACAGATCGACCCCTTAGCAAAGAGTTCAATAAACTATGGACCCGAATCAAGGGAAATTAACTGGTGGGATAGTTGATTGGTATAATGATTAATGGTTTAGATAAAAAATCACTAATAACCTATCCCCATTACACAATTTTCCAAAACCTAAATTAACATTATTTAAGTACCATTGTTAGTAGTTGATATTCCTTCATTTTATGTTGGTTTATTGTCTTAACTTTGGGCCTTTATCGGGTACTATTTAAAATGAAATACTTGAATGAGTGATGCGATAAAGCATGAATGTGGTATAGCAATGGTTCGATTGATGAAACCTTTGGAGTACTACCAAAAAAAATACGGGACACCACTTTATGGTCTTAATAAGTTGTACCTGCTTATGCAAAAGCAACACAATAGAGGCCAGGATGGTGCCGGAGTAGCATCTGTAAAAATAGATCCGCCACTCGGTAAGCCCTACATAGACCGCCATAGGACCACCGCCCCTCAACCCTTGAAGGATTTGTTTGACAAGATATATGGCAACTTTACGGAAGTATCACCAGATAATTTGAGGGATGCTTCCTGGGCAAAGAATAACCTGCCTTTCATCTCTGAAGTCTATCTCGGTCATTTAAGATATGGAACACATGGGGGGAATAACATCTCTTTCTGCCACCCAATCATGCGCCAAAATAGCTGGACAAATCGCAATCTAATCCTGGCAGGCAATTTTAACCTGACCAATGTCGATGAACTGTTTGACCACCTGGTAGAACTCGGACAACATCCAAAAGGGAAGTCGGACACCCTAACTGTCCTTGAAAAAATCGGCCACTTTCTCGATTCCGAAGTACAGCAATTACTGGATAACTACCGAACAATAAAAGGACTTTCAAAGCGAGAAATCACCAATAAAATAAATGAGCACCTTGATGTCAAAAACATCTTGAGCCGCTCCGCTAGAAAGTTTGACGGAGGTTATGTCATGGGAGGGATGATCGGCAACGGCGATGCTTTTGTGATGCGTGATCCAAACGGCATCCGACCAGCATTTTATTACCAGGATGAAGAGGTAGTGGTCGTTGCTTCCGAGCGCCCGGCCATCCAAACAGCGATGAATGTGCCAATCACAGAAGTGAAGGAAGTACCTCCGGGACATGCATTAATCGTAAAGAAAGATGGACGAATTTCCCTAGATCAATACACCATTCTAGACAAACAAACGTCTTGTAGTTTTGAGCGGATTTATTTTAGTCGGGGAACAGATCGGGATATTTATCTGGAGCGCAAAAAACTAGGCCACCAGTTGTCCAAACAAGTTCTCGAAGCGGTAAACTATGATTTTGAACATACGGTGTTCTCTTTTGTACCAAATACAGCGGAAGTTGCGTTTTATGGGATGATGACAGGATTGGAAGATCATTTGAATGCTATAAAGAAAGAAAAAATCCTTGCTTTGGGTAAGGACTTTGCCCCTGCAGAATTGGAGAAAATATTGTCAATGCGCGCCAGGCAAGAAAAAATTGCAGTCAAAGATGCAAAGCTGCGGACATTTATTTCGGAAGGAGCAACACGCAGCGAGTTGGTCTCTCACGTCTACGATGTGACTTATGGGATTGTAGAGAACAATGTGGATACCTTGGTATTGATGGACGACTCCATTGTCCGTGGTACCACACTGGAACAAAGTATCATCAAGATAGTAAGCCGGCTAAAGCCTAAGCGCATAATAATTGTTTCTTCCGCACCACAAATCAGATTCCCAGATTGCTACGGAATCGATATGTCTAAAATGAAAAACTTTGTCGCCTTTAGAGCCCTAGTCGCGTTATTGAAGGACACAGGACAGGAGGAAAAACTACAAGAGACGTACGAAAAATGTAAAATCCAAAAGCTACTCCCAAAGGAAGAAATCAAAAATGAAGTGGCGGGATTGTATGATCTGTTTTCTTATGAAGAAATTTCGAGGAAAATTGCGGAAATCGTTACTCCAAAAGATACACTACCTAAAGTTGATGTCATCTATCAGACATTAGAAGGACTGCATGAAGCAATTCCTAATCACACTGGAGATTGGTACTTTAGTGGAGACTACCCAACACCTGGTGGCAATGCGGTTGTAAATCGTGCATTTATGCATTTTGTGGAAGGCAAGGATGCACGTGCCTACTAGGATCCTGAATAAATCAAAACAATAATCAACACGTAGACCTTACGCTACTGCACACTCAAGCAACTACTTAAACTCGAGCAATACTGGACAATGATCAGAGTGGTGCACGTCGTTTAGTTGTTGACAAGCCTTGAGCTGGTCCTTCAGATTTTCGGTGACCGATTGATAGTCAATGCGCCACCCTTTATTGTTTTTTCGAGCATTGAACCGATAAGTCCACCAACTATACTGTTGCTGATCAGGATTTAGATACCGGAAAGAATCAACAAAACCACTTTCAAACCATTTCGTCAGCCAGGCACGTTCGTCAGGCAAGAAGCCACTGTTTTTACTTTTTGGATTGTGAATGTCCTTTTCGGTATGAGCGATATTGTAGTCGCCCACCACAATTAGTTTAGGGCGTTCTTTTTTGAGTTCCTGCACCCAGTCGTAGAGGTCATCCAGAAATTTATATTTGAATGCCTGCCTTTCTTCACCAGTGGTGCCGGACGGGAAATAGCAATTTAGTAACGTGAGGTCTCCAAAATCCATTCTTATGATTCGACCTTCGTTATCGTACTTGTCCATCCCGCTTTTATAGACAACGTTGTCGGGCTTTACTTTGGTAAAGATGGTAACCCCGCTATATCCTTTTTTTTCCGCACAAACCCAGTAGCCTTTATAGCCAATCTCCTCAAAAAGTGCAGGGTCGACTTGATCTTCCTGTGCTTTGGATTCCTGTATGCAATAGACGTCGTGGTTGGTTTCTTTCATCCACTCCAAAAATCCTTTTTTCATAGCGGCACGAATGCCATTCAAATTATAAGAAACAATGCTTTTTATCTTCATGATTATGATTGATTAACAAATAAAAAAAACAACAAACAGGTAAACACAATATTCCTGAGCGTAAGTTTTCACATTGTAAGAAAAAAAACGTTATTAGCATGATGTTTGCTAAAAAACAACCAAAGATAAATAATATTATCTTCGATAGGAAAATCATAAATTGAAGTAGAAAGGAAATATAGAATTGAAACAGCTTTGAATAAAAAACTCAGTAATAGATAGACAATGCGGCGGAAAAGTATAGTATTTATTATTTCTTTCCTGGTAATGGGGTGGTGTTTTGGTCAGTCGATGCAGATATCTGGTCGTGTATTGGATGACGATACAGACGAAGGTGTTCCTTTTTGTAATATCTATTTTGATGGAACCACCCAAGGGGTGTCCTCTGATATCGATGGGTATTTTACGCTTCAAATAGAGGGCAAACCTTCGGACTCCCTTGTCGTCACAGCAATCAGTTACACCGATCAAAAAAAATGGGTGTCCACAGAAATCGAGCAAACCATCAACTTCAGAATGAAGTCGTCCAGCCAAAGCCTCACCGAAGTCGTCGTCTATGCCGGAGAGAACCCAGCCAATGCCATCGTCAAAGGAATCATAAAAAACAAGCCCAAAAACAATATCAATAGCCTGGAATCCTACCAATGTGAAAATTACACCAAACTAGAACTCGACCTCGACAATTTCGACCAGATTCAAAACCGAAAACTCCTCAAACAGTTTGACTTCGTGTTTGAAAATGTAGACTCTACCTCTGATGTCATTCCCTTCCTGCCGGCCTTCATCACAGAAACCATTTCCGATGTGTATTATGTGCAGGGGGAACCGCTGAAAGAAATACCGACCGCCATGAAGGTCTCTGGAGTAAGCAACCAAACCGTCGTCGACCTCGTCAATGGCTTTCAAGAACGCTACAATGTCTATGACAATTGGATCAACGTAATGGGAAAAGAATTGATCAGCCCATTCTCCAATACCGGTCTTGCTTATTATGAATACTACATTTTGGATAGTATGATGATTGATGGCTATCAAAGCATAAAACTAAAATTCAAACCTAAAAGAAAACAAGAAAATACTTTTTATGGGGATTTCTGGGTGGCAGATAGCGTTTTTGCTGTTCAGCGAGTCAACATGAGAATGAGTGAAGACGTCAACATCAACTTTGTGAGCCGAGTGATTATCTATGATGAATTTAACCTCAGCCACGATTCTTTATGGTTGCCCCATAAAAGTAAAATGGTGTTAGATTTTGATGCCTTGAAAAACTCGCCAGGGATCATCGGCCGAAGAACCACCATGTACAAGGACTACGTCGTCAATCAGTCATCCACCCCTTCTATCTACAAGGAAAAAGACCCAGAAGAATATACCTTACAAGGACTCGAAAAAAACAATGATTTCTGGGATGCCTCCAGGCATGAAAACCTGGCAGCCAACGAGATGGGCATTTACAAAATGATCGACAGTATTCAGGAAGTCCCCATATTTAAAACCTATTCCAAAGTACTATATACACTCGCCTCCGGTTGGTTGCTGGCAGGACCAGTAGAATACGGGAAATATTACAATATATATAGTTCCAATCAAGTAGAGGGTTCCCGCCTTGCCTTATCAGTGGGTACCAGCAACAAACTCAGCAAAATCATACGTTTTGAAGTGACTGGCGCTTATGGGTTTAGAGACGATCGCTTCAAATATGGAGGCAACTTCCAGTGGAATGTCAGAAAAGGAGTGCGTCGTACAGTGCTCAGAGGCGGCTACAAAAACGACGTCAGCTACACCAACAACAGCAGTGAAGATCTTAGCGAAGGCAGCGTGCTTTCCAGCTTTTATCGCAACAAGGTAGTTGACAGCCTTGGCAATAAAACCCTCTACGAAAAGCTGCTCAATGTAAAGGAAGGAAAACTTTCCCTAGAGCATGACTGGAAAAGAGGGTGGTCCAACAAATTGACGTTGCTATATCGGGAAATGGACCCTTATGGAGGGCCAGGACTCGGATTTGATTATAGTTTTCTGTCTGATCCTTCGGATCCAACGAATATAGACACGACGATTACCTCAACAGAGTTAATTTTCAATACTCGATACGCCTTCAAAGAAAATATATTGCAAGGAGAATTTGACCGGACCAGCCTTGGCTCTAAGTATCCGATTATGACTTTTCAATACACACTCGGGATTCCTAATCTCTTTCAGTCGGAATATTCCTATCACAAATTTGTTTTGGGCGTAAGGCATTATTTCTATACGAATCCGTTTGGTTGGACTGAGTACCTGTTTAAGACTGGTGTGGTAACCGGAACGTTGCCTCACTTATTGCTTGAGTCCCATCCAGGAAACGAGACTTTTTTCTTCAGTCAAACTTCTTTTAATACGATGAATCGGTTTGAATTTGTGAGCGACAAGTTTGTCACCCTGCAACTTCAACATCACTTGGACGGTTGGTTTTTCAATAAAATCCCGGGTCTCAGAAAACTGGATTTGCGGTTGGTCGGAAATTTTAAAGCGGCCTATGGTCATCTCTCTGCAGCAAACAAAGCTGCCAATCGTTTGAATTTTGCAGACTTCAACAAACAAATACCTGTTCAAGCTCCAGGACCAGTGCCTTTTATGGAGGCGGGCGTCGGTATTGAGAATATCTTTAAGATCATTCGTGTGGATGCAATTTGGCGACTCACTTATCTGGACAATCCGGAGGCGCAAAAATTTACTGTTCGGTTTGCCTTTGATTTTAACTTTTAAAATGGCTTGCTTTTCTGTCAATTGAAAGAATCTGCTTTATCAAAAAAAAATAGCCATTGGCCTGCCCTAAAGCAATATTCCTATTTATTTTCGTGCTAGGAAGCAGGTACAACTATTCTAAGATAAACGCATTATTCCAAAAACAATACTTCTCCGCAACTTAGGAACTCAATAACTACTCATATCGAAGTGATTCAATTGGGTCGAGGCGAGAAGCCTTTAGTGCAGGATAGAGCCCGGATATCAATCCAACGATAAAGCATAGGATGATTCCCATAAAAATCCAGACCCATGGAATTATGAAGTTGCCGTCCATAGCAAAGGAGACGATATTCCCGATAAGGATTCCAAATATAACTCCTAGAATACCTCCCATTTGACAAATCGTGATGGCTTCAAATAAAAACTGCAGGAGTACAGAATTGCTGGTAGCTCCTAGTGCTTTGCAGATTCCAATTTCTCTGGTGCGCTCAGTTACGGAGACCAGCATAATATTCATCAGGCCGATTGCCGCTCCGAATAGGGTGATCACTCCAATAAACATGGTCGCAAATTTAATAAGCTTGAGATTTTCTTCCAACATTTTTACAAGGCTATCACTCTTGCTGATTTCGAAGTCTTCTTCTTCTGTTGCTTTTAGGCGTCGGACCAGTCGGAAGAGGCCCATTGCTTCCTCGACAGCATTGTCCATTTCTACAGAATTTTGGACGCCAACCGACAAATTGTAATTTTGTTGAGAGGAGGCATAATAGCGCTTGGCAGTTGTCAGCGGAATAAAGACCTGACTATCTCCGCTGAACGCATTGCTAGATCCTTTTTCTTCTAATACCCCAATTACTTTATATCGATCGCTCCCAATGGAGATAACAGCATCGATCGCTTTTTCTTCTTTTTTGAATAATTTTTTCGCGATTTTTATTCCAAGAATAGCCACATTCCGGCCATTATTGTCATTCTCAAAAATATTTCTACCATACCCAATATCGTATCCAGCAACTTCCATGTAGTTTTCGTCTATTCCAAAAACGGTGATGTTGGGGTCAGTTGATTTGTCTTGAAACCTTATGGTGCCTTCAGTTGTAGCCATTACAGAGATGGACACCTTGGCAGGAAAAAAGTAGCGATCTTTGAACTCTGTTGCCTGATCAAATGTGATGACAGGACCTTTTTTATTTCTTCCACGGTTTCCACCTCCAATACCAGTACCTTTTCGGATAATATTAAAAGTATTAGCTCCCATGTTGGAAAGATTGGAGCTCATCGTATTGCTGAGGCTATCCATTGCAGTCAGAATACCAACCAACGCCATAATACCAATAGCAATAATCAACGAGGTAAGCACTGTACGAAGAAAATTACTTCGAACGGCTCTAATTGCTAATGCTATAATCTCCCTGACATTCATGGTGAATAGTAATATTTAAAACGAATTTACATATAAAAATGTGGGAATTCGAAGGTTAATAGAGACAGTGCCGATATCTATAGATGAAAGTCGATTTTTTTACGATTGAGGATTTTTAGTAGGAATATGACCGTAAATTTATTGCCTAAATTAGTTTTCAAAATTTCTCCTATCTTTGCGCCGAACTAAAGCAAACAGAAATGGCGGAAATGCCAAGAAATATAATTTTCACAATAGCAGATAGTCTTAGATATGATAGTGTTTATGAGAACTCTGTGAGAATGCCCTACGTAGAAAACAACTCTATTTCGTTTAGTGAGGGTAGATCAGCAGGTTGTTGGACATTGCCTGCTACTGCATCCATGTTCACTGGCTTAATGCCGCATGAACATGGAGCAACTTCTCAAACACGCGCCATTCATAAACATTTGCCTACCCTGGCAGAAAAGATGAAAGCTGCCGGATACAATACTTATCAGGTAACCGCCAATGTGGCGACTACCCATATTTTCGGTTTGCATCGTGGTTTTGACGAAGTGCGAAGAATCTGGCAATTGGTAGACTCTAAGTTTAACTCTCTTCAGAAATTTTTGGTGTTGATGGGGAAACCCAGATTGCGTGCTAAACTGTTTTCCAAGGATCTGTTGATGCAACGCATGTCTGAAGATCTGGAAACTGCCAAGACATGGCTTCAATTTACCTACGCCGATATTTTTGATCAGGCACGGAAAATCATCGCTGAAAATGAAGCAAGAGGAGAAAAGTGTTTTATTTTTCTCAACTTAATGGAAACCCACTTTCCGTATCACGTCGCTCCAACTTTTAAGACAAGTACACCAGGCTTATTTTCAAAGTTTCAAGAGGTGTATTCGCTATTTCATATGATCAATCAGACCTTTCTGAAACAAGGATCTAGCCCAATAAATGACAACATGGTGCCAGTCATAAAAAATCGACAGGCCCTCGCTTGGAGTCTATTGGCACCAGAGGTAGATAGTTTTTGTAAAGAAATGCATGAAGGAACAGGAAACCTTGTCGTTTTTGGTTCTGATCATGGAGAAGCCTTCGGAGAGGATGATTGGGTTTACCATTTCAGTAATGTGACTGACGGAGGAAACAAAGTGCCTATGTTTTGGATGGACAACAATGGGGGAGCGTCAAAAGTGATCAACACTCCAGTAAGCATGCGCCATATCTACAACAGTTTTTTGAAAGTTGTTGGTCAAGACGCTGAAGGACCTTCTATCATCCATGATCCAGAAAATTCTAATCCTGTAATGTCTTCTTACTGGTATAATAACAAGGGGAAAACATTGCCTAAGTATAAATACAATCAGCTATGCATGGTCGTAGATGACCATCGGTACTTGCTTAGAAATGATGCCTGGCATAAAGCACCATTTGCCAATACGGGAATCGAACCAAGGTTTGACCGTCTGGGTAAAAACATCAATCCAATTGAAGAATTGAATCTCGAAGGCCTACAGCGCAAGCAGTACCTTAAGATCATTAACGATTACAAGGATTTTTCTTCTAAGATCAAATTTTAGTTTCTTTTCCTAAGTATTTATCTTGGATTACTTGTCGGTGGTGCATTTCGTGACCAATGATTACGTAGCCAATTGCTCGAACAGAAATTTTGTTTTGGCTTGCGGTTCCTTTATTGCTTAACTCTTCTTCTGTAAAATGTTTGAAAGTCTGCATGGTCATCTTCCTGGTAAGATCGAACTCTTCCATCAGATCTTTGATGGTTCGTTTGGAGACATCTACGGCGTCTGCATATTTATTTTCATCAAATCCCGGAAGGCTACTTTCGTCTTTTCTAGCAAAAGCTAGCGCACGATAAGCGAATATTTTTTCCGTATCAATCATGTGCATTAGCACTTCTTTCAGCGTCCATTTGCCAGGTTCGTATCGGAAGTTTCCGTTTATTTCGCCGACAGTGGCCAGAAATTCTTGTGTTTCTTTGTGGATGGATTTGAATAAAGAGCGCAACTTGCCAGCTGGCACTTTTTCAATATATGGGGTGTAGTATTTTGGGTATTCGGACTTCTGTAATTGGGTATTCATAGCGATCTTTTTAGTGTTTGTTATTCCAATAGCCTTTCATCAATTCTGTGCTCCACTTGGGTTGAGAAATTGGGGTTTGCGGTAAGAATTCTTTCATGACTGGTTTTATATCAAGGATTGGCGTACCGTTTATGGCATCCAGTTTTTTTACTTTTAATGTTCGGCCCTCCTTGCTAATTAGTTCTACGGTGGTAATTCCTAGTAGATTTGGTCGACTTTTGTTTCGTTGTGCGAACGAACCAACTACTGGCCAATCCTTGTTGTTTCTTGGGTGGCGGCTTCTTGCTACCGCTTTATTTTTGTCGACTAGGTGGAAGTGGTAGATGATTTCCAAATGAGAAAATTCTTCAATTCCTGCTAATGCTTCTGTTGGAATGTCTTCTGCTAACTCTATTGTCGACACGACAGCATCCCAGTCGTCATCTTCGGGAGCTACACGTTCATTGTGTACAAAAGCAACTGGTTTTACTTCAATTGGATTGTTTTTCAAAATTTGTCCGTCTGGAGTTTATCGTATAATTCGCACTAAATAGCGGAAGAAAACTGCTTAAGAAATCGAACATCGTTTTCAAACAAATACCGGATATCTGATATTCTGTATTTCAACATCGCTTGCCGATCTATCCCCATTCCAAAGGCGAATCCCGTATATTTTTTACTATCAATACCACAGTTTTCCAGTACTTCAGGGTCTACCATTCCGCAGCCAAGCACTTCCAGCCAACCAGTTCCCTTAGTAATTTTATGATCGATTTCATCCTTCAACCCCCAGTAAACATCCATCTCTGCACTAGGCTCTGTAAATGGGAAATAGGAAGGGCGCAACCTGATTTTTGTGTCACCATACAATTCCCGAGCGAAGTAATATAGGGTTTGTTTCATATCAGCAAAGGACACGTTTTCATCAACATAAAGTCCTTCTACTTGATGAAACTGACAGTGAGAACGTGCTGAAATTGTCTCATTACGATATACCCTGCCTGGTGCGATGATCCGAATCGGCGGTTTCTGGCTAGTCATCACTCGAGACTGTACAGAAGAGGTGTGCGTCCGAAGAAGCATTGCCGGATCATTCATCAAGTAAAAAGTATCTTGCATGTCTCTGGCCGGATGGTCTGCAGGTGTATTCATCGCCGTAAAGTTGTGCCAATCATCCTCTATTTCTCTGTCTTCTGCTACTACAAAACCAATGCGCTCAAAAATTTCGACGATCCGATTCATTAAAATGGAGACTGGATGTCTGGATCCTATTGGGAATGGTTCGCCTGGAGCACTGAGATCGAGGTCTCCTTTTCCGGTATCGGCTTTTGCTTCCAGTCCGTCTAGCAAACTTCGAAATTTGGTTTCTGACGATTCTTTGATGGCGTTGATCAATTGGCCAAACTCCCGTTTGCGATCGTTGTCAACGGTTTTTATTTCACCGAATAGCCCTCTGAGCATTCCTTTTGATCCGAGGTACTTTATTCTGAACTGTTCAAGCTCTTCGATCGAAGCGGGGTTGGCGGCTTCGATTTCTGCTTGTAGTTGATTTGCTTTTTCAAACGCTTGCTGAGACATAATTGATACTGGTATTTTGAAATTGGGCCTAAAAATAGATAAACTTGTCCGATTAACCGAAAATCAAGCCTATTCATAGAAATATTCTTTATGATAGATGAATTTGGTTTTATTTGGAACACTGAAAAACTCAAAAGAGTTTCCAGTCATAAAATCATACAAACCACATAAATGCTGCTAATATTTGAATTTGGAATGAAAAAGAGATAAACTTGTTGATTAATCGAAATCAATTGTAGAAACAACCTTATGCTAGACTATATTTTACTGGAAGACGACCACATCATAGTAATAAACAAACCTCCTGGAATCGCCGTCCAGCCGGACAAAACAGGTGATACTGCGATTATCGACCAAATTTCTAAAGCCAAGGGATTTCCCTTACATTTAGTGCATCGGTTGGATCGACCAGCAAGTGGGGTAATGGTTTTTGCAAAAACCAGCTTCGCCTTAAGAGCGCTCAATAAGCAATTTCAAGAAAGAACCGTATCTAAAGTCTATTGGGCGGTAATAAAAAATAATCCAATTTCGCCGAAAGGCTCCTTGTCTCATTATTTAAGAAAAAACGAAAAAGCAAATCGCTCCGTAGCTTACGATAAACCACTCCATCATACCCAAAAGGCAGAACTCGACTATGAGGTCTTGAATCATTCTGACAATTATCAACTCCTTGAAATTTTGCTGAAAACCGGTCGTCATCACCAAATTCGCGCACAGCTAAGTGCCATAGAATGCCCAATAAAAGGAGATGTAAAATATGGCTTCCGTCGCGGGAATAAGGATCGGTCCATTCATCTTCATTCCAGAAAATTAGTGTTTACTCATCCTGAATCAGAAGAACGCGTCACTGTGGAGGCGAAGGCGCCAGAAGATGTTGTTTGGAAGGCTTTGTCGCAGTTTATTGCGTAAATTATCATTCCTATGAATAAGGACCTTTTTGCCATGTTTGCCTGTTATATTCTGTTGGAAGCCATTTCTTTTTATGTTCAACACAATAAATTCCTTAATTTCGTCATTAATTAAAGCCACTATTTAAAGTTAGTTATCCTTTAATTTACCAAATTTCTAATTCCTCCTTAACAAACATTTTCATGAAATACTTATTGATCTTATTAAGTGGGTTGCTCGTATTTTCTGCTTGCAAAAAAGAAGAGCCTGGTTCTGACGGCCCTTATCTGGAATTTAAATTCAAATTTGATTCGACGCAGGAACGGCTTGGTGTTTTTGGTCAACCAGCTTCTGTACCGACTGGCCATGGCGCACAAACTCCTGATTTTAATGGCATGAGTGCCCATTTTATAGAATTGGTTCAGACGCCATTGACCCTTTACAAGGGAGGCCAACAGGCTTACCAGGGGGCAGAGACAAGTGCTGGAGGAGCCAAAGCCATAGATTTTTCAAAAGCAGTAGTAAGTGATGAAGGAGAAGTCTGGCATCGATTGCCTTTAAGCGATATTGCTCCTGGTATGTACAACCACATCCGAGTATCCGTCGCCTATCAGAATTATGATGTAAAATATAATATTGTGAATATTCCTATCATTGGAGATGCGCCTAACCAAAATGGGACTTGCGCTTCCTTTGTTGGATTTAATACTTATATAGAAACGTTGACGCCAAAAGCAATGGATCTTGCTGTCAATGATGACAAACTACAAGGTTTTTGGGCGTTTGAGACCGACCTTACCAGCCCACTTGAATCCTACAATCAAATTGTATCTGGTGAAGCACCAGCTGGCGCAACTACAGTTGTCAATCCGTTCAATATTCCAATACCTGTCGGCTCTTGTGTTGTAGGCGGCAATCTCACAGAACCTTTCGTAGTAACCGGAGATGAAACGGCCGACCGAACTATCACCCTATCTTTTTCAACCAATCAAAGTTTTGAATGGATAGACACCAACGGAAATGGCGAATGGGATCTCGACGCCTCAGGCGCTACTATCGAATCTGTAGTAGATATGGGACTTAGAGGCCTGAAAGGCATCGTAGAATAATCTGAATAAAAATAAATAATGAATCTGGCGCCGATTGTTTTGTTTGTATACAACCGGCCATGGCACACCAGGAAAACCCTGGAAGCTTTGGCAAAAAACGAGTATGCAAAACAATCGGCGCTTTTTATTTATGCCGACGGCCCAAAACCAGATGCCACCGAAAAAGACCGCAAACAAATCGCAAAGGTTCGATCCATCATTCAAGCAGAAAAATGGTGTCAGGAAGTCACTGTTTTGGAGGCTCCAGAAAATCTGGGGTTGGCGAATTCTATTATTAAAGGAGTAACAGAAGTCGTTGACAAACATGGTAAAGTCATTGTCCTAGAAGACGATATTGTAACAACTAAAGGATTTTTAAAGTACATGAATGACGCCCTACATCTCTACGAAAAGGAGGAGCGAGTCATGCATATCGCTGCTTCAATGATACCCATAAAAGACCCACTTCCAGAGACTTTTTTCTTTAATGTTTGTTCCTGTCATGGCTGGGCCACTTGGGATCGCGCCTGGAAACACTTAAGAACTGATCCATTTGAATTGTTGCTGGAACTAAAGGACAATGACCTGCTAGACCGGTTTAATATTGAAGGCACAGAAAACTTTGCTAATCAATTGGAGCGCAATATTTCTGGCGCGTTGTTTACCTGGGCAATAAAGTGGTATGCTACTGTTTTTCTGAAAAATGGATTTTGTCTGCATCCTAGAAAGTCGATCGTTCAAAACATCGGTTGTGATGGCAGTGGTGTACATTTTGACATCAATTTTGACTATCAGACGTCCAAGCCAGCTACTTCGATAGCAGTAAATCGGATACCAATAGAAGAAGACAAAAAGGTCAGAGAGTTAGCTCGCCAATTTTATCGAAAGAATAATAATAAAACCATTCCCGAAAGGATATTATTAAAAATTCGGTCCATTCCCGTTAGAATCAGTAACTTGACCAAACGTTAACCCTAATAATTGGATCCTTGAAAATCTTACAGGTTTGTACATATTCTACTGGTGGGGCTGCAAAAGCGGCATTGCTGCTACACAGACATTTGCTGAAGAATGGAATGGAGGCCTCCTTATTGTTTATGGAAACTTCTTTGAGTGAACCTGGGGTGTATTCTTTGGAAAAATCTATTGGCAGCTTTCGATATCTACTTGGAAAGATTGGCAATAAACTTTATCCGAAACTTAGATTATTAGGATATCCCGAGACGCCTGAACTGTATAGTTTTCCAAAAGCATTTTTTGATATTACAGAATTACCCATTTACAAGGAGGCAGACGTGGTTCACTTTCATTGGACACCGAAATTGGTGGATTTGCCGTCCTTTTTTGCTCGAAACAAAAAACCTGTCGTCTGGACAGTCCATGATGAATATCTCCTTTCTGGCGGTGCTCATCGGATAACACATTTTCCATTTGAGGCGTTTTCAAAATTGATCAGTGCGTATCGTTTGTTTCTTGAAAAATCATTGAGCAACAGCAAGGTGCAATTTACAGTCCCTTCAAAATGGTTGTTTTCGAAGGTTTTTGACGATGAAATTTTGGGTAAAAACAAGGTGCTTCACCTTCCCAATGGACTTCAACCTGAAGTATTTACCACCAAAAATAAACTAGAAGTCAGAAAAAAACTAGGCTTGCCGGTTGATAAAAAAATCATCTTGTTCGTTGCAGACTACCTAGACCGAAAATTGAAGGGGATGGATAGTTTGCTGAAAGTTTTAGATCTATTGAATGCTTCAAAAATTGAAAATTTGTTTTGTTTGATTGCTGGGAAAGGGGAAATTGTCGATACCATTACTATTCCTTCTAAACATCTGGGTTTTGTTGATTCGGAGTCGAAAATGGCAGATTGTTATAATGCGGCGGATGTTTTCATTATGCCTTCTTACGAAGAAAATCTTCCTTTTACGGTTTTGGAAAGTTTGTTTTGTGGGACACCTGTTGTCTCTTTTGATGTGGGCGGTATTTCCGATATGTTGATCCACGAAAAAAACGGTTTTCTCTGTGCTATAAATGATGTAAAATCAATGAGCAACCACGTGCGAACCATTCTTTCAGAAGATAAAAAATTTGCCCCTGCCGAAATCAGACAGTCCGTTGTCAACAAATTTGATATCAATAACATAGGCGATCAATTTCTACAGTTATACCGAACGCTATAATTGATCCGCTCACTTCTTCCTAATGACAATGCCAGAGGTCACTTTCCAATCCAAATCCACCTTTTTTTACATAGGAATAGTGCCACCACTCTGTTCTAATCGATCTAAATCCATTGGCTTCCATCGTCGTTTTCAATATTTTTCGGTTTTCCAGAACTTCCTCAGGCAAATCGGTGTAAGTGTGCCAGGCTTTTCTTTCAAAAGAGTCGAAGCCAGTGCCCATTTCCAATTCATTTCCATCTTTGTCGACTAAGGTCAGGTCTACTGCGGCGCCACGGTTGTGCATCGATCCTTTCTCAGGTGGGGTGACGTACCGTTTGTCTGGTTTGACGTCCCAGAGTTTTTGTTGCATTGGTCGGGGGCGATAGCAATCAAAAACCTTGAGGCCATAGCCTTTTGCTTCCAGTTCTTTTTGTGTTGCGACTAATGCTTCTGCTACATCTGGTCGTAGCAAGCATTTGCCACATTCGTAGATTTGTTGATTGATAAAATTGTTGGTGGTGGCGTATCGGATATCCTGTTGGATTTGGGGAGCTACTTTGCTCATGTCGGTCCACTTTTGATCTTTGCGGATGGTGTCCTTATTGACTTTGGGTTGTGGGGTGGGGGTGTCTTTTTCTGGTTTGGGGATTACTTTTTCCACTGTTGGCGTGGTTGCTTTGGGTGCTTTGGTGGATTGTTTGCAGGAGCACACCAGCGTTAACGAAAGTAAAAACAATACAATTTTTGATAGCATCTTAGGTGCGGTGTTCTTTTTTTATGCGATCGAGGTCTCGTTTGCTGTCCCTTTCTTTCATGGTTTGGCGTTTGTCGGTGGTTTTCTTACCTCGGGCAAGGGCGATCTCCAATTTTATGTATCCGCGATCTGAAATGTATAGTCGGTAAGGCACAATGGTGTAGCTTTTTTCCTGGACCCCTCGGAATATTTTTTTTATCTCCTTTTTATTCAACAGCAGTTTCCTTACTCTCAGTGGTTCGTGGTTATTGTAGCTGCCGAAGTTGTATTCTGAAATGTGCATGTTTCGGACAAATATTTCATTGTTTTTGATGAAACAATAAGCCTCTTTTACATTGGCGTTGCCTTCGCGAATAGATTTCACCTCCGTACCTTTGAGCATCATTCCTGCCTCAAACATGGCCAGCATCTCATATTCGAATTTTGCCTTTCGGTTTACAATATTTATTTTTTTAGGCAGACTCTTCTTCGCCATAATAGTATAATTAGTTTTCCTGATATACGGAGATTTGACTTCTTCGTTACGAACCTACAACAAATATTTGATTTCAAAAAGTTCCATTCGCAGATCGAGGCATCGTCTGACAACATTGTATGCACGGTCTCTGGCAGTTTGGCCCGTTGTTTGGTTTATACCTATTACCTATCGTAATTTTCTTGACCTAGTCCGACTTTCGGAATTTATCGGTTCCTCCCTAAAATAATCAAACTATGAAAAATCTATTATTGATTTTAATGCTAGTTGCTTGTGGCTTGCAAGCAAACGCCCAACGCACCGTGGTCAAGGTGAGTCCAATCAAATCTATCTTGCGAACACCAACCATGAGCGTCGAACACGCCATCACGGAACGAATTTCTGTGAATCTCCATGGACGATATTCCTTTTTTAACAAAGGAGACGTAAATGAAGACGCTGGCCAAATTTCATTAAGGGGTTTTGGGTTTACTCCCGAAGTCCGTTTTTACTTAATCAAAAAACAAACGGCTCCTAGCGGCTTGTATGCTGGCCCTTACGCCACCACCAATTTCTACAAAATAAAATACCAGGTCCAAAATGAAAATGGCTACGGAGCTGGAAAGGTAAAGGCTTCCATTTTCGCAACCGGTGGAATGATCGGCTATCAAGCCGTCACCAAATCTGGTGTCACGATAGACACCTTTATGGGAGTCGGATATAATATAGCTTCAGCAAATAATGTCAAAGTTAGTTATGCAGATTTTGAAGAGCAAGTGCCTATTGGGCTGAGTATTGCTGGGGTGTTACCTCGTTTTGGGTTTGCGGTTGGATATGCTTTTTAGGTTGTTTGTGTAGAAGTATAGGGACACGTTTTAAGTCATTGCGAAGCAAGAACGAGTCGCTCTACTCCAGAAAATTAATTAAATTTTTTCCAGAATCATCGCATGTCCATGAGCTCCTCCTGCACAAGCTGCTAGCAAAGCATACTTTCCATTTTCGTGGTGGAGTCGGTTCATTGCGGTGTTGACGATACGGGATCCGGTGGCACCGAATGGATGTCCAAGGCTTAGTGATCCGCCCCATAAATTGAGCTTGTCCATGTCGACTGTGCCTACTTTGCCTGGGCGGTTGAGGTGTTCTTTGCCAAATTCATCCGACTCCAGACTTTTAATGACAGAAAGTACTTGGCCGGCAAATGCCTCGTGCAGTTCAATGACGTCCATATCTTTCAATTCTAGTCCCGCATTTTCTAGTACTTTGGGGATGGAGTAGGCTGGTCCTAGCAGTAACTCGGTTTGAGGGTCGTGCGCTGTGAAAGTATAATCCACAATTCTTGCTTTGGCAGTTAGTCCAAGCGCCTTTGCTTTTTCTTCAGCCATCAGTAATGTGACGGAGGCACCATCAGTAAGAAAGGAAGCATTTCCAGCAGTTACTGTGCCATGCGGTTTGTAAAAGGCAGGTCTTAGTTTGGCCAATCCCTCAGGGGTCGAGTCTCCACGAAATCCGTTGTCTTTTTCTACTTTTTTGAACTTCGGAGGGATTTCTGCCGGGGTGATTTCAGCGGCAAGCAGTCCAGCTTCGGTGGCTTTGGCTGCTAGTTGGTGGGAGCGCGCTGCAAAGACATCTTGTTCTTTTCGGGTGACTCCGATTCTCGCAGCTAGTCGGTCGCAATCTTGTCCCATAGTTAGCCCAGTTGACAATTCTGTAATGGAGGGTTTATCAGGTGCGAAGTCGGAAGGGCGTAAACTCAATGCAAACTTGATGCTATCAGCAAATGATTTGATTTTTTGTGATTTGAATAACTTTTTGCGCATTTTCTTTTTGAAGCCAATCGGGGTATCAGATACACTGTCCGTTCCTCCAGCAATAACAACATCTGCATCGCCGAGTCGGATCAGGTCAATCCCGTTGCTAATGGCCATGTTGGCCGAGATGCATGCGAGAGATACTGTGTTTGCAGGGATTTTATTTGGAAGTCCAGCAGCAATCATGGCTTCTCTGGCTACATTGGAGGTGGCCATTTGGTGCACGGTTGTTCCGAGGATGAGGCGATCGATTTCGTTTTTATCGAGGCCTGTTTTTTCTAGGAGGCCTTTTATTGCCATTGCTCCCAATTGGTAAGCCATAAGATCCTGGTAATCGGTTCCTGCTTTTAGGAATGGTATTCTGCAGCCTTCTACGATTACTACATTGCGACCGATTTTTTCGTTCTTGCCCATTGTTGTTTGTTTTATTTCCTGGAAAATTAAAATTAGTAATAATGTTATCTACTACCAAATGTTGGGTTTTATTTCGGTCTTTCTAGTGAAGTCAGCCTTGGTAGTTTTGCTTCGCAAAAGCAGTCGCTTTACTTGCTCTTTTCTTTTACCCATTCTGGGTTTAGGTCAGATGTTAGTTTGGGAGTTACTGATGTTTCCTCCTTTCAGGATTTTTTCTAAAAGGAAGGAAGTACTCTTTGTAAAAGTTTGTTTGTTCTTTCTATTTATTGTAAATTAATGATTCGCCTGTTATTATATCATCCTGTTTTATATTTATTGTGCATCAACTCTGATGATTCAAGGCAGTTATTATGAATAAATATTTATTTTTTGTTGGCATCTGTTTTTTGATTTTTGTATTGTCCTCCAATTCGTTTGACTTTACGGGAGATCCTTATTTGCCAGCTGCGCCTTTTGATTATGAGACGGAATTGTTTCCTGACCATCTTCTGGTATCGCCATGGGGTGAAAATGACAGTACGGCATTTGATCACATCACCAACGACGGAGCTACTTTAGGGCGGGTTTTATTTTTTGATGAATTGCTTTCTGCCAATGATGATATGTCTTGTGCTACTTGCCATCGGCAGGAATTGTCGTTTTCCGACGACGTTCCATTTAGTGAAGGCGCCAATAATAATACCTTTCGAAATTCTATGAAGTTGAATGATTTGGCGTGGAGCAGTCATGCCGCTTTTTTCTGGGACATTAGTCAGCCAGACCTCCGAACCGCAATCAAACTACCATTAGCAGATCCTAACGAAATCGGTGCTTCAGACATCAACGTGGTTATCAATAAAATGAATGCCACCAGTTATTATCCAAATTTATTTTATCAAGCTTTTGGTACCTCATTGATCACCGATTCTTTAATTGTCGAAGCATTGCTTCAGTTTATTGGCAGTATGACCACTTTTGAATCGAAGTTTGATAAATCGCACGATATTTTTTCCGGGGTTACCTTATCACTAGAAGAAAATAGAGGGAGAACAATTTTTGAGGCGAATTGTGAACTTTGTCATACCGATGGCAATTCTTTCAACCAGCGATTTAATTTTGTTCATAATAATGGCCTCGTAGAAGATTCTACCGATATGGGTGTTGGAATGTTGGACAGTACCCTGTTTTTTTTATTCAAGCCTCCTAGTCTTCGGAATATTGAGCTTTCAGCACCATTCATGCACGATGGTCGATTTGCCACCTTGGAAGAGGTCATTGACCACTATGCAGAAGGTGCCATTAATAATGATTGGAATTCAGTGCCTCCAGGTGGATTTGGGTATTCTGTACAAGAGAGGGCAGATTTGCTAGCCTTCCTCAAAACACTCACCGACTATACCTTGGTCACTCATGAAAAATGGTCAGATCCCTTCGTACCACCTACAAGTAATGATCCTTCCCAAGTGGATGTTTCTGACTTGTCGTTGTTTCCTAATCCAACAGCAGATGTCCTGCAGGTTAGTTTTGACAATCGACAAAACTTGATGACCTACGTTCAAATTTTTGATGCTGGAGGTCGATTAGTCAAAAAATCCAGCGGTCATCGATCATTGATTTCATTGAATGTTGGACATTTGCCTACTGGCAACTATGTAGCAACCATAACCCAGGAAGACGCCAATAAGTCTGCTTCGTTTGTCATCGCGCGGTAAGCAAATACTGCATACCGATTATGATGTTCTTCAGGATTTGTAAAATCCCTTTGCGCCTGCTATTTTTGCAGGAGATTCGAAATTATGAGAATTAAATTATTATTCATTTTTTTGCTGGGATGGACGCTTGTAGGAGAAGCACAACAGCTTGGATTTTCCTACGAACCTAATATCCATATTGGTAGCATCTTCCGACATACCTCTTCTTTCACAGCACCAATAAATGGGATGAGTATTGGGGTAGAGGTGAATACCTTGTTTCATACAACTGGAAAAAAAGAATGGCATGAATACATGGGCTATCCCACTTTCGGCTTGGCGGTTTCCTATTTCAATTTTGGGGATCGGCAGGTGTTTGGTAGTGGATATGGGCTTATTCCTAATGTTAATTTTCGCTTTCTAAAGAGTAAGTTTGTCCATGGACAAATATGCATTGGTGCTGGTTTAGCGTTATTGGATACCCCTTTCGATATTGTTGAGAATCCACTGAATGATGCGACGAGTGCTTACTTGAATAATATTACTCGTGTGCGACTCGGCTTGGGTTGGACAATCAACAAAAATTTTGAATTACAGACTTCTGGTAGTTTTACGCATTATAGTAATGGTGCTTCCGCCCTTCCGAATCTTGGGATCAATGTGGCGGCGTTCAATCTAGGACTCCGATATACTCCTCGTCCGCTAGAAGAGAAGGATTATAAGCATTATGACAATTTTTCTGATTTTGATAAGCGCGTTCGGGTCAATCTTTATTATGGAATGGCCTTTCGGGCGACTGGCACTTCTGGTGGGCCTCAATTCCCAATTTATCTGGTGTCTGCTCATGCGAGTCGGATGTTGACTAGGGCCAATCGGTTTTCTGTAGGTATGGAGTATGAGTTTGCTGGCCATCTTTACGCTTTTATGAATCATATCGGTTTGTTCGAAACGCAGCAACAGCGAAGGAGAAATGCCTCCCGTGTGATTTTATCGATCTCTGATGAAGTAATTTGGGGGCGGACGGCGTTCTTTATGCAAATTGGTGGATACCTGACTTCTTCCTACGGCCAGCAATTTCCGATTTTTGAAAAACTGGGGGTTCGTTACTATTTTCCGATTGCAAAAAGTCCTACCAAAATTCATCTTGGCATATATTTGAAGGCGCATAAAATTGTGGCGGAGAGTGTTACGTACGGGCTTGGCGTTTATTTTTAGTAGAAGACTAATTTTATCTTTCGAATTCCATTACATGAGTAAATATATAATAAATCTCTTCTTTCTTCTTCTTCTGTTTTCCTGCGAAACCGTTGAAACAGTTGAAATAGACAAGGCATTTTCAGAAATTGAAGATCACCTCAAGCAAGAAAACTATGTAGCAGTCATACAAGGTTGAGAGAATATTTTTGACAATTATGAGAAAAAGAATTGGAATTATTTTCATGCACTTGCGTTAAAAGGCCAAGCCTATTTTGCTTTAGAAGAGACTCCTCGTCCAATAAATTTCCCCATCTAATATTTAACCCGTATTTTCGCCGCCAGTAAAACTGAAATTTATGCGAGACTATTCGAACCCCGATTTATTGATAACTGAAGATTTTGAAACCCAGGAGATTGGCTGGCAAAGTCCTTCCAATATTGCTATCATCAAGTACTGGGGAAAACACGGGGTACAACTTCCTAGAAATCCATCCATCAGTTTTACACTTTCAGCGGCACATACCAGAACGGAAGTCACCTATCATCCAAAATCAACCGCTGACAAAATCGAACTGGAGTTTTATTTTGAAGGAAAACAAAACCCCGCTTTCAGCAAAAAGATTGAAGCATTTTTGACCTCTATCCTCGATATTTTTCCGTTTTTAAGTCAGTTAAAATTGGTCGTGCATTCTAGCAATTCGTTTCCGCATTCTGCGGGGATTGCTTCTTCTGCTTCTGCTATGAGTGCTTTGTCGCTTTGCTTGTGCTCGATGGAGCAAGAATTGTTCAAGACCCTTTCTGACAGAAATGAGTTTTTAGAAAAAGCCTCCTATATTTCCCGATTGGGATCTGGTAGTGCTTGTCGGTCAGTTTATCCTACGATGGCTGCCTGGGGCGCGACTTCGCATTTAGCCGATACGTCGGATTTGTATGCGGTGGAGTGTGGTGATCAAATCCATGATGTTTTTAAGACGTACCACGACGATATTTTATTCATAAGCAAAAAAGAAAAAAGTGTATCAAGTAGAGCTGGCCATGCGTTGATGGAAGGCAATCCGTACGCTGCTCCTCGCTACCAGCAGGCCAATGACCGATTTGGTTTGTTAATGACTGCTTTGAAAACTGGTGATATTGCTGCCTTTGGGGAGCTGGCCGAGCAAGAAGCATTGACGCTTCACGCGCTAATGATGACGAGCAATCCTGCTTATATCTTGATGACTCCGAATAGTATGGAGGCGATTGCCCGAGTACAAAACTTTAGAAAAACCACTGACATTCCGTTGTATTTTACCTTGGATGCTGGGCCCAATTTGCATTTGTTGTATCCCCATAGCGTGAAGGAGCCTGTTGCTAAATTTATCAAGGAGCAATTGGTGGAACTTTGTGAGGATGGTGGTTTTTTGGAGGATGCCGTTGGAGAAGGGGCTTTTCGATATTTGTAATTTTCTTGTAAACTGGGCAATTTATAGTTTGCTCCCAAGGCGCTCGGCTTTTCAATTGTTTATTTATTTACTCTGGAAAATGTTGCGCGATAAATTCCAAGGCATTGGAAGAAAATACTTTTTCTGTAATCTCTGCTGCAGTGTAATCGTACATCAACTCCTTGACTTCCGCAGCGGTAAATACCTCAAAAATATCGGTGGGTTGTTCTAGAAAATTTTGGAGATCCAGGGCCATGTTTGGCAAGGTGGCTGCCGTGTCGTAAAACTCGAAAGGCTGCACCATTCCATCATAATCTGATCCGAGGGACAGAATATTCCATCCTGATTTTTGGCCGGTGGCTTTTACCGCATGCAGGATATTCATAGCTAGCACCTTGATGTATATTTCTTTTAGTTCTTGAGATCCTGGTTCTGCACTGTTGATCATTTGTGCGACTTTCTCTCCGCAGAGGCGGTACTTGTCTAGCATGATTCCTAGTATTCCGTTGGAATCGTGGATGCGCTTTATTTCTTCGTCGGCGAGGTTGACGGACCATCTATTGAAGTAGCTGTCTTTGTTTTTTCCTTTTTTGTCTTTTTTTATAAATTCTTTGTCTTGCATGCTAAGTCCTGCGACTCCTGCGTGGCTGTAGATTAGTGGGATGGTTTCGCCGGTTTGTTTTAGGGAATCGAGGTAGCTGTAGTACCAGGTGCGGGAATCGATGCTCATGTGTTTGGCATCAAGCAATATTCTGCGTCCTTTTTCTTTGGACAATAGGGTTTTGACTACTTCTTTTCCAAGGGGGGAAATTGGCTCATCTACCCCTCGTGTCCCGCCAAATACAATCGATTGTGCTCCGGAGAATGCTCTAGCATGCCCGCCTAAACCATTCCAAAAAAAGTGATTTATTCCAATAAAAAAAATCGGGTGTTCTAGATAATCCTGCTTCCAATTTGTCAGTGGTTTTACGCCTTTTAGTTTCCAGACATTGTCCATTACCGTTTCTCGGAAGTCATCTTTTTCGGAATCGTCATCTTTTTGCAGGGAGCGACCAAGTACGTGGCCGCCTTCAATACAAAGTACAATTCCCAATTTATCAGGATCTTTTGCTAATCGTAGAAAGTGCTGTTTGTTCTTGACAATTTCGTAGGAGACCGACCGGCCTTCTAAGTCAACCGATTTTTTTTCTCCTTCCTTTATAAAATCGATGTTTTCCTTTAGGATAGGAAAATAATCAATGTCTTCTTTCGAGCGCATCAAGTAGGTCGTCATGTGCATTCCACTCATACATGCCACGGTCGTCGGTCCTTTTTTCTTGATATTTAGAAATCTTGGTTTGTAAAATCCTTTTTCCATTGGAGTCATGGAGTGGCAGATAATGCCGAAGCCACCTTGCATCAGGGAGGCATAGTTTGATTGCGAATATTTGGGCACTTCACTGCTGCCATTGATCATCCACATCGCCATTTTGTCAGCACCGCATTCGTGGTCGATTTTTTCCCACAGATTGTAGTGAACGTGATCCCTGGAATTGAAGGCCTTAATATCTGGGTGGACGTGAATATCTACCAAGGGGTAGTTGAGTTGCGAATACAAAATAGTACTTGACAAGGTCAAGACAAGCAGGACGAGTTTTTTAGGAATCATTTCAGTCTCTTAATATCGAATTTTGAGGGAAGCGTGTATTGTATTAAGTCGCCCAAAAACTATACCAGTGGTAGGATTGGGAATTTAGTTATTCAGTTATTGAAGGGAAACATTTATTGTTTTAATAAGACATTGGCTGCTTGTTCCCCAATCAAAGAACCAATCGCAACGCCCATTCCTCCTAGTCTGACAGCAACAATTATGTGCTCAGATATTGGTTTTATAATTGGACGTTTTACTTTTCCGACGCCCATGATGCCACTCCACCAGTGATCTACTTCAAATTTTGTGCTGGGCAGGATGTGCTTGTTTAATAACTCTAAGAGATATTCCTGGATGTTTTCGGTGAATCCAAATTGGTCGGTTTCTTCTTGGAGCGGTGCTTGATTTCTGCCTCCTCCCAGCAACACTCGATCGCCAACATTTCTAAAATAAACGTACCCTTTATCAAAATGAAAACAGCCTTTTATAGGAAGGTTGGGGATGGGTTTGGTAATTAATACTTGATTTCTGGCTGGTTTTACTTGGAGTTCGGGTAGCAGGTGGGTTGCAAATCCGTTGGTGGCTACCAGTATTTTTTTGGCTTTTATTTTCCAGTTTTGATCCGTGATAAGGGTTGGGCCGGAAGGAGATTTTTCTATTTTTTGAATGGTGATGCCGTTGTAAATTTGGATGCCGGATTCTTTGGCAAGTGTCAGGAGTCGCGTCATCATTCTTCCTGTGTTGATTTGTCCTTCACATTCATTTTTGATGAGGTGCTGGACTCCTTCAAATTGGAAGTTGGTGATTTGATGGTCTGCTATTGTGTAGGTTTTTTTGGCGCCAGTTATTGCTCGGAGGTCATTGTTCAACTCGTTTAGCCTATCGGCGCTAGCCGAAAATTTTTTTTCTGATTGGAATAACTCGTAAGCGCCATAATTTAGGTAGTCTATATGTTGGTCTCCTAGTAATCCTCTTAATTTTTGCAAGCCTTTCCATCTTAGTTCGACCAATTCGAGGACTTCTTCTTTTGTAGCGGTTTCCAAATCGTCTAATAATTCTGAAGTACTGCCAAAACAGGCGAATCCTGCATTTCTGGTGCTTGCTCCACTAGGGATCGAGCCCCGTTCGATGACGGCTACTTTTGCAGACGGTTTTGCTTTTTTTAAGGTAAGGGCTGCGTTGAGTCCTACGATTCCGCTACCTATTATGGCGTAGTCGATTTTATTGAAGAAGGTGGTTTTTTCCCAGTAAGAAAGGTGCATTAACTTATTTTGTTTTTTTATGGATTCTTCTTAAAGATAATTAATAAAAACAGCCGCACGGGCACACTCAATAAACTTATAGTAAGTTGCTTTGACTAATAATTACCATTAAAAATAATAAACCCCTTTTATACCAACTACATTCCCATTCACAGTTGATCAAAAAGAGTCAATGGTGGGTTATGCGGCTTATGACATTCTGGGGAATTGAATTTTGGGGAATTCATGGCAGGGGAAACCCGATACATTTCCAGAGAACCATCAGGCAGTTTTTGCATCAAACTAACCGTCGTGTCGAGATCGATATCAGACAGCCATTTCGATTGTATTTCTGGTGTCGGTAGAATCAGGGGCATTCGATCGTGGACCGTTTCCATTTCTTTGTTGGGAGCTGTCGTAATGATTGAAAAAGAGAAAATCTCTATGCCGGATGGACTTTTCCAAACATCCCATATTCCCCCAAGGGCAAGCAATTTTTCATTTTTATTGGTGATGCGGAAGGGAATTTTTTTGGTGCCTTGTTTCTTAAACTCGTAGAAACTATCAGCTATTACAATACAGCGTTTTTTGCGAATAGGGATTCTGAAGGACGGCTTTGTCATAATTCCTTCACTGCGCGCATTAATCAGATTGTTGCTTGACTTTTCATTTTTTGCCCAGTGAGGGATTAGTCCCCAGCGCATTGGTTGAAGTGCTTTCGGGTTTTTGTCGGTTATTACACAAGCTGACTGAGTTGGAGCAATGTTATAGCTGGGTGCAGGCATCGTTTTTATGACGATCCCTTTGAAATCTTTTTGTACCTTTTCTTTATTTGTTGCAAAGGAAAATCTACCACACATTTGCCGTACTACTTTTTTTGGAAATTAAGAAATGTCAACTACTAAATTTTCGAATAAGTTAGTAACAGTATTTGTTAAAAACAATGTTATTAGCATTATAGTTTTCCACAGTTACTAATAATTTGCGTAATTAATATTATAGTTATTTAATTTTGTTCAGTGATATTGTTGGTTTGAAGGGTAGTTACTGACATCAAAGTAGAGTTATTAATTTTACTCACAACAAAAATTACTAATAGAATAATGTACTAACAGGATGTGAATAGATTGACGGGATGTCTGATTTTACTAATATAACGCATGTTAGTTGGGTGTTAGTTTCCGGCTGGAATTCTTAGGAAGTTAATATCCGCATGTTACCCAATAATTTTATGTACAAACTAACACTACTGATGATGAATAGCTTTTTTAAAATTTATAATCAAGAATAATAATAGAATAATCAGAATTGTTAGTAAACAAAAAAATTATTTCAAGTATTTTTGCAGGATTAAAAAGAGATAGCGAATTTTCAACTTGGATCGTTAAAACGCTATCTCTTATTTGTGTTTAGAAGTTGGTTGTATATAGCTGGGTAGGATTTTCTTCATTGGGTGACTATATATATTTCATACTTAGAAAATAAACAAAGCAACTCCATAGTCGTTGTACGAGAGTAAGGTTAATATTGTTTCATGTAAGTATATAATTTTTGATGAAGAGCAATTTTGTTTATTCAAAAGCAGTAAAGATTTGGTTGTTTGTAGGAGTAATCCTGGTTTTCGGACAAGTCGTCATTGGAGGAATTACCAGACTGACAGACTCTGGATTGTCAATAACTGAATGGGACGTCGTAAAGGGCACCTTGCCGCCATTAAATGAAGCACAGTGGACAACAGCCTTTGATAAGTATAAAGTTCACGCTAAGACACAATTTGAGGCCATTCACTCGGATATGTCATTGAAAGAGTTCAAGTGGATTTATTTCTGGGAGTATTTCCATCGACTGTGGGCAAGGAGCATGGGATTGGTATTTCTTTTTCCTTTCTTATATTTTTTATTCAGGAAAAAGATCGATCCGCCTTTGGTCAAAAAGTTAGGAGTGGTCATTTTGTTGGCAATGTTGGCAGCAACTTTTGGTTGGATAATGGTAAAAAGTGGTTTGAATACGCCCGATCGTGCCTGGGTAAGTGCGTACAAGTTGATGATCCATTTGGGGATTGCTTTTGCCCTATTTGGGTGTTTGCTCTGGGCCAACTTTCACACTTGGAAATTAGAGAATTCAGTTTTCAACAATCGTATGTTGAAAAGACTAAGTATGGTCGTCACAATCTTGATATTTGTTCAAATTTTGTTTGGTGGATTGATGAGTGGTATGAAAGCTGGTTTGAGCTATCCGACCTGGCCATCTATGAATGGTGAACTGATTGCTGCTGTGCTGTTAGATGGCTCTAATTGGACGACGGAAAACTTCATGCTTTACAACAAAAATGTATTTGCGCCAGCACTCGTGCAAGTATTACATCGATTTACAGCTTATTTGTTGACAATAAGCGTTTTATATTTGTGTTTAAAGTTAAAGAGACAATCTATAAATGGTACAATTAGTAAGGCAATTAACCTATTGTTAGGAATGTTAATTGTACAGTTTTTACTAGGGGTTTTTACACTGATAAACTGTAAGGGATCTATCCCAGTTGTGCTCGGTGTTTTGCATCAGGCAGGCGGATTATTGTTGATGGGATTTAGCCTTTTTCTGAATTATTTGTTGTATGCAAAAAACAGCTAGTTTTTTGTGGATAATGGTGTGGATAAGTAGCAAATGTTATTTGATTAAATTTTATAATATGATGCTTTGGGAATTAGATTATATAACGTTTATTTGAACTCATTTTGCGCTCAATATTTGACTAATAGGTAACCTTGTCTTCGTCGTTTGATCTGTTTAGCAACATACTCTTCTTTTCATCATTGGCAAATATGTGGATGATGTTAGTCTGGCTATCTTCAAACTCAAATAACAATGAATTTTTTATTTGAATGGATTCTACTTTCTTTATTTTTTTTGCCTCTAGATAGATCCATGTAACTTCGTCTTCAACTTCTTTCCCTAAATAAATTGGTATTACTTCTTTTTCATTAATTTGAATGTGCAATGATTCATTGATGTAAGTTTTTAGTATTTCATTTGTCTCTTCACTTTCTTTTTTTGTTCCTATCTGCAAATTAGGTGCTCCATTTTTTTCCAAACAATCTTCAAGATCTGAAGTAAATAGTTTTAGAGTAATCTCCAAAGAAGCAGTTTCTGAGTTATGATTGATCTCACATATGCTCACATAAAATGGATGCGCAAAAAATAGAAGTGAACAACTCAACGTCAGTGTGTAAAGAAAGCTTGCCATTCAAGAAATGATTTGATGTAAAATAATTGTAGTAAATTTAACCTTTGTTTAGTAAATAGAACAATGTACTTCTAGATTATGTCAGACTTTAGTTTATATCTCAAATTAGGTTTTAACCATATTACAGATTTAACAGCTTACGACCATATTCTATTTTTGGTTGCCTTGTGCGCTATTTATCAACTCAAGCATTGGAAATCAATTTTTATATTGGTCACAGCATTTACGCTCGGCCATTCATTGTCTTTGATGCTTGCTGTTTTTAATATAGTCAACATTCGTACCGACATCGTCGAGTTCTTGATTCCCGTTACAATTATTCTTACTTGCCTATTTAATATTTATCAAAAGGAAGAAGAGCTGGTCGGAAATTCTATGAAGATCAAATATGGGTTAGCCAGTTTTTTTGGTTTAATACACGGCTTGGGATTTTCCAATTATTTAAAGCAAACCTTCTCCTTATTGTTAAAAGAAGAGTTTAGTATTTTTCAACCTTTGTTGGCTTTTAATGTTGGATTAGAACTCGGTCAATTGGTAATTGTATTATTTATCTTGGGAATAACCTTTATTTTCTTGAATGGATTAAAAACTAAACAACGAGAATGGAATTTATTTATTTCTGGATTATGTTCAGGAATATCACTTATACTACTAATGGAAACTAAATTTTGGTAAAATGAAAAAGCAGGTTTTAATATTAATTATTTTAAATGTTTTCATATTTAATAATTTAATATCACAGGAGAATACCAATCAAAATAAATTTAAACAACTGGGTCAGGAATTGCCGACACCTAATGTTTATCGAAATGCGGCTGGCGCTCCCGGCCATCAATATTGGCAGCAACAAGCAGACTATGTTATTGATTTGGAATTGGATGATGAAACTCAAAAGATATTAGGTGAAGAGACAATTACCTACCACAATAATTCTCCTGATGCTTTAGAATATTTATGGGTGCAATTGGATCAGAATGTTCGAGCAAAAGATGCTGACAAGTACAGTACACGCACCTCCAAAATAGATGACAAAAAGCTATCCCTCAAAACGCTTAAAAAAGAAATAAAAACATTTGATGGCGGTTTCAAAATTGACCATGTCAAAGACCAACAAGGAAACGCGCTACCCTACACCATAAATAAAACAATGATGCGAATTGACTTGGCCAATAATTTGAAGCCAGGTGAGCAATTCGTTTTCAACATCAAATACTGGTACAATATCAATGATCGGTTTGATGGGAACGGAGGAAGATCCGGTTATGAGTATTTCAAGGAAGATGATAATTACCTCTACACCATCGCCCAGTTCTTTCCTAGAATGGCCGTGTACAATGAAGTAGAAGGTTGGCAAAACAAACAGTTTTTAGGTGGCGGTGAGTTTGCTTTAGTCTTCGGTGATTATACGGTGAATATCACCTTACCTTCTGACTTAGTAGTGGCCTCTACTGGTGTTCTTCAAAATCCAAAAGAGGTGCTTACTCAGAAACAGATAGAACTACTTGAAAAATCCAAAACTGCTTCTCGACCTGTGATGATTATCAATCAATCCGAAGCAGAAAAGAATGAACGTTCTAGGAGCAGTAAAAAAAGTACTTGGACTTTCAAAGCAGAGAATGTCAGAGATTTTGGTTTTGCTGCAAGTAGAAAATTTATTTGGGATGCGATGGGTGTGCAGTTTGGTGAACGAACAGTAATGGCGATGAGCTACTATCCTAAAGAAGGAAATCCACTTTGGGAAAAGTATTCAACGGAAGCTGTTGCCCACACGTTAAGAAGCTATTCTAAATATACATTTGACTATCCATATCCGGTTGCAATTTCTGTACATGCGAGATGGATTGGTATGGAGTACCCAATGATCTGTTTCAACTTCGGTCGTCCAGAGAAGGATGGTACTTATACCCTTCGTACGAAAAATGGAATGATCAGTGTTATTATTCATGAGGTGGGCCATAATTATTTTCCGATGATTGTCAACTCAGATGAACGACAATGGACTTGGATGGATGAAGGTTTAAATAGTTTCCTACAGCATTTGGCTGAACAAGAATGGGATAGAGACTACCCTTCTCGTCGTGGTCCACCAGCAAAAATTGTTGATTATATGAAGGGAGACAAAAGCAATATTTCTCCAATAATGACCAACTCAGAATCTATCCATCAGTTTGGAAATAACGCTTATGGCAAACCAGCCACTGCATTAAATATTTTGCGGGAAACGGTAATTGGCAGGGAGTTGTTTGATTATGCTTTTAAGAAGTATTCCCAAAGATGGATGTTCAAGCATCCTTCTCCAGCAGATCTTTTCCGAACACTAGAGGACGCATCAAGTGTCGATCTGGATTGGTTCTGGAGAGGTTGGTTCTATACAAATGACCATGTGGATATTGCATTAGATAATGTGCGATGGTTTCAAGTAGGTAACCAGGACCCCAGTATTGTAAAACCACAAAAAGAGTTGGAAGCAAAAGCAGCCCCAAGACCTCATTACGATATTGCAAATGATAAAGATATTCCTAGAACAGTATTAGAAGAAAGACCTGACTTAAAAGATTTCTATAATACCAACTATAAGTTTGCAGTAAACAATCTGGACAAACAAGAGTATCAAAATTATTACAATAGTCTATCTGCCGAAGACAAAGCATTTTTAAACAAAGGGTACAATCTATATGAAATCACCTTCAAAAATATTGGGGGTTTAGTCATGCCATTGATTCTTGAATTTGAATACATAGATGGGTCAAAGGAAGAAAGAAGAATCCCTGCAGAAATTTGGAGAAAGAATCACGATAAAGTTCAAAAGGTGTTCATCACAGAAAAGGAAGTTAAACAAATCACTTTCGATCCATACTTGGAATTGGCAGATACAGATACAAGCAACAATTATTGGCCACCAAAATCCACGCCTTCGCGTTTCGAATTATTTAAGCAAAAGAGCATGGGCGAAAATCCAATGCAACGATCCAACCGAGCGTCAGGGACACAAAAAAGAAAGTAAGCCAATCCAATTAAATAATGAAAAAGCCCATCAAACTAAAATAGTTTGATGGGCTTTTTGTTTAGATCTTTATGAATAAATGCATTCTATTTCAATAACCATTCTTTAAAATCAGAAAAGGTAGTAGACATTTGAACTGCCTCTTTTTCTTTTAGCCTCAATTCTTCGAGACGATTTGGAATGGCAATCTTCTCCCCTATTACCTCTTCTACGGTATCTATAAATTTTGCAGGGTGAGCAGTTTCTAGTAAAATGCCATTTGTTTTTTTCGCACCATTTTCTTGATATTCCTTCAATGCTAAATAAGCAACTGCCCCATGCGGATCAATGGTATATCCATATAAATCATGTACTTCTTTAATTGCTAATTTTGTCTGTTTATCATTGTAAGAATATCCAGTAATATCACCTTTCATAATGTTCCACGTGGAACAATATAAATCTGACATTCTAGCAAAATTACTAGGAGCTCCAACATCCATTGCATTCGACAAAGTTCGTACAGAAGGCCTTGGTTTGTATTCACCAGATTCGAGGTATTCTGGTACAATATTATTGTCATTCGTAGCTGCAATAAACTGAAAAACTGGAAGGCCCATCTTCTTAGCAAACAACCCAGCAGTAAGATTTCCAAAGTTGCCGCTAGGAATACTAAACACAACGGGAGAACTTTTGTCTTCCAATTGTTTGTACGCCTCCACATAATAAAAGCTCTGAGGAATCAATCTCGCAATATTGATAGAATTTGCAGAGGTCAATCGATGCTTCTTATTTAACTCCTCATCGAGAAATGCTTGCTTCACCAATGCCTGACAATCATCAAATGTCCCATCAACTTCCAGGGCGGTTATGTTGTGCCCGAGCGTCGTCAGTTGTTTTTCCTGCAACAAAGAAACCTTTCCACTAGGATAAAGAATAATCACTTCAACACCAGGAGTTTTATAAAAACCAGCCGCCACTGCCCCACCCGTATCACCAGAAGTTGCCACCAAAACACGAAGCGGTTTATCATCTGTATTAAAATGACTCATGAGCTGAGCGGTAAACCGAGCACCAAAATCTTTGAAAGCAAGCGACGGTCCATGAAACAATTCCAGCACATGCACCCCCTCTTTCAACGAAACAACTGGCGCTGGAAAGTTGATCGCCTCCTCCACTATATTTAGTAAATCAGTTTTCGAAATACTATCAGTTACCAATTGTGTTGCCATTTGAAAAGCGATTTCCTGAAAACTATATTGCTCTATATTCTCAAAAAAGGAAGAAGGCAACGCTTCAATTTTCTCCGGCATAAACAATCCATTGTCTGCTGGCAATCCTTTTAAAACTGCTTTTTTCAAAGAGACAAAACTCTTCGGATTGTTAGTACTATACAACTTCATGTTCTAATATTTAATAGCTCCATCCATGTTGATGGCAGAAATGAATAATTTGTTTTCTATTTTTAGTCGATTAAAAACAGCTTCCATCGCCTTCCCTACTTTCTCCGCAACCACACTATTTTTACTCAAGGCAAAGATGGATGGACCAGCGCCTGATATACTACATCCTAAAGCACCAGCTTCCATGGCAGCATTTTGTACCTCATAAAAACCAGTGATCAATTGCGCACGTTGTGGTTCGATGATCACATCTTTTAGCGAACGATGTATCAGATCCAGATCTCCTCTAAACAAACCAAGAAGCAGACCTCCTAAATTTGCAGACTGTTCCGTATGTTTTTTTAAGGTAGTATTTGGGCTGAGAATAGCACGGGCATCTTTAGTCAATATCTCGATACTAGGATAAATGAGACTGCAATACAATCCTGGCGGAGTAATTACCCGATGCACATCAAACTCTTCATTGCTTCTATTTAAGGTCATTCCGCCAAGCATACACGGCGCTACATTATCCAAATGAATAGTCCCGCCACTAGCAATTTGCTCTCCCTCGGAAGCAAAAGGAAGCAACTCCCTTTTACTAAACGGATCTCCTAGAAGGTCATTGACAGCGAATGCTCCGGCTACGGCACTTGCAGCACTGCTCCCCATCCCACTGCCAAACGGCATTTTTTTGTGAATACTAAATTCAATACCGATTTCTTTCTCTTTCCCTAGATGTCGGAGGACGGCCATGCCGGCAACACTTGCAGTGTTCTTTTCCGCGTCGTAAGGTAATTTGCCTTTAGCTCCTTCTATCTTAGTGATGTGGATGCCTGGTTTTTTGCAAAACTTTGCTTTTATTACATCACCTGGACCATGGATAGCAAACCCTAAAATGTCAAAACCGCAACCTAGGTTAGAAACGGTAGCAGGTGCAAATACTTTTATTCCTGATTTTTTCTTCACGTTATTCATTGTTATTTCCTAAGCTGATTATTTCTGCAAAGACACCTGCAGCTGTAACTTCTGCTCCTGCGCCGGGCCCTCTGATGACTAATGGACGTTCTTTGTATCGTTCCGTAGTGAATACAATCATGTTATCGCTGCCTGACAATCCGAAAAATGGATGCTCATTGTCTACAGTATTGAGTGCTATTTTTGCTTGGTCGCCATCTAAAGTCGCTATGAAACGAAGGGCGCCATTTTGTTCTTTTGCTTTTTTGATGAGGCTTTCAAAATGGTCGTCTGCATCTTCGAGCGCACTAAAAAACTCAGGGACGGTGGGCGCGTCGATACATGCTTGAGGAAGAATATTCTCAATAACGATATCCTCGGCTTCCATCGCAAGTCCTGTTTCTCTGCTAAGAATCAATAGTTTTCTTCTCACATCTGCTCCACTTAAATCTTCACGTGGATCAGGTTCTGTATAGCCGAGTTCTTGTGCTTGTTTTACAATATCACTGAACTTTTTGCCTGGCTCAAAATTGTTGAATATAAAGGACAATGAACCTGAAAGCACACCTTCTATTTTTAGAATTTGATCCCCACTTGATATTAGATCATTTAATGTGGTAATAACAGGTAAACCTGCTCCGACATTTGTTTCGTAAAGAAAGCCGACTCCCCGCTTTTTAGCAAGTGATTTTAGTTTGATATAGCTTTTATAATCAGAGGAAGTAGCAATTTTGTTTGGAGTAATAATCGAAATACTTTTATCGAGAATACTTTCGTAATATTGGGCAATGTTTTTATTAGCAGTATTATCAATAAATATGGTGTTTCTTAGATTGAGGTCTTTCATTTTATCAATGTAAGATTCCATGGTCATGGGGTCCGAACTTGTTGCTAGATCATCTGCCCAGGAGTCAAGGTTCAAACCATCTTCATTCAACAACATTTTCTTGCTATTAGCAAGACCTACAATCTTTATTTCTAGTGATCGATTATCTTTTAGATAGCCAGCTTGTTTTTTTACTTGGTTAATTAGCGTACTTCCAATCAAACCAACACCAACCATAAATACGTGCAACACCTGAGAATCACTAAGGAAAAATGCCTCGTGCATTGCATTTAGTGCTTTGACTTCATCTTTTTGGCTGATGACCATTGATATATTGAGTTCTGAAGATCCTTGTGCAATTGCGACCAGGTTAATACCGTTTTTACCAAGGGATTGAAAAAGCCTTCCTGCAATACCAGGTTGATACCTCATATTCTCCCCAATTACTGCAATTACAGACAAATTATCTTCAATTTTTAGCTCCTCTATATAATTGGCTTTCAATTCAAGATCAAATTCTTTCTCAATTGCAACTTTAGCTCTATTAGAATCTTCTGGTTTGACAGCGAAATTGATGGAATATTCTGAAGAACCTTGAGTAATTAAGATAATATTGACGTCTCCTTGGGCTAGTGCCTGGAATAATCGTGCTGCTGTTCCTTTCACTCCGACAAGACCACTACCTTGTAACGTCAACATATGAATTTGAGTGATGGAAGAAACCCCTTTTATTGGATGCGAGCCAAGGGTGACTTTCTTACTAATTTTTGTACCTGGAAATTCTGGATTGAAGGTATTTTTTATTCTAATAGGAATACTTTTGTCCAAAGCAGGCTGCAGAGTTGGAGGATAAATGACTTTAGCTCCAAAATGCGACATTTCCATAGCTTCGGCGTAACTCATTTCTTCAATACAAAATGCTTTTTTCACTTTTCTTGGATCTGCAGTCATCACTCCATCCACATCTGTCCAAATTTCAATTTCTTCAACATCCAGACTTGCTCCAAAAATCGAAACAGTATAATCTGAACCGCCACGCCCCAATGTAGTGGTTACTCCATCTTCAGTAGATCCAATAAACCCAGTAATTATCTGGATATCCGCATTTTCTATAAAATGGGCTTTTATCTGAGCAACTGTTTTAGTGAAATCTACTTTAGCCCCACCAAAATTATCGTCAGTGGAAATTACTTTCCTAGCATCTAAATAATCTGCCGGAATACCATTTTCTTTTAAGGCATAGGCTATTAAATAAGCGGAATTCCTTTCACCAAAGCTTAGCATATAGTCTAACGTCCGTTTAGAAATATCTCGCACTAGATATATACCATGTAGTATATTGCTCAGTTCTGTAAAGTTTATTTCTTGTTCCTTGAGTACTTTCTCAAGCAAATTACTGTTCAACAGAAATTTTGCTGCATTCTGATGGCGATCAATAAATGTTTGTAATTCTGTCTTGTAACTTTTGTCCCCAGATTTTGCTTTGGTCGCCATTCCGATAATCATATCAGTCACTCCCCCAAAAGCCGAAAAAACAACTGCGAATTGTTCACCATTATTTTTATAAGAACGCAGTATTTTTATAATCCCTTGAATTCGCTCTGGAGTTGCAACTGAAGAACCCCCAAATTTCATTACTTTCATTGTTGTTATATTTGTTTAGCGCACAAATTTAATTATTTGAATTGTATGAAGATACATTACGTAATTAAAATCATTAGGTTTTGAAAAACGGGATGTAAAATTTTCATTTTAATTATAATTTTAATTACATAAGTATAATTTATATTCTATTCTAAATAAATTTAATTATCATGCAAAAATGCAAGATTCTATAATTCTACGATAATTATTCTTTTAAATTTTCCGATGTATATAATTAGAAACAGCCGGACTATACTAAATGAAAGAACAAAGTCAAATAAACCGCCTATATTTTGAGTATACTTACCAATGTATCAGGATCTAAATAAATACTTGCTCTATATTTAATTAAAGTATCAAAATATTTCATTTAAATTGTTGATTTATAATATTCTATAATACATTTATTAAATGATAAGTTTACTTAAAGAATTTGTTCAAAAATTGGCAGGAATACAGCAATTTGTCAAAAATATTTCAAAGCTAAACCAGAAAAATACTATAAATTGAAATTTTACATTCATGATTAATAAATTTTTAATTGCGATGGTTTACTTCGCTACTATTTTTATAGTAGCCAATGCGGTATTAGATTTTTCGTACAAGAAAATTGTTATGAAAAATAGTAAGTTAAATGTAAGAGATAGAGCTTACCTTCAAAAAAAAGGAAATATTAAGACCTTGATCCTTGGTGATTCCCACAGTGCATCTGCTGTAAACACGAAAATACTTGGGAATGCTAGTCTAAATTTCTCTTCCTCCGGTGAAAATTATTTACTCAATTATTCAAAACTAAGAGTTTTGCTGGAGGAGGATGCTTCGAATAAGATTGAAACAATCCTTGTTCCTTATGAATTGCATTCGGTTTCTTCTTTTAGAAACAACAGAATTACAGACAATAGCTATTGGGTTGACTATGTAAATTATTGGGAAGAGTTGTTTAAACAAAAGAGATGGTCTTTTTTCTCGAGTTGGTTCAAAGGAAAATTTTTCTCTTATGCCGGAGAAGCAGATAATATTGCTCATTATTTTAGATCGAAGGGAGTCTTCAAATTAAAGGAAGGATTGAACTACAGAACAAGAAATCTAAGCAAAATGGAAAATGCAAAAGCTTTAGCAGAAAAAAGAGCTAATGTCCATTTCAAAGACGCCAATGTACCAGATGAATTTGCAATAGGTCACCTCCAGGAAATTTACAAACTAGCAAAGGAGAAAAACAAAAAATTAATTCTTGTGGCCTACCCAATACCAGCAATCTACCTAGAAGAAGCAAACAAAATTATTGAGGTAACAGAAGTAAAGAAAGCAATGGAAGCAAAAAGAAGATCACTATTCCCAGAAATCCCTTACTTTGATTTTCAGAATATATTTTTGAATAAATCAGAGTTGTTTGATGATCAAGATCACCTTAATTTTAGAGGAGCCGAAGTGTTCACTAAACAATTATTAGACAGCCTAAATTCAAGAGATTTGCTATAAGCCATTCAAAAAATAAAATCATGAGGATAACTGCCGTATATTGCACGCTGCAAAAATTATCTTCATAAATGCTGAAAGTTGGTCCAAAGGCAGTACTGATTTGTTGCTCTATAAGTATCCTTACTCTTTTCTTCGGAAAAGTGATGCTTAGCCCTAACTCGTTTCTGCTAACTAAGCACGGAGATGGCTTAAAAAATTATTACACAACCGCATACTATATCAAGTATAACAAAGGATTAAGTTCATCTGCCATGAATTATCCTTTTGGTGAGCATGTAATTTATACAGACAATCAACCAGTTATCTCTTATGTGCTGAGTGCAATTGACAAAAATATTTTCCCAATAAACACCTACTCTATTGCAATTATACATTACTTCATGTTTTTCGGAGTGGTACTTTGTTGCATTTTCTGTTTTCTTGTACTGAAAAAATTTGGCTTGCCTACCTGGTACTCCATGCTGTTTGCATTATTGATTACTTTTTTGTCTCCACAGATGGAGCGGTTTACTGGACATTTCAGTTTGGCGTATTGTTTTTATGTACCGATGATTTGGTATCTTTTGATTAGGTTTATGGAAAATAGAAATTTGTTGGGAGGCAGTATATTGCTAATTCTGACTATTTCAATTTTTGGATGGATTCATTTGTATTATTTGCCTTTGGGATCCTTTTTCATTTTGGCGTTTACTATTGTTTATTGTTTTCAACAAAGAAAAACTTGGCGAGAAAAGTCGAAGCGGATTTCCTTATTGTTTATAATTGCGCTTTTACCAATTGTCCTTGTAAAATTTTCCATTTTTCTGACAGACGGTGTAACAGATCGTCCATCAGCGCCCTTCGGATTTACCCATTACCGAGCATTTTTCGATTCGGTTTTCTTACCCATATTTGACCCAATAAAAGGTTTAATAAACGGTTTTTATAATTATTCCTCTAATCGGGGTGAAAGTCATGCCTATGTTGGCTTAGCCAGTTTTTTTATACTACTATTTTCCATCATTCGAATTTTCACAAAATTTATTAGAAAATCATGGAGTGGAAAACCATTACCCATTTTATCAAATCAGTTAAACCGATACCTAATTGCAGGAACCCTTATTTTGCTGTTTTCAATGGCAATCCCATTTAAATGGAACATGGAATTTCTGCTTGAATTGGTACCGCCGCTAAAACAATTTCGCTCTATCGGAAGATTCGCTTGGATTTTTTATTACGTATTCACAGTCTATTCTGCGTTCGTAATTTTTATCCTTTTAAGGAGTTATTCCATAAAAAACAAACCAGTTGTTGCCATTTTCATTTTTACAGTATTCGTGGGAATTTGGAGCACCGAAGTCTACATCCATCTAAATCAAATCACAAAACGCGCATTCAATATCAATAACATATTTCAACTACCTGAAGAGAATCTCATGACTCTTATTGAGGAACGAGGTTATCAACCATCAGAATTCCAAGCAATTATGTCTTTTCCCTATTTTGCAATAGGTTCAGAGAAAATGAGTATTCATAAAAGTAATCTTGCAATGCAAAATGCCTTTTTAGCTAGTTACAAAACAGGATTGCCAATTATACAAAATCATCTTTCTCGTACTTCTGTAAGTCAATCTTTGCAACTCATTCAGTTACTGAGTGATACCTTAATCAAAAAAGAGCTCCTCCACCAACTTCCTTCGGATAAACCGATCCTTCTTCTTACCTCCAACGAACAATTATCAAAACAAGAAAATTTCTTGATAAGCAAAGCAAAACAAATTTCCAAGGGCAAAACCGTCAACACTTATGAACTGTCACTTTCTGCATTCTCCAACTTCCAAAAACCGTTAAATACCAATAAGTTACACAAAACAAAAAACGGCTGGACCTCAACACAAAATGCCATTTTCATTGAAAACAGTTTTGAAGAAAATCAAAATAGTAATGGACTAACAAGCAATGGAACATACAACCACCCAAAAGGAATCTCGAATCTCCTAAACACTAAAATTCCAAACCAATGGAAAGAGAAACAAGTGGAAATATCTTGCTGGATGTATGCAGACGCAACAGTTTATGGATTTCCAGAACTAAAAATTATTATTGATGGCAAGCTTGTAAAAACAGTATATCCACAACATTCAACGAATATTTACAAGGGCTGGATTAAAGTTACCGAAACGATAGCTCTGGAAAATGGAGCTCAAAATTTATCTCTTGAACTTGACGGCAATCCCGTGATTGTTGATGATTTACTGGTAAGAGAAAATGAGATAGATATTTATCACAATATCACCGACACGACCTACAAAAAAAATAATTATACTATTTCACCATAATCCATCCTACGCTTATATCTTTGCACCTAAAGAATTCATGAATGAATAAACTCCAAAAGGCAGCCCCGATTCTCACCTTGTTAACCATTACCTATGGTCTAATTTGGCTGTCTTTTGATAAATTTCTAACCAATCCAAACGGCTGGATGTTTGGAAGAAGTGGCGACGGACTGAAGAATTATTTCAATCCAACGCATTATGTAAAATTTGGAGAAGGTTATTGGACGAAGGCAATTACCTATCCTTACGGAGAGCATTTGTTGTTTACCGATAGTCATTTTCTATTGACCTATCTTTTGAATTTGATTGACAATTATATCTATCCGATTCACGATTACACAATTGGAATCATCAATTTTTTCTTGGTTTTCTCCATTGGATTTTGTGCCTTATTTGTGTATTTGATTCTTCGATATTATAAATTACCAACGTGGTACTCAGTGATCAGTGCATTAATTATCTGTTTTCTATCACCGCAAATAGGACGGTTTATTGCTCATTATAGTTTGTCATTGCCAGTATTCTTTCCTATGATTTGGTATTTTTTCCTACGGTTTTTAGAAAACACCAATCGATTTAAATGGGGGAGTCTTATTGTTTTGAGTATACTGTTTTTTGGTTTTTTGCACCCCTATTATATTCCTTTGGCGGTGTTATTTCTGTTTACCTATGCATTTGTATTTTCGCTTCAACATCTATTAACGATAAAACAGCATATTCCACAGATTATCAGCATTTTGATTCTTGGAATTATTCCCTATTTGGTCTTTACCGTCTTTATGATATTGACTGACCCAGTTACCGATCGTCATCCTTCCCCATATGGAATGTTCAATTACAACACCACCTTTGAAGGGGTTTTTATGCCGTACAGAAATCCAGTTAAAGGGTTTTTGGACAATTTTTTCTTTATCAAACCAGCTAAAACCATGGAGGGGTACTCTTATGTTGGTTTTATTGGTTTTATATGTTTGATTTTGACAGCGGTGAGAATGCTGATGAAATTGGGAAGAGGTAAAATCAAATCTAGCCTTCAACTAGTTAGAAATAAACAATTGGTAGGGTTTGTCTGGACTGGATTTCTGCTTTTTATTCTTGCAATGGGTACACCGTTTGAATATTTTGGATTCTTGTTGGATTTGATCCCAACTCTCAAGCAATTTAGATCGCTAGGTAGATTTGCCTGGGTCTTGTATTATTGTTTTACGGTCTATACTGCATATTATTTCTATCTGATTTATAAGTCATTAGCGATAAGAGGGGCAAAGATGATTGGTCTTTGGATGCTATTTTTTGTATTTCTGTTTTGGGGTTTAGAAGCCTTTTTACATACAAAGTATTACACCCAAAAATTACATAAACAAGCAATGGGCAATAGAATATTCACCAGTCAAAACACCTTTTATTCTGATGTGTTAGAGAAAAATGGATTTGCCCCTTCAGATTTTCAAGCAGTTTTAGGTTTTCCTTACGTGAATAATGGCTCAGAAAAATTCTACATTGTAAGAAGCGGACAAGCACTTTTCGAAATGATGCGCTGTTCCTACGACACGGGTATTCCCCTAGCAACTTTCGAATCACCCCGAACTTCGATCAGTCATGCCATTGACCTTGTGCAACTCATTAGCAGCGAGTACATTGAAAAACGCGTCCTCAAAAATTTGAACAATAAACCATTCCTTTTCATTGAGCGAAAACAAACAAAAAAAATACACAAAGACGGTAAACGATTGCTAAAAAAAGCAGATTTATTCTATGAAGATGAAAAGGTCAAACTATACAAAGCACCAATGTCTGTATTCGATACCAACCATGAAAAAATGAGGGAAGAATACAATCAAATCAAAGACAGTTTGTACATAGGCAAGAATTTTCTGAGTTCTAAATACTCACCAAGTATAAACGTCAATCGATTTGAAAATTCTCCCTATAGTGTTCACTTGCGTGGGGAAGGCGCACTGCATTCGGGGGAAGAGCAAAGAGTAAATCTGTACGATGACAAAATTAGCTATGATAGCATTCCGATTTGGATGGAACTTTCATTGTGGATCTACATAGACAAAAATTATGCGTCTTTCCCAAAACTATATTATGAAGAATATGACCAGGAGGGAAAAATGGTGCAACAGCACGTATACAATCCAAAAGGAAACACAGAAGTCTATGAAGATTGGGCAAAGGCAACTATCTATTTCAAACAATACGACATAAACAACAAAGTTCTTGTGTATGTCCGTGAAGAACAGGTACTTGCCAAAAATCATATTGGCGATGATCTGTTGATTCGACCGACTGTGATTGACGTTTATTTTGATCTAAAACCAGATGGATCGTTTGTCATAAATAATTATACGATTCCAGCAAAATAATGTCGCCAATTTTCCTTTTAGCTGATATTAATCCAACTATTCCATTTTTAAAGGTGTGAATGATGAAATTGCTTGACTTTTCAAGTCACAATGCGTATCTTTTCCAACATTTTTATGTCTAAATAAGTGTTACTTAAACGTTAAACCCTCTGATTAGACTATCTTTTTTGACTTTGAAAGGTTATGTTGTTGGTTAGATGTGTTCTAAATAGACAGATTAAAAATCAAGAATGAGCGTACAAACTAATAGTTATCAATTACTTATTAATAAATTAGACCGATTTATTCGTAAGTACTATATTAACAAACTAATACGAGGTACTTTGATCAGTACTGCAATAATCGTGTTAATGTTTAATGTAATCACCTCCTTAGAATACTTTTACTATTTTCCTTCATCTGTCAGAAAATTGATGTTTTATTCCTTTTTAGGCATAAGCGGAATTTCCTTGATCTTAGGTGTTTGTCTACCGCTTCTCAATTACTTCAAACTTGGAAAGGTAATTTCTCATGAACGGGCAGCTGGAATAATTGGAGAACATTTCACCAATGTAAAAGATAAGTTGCTGAATATTCTTCAGCTTAAAAAACAAGCACATACCGGAAATTCTGATTTAGTGCTGGCAAGTATTGATCAAAAAATAGGCGAGCTCAAGCCGGTACCTTTTCGGTCGGCTATTAATTTAGCACAAAACAAAAAACATCTTAAATACGCATTACCGCCACTAATGGTGCTTGGGGTTCTGGTATTTGCGGCACCAAGCCTGATTACAAATGGAACGACGAGATTAATCAATAATAATACAGAATACGAAAGACCAGCTCCTTTTACTTTTGAATTACTGACAGAAGAAATGACCGTAGTACAATTTGAAGATTATGATATCGATATAAAAGTAAGGGCCAACGAAGGTGGAGCACTTCCAAATGAAGCATTCATTGATGTAGATAACTACCGATACAAGTTGGTCAAGGATGAAAATGACAAAACTAGATTCACCTATCGATTCAAAAAGGTAAGCAAAGACACTAAGTTCAAATTTAATTCTGGTGGGTTCGAATCTAAGGATTATGACCTTTCCGTATTAAAAAAGCCAAATTTAGTAGGGTTTGACTTACGTCTAATTTATCCTTCTTATATCGGCAGAAAAAACGAAACTGTTTCCAATATTGGAGATATCGTTGTTCCTGTAGGTACGTCTATCAAATGGAGTTTCACTTCTCAAAATACAGAGAATGTAGAAATGAAATTTTCAAGCAAGAAACAAATACAACAGACAAATCGAACAGGCGACAATACATTCAGCCTAAAAAAAGGGGCGTATCGTGATGAAAATTACATGATTTACGTGTCTAACCAATATTTGAAAAATGCGGATTCCGTTGGTTATTCTATAGCAGTGACTCCAGATCTATATCCTACGATCAATGTAGAACAGATTGCGGACAGTACAGAAAAGCGACTCTTATTTTTCATAGGTGATGCATCAGACGATTACGGTTTACAGCAGTTAACGTTCAATTATAAAATTGAAAAAGAAGACCGATCTCCCTCTATACTCCAGTCCAAACCACTCAGTTTTGCTGCCGGAAGACAAACAAACTATGATCTAACCTGGGATCTGCTAGACCTAAATCTCAAACCAGGGGACAAACTCACTTATTATTTTCAAGTAGGAGACAATGATGCGATTAATGGAAGTAAAACCGCGAAGACAGGTATAATGACCTATGCCATTCCTACCGTTGAGGAGTTCGATGATATGGAGGAAGAAAAGAATGAGGAAATCAAAGATGACCTTAAGGATGCTATAGTAGAATCAAAAGAAATTAAAAAGGACCTCAAAGACCTTAAAGAAAAACTCCTTCAAAAGAAAGAACTAGACTGGCAAGACAAAAAGGAAATCGAAAACCTTATGGAAAAACATAAGGAACTCAAAGAAAAGCTCGACAATGCGAAGCAGAATTTTGAGGAGAATATGGAAAACCAGTCAGAGTTTGAAGAAACAAAAGAATCTATACTCGAGAAACAGGAAATGATTCAGGAATTGATGGATGAGTTGATGACTGATGAGATGAAAGAAATGATGGAAAAACTCGAAGAACTCCTCGATGAAATGACCCGTGATGAAGCCCTCGAAGAACTGGACGAAATGGAAATGAGTGACGAAGAACTCGAAAAAGAGCTAGACAGAATGCTGGAGCTATTCAAAGAAATGGAATTGGAACATGAGATGGAACAAGCAATTGACAAACTGGAAGAACTAGCAGAAGAAGAAGAAAAACTCAGTGAAGAATCTAAAGATAGCCGTAACAATCAAGAAGAGCTCAAAGATAAGCAAGAGGAACTCAATGAAAAGTTTGAGAAACTTCAGGAGGATCTAGAAGAAATAAAAAAGAAAAATGAGGAACTCGAAAACCCAAAAGACTTGGGTGACAATGATGAAGAGTCAGAAGATATCAAAGAAGAAATGGAAAAAAGCTCAGAGCAGCTAGAGCAAAAACAGAATAGCAAAGCATCAGAATCTCAAAAAAGCGCCTCAGAAAAAATGAAAGAGATGGCCGAAAAAATGGCTGGAGCAATGGCAGGCGCCCAAATGGATCAGATGGAAGAGGACATGGAATCTCTCCGTCAGTTACTTGAAAATTTGGTTGATCTATCCTTTGATCAAGAAGAAGTAATGGTCGACATCCAAAAAACGAACATCAATACACCAAAATATGTAGAGTTGGTCCAAAATCAATATAAACTGAAGGACGACTTCAAAATGATCGAAGATAGTCTTCAAGAACTCAGCAAACGTGTTTTCCAAATCGAAAGTTTCGTTACAGAAAAGGTTACAGACGTTAAAAAGAGTATGAAGAAAGGTTTGGTAGAATTGGAGGAACGAAAAAAGAACACCGCAAATGTTCAACAACAATATACGATGACAGGTGCCAATGATCTCGCACTCATGTTGAGTGAAGTGATGGAACAAATGCAACAGTCCATGGCGCAACAAATGTCTGGTGATCAAATGTGCCAGAATCCAGGACAAGGAAAACCAGGAAAAGGCAAAGGGAAAGGAATGAAATTGGGAGACATGCAAAAACAGCTCAACGATCAAATTTCTAAGATGGAGGAGGAAATGAAGGGAGGCAAAAAACCTGGTGGCAAAAAAGGTGGAAAAGGCGGTTCTAGCAAAAAGTTTGCAGAAATGGCCAAAAAGCAATCTGAAATTAGAAACGCCCTTCAAAAAATGCAGGAAGAAAAATCTGGTAAAGGAGAAGGAGCTTCCCAAGAGTTGCAAGAAATGATCAACGAAATGAATAAAACCGAGACCGATTTAGTCAATAAACGTCTAAGTAATGAAATGCTAAAACGACAACAGGATATTCTTACTAAATTACTGAAATCAGAAAATGCAGAAAGAGAACGTGAATTTGACAATAAAAGAAAATCTGAAACCGCTATTGAACGTGAACGAAAAATGCCACCGGAACTAGAAGAATACATTAAAAAACGTGAATCAGAGATTGAAATGTACAAGGCAGTGTCTCCCTCTTTGAAACCTTATTACAAATCGCTCGTTGAAGATTACTTTAAGTCTCTGAAAAACTAAATATTGCTAAGGACTCTGTTTACCCTACTTATAACATTTATTTTTCAACCTTATGCCCCACTCGAATATGCTGGTATTAACTTCTGATCCTAAGAATATATCTAGGATCGAAAAATTTGTTCAAAACGTCTTCTTGGACTGCGATTTATGTCCTGAGATTTACGGCAACATTCTGATCTCATTGACTGAGGCGGTTACTAACGCAATTCTACATGGTAACAATGGAGATAGCTCGAAGACTGTCGAAATTCGAACGGAGCGGTTTGAAGACTCAAAACAGGTTTTTTATATAAAAGACCAAGGCGCAGGATTTAACTACAAAGAAATACCAGATCCAACTAGTCAGGAAAATATTCTAAAGATAGGTGGACGTGGTGTTTTCCTTATGCGCGAACTATCCGATAGACTTAAATTTCATGACAATGGTTGTTGTGTTGAAATTGATTTTAACCTTCAGCCTCCAGCCTAATAAATGGAGCAACTCCTCACTTTCCAATCAGAAGATATAGATTTCATTCTCGCTAACCAATCTGCCATCGCGGATTGGATAAATCATGTGATAAAGATTGAAAACGGTACGCTCGAATTTATCAATTACGTTTTCTGCAGTGATGCCTACCTCTTAAACTTAAATCTCGAATACCTTCAGCACGACACGCTTACCGACATCATCACTTTTCATTATAGTGAAGAATCCATCGAGAGCGACATTTTCATTAGCATTGATAGAGTGCGTGAAAATGCTTCCATTCACAATACTACCTTCCTAAACGAACTTCACAGAGTTATTATTCATGGAATTCTGCATCTACTTGGTTATGGAGATAAATCCGTTACTGACAAGGAGAATATGCGTATTCTCGAAACAAAAATGCTAGAAATATTATCTAAGGATTTTTTAAAAATTTGAAATTTTGTAAGAAAGTAAAGGATTGAAGTAATACTGTTAATAAGTCTCTCTTATTAATTGAAAATCAGACCAAAAACATAAAATTTGGCGCAAAACTAACATTTTTGTTGTGGTTTTGTGAATAAACTAACACTCTACCTTGAAGTGTTTTTTGTGTTGACTTACAAACAAATAAGTTGATGTTTGTTAATAAAAAACAACCCCTTTTATTGATCTGAATTTGCGGATTTTGTATCTTTAAGTATTGATTTAGGAAAAGATATTAAACCCATTTAATGTGAATCATCTAGCACAACATATTGAATCTCTTATTTTTATCGCAGAGCGTCCAGTGACGCAAGTAGAAATAAAAACTTGTTTGGAAGAGGCTTTTGCCACAAAACTGCATAAAACTGATCTGGAAGCTTCTATTCAAGAAATAAAAGATAAATACCAGGCAGAACAGTTTCCGTTTGAGGTGGCAGAGATTTCTGGAGGCTATCAATTTCTAACCAAGGGAGCTTACCACTCAACAATTGGTGCATACTTAAAATTGAAAAACAAAAAGCAGCTTTCTAGATCAGCAATGGAGACATTATCAATTATCGCCTACAAACAACCAGTTGCCAAATCAGAAATAGAAAAAATAAGAGGCGTAAGTTGCGATTACTCTGTCCAAAAATTACTCGAAAAAGAACTTATCGATATTGGAGGACGTAGCGAAGCCCCAGGAAGACCTCTACTCTACGTAACCAGTGATAAATTCATGAATTATTTCGGAATTAAATCATTAAAAGATCTTCCAAAACTTAAAGACTTCAAAGCGAGTGAGAATGAAATCGGATCCCCGCCTTCAGGAGAGGAATCAATCATTCCCAACTCTTCCGAAGACAAATCGAAAGAAATCAACGAATCAGAAAATCCATAAGATATTACTTCTAAAGTAATGGGGCGAGAATAAAGGGCTTGCCTCTTATGCAATTTTGGGTGGACGATGTATTTAATGCATCGTCCTTTTTTTTGTTTCACTTACCAGATAAATCATGTATTTTTACAGACATGAAAAAAGAAAGCGAAAAAAGAGATAACCAAAATCTTGAAGTAGAAGAAGATAAAGGCATTCGGCTAAATAAATTTGTAGCCAATGCAGGTATTTGCGCAAGAAGAAAAGCAGACGTCTTTATCTCTAGGGGACACGTTACTGTAGATGATAAGGTGGTAAAAGAAATGGGCTATCGCGTCAAAAAGGGCGAAATCGTCAAATTTAATGGAAAAGTGATCGAACTCACAACAGAAAAGGTCTACCTTCTGTTAAATAAACCAAAGAACGTTGTTACAACCACCAGCGATGAAAAAGGTAGAAGAACTGTGATCCAATTGGTAGAAAGAGCAACAACTCATAGAATTTATCCGGTTGGAAGACTGGACCTAGCAACCACTGGCTTACTATTAATAACGAATGATGGCGATCTGGCAAAAAAACTGTCGCACCCCAGTCATGGCGTCAAAAAAGTATACCAGGTAGAGCTAGATAAAAATGTTGCTAAAAAAGATCTGGACGAAATAAGAAAAGGCCTGATTCTTGAAGATGGAAAAGCAATTGTAGACAAGGTCAATCATTTAGAAGACCTAAGTAAAGTAGGTATTGAAATACACATGGGTAAAAACCGAATAATCAGGAGAATATTTGAACATTTGGGATATCGGGTGGTGAAATTAGATCGTGTATATTATGGTGGACTCACAAAGAAAGATCTTCCTAGAGGAAGGCATAGACACCTAACAAAGCAAGAGCTAATTATGCTAAAACACTTTGTTTAATATGAATTTTATAGGAAAAAACGGTTACGGATTTTTTTAGACGGGAATTATTTAATAAATTCAGTCCGCTAAGTGTAGAAACGTTTATTATGAAATCAGACTCGGGATTCTCAAAACTATCAAAGCGCAGGAAACTGCGCTGGGTCGTCGAAAATTTCTTCAGAAATCCTGAAGAGGTAGCTCGCGAGTTAAAAAGTTTCTGGCACCACTCTGAAGAAAAACAAAAAATCTTCGATGAGTTTAGTGAAAATACGTTGACCAACTATTATTTACCTTTCGGAATTGCACCCAATTTTGTTGTAAATGGAGAGACCTTCTGTGTTCCAATGGTCATAGAAGAAAGCTCAGTAGTCGCTGCTGCTTCCGCCGGAGCCAAATTTTGGATGGACAGAGGTGGATTTAAAGCAGAAATAGTCGACACACAAAAAGCCGGACAAGTACACTTCACCTGGTCAGGAAAAACAGAAAAACTGAAAAGTGTCTTCCCTGATCTCAAAGAAAAACTAATAGAAGAAACCAACCAACTCACTGCCAATATGCAGAAAAGAGGTGGCGGAATTCTAGATATTCAACTGAAAGACCTTACCTCATTAGAGCCAGGATATTTCCAACTAGACGCCACTTTTGAGACCTGCGACTCCATGGGAGCAAACTTCATCAATTCAATCCTCGAAGAATTCGCAAAGATTTTAAAAATATTTGTCGCTAAGCACCCGATATTCGACGATGAAGAAAAGGAGGTCTCCATTATTATGGCAATTCTTTCCAATTACACACCTAACTGCCTGGTTAGGGCATGGGTAGAATGTCCGATTAAAGATTTAGGCGATTTTGATACAGACGATGCAAGAAGTTTTGCTAAAAAATTCGAGCTTGCAGTGAAAATTGCAGAACATGACGTAAGCAGAGCTACCACACACAACAAAGGAATTTTCAACGGAATTGACGCGGTCGTATTGGCAACGGGCAATGATTTTCGAGCAGTCGAAGGATGCGGCCATACCTATGCAGCTCGCAGCGGTCAATACAGGAGTTTGTCTTCCGTCTCTCTGGACAACGACACTTTTAGATTCTCATTGGACTTCCCAATTTCTGTAGGCACCGTGGGCGGACTGACTAACTTACATCCATTGGCAAAACGGTCTCTAGAATTACTAGGCAATCCATCTGCAAAAGACCTTATGAAAATTATTGTTTGCGTCGGTTTGGCTCAAAATTTTGCAGCCCTCCGTTCCTTAGTAACCACAGGCATCCAATTCGGTCATATGAAAATGCACCTGATGAATATTCTAATTCACATGAATGCAACAGAATTGGAAACAGCAAACGCTACGCAACACTTTAAAAACAAAATCATCTCTTTTACTGCTGTCCGGGAATATCTGGAGTCCATTAGAACAGGAGGCCTTGTCAATAAACCTTAGCAGGATCCAATCACCAAAAATGCCGACTACTTCACCTATTTCGATTAGAGCCAATGGCAAATTAATGCTAACTGGTGAATATTTCGTCCTAGATGGTGCCCAATCCTTGGCCCTTCCAACGAGTTTTGGCCAGCATTTTCAATTTCTGGAAAACAACACCCACCAAATTTTTTGGAAGAGCTTTGACCATAAAAAACAAATATGGTTTGAAGCAAACTTTGACTTGGAATCTTTCGAACTAATTCAATCAAACAACGAAAGAATTGCTCAGCGACTAAAAGAGATTCTGCAAGTGATGTCTAGATTAAATCCTGTTATTTTTAAAAACGGAGTCGAAGTAACTTCCTTTTTAGAATTTCCTGGCGATTGGGGACTAGGCACAAGCTCTACGCTTATTTATTCTTTAGCAAAGTGGGCAAATATTGATCCATACAAGTTATTGAAAGAAACATTTGGTGGCTCAGGTTATGATATCGCTTGTGCAAGTAGCGACCAACCGATTTTATTTAGCTTAGTAGATGGCAAACAAGTAGTTGAATCGGTCAAATTCGATCCCAACTTTAAAGAGAATTTATACTTTGTCTACCTTGGCAAAAAACAAAATAGTAGAGAAGGCATCCGCCAGTATAAATCCATCACAGAAAACTTAAGACATCCTATCAATTCTATCAACGAATTAACAAAAAGATTTCATCTTGCAAAGGATTTATCCACCTTTGAAAACTGTATAATAGCGCATGAAAAATTGGTTGGAGCAACACTCCAATTGCCAACAGCTAAAGAATTGAATTTTAAGGATTATTGGGGATCAATAAAGTCCTTAGGTGCATGGGGAGGTGACTTTATCTTGGTCACCAGCAATAGACATAAGGAAACAACAACAAACTACTTCGTCAAAAAAGGATTTCCAACGATTCTAACGTATTCAGAAATGATAAAAGAAACCAATTAGTATCCATCAACCTTAACAAATCGCTTACTCAGAAAGATATTGCCATCGGACACCTTTACTAGATAGTTGCCAGCAGAAAAATTAGACAGATCAAGCGTTTTCCGGATCTCACTAGATCCAAATTTGGAAAGAAAAACCAATCGACCATTGGCATCAAAAATCTTTAGCGTCGCACCAAGATCAAATGGCTCAGGTATATCAATTCTTACCTGATCGATCACCATTGTTGGCACGACATCAATATACTTTGTCCCTCTAAACTTAATCGCTTTTATTTCTGACAACGTACCTCTACCATCAAAGTCAATTTGTTTCAAACGGTAGTAATTGTCGCCTAATGCAGGATTTTCGTCATATACCTTATAATTGGTAGGTGAATTAGAGGTTCCAGCTCCTGATACTCGATCTATTTCTCTAAAATTCATTCCATCAATACTATGAAGTATTGCGAAAAATTCATTTTCTAACTCTGTAGCAGTGGTCCAAATAATCTCCGCTTTGTTTTCTACTTCCTCCACATAAAAGTTGGATAGTTGAATAGGAAGAATATTCCCAATTGTACTACCTCCTGCGCCGCCACCGGAAAATCCATACGTAGTAAATTCAGCATATTGAATATTGCTATTGAGCATGCCTGAGGTATGAGATGGTTGAAGCAGATTATTCTTTGTAGCCCCATCGTGAGGAGAAGAAGTGGATGGATCAGGATTAATATTAAAACCAGGATCAAAGTGGAAAAAGATCAAATCATTTGGAGAGGAAATATCTCCACCACGACGATTTACTTCATCTGCCACACCACTAAATTCTTGATTGGTAAAGTAGACTTTCGTGCGCACTCCTGCCTGCGATGGTTGTACAGAGGGAGAAACTTTCCAATATTTGTTCATGACTATCCAGGGAATATCACTGGCTGCATACTCAACATTTGTTAGGTCTACGAACCCACCAGCAGCAGGTATTCCAATAGTTACATCCGAAGGAGAAATATCAACTACTCCATCACTTTTTATAGAAAAAAGGAGTAAATCTTCTTGTCCTTCGATATAGAAATGTGTCCAATCTCCATCTGTGCATTGTGCTGTTGCTGTATAAATACCTGGGGCAGCTGGTATCTTTGAAAAGGTGCAAGTTGATTCATTGTTTGCATATACAAACCCTGAACAAAACCAGATAAAGAGCAATGAAATATAAGGTGCAGCGCTCATTTTCATAGAATTTAGTAATGGATTAGCTATAAATATAGTAAATGTAATTGAATTATTATGTAATAACTACCTAAAAATTATAGGCATAATAAATAGTATTTATCACAATAAATAAAATGTTATTTTGTGTGTCGATAATAACCAGATACTGACTTTCCTATAAGAAATATTGCTGGCTTCTTTTTTAAATCTGGCATCTGAATATTTTTCCACTCTTTAACTGTTTTGGAATTGATATATTGTGTAGGTAGGGAAATATTTGCAGCTATGCAGAGTGTTGTAGAGTTAGAAAGGGTGGATAGTGCATCTTTTATGAAAGCTTCATTTCTGTAAGGTGTTTCAATGAATATTTTTGCTTCACCTGTCTTCAGTGCGTGTTGTTCAAGTCTTGCCAGCGTTTGGTTTCTGGCAGGTTGTTTTACTGGCAGATATCCGCAAAATGAAAATTGCTGGCCATTCAAGCCACTAGCCATCAGTGCCATAAAAATCGAGGAAGGGCCAACAAACGGTACCACTTCAATGTCTTTCCGATGAGCAAGTGCTACAATTTCAGCACCAGGATCAGCAATACCAGGCAGCCCAGCTTCAGAAATCAAACCCATATTCTTACCATCCAATATGGGATCAAGAAATTTTTCTATCTCTTCCGGTAAGGTATGCTTGTTCAATTCAAAGAAAACCATTTCAGGAAAAGGAACAGGAGTATTAATATCTTTCAAAAATCGTCGGGCCGTTTTTGCCCGCTCAGCAATAAAATAATCTAAGGTGTGCATCACCTCTACCACATATTCAGGAATGGTATGGGATACATTTTCTCCAAGCGGAGTCGGAAGTAAAAATAATTTTCCTTTTTCTGACATTTATTAACGTATTGATTCTTATTACTAGTAAAAGGGTATGCTCAAATTTAGTATTTCAATGGTACAACTTCTATGAAATTAGTGAGATTTTTATTGCGCCTTATGAGACAAATCTACGCAGAGAATGCTGTTAAACAGTGCAATATTCGATTTTTAATAAAAAACTAAAACAAAAATTACATTTGACCGTTGGCATAACTATGCCTATGTTTGCGATCTCTTATGGCAGATAACGCTTGATAAACAGAAAGTTTTAAATGTGGATTCATTGAAAGAATAGGGAAAACTAAAGTATGGATGTATTAGGGTATTTAGGAGGATTGATGATTGGAATGGTGCTCGGGTTGTTAGGTGGAGGAGGCTCTATTCTTACGGTTCCGATTCTTGTTTATTTGATTGGTATAGGACCTGTGCTCGCTACTGCCTACTCCTTATTTGTGGTTGGAGTTGCTGCATTATTTGGAGCAATTGCCAATTTGCGCAAAGGGCAGGTAAGTGTGAAAACAGCGATTATTTTTGCGATCCCTGCATTTATTGCTGTTTACCTTACCCGACTGTATTTATTGCCAGCGCTTCCAGAAATGCTTTTCCAAGTAGGCAAATTTAAGGTAACAAAAGACGTCGGCATCATGTTTTTTTTCGCGATTATCATGTTTGTAGCAGCATTTTCGATGATTTTTAGCAAAGGATCTGTCCAGAATGAAAATCCTGAAAATCTTGTCTACAATTATCCAATAATTGCATTAGAGGGATTGGTCATTGGTACCCTTACGGGAATAGTGGGTGCTGGCGGAGGATTTTTGATTATTCCAGCATTAGTCTTGTTGGTAAAACTTCCAATGAAACTAGCAGTTGGGACTTCTTTGTCTATTGTCGCTGTAAAATCCTTGATCGGTTTTATCGGAGACGTCCAGGCAGGGCAACAAATTGACTGGATATTTTTACTGACCTTCACTGGATTTGCTGTTGTTGGAATTTTAATCGGTAGTAAATTATCGAATTACATTCCAGGAAAAAAACTCAGAAAAAGTTTTGGTTGGTTTATCTTATTAATGGCCATCTTCATTATTTTTAAGGAAATTTCCAAGTAAATGAGAATAGTCATTTCCATATTGTATTTGCTCCTTTTTTCCTCCCTTCAAGCCCAAACCGAATTAATAGACCACAAAGAGGAGTTACTCCTAATGGGTACCCGCTTTGAAATCACAGCAATGGCAACCACCAAAGAAGCCGCCACCAATGCCGTAAAAGCAGGAATAACCGAAATACAAAGAATCGAAGCGCTCATTTCCTCCTGGAAACCCAACTCACAAACATCAAACATCAATAAAAACGCAGGCATAAAACCAGTACCAGTCGACAAAGAACTGTTTTACCTTATTAGTCGAGCCATCAAAGTATCTGACCTCACACAAGGAGCCTTTGATATCAGCTTTGCGGCGATCAACCAAATCTATACCTTCGACAAACAAGAACATCAGCTTTTTAGCTCAACTATCCTCAAGGAAGTCACCAAGCATATCGGCTACCAAAATATCATTCTAGACCCGCAAAATTATACCGTATTCCTCAAAATCGAAGGCATGAAAATTGGCTTTGGAGGAATCGGAAAGGGATACGCTGCCAACAAGGCAAAAAAAATCATGGAAGCACTCCCTGGGGTAAAAGGTGGAGCAATCAATGCTGCTGGCGATCTAATGGTATGGGGCCAAAACGGCAAAGAAAATGGCTGGCAAATTCAAATCTCCGATCCTAAAGATGCGAGTCGAAGTATAGGATGGTTGTCAATAAATGAAGGAGCAGTAGTTACCTCAGGAGATTATGAAAAATACTTCACTAATAATGGAAATCGGTATGCCCACATCATCAACCCTAAAACCGGGAATCCAACAACCGGGATCAAAAGCGCCACCGTCATTTGTCCGGATGCAGAAATCGGAGACGCCCTGGCCACCGCCATTTTTGTCCTAGGAGTAGAAAATGGAATACTACTCATCAACCAACTAAAAGGCATCGAGGCACTGGTCATAACAGACAAGGATCAGTTGATCACCACCACCAACCTACAACTAAATAGATATTAGCAACAATTGAATTGATTGGCTTCAAAGACAGCAGGAAATCAATTCAGAGCATTAAAAAAATCGAAAAATCCCATCAAATCGATTCTTTTTTAGAATAAAATGATTTAAATTTATTCAGGAACCATAAACTGATTAGTATGAATATTTTTGTTGCAAAACTAGACTACAGCACAAATGAAGCGACTCTAGAAGGTATTTTTGAAGTACACGGAGAAGTAAATTCTGTAAAAGTCATAGTGGACAAATTCACAAAACGCTCAAAAGGATTCGGTTTTGTAGAAATGCCAAATGACGAGGAGGCACGTGCCGCTATTGAAGCATTAAATGAAACAGAATTGGACGGCCGAACCATTGTCGTAAAAGAAGCGCGGCCAAGGGAAAATAAATTTAGCAACAATCGCTATTAGCAAAAGTCTCCCTTCTTCAGGTCAATCGTTTGTTTTCATTCTTTGAAAACGGAACTATTTTTATTCAAAAATAAATAGTAGAGCAGCTCTTGCTTCCCAAAAGGAAAATTAAATTTTTACAGAAATTCCACTTGATTTTCAGTTACTTAATGAATCACGAAGAGTGACTATTCTCAAAGAAAATCGGTACGTTCCCATTAAAAAAGTCTATCTTATTTAGTGAATTTTGACGCTGTTAATCTGGCCTAATACGAGTAATTTAGTATTGGATTTAGATTTTTTTCTGGATCAATAAACCCAATTCCATGAAATTGCCTCGCTCTTTTTCTTGTTTTTTTTACCTTTTGGGAATGCTCTTATTTTGCGTTGTAGCAACCACAAACGCACAGACCACCTTTACTCCACAGGAGTATTCACCAGCATTATGGCTAGATGGTGCAGACATCAATGCCGATGGTTCCATTTCTAGCAACAGTACTCCAATTGATGAATGGAAAGACAAATCTGGCAACAATTATCATGCATTACCTCCCTCTGCAACACAAAGGCCTGTTTATTTTGATGGAGGAGTACGTTTTGATGGAGCAGGGGATTTTTTATCGACGGTTGATTTAGATTATGGGGCCAATGAGGAGTTTACTATAGTGGTTATGGTCACCATCGATACGGCCAATTGGATAGACGGCAATCTGGATGGACAAGGGTGGATTGTATCAAAGAATTCGCTTACTTCTTCTGCGCCTTACGGTATTCATGTGCAAAAAAATAGCGCGCGTATTGCAGGAGTGAGAACAGGTGCACAAATGTGGTTTTACAGCGATCCGCTAGAAAAAACAATTTTCTCCCAGACCATTTCCGGTGAAGACGTCTTAAACTTGAAGGACTCCAACATGCTCCGAAGAAAAACTGGTAGCTCAAACAATAACGCAGCCCTTGGTATTGGGTCAGGAAATAACAGCGGCTTTAGATCGTTCAAAGGAACTGTTTTTGAAGTACTCGTATTCCAATACGCCCTTTCCCGATGTCAATTGAATAATTTGGAAGGATATCTTGCCCATAAGTGGAATAACACAGCAAGACTGCCAGACGATCATTATTTCAAAAATCAACCATTCGGAAATTGCGGGCACCAATCTTTTACCATCCCTGAAAACAGTCCAAATGGAACGGTGGTTGGGTCAGCAACAGGCATTAATTTTGAGACCAACAATCCTACTATCTCCTTTCAAATTGCTGATAACACCATCGCAGCCAATGCCTTTCAAATTGACCCAAACACTGGACAAATATCGGTGAAGGACGGTTCTTTGCTCGATTATGAATCTTATGGCGCTTTTAGCCTAAACATTTCCATCTTGAGAAACGGAGTTTTATCAACACCTTCACCATTGATGATCCGATTGGCAGATGTGGCAGAGCCAGGCAGTCCGCCAGTTCACTCTTTATTGTGGGGAGTAAATGGAGAATTGTGGAATCCCCGTGGACGACTGCCAGACTTCTCTTATGCTGGCTACCATTCTGGTGAATTGACACTACCTAATCCCGTAGCAACGATCAATGTTGCCAACCTGGGAGTAATTCCTGACGATGGATTGGACGATCAGCCACTTATTCAACAAATCATCGACAATAATAACAACGCCGTGCTCTTTTTTCCTGCTGGAGTGTATGAACTGCATCGCGCAATTAACATCAATAAAAGTAATATTGTCCTTAAAGGAAATAGCGAACAGGCAACTGGTACTGTGTTTTATGTTCCTTTCAGCGCCTCGGTTTATGAAGGCGGATATATCCCTAACTTTAGCTTTGGGCACGACGGAAATATTTTCAGCTTCAAAGGCGGCAATTCTTCGACCAATTATCCTATTATTGAACCTTGTAAACGGGGTGATAAAACGCTTACTGTTCAGAACGCACAACAGTATTTTTCAGCTGGAGAATTAATTGGTGTGCGGTGGACGGATGAAAATTTATATGGTTCATTTTGGGAACACATCCATAATAATCAAACAGATGGTTGGACCACTAACAATCCATGTTCCTGGGGTGGAGCAGACGATACCAAGTACTTTACGGTAGAACGTGTTGAAAATCACTTAGTTACTTTAAAGGAACCTTTGCCATTAGATATTGATTTGAATTGGATCCCGACAATATTCAAAACCGAGCACATTCAAGAAGTCGGAATTCGAGACATTCGCATAGAGTTTAATTCACCAACAGCAGCTCCTCACTTGTCAGAACCAGGCTATAATGGCATTGGTTTTTTTAATGTGAAAAACGGCTGGATTAATAATGTAACAATTGTCAATAGCGACAACGCCCTACAAATTGGGAAAGGCGCTGTTTATTGCACGGCAAAAGACATAACAGTTACAGGAAGGAAAGGTCATCACGCCATCTATATTACTGACAGTGAGTTTAATCTGCTCGAAGGCACAATCATCAATGTCGACAACACAAATGACCCATGGTTACACGGAGTAAGTCTGGACCATGGTGGGCACGGAAATGTAGTATCCAGAACGTCAGGTAACAGTTTGATAAGAATGGATTTTCACAAAGATAGCCCTTTCGAAAACCTGATCACAAATACACAAAGTGAATGGAACCACGATAGCAGTGGCAGTCCGTGCGCTGGCCCAAATGCAGCTGCCAGAAACACCTGGTGGAATAACTACGGGACCAGCTACGAACCACATGATGGTTATGGAAACGAGTTTGGACATATCCAGTCAAATGTAGTAGGCGACCTCGGCATGAATGTGCGCTATACGGAGGATCGCGAATGGTATGAACACCGTGTCAATGTAGAACCCACCAACTTATATGAAGGACAACTGAACTACAGAATCAATCAAACCCCACCAACTATTTTTACACCGGACCCCATTGCAGGAAATCGGGACAATTACCAGGAACGCGATCCATCAAAGTGGAAAATTGCCCTAGACGAAAACAACAATTTTGTCTATCAGCTTACAACCACAGACATTCCCTACCTCACAGATTTTAAACTAGGAGCGTACAGTATTCTAAACGCCCCCGGTGAAACTTGCATAGAAGCAAATGTCCAGTCTTTTGAAGATATGACCTCCAACCCAAGCGGTGATATTGCATTGGTTTTAAATTATACAGATGATCAAAACTATGACTACGCTCTGATCACCAACTCCCCTGCAAACAATGGTATTTACCGACTTCAAAACGGCATAAAACAAATGGTAGCTGTTGCTCCAATTGCCGTAACATTGGACAATAACAAACATCAAATGGCCTTTCGTTATGTTTCTAACCATTATGAATTGCTTTATGATGATACAATAATTTGCACTTACCCTGTCGGGAATATAAACAACCTTGGCAAGCCAGGCATTGGAACAGTCAATGACCAAGCAGCTTTTGACGACATTTCATTGACTTGCGGAGGAGTGGAACCCATTGTTAGTTTATGGCTGGAAGGAGCTTACGATGCCAATACCAATTTGATGACTACAAGGTTATTGCAGATTGATTTATTGCCTACACTTCATCCATATACAGTTGCTCCCTGGAACTACCCTGGGACAGAGGGGCAAGGCTGGACTACTAATGATTATCCATCGAATGCCGTAGATTGGGTGAAGGTTTCTTTTAGGAATACGATCAATAAAAATTCAGAAGTGGCAGCGACGGTAGCTGTTTTGTTGAATGATGGCAAATTGTTCTTTCTAGACGAGCGAGTTGTCAATTCTAGTATGGGAACGGCTTTTTATGTTGTTGTGGAACATCGAAATCATATTGGAGCAATGTCTGCTAACCCTGTTCCCATTATTGATAATAAAATCACTTACGACTTCAGGAGTTCTAATAGTTATGTCCTTGGCGTTGGTCAGAAGGAAATTGCTACAGGGGTATGGGCATTGTATGGGGGAGACGGAGATCAACTTTCGATTCCTGCTGGGTTTGATATTAATGGTCAGGATAACACCTTTTGGAATCCCAACAACGGACTCTTCGATGATTATTTGGAGTGGGATTATAATTTGGATGGAGATGTTAACGGAGCCGATAAAATACTCTGGATGATTAATAATGGTACCTTTTCAAGTTTAGAACGGTAGCCAAACAACAGTAAGACAAAGGAAACAATACTTAAAAAATAAGGAAAGGAAAAATTGCCAACTTGTAGGGAAGTTCGGCCTACAACACCAGCCTCGATTTGCCCCATATTTGTAATATCAAATTTAATAAACAATTAATTACAAATTAAAATTAAAAGACAATGGCAAATTTCAAAGTACCAACAAGAGCTGAAGTTTCTGAAACCAATCAAGCAATTTTTGACAAGTTAAAAGGAGCTTTAGGGTTCGTTCCGAATCTGTACGCTTACTACGCTAAAAATGAAACAGCATTGGGTGACTACCTTGATTTGCAAAATCGCAAAACCACATTAAACAACAAAGAAAAGGAAATCATCAATTTGGTAGTAAGCCAATCAAATGGCTGCAGATATTGCCAATCAGCACACACTGTCCTAGGCAAAATGAACGGATTTTCAGAAGATCAAATTTTAGAAATTAGAGGCGGATCAGCCACCTTTGACAGCAAACTAGATGCCTTAGCTAAATTCACCTTATCCGCAGCAGAAAACAAAGGCCGCCCATCTCAAGTCACCAAAGATGCATTTTTTGAAGTGGGTTACTCAGAAGCAAACTTGATTGATGTCGTCATCCTTATCGGAGACAAAACCATCAGCAATTACATTCACAATTTGACCGGATTCGAAATTGATTTTCCACTTGCTAAAGAATTAGAAACAGTAGCTGGATAGACTGTTTGCTCAAGCAATCCGGTATATTTTAAAACATAAAAAATTAGTAATCATGAAAGAAATACTTGACAACAACGAATATCAGAACATCATTAATAATGGCAAACCGGTATTATTGGACTTTTATGCCGACTGGTGCGGTCCTTGCCAATCACTGATGCCCATTGTCGAAAAACTTTCTGCGAAATATGAAAATGAATTCACAATAGCGAAAGTAAATGTGGATAAAAATCAGGAGCTCGCACGCCAATTTGGAGTAAGAAGTATCCCTGCATTGTTTATCCTTGAAAACGGCACCCTAAAAGAAAAATTAGTCGGTTTTCAAACCGAAGCAGCGCTTGACATAAAAATCAAGAGCTACGTAGGAGAAATAGCATGATAGTTTTATAATGGTATATGGGGTTTGGCCAGGAACGAGTAACATCTGTTCCTGGCTTTTTAATTTAGGAATACTTCGCCTTCTTTCAACACAGCAGACGAAATCCCCTTTATTTTTTAATCTAAAAGTGCTTCTTGGTTCATGTATTGGTTTAACAAGATTGGAAGGTATTTTGATTGAATATGACTACATTGTGATGTCTTAATCAATGTCAAACATTTTTGGGCTATGAAGCTATCAAAACAAATTACGGTCAAAGAAATCGCAGAAATAATCGGAGGTCAATTGCTAGGAAACGCAGCACAATCCGTCAGCGGAATAAATGAGATACACAAGGTAGTAGCAGGCGATCTGACGTTTGTGGATGTTGAAAAATACTATAAAAAGGTATTCCAATCAGCAGCCACCACGATCATAATAAATGAGAAGATCGATGCCCCAGCGGGAAAAACACTTATCTACCACGAAAACCCCTTCAGTGCATACAATAAATTGGTCAAGCATTTTCAACCTTCCCATCCCTTGACAGCGACAATTAGCAAAACCGCTAAAATAGATGGCAGCGCGATCATTGAGCCGAATGTTGTGATCGGCCATCACGTGGTTATTGGTGCAAACAGTCATATCCGAGCGAACTCTGTCATCCACGATCACACGATTATTGGAAAGGAGGTGCTTGTGCATTCAGGGACGGTTATTGGCACGGATGCGTTTTATTACAAAACCAGACCGACACATTTTGAGAAAATGGTTTCTTGTGGAAGGGTCGTGATCGAGGATGGGGTAGAAATTGGTGCTTGTTGCACCATAGACCGAGGTGTTTCAGGAGATACGGTTATTGGAGAAGGGTCGAAACTGGACAATCAGGTGCATATTGGTCATGGGGTGGTGCTTGGAAAGCGCTGTCTGATTGCTGCGCAGGTTGGAATTGCCGGGAAAACAATACTCGGTGATGGCGTAAAACTCTGGGGACAGGTCGGTGTATCTCCAAAAATTCATATTGGAGATGGTACAGAAGTCTATGCACAATCGGGCGTCTCCCGATCGCTGGATGCAGGAAAAGCGTACTTCGGTTCGCCTGCAATTGAAGCAAAAGAGTGGTTTAGCGACTACCGGGCCTCTAAGCGTTTGCCTAGAGAGGTAGACGGATTGCGCGAAAAACTAGAAGACTAAGGAGTGATAATCAGTTGTTTTTGCTGCCATTCATCACGAAGAATTCCCATACCAATGGAATCATAAAGTTTGCCATCGACAATACGGGCATTTCTGAATCTTGCTTCGATGATAAACCTCAGTTTGTTGCCTAATCTGATCATTCCTTTATTGCCAGACCAGGTTCGTAGGTCGAGTCTTGTCAGTTGTTTGTTTTGATCAAAAAGGTACTGACACCAGACTTGAAGTGCTTGAAATCCATAACCTTTATTCCAAATTTCTGGATTGTAGAGGGCGAGTCCAATAGACAACCAGTTCGTCTCCGCGCTTTGCCAGTACCAGGAAACAGTGCCTAGCAATTGGTCATTGGAGCCAGCAATGACGAGAATTTTTCTTGGTGTGACCAGTCGTTATTGTTTATTTTTTGTTGGAGTTTCTCCAATTTGTTTTCTAATTCAGAAGGGGTCAATTTGGGGTAATAAGGACCGTCAAAATCCATCCACTTGTGATGCCCCGTATTGTAGTCTCTATACAGATTTAGATCTTTCGTTTCCCAGTCTCTTAAATAAACAGATTGATTGGGTAGCGTAATAGTCATATCCAGGTAGTTTTAAGTGAATCGGTTTTCTGGTTATATTTCCTAACAAGATCTTTAGTAATAAGTTCCTTGAATGGAAACATGGTAATTGTTATTGTGAAAATTTGTTAATTTTATCACGAAGTTAATCAACAGTTAAGGTTATTTATTACAAATAATGGCAGAAAATAATCAGCGGATGGATCAGGCAGAGGAGCCTGAAAAAAAGGAGTCTTTACTTGACCGCTTGGTTATTGCTTTTGATCGGCTGTTGTCTGAACGATTGGTTTCTGCTTCTTCAGTGGTGGTTTTTCGGATGTGCTTTGGGTTGATAATGGCTTGGGAATGCAAGCGATTTTTGACGAAAGACTGGATAGAACGGTATTATCAGCAGCCCGAATTCTTTTTTACTTATTATGGTTTCGACTGGGTACGGCCCTTGCCTGGCGATTGGATGTTTGTGCATTTTTGGGTGTTGGGTGGTTTGGCAATTTTGATTTTTTTAGGACTGTTTTATCGGGTGGCGGCCTGGTTATTCTTCTTTGGATTTACGTATGTCTTTTTGTTGGACAAGACGAACTATCTCAACCATTTTTATCTGATTTCGCTGGTTAGTTTTTTGATGGCGATTCTGCCATTAAATCGTTACTTTTCTTTGGATGCGTTGATTTGGCCTAGGTTGAAATCAGAGGTGGTTCCATTGTGGACGGTCAATATATTGCGGTTTATTATTGGAGTGCCTTACTTTTTTGGCGGTATTGCCAAGATCAACCCTGATTGGCTGAGAGGGGAACCCATGCGATCCTGGATGCAAGACGCTAGTTTTCCTGGCTTCTTTGCTGGTATTGGAACGTCAGAATTTATGGCTTATTTTATGAGCTACGGTGGGCTGTTGTTTGATTTACTGATTGTCCCTTTTCTGATTTGGCGAAAAACTCGAATCTTTGCATATATGATAGCTGTTTGTTTTCATTTGACGAATGTTTATCTTTTCCATATTGGAATATTCCCCTGGATGATGATTGCCGTGACGACTATTTTCTTTGCTCCAGAATGGGCCAATTCCTTATTCACAAAAGTGAAAAAAATAATACCGAAAAAGTCAGTACTCGCAACTGCTAGCTCCCCAAAACCATTCCTGAAAAGTAAACGATTACACGGTTTTTTAGTCCTCTTTATCATTTTGAATATCCTTATTCCCCTCAGACATTGGGCCATCCCCGGCACCGTACATTGGAATGAACAAGGACATCGATTTTCATGGCACATGAAACTACGCTCCAAAGCCATCAAACTAGAATTCTTAGCCGTTGATAGGGATACCGGAAAGAAATGGACCATCGATCAAACCGCCTACCTCACCAAACGGCAACGAAAAAAAATGAAACCGAAGCCAGACATGATCATCCAATTTGTCCATTACATGGACAAGGTCTACAAGAAGGAAGGAAAGGACAATGTCGCGATCTATGCAAATGTGTATGGCAGATTAAACGACAGAAAAAACCAGCGGTTAGTCAATCAAAACATTGATTTGACAAAGCGGGAGTTGCATGAGATACATCGCACTTGGGTGGTACCGTTGTATAGTCGGTAGGTTTATTAAACGCAGACGCGGAGCCCCAGAGGAAAAGGATCGCACGGGGACGTGTTTGAGATCGCTGAGAATCAGTTAAGCTGATAGTGTCACGAAAGAATACTTGCTACCGGAAGCCGGTCCAGCTCACCAATTACTTGCGACTAATAAACAACCAGCGGTTCTTCTTTCAAGGTTGCCTGCTGGTCTTTTGACAGGCCATCAAGAATTGGATTTTCAAAACTGGAACGTTTGGAGTCAATCCGATGGGCAAATTTTTCAAGAAGCCCCCATCTTTTGTTGATTTGTTTTAACTTTTTTAGAATCTTGTAGGGATCGTACAAATGCGTGGTAGGCAATTTATCGCCCATTTTTTGTAAGACATAGCCAAGGGGAACCTTCAGGTTTTGCTGAAGGTTAATGAACTGAGCCATCAAGTGAGAAGATGGGGCAACCAATGACCCAACACCTCCGCGCGGCTGTGCCCAACCAATCAAATACAGTCCTTTGTAGTCAGGGAGCATCGACCCGCCGTAAGCCTTGAGTATTGGACCCTCCACCCGAATCAGTTCTTTAGGAAGAAAAGGAAAATCCAGATGGTATCCGGTTGCTGCAACAATGGTATCAAAGTCTGCTTGTGTACCATCTGTAAAATGGACCGTCTCTTTGTCCAATCTGGAGATTGCGGGCTTCGGAGTTATCCGACCGTGCTTGATGTAGTGCAGGACTTCCGTACTAACCGTGGGATGGCGCTCAAATATTTTGTGATCCGGTTTCGGGAGTCCATATTTCGTAACATCTCCAACAACCAATCGCAAAGTGATCTTGAGCATAAACCGTTGTACAGAAAGTGGCCATTTACTCATGCCCAAATCTGTTAGCGGGACTCCTAGTACGGTCTTCGGAAAAAACCAGGCGCCACTGCGCATGCTAAGGTGGGCACTTTTCCCAACGCGAGCGGCCTCCGAAACAACATCACAAGCAGAATTGCCCGCACCAATGACTAGGATCCGTTTGCCGGCCAACTGTTCCGGTTTTTTGTAATCTTTAGAATGGATAAATGTCCCGGAGAAGGAACCTTCGTATTCTGGAAATCGCTTGCTCCAATGGTGTCCATTACACACAAGCACCCCTTTATAAACTCGTGTTTCGCCATTTTCAAAACTGACCTCCCATAAGCTATTTTCTACAGGGCGAACAAAAACTACTTTTCGGTTGAACTCTATGGCTGGGTATAAATCAAAATTATTCGCGTAAGCAATAAAATAATCTAACATGTTTTGCTTGCTAGGGAAATCCGGATAATTTTGCGGCATCGGCCAGTCTGAGTATTCGGTTACTTTTTTGGAGGAGATGATGTGCGCCGTCTCATACGTACCGTGATACCAATTGCCTCCTACCTGATCATCCGCGTCTACCTGATCATACTCGATTGCTGCTTGTTTTAGTGCTTTTGCATGCGCTAATCCCACTGGCCCAGCCCCTATTATTAGATGTTTGTTTTTATATCCCATTTACGTTACTCCTTATTTGTAATAAGCGCAAAACTACACAGAATAGACGGAAAAGCAATGGTTGTCAATTGATTTTGATTATAAATAAAAGGCTACATTTTACAAAGTTTATAAAGATTAACTAACGGAATAGTTCTACATTTTTTGTAATATCGCAGAACAATTTTATCCGTATGAAAATTTATAGTTCTCTAAGTCGAAAAAAAGAAGAGTTTGTTCCAATTGAACCTCCAAAAGTAACAATGTATGCTTGTGGATTGACTCCTCAAAACCATCCGCATTTAGGGCATGCAGTTGCTGCTATTCGCTTTTCTATTTTAAGGAGGTATCTAAGATACAAGGGGTTTGAGGTATGTTTTGTGGAGAATGCGACGGATATTGATGATAAGATCATTGTTCGTTCTGAGGAGCTACAAATCCCACCGAAGGAAGTTGCAGAAAAGTACCTGAAGGAATACCTGGATGCGCAACGACAATTAGGATTGCCGCACCCGGATTTCTACCCTCGGGTCACGGAATATATTGACAAAATAATCGTTTATGTCGAGCAGCTCATTGAAAAAGGATTTGCCTATTCGACACCTGAAGGAGATGTCTATTTCGAGGTATTAAAAAAAGAAGACTACGGTAAATTATCTGGTAGAATAACTGATGATCTGATCTCTGGAACCAGAGTAAATGTAGAAACCAACAAAAAGAACATCCTGGACTTTGCACTCTGGAAAAACGACAATACCCCAAATGCTTCCTGGGATTCGCCCTGGGGGAAAGGACGGCCAGGATGGCATATTGAGTGTTCTGTGATGAGCAATGACCTACTAGGAGAAACGATAGATATTCATTGTGGTGGATTGGATCTTATATTTCCACATCACGAAAATGAGATAGCGCAGTGTGAGGCACATAATGGCGTACAGTTTGCCAAGTACTGGGTGCATTGTGGGTTATTGGTGATTGATGGTCGGAAAATGTCTAAATCGTTGGGTAATTTTTTTACGATTACGGATTCATTGGAGAAGTACGGGAAGGAACTGATTACTTTTGTTATTCTTCGGCATCATTATCGGTCGCCCATTGATTTCAATGACAAATTGTTTAAGGATAATTTGAATGCGCTACGGCACTTTTACCAGTTTTTTGATCCTGAGTTGTTGGCATTGGAGAATTTGGATTTTACTGGGAATGAGGATACGGAAAAACTGACTACCGCCTTCGAGTTGGCGATGGATGATGATTTTAATTCGCCAATTGCCCTGACAGTTTTTTCGGAGCACTTGAAAATTGCCCAGAAATATTCGGAGGAAGGGAAAACGGAGGAAGCAATTGCCATTCAAAAATGCATGATCAATCTAGGAAGGGTTTTGGGATTGTTTACACCAGATTATAGCCTGGAAAGGTTGGAGCGGGAAGTCTTAAAATTTCAGCAGCTTTCGCTGAATGTTTCCGAATTGATCTCTCTAGAAGAGGTAGTGGGGCTTGTCAAACAACGGGATCAGGCAAAACTGGACAAAGACTATCAAAAATCAGACGCCCTGAGAAATGAACTTACCGCACACGGCATCAAGTTACTAGACAACGCCACAACAGGAAGCGCCTGGCAGTTTTTGGTCAATTAGGCCTTGTTGTCTATTTAGTTAATATTTTTCCATAAGGAACTATTCACATCAGTACAATGTTATATAATTTGCCGAATAGGATATTCTTTAACGAAACCACCGACCATGAAGTAACATTTTCATCAAACATATAGAAATCAAATTTTCCACTTTTCTAATGATGAACAATGTTTATTACACTTCAAGAGGTTACGTACCATCTTCCTGATGGACGACAGTTATTCAACAAACTATCACTTAGCTTAGGCACCGAAAAAACCGGACTCGTTGGCCAGAATGGAGTCGGGAAATCTACTTTGTTGGATGTAATTGCGAAAGAGAAAACACCCAAGCAAGGTCGACTGCAAGTAAGTGATCATCTATTCCGAATGCCTCAGGATTTTAGACCGTTTTGCAGCCAGACTGTAGCGCAAGTGCTAGGAGTCAAAGAAAAAATCGACGCCCGCCAACAAATCTTGGAAGGCACATCTGACTTTTCTTACTATGAGGTGCTAGAAAACGATTGGGAAATTCATTCCCGCATCGAACGGGTTTTAGTAAAAGCGAAACTAGAATACTTAGGACTGGATAGAGTGTTTGAGACACTTAGCGGTGGAGAACAGTCAAGGTTGCTGTTTGCCAGAATTATTTTGCAGGAGCCCGATTTTGTGTTGTTGGACGAACCGACCAATCATCTGGATCAGGCATCAAGAGCACTGTTTTATCAAATGGTGGCGACTTACAAAAAAGGAATGCTGATTATTAGCCACGACAAAGAACTCCTGCGTCGGATGGATCAAATTGTAGAACTTTCCCTTGGCGGAATCACTATTTATGGTGGTAATTTTGATTTTTACCAAACCCAAAAACAAATAGAACAATCCGCAAAAATCCAGGCGCTACAATCTGCTGAGGCGACCATCAAAAAGAAAACAATCCTCGCCAGAAAAAAATTGGACAACCAGGACAAGCGAAACAGAAAGGGAGTAAGAGATGGAATAAAAACCAACATCGGAAAATCTGCAGCCAATTATTTTCAAAATAGGAGCGAGGGCAGCACTGCAAAAATCAAGCAAGTACAGGAAGACAGAATTGAGCAAAACCAACTACAGATTTCAAACATCAAACAGCAACTGCACGCTACCCAAAAGATAAGTATTGACTTGGAGTCTCCCAGCATTCCTAAAGCCAAAAGAGTGCTTATAGCAGAAAATATCAACTTCCAGTTTGAAAGCCAACCACTTCTTTGGCCTACAGGGATCAATCTGGAAATAAAAGGCGCCCAACGATGGAGCATCAAAGGCCCCAACGGCTCCGGCAAAACCACTTTTTTCCAACTACTCCTAGGAGATTTGAAACCTGCAAAAGGCAAAATCACGCTTGGAACTAAGAACATTGGACTCCTAGATCAACAACTTTCTTTTCTTGACAATTCACTCAGTATTCTGGATAATATCAAGCGATTTAATGTGCATCACTTACTTGAGGGGGAATTGCGGATTCGGCTAGCTCGATTTTTATTTCCTGGAGATGCAGTCTTCAAGATGGTTGGTGTGCTGAGTGGTGGAGAACGGATGCGAGTGGCACTGGCCTGTCTGCTAGCTACCAATAATGCTCCAGACCTTTTGTTGCTCGACGAGCCCACCAACAATCTGGACTTAAATAGCGTCAATGAGTTGGTGGCAGCATTACAGCATTTTAATGGCGCGTTATTGGTGATTTCGCATGATAAAGATTTCCTCCACGACATTAACATATCAAGAAGTATTCATCTGGATAGAAATCCTGCCCATACAAAGAACAGTAAATCAGCAAAATAAGTAGCATCAACTTATCCCTTCAAAAGCAACCACGCTAATCATCTTTTCACTAATTTTGACGCATGATTTTTCGAATTGGGATACTTGGTGTCATTCTCTGTTGTTTCACACAGATACTAGCAGGTCAAAACTTGTTGGAAGTCGTCCGTTTTGAAGGCAACAAAAAGACAAAGACAGCATTTTTAAACCGATTTATCCAATCTCAACAGGGAGAAATAAGCGATTCGTTAATCATCGATACAGATATTCAAGCACTCAAAAACCTCAGTTTATTTTATAATGTACGCGCCGTCCGTTCTGCGTCTGCAACTGGAGATACGCTTACTTTTGTGGTGAATGAGGTTTTTACCCTATTGCCAAACATCAACTTTGGAGGGATTCGAGAAAATTTTTGGTTTCAATTAGGAGCCGCAGAAAACAATTTATTAGGAAGAGGAATTTCATTGAATGCGAGCTATCGGTATTATGACCGGCACTCCTTTTTTTCATTTCTTCAAGTCCCTTTTATCAAGGGATCGAAGTGGGGAGCCTCTTTAGGATTTCAGCACTTGGCCACGGAAGAACCAATCGATTTTCCTGATATTGGTGTAAATACTACCTACAATTACGACAACACCAACCTCGAACTACTAGGACGTTATACCTTTTCTATGGGCAATTTTGTTGAGCTCGGCGGGGCTTACCTCAATGAGCATTACAAAGCCAAATTTCCCGATCAGTTAACTCCAGACAAACCCACTGACTTTAGTATCGGAAAGTGGCTGGGGAAATCGGCACACACACTGGATCGAATTAACTATCATTATTATTTGTTGGATGGTGTTTTTAATAGAATTTCTTTTGAAACCGTTTACACTCCAGCCTACAAAGACTTATTCTGGAAATTTCAGAACAGCACCAATTATTATAAAAGAGTAGGCAAAAAAGGGAATTTTGCGTCTCGGCTTCGTCTGGGGATTGCCAATAATAGGTTTACTGAATTTCCGCCCTTTGTATTAGACAGTTACCTCAATATTCGAGGTTCTGGCAATCGGGTGAACCGTGGTTCTGGGGAGATGGTGCTCAATTTGGAATATCGCCAAACGGCCTATGAGAAAAAATTTGGAGCCATTCAAGTGGTCGGTTTTGTGGATATTGGAGGTTGGCGTTTGTCTGGCAGGGGGTTTTCTACATTTTGGGACACACGAGTGGCTTATTCTGGTGCAGGAGTGCGATTGTACATTCGGAAGTTTTACAATTTTATCCTTCGGTTTGATTATGCCTTCAACATTGTTGATGTAAAGCAAAATGGACTGGTGATTGGCGTTGGGCAGTATTTTTAGTGGGTAATGGAAAAGGCTTGCCTTCAATATTTTAAGCAACTCTGCTTAACACCGGGCAGATTTTCGTTTTTTCCCGATTCGATCCTTGTCAATTATCTTCTGGAGGTAATCTTTGGCTAACGGCACTTTGCAAGCTGTTCCACCCATTTCTACTGACACTTTTCCAATTTTTGCGGCGACTTGTTGAGACTTTTCTGTTAGTGCTTTGATATATGATCCGGTGGCGATCACAAATCCATTCATGACGTAACGTACTCGGTTTTGGGCATTATGAATTTCCTTTTCTACCTGATCAAGCAGTTGGCTGTACTTTGCTATGTCCAGCTTGTCGTCTTCATTTACTCCAGCATAAGAAGCGAGCGTTGCCCAACCGGCTGTTGCGATTCGTTCTTCTTTGGAAGTGATCCACTCAAGGGCCAATTCAAATCCGTACTCCGTTTCTGCGGCCACCCAAGGAACGGCATATTCACTAAGGTAATACCAATACGCGCCATCAGCCCACTCTTGCAATTGTTCTTTAGTGATTTTTTTTTCGTCGGCCATTAATCCTGCCAGGTACATTGCGTCCGTGTTTCCTGTTTTGTATAGGGCGAGGGAGAGTTCGTGGTTTTTCTTTGTTTTCTTTAATATTTTTTTGAGATCCGCGACTTTCACACCAAAAAATGGTTCTTTTGCTCCATGTTTGAGGAGGCTTTTCTTGGTGCTCTCATTTCCAAATTCTTCCAATTGTTTTAGGACGTCTGCTGCTGTCATTCGGTGCTCGATTTATAAAATTAAGTGGATTATTCACAAATATATAGAATAATTCGAAACCCGAAAACAATGTGCGTGGAAGAATAACATTTTCAACAATGCGAATTATTTTTTATTGTTTGGTGTTAATAATGGTAATAGACATTACTTTTATTGTATAAAAACGGATCATTGAAAGAGACTAAAGTACTAGATAGCCATTTAATAGAGTTGATAACTACTTCAAATAAGGAGGTGCTCCTTAAGGAAACAGACTCTAGTTTGTATCAGCCGTTGTTTATTTCTTATAGCAAACGCCATATTGAATATTATACTCAAGCATACAAGAAAGAAGGCTTCCACCTAGAAGTATGGAAAATTCCTAGATCCAGAGACAATTATGAAGCTCGGGTTTTGAAAGAAGAGTACGCCGATGCAAAGAAGATTTTCCCGCTACTAAAGGCAAGGAGTCCTAACCTTTATAAGATGAGCTGGACCAGTTTAATTATCTATTTGGTGTTACTAACGCTAATGAGCTATGCACTGTATTATGTGGTGTTTCTTATTGCTAAATAGCAGACTTATTTTTTCTTATTATTTTGTTTTTTGTCACCTCTGGTTTTTCGCTTTTTGTATTTTTTTGCCAGGTCTCGGTGATAAGATCCTCCTAGGTTGACTTTGCTGTTTTTGGCACTTTTCTCGTGGAAAGCACCTCCTCCAATTATTTTTTTATCATTCCTATTGTGGTTTTTGTGTTTGCCTTCTCCTTCTCGTTCCTCAGGTGTGAGTTGCGAGTTGTAAGGGACACCTTCTGGAAACTCCAACTGTGGGATCTTATAGTCCATCAACTCCTCAATCGCCGTTTTGTAGCGTTCCTCCTTTTCTGTGAAAAAGAGGATGGTTTTTCCTTCTTGTTCTGCACGACCTGTTCGCCCTATTCGATGCATATAGTTTTCAGGAAAGACAGGGACATTCATATTAATAACATGTGTGATTTTGTCAAGGTCCAGTCCTCTCGCCATCACATCCGTTGTTACCAAAATTCTGTTTTCGCCACTATCAAACTCTTCGATAGAGCGTATTCGATAGTTCTGCGACTTGTTGGAATGAATCACGCCCATTTCATTCCCGTATTGTTCTTCCAGCGCATTAAACAACCGATCAGCATACTTTTTACTGCTATTAAAGACGAGCACCTTGCTGAATGTCTCTTTGTCCTCCAAAAGATGAGCCAGCAAATTTACTTTAGTATAGAAATTGTGCACTGGGTAACATTGCTGGGCGATATTGTCCAATGGCGTCCCACTTACCGCTATCGATATTTTGTGGGGCGCAATAAAGTATTCATCGATTATAGAGTCAATCTCCTCCGTCATTGTCGCAGAAAACATGATATTTTGCCTTTTCTCCGGCAACAATTCAAAGATATTAGTCAGCTGAAACCGAAAACCGAGATCCAACATCACATCCACCTCATCAATAACAAGCTGTTTGGCCATTTTTAGTTTGAGGACATTGCTCAACGCCAAATCATACAATCTCCCGGGGGTAGCAATCAAAATATCAACGCCTTGAGAAACCGCAAGTTTGTGAGTTTTAATATTCGTTCCACCATACACACCAAGCACCCGGACATTCATATATTTTGAAAATGCCTTCACTTTTTCTTCCATCTGCAGGACCAACTCTCTAGTAGGGACAATAACCACCACCCTTGGATGATTTTCTTTGGAGAATTTTAATCCCTGGAGGATGGGCAGCATAAAGGCAAGCGTTTTTCCCGTCCCCGTCTGCGATATCCCAACTACGTTTTTCCCGGATTTGATAACGTAAAACGCTTGCTCCTGGATCGGTGTTGGTTTTTCAAAGCCAAGATCCTGGATCGCGTTATGAAGTGGGGTACTTAGTTCTATCTCTTTAAAGTTGCTCATATTCCTTCTTCAAAATTTGTAAGCACAAGATACCCTGTTTTATCCAAACGATAAAGTTCATCCAATTTCAATCTTGCCTTAAAGAGAACAAAGTAGCAACTTGATATCACTCACCTTCTTTTAAATTATTGTATATTCATAACATAAGTACTTGATATTTATCAGAATACGTGTTGCCTGGTATACTTTTAACGACTAAAAATTTCCTCCAATGCCTAACTATTATAAACTTACAAGTAGCCTCTTTTTCTTATTGATTTGTTCTTCTATTTATGGAACCACTTTTTATGTTTCTAAGTCTGGAAACAATTCAAATGCAGGAACATCCGCCAATCCATGGCTAACAATTCAGCACGGTGTCAATCAAATCAACTATGGGGACAGCCTCTTCATTTTATCTGGTAACTACCAAGAAGCGATTTGGCTCGGATTTAACGGAAACACTGCAAACCCTACTGATTATGTTTATCTCATTGGGAATGGGCAAGTAATTTTGGATGGCAACAACTCCTTAAATTCCGCGTTTTCGACCTACTATTCTTCCTATATTCATCTAGAGAATCTGTCATTTAGAAACTACACCGACCACGGCGTCGCCTTCGATGGAAAAGTAAATTTAACCGATTATGGAACTCCAATACACCACATCCGAATCAAGAATCTAAACGGAAATGATAATGGCAACTCCATCTGGAAATACGGTATTTTTATTAGGAATGCTGAAAATTTCATTATTGAGGGGTGCAACATTGTAGATAGTGAATGGAGTAATATTAGTATAGAAGAAAGCCAATACGGAGGCATTCTCAATTGTTATGTCTCCCATGAAGGAAACAAAGTTTACAAGGATGATGCAGATGGTATTGTCGTACAAAACAGCCAGTACATCCGAGTGGCCAATTGTATTGCCAATTATTGTCATGAAGATGGGATAGATATTGGTGGGCACTCCACTGGCGATATTGCGCATATCAGTGTGTACAATTGTATCGCCATGAATTGTTACAGCAACGGGTTCCCCTTCAGTGTAACCAACGACAACAGTTTTGACGGATACGACATCACCTTTGCCAAATGCCTCTCCATAAATAATGACGAATCTGGTTTTATTGCCTATCAGCAACCAGACGATGTGCGATTCATTCATAATACGAGTTCTAATAGCCTTCATGGTATGCATCTTCGTCCAGAAAACCCTCAAAATATCCAAATGCGCAACAATATTTTTGCGGGCAACACGATCAATTTCACTCACAACAATATTCCAGCTTCCACCTTTTCTCTGGACAACACCAACTGGGGAACTAACCCTCCACCAACCAATTACCAGGGAACAAATCCACAAATTCTTGATCCGGTTTTTGTAAACCCAAGTGCTGATATTTATACGCTTTCCGCGAATAGCCCTTGCATTGATGCCGCGGGCGATCTTACCAATACCACAAGTGCGGGCTCTGGCACAACGATCCCTGTTGTTTATTCGAAGTACTTCTGTGATGGGTTTGGCATTGTATCAGGCGACAGTATTAATGTTGGAGGACAGAAAGCATTGATTACCAGCATTCCAAATTCTACAACCATCGTAGTAGCAGATCCTATTTCTTGGTCCAACAATAGTCCTGTCAACTTCTTGTTTAATGGGAATGCGCCAGATCTTGGCTACAAAGAAACAGGGACGACAACACCCAATTGCAATATCATTACGATTTATGCAGCTGGCGATACCAATTTGGAAGACATGGAGCTTTATCTTGGTGGAGAAAAGGTCGCCACCTGGTATGACATTGGGGGCAATTTCAATAATCAAACCTATCAGGCCTATTCTTATACACATTGTGCGCCTGTTTCTTTTGAATGCCTCACCGTCGCTTTGGTAGAAGGAGGAGTTATCAATGGATTGGACTACAATTTAAGCGTAGACAATGTCTCCATAAACAATACTACAAAAGAAACAGAAGCCCCCGATGTATTTGGAGCAGGTCTTTATATAAATGGCTGCACAAGCGGCTACTTTCAAACGGATAAATTGTATTGTGATAATGCTTTTTTTACTTATGGAATGCTGGATGCTGATCAAGATGGTATTTGTGATCCATCAGATAGCTGTCCGGGATTCGATGACAAACTAATTGGTGCCTCCTGCGATGACAATGATCCAACCACCATCAACGATAGATACACATCCAACTGCTTGTGTGAAGGGACAACCAATTGTACTATCGGTCAATCTTGCGACGACAATGATCCCTGCACCATCAATGATCAAATCACCGACAACATTTGCTCCTGTGCTGGCACCTACCAAAATGCAGGACAAGGAAACCCAGCTTGTAATTTTCTGAACGCTGACATTCGGGTATGTTTGGAAGGGGTATATGATTTGAATACAAATACCATGTCTACTTTCCTTTGGCAGGCGGACCTTTTGCCAAATGGCCAACCCTATGCTTTTTCTCCCTGGAATTATGCTGGAACAGAAGGACAAGGATGGGGAAAGAGTAATTATCCATCCACCACTGTTGATTGGGTATTGGTCTCCTTTAGAACAGGAATAAGCAAAGGTAGTGAGGTGCACCAAACTGCGGCGTTGCTCCTGGAGGATGGCCATCTTTACTTTCCAAATCAGCGAATCCTTGACAGCAATTTAGGCAGTGCCTTCTATATCTTTATACAACATCGTAACCATATGGGAATTCTTTCTTCTCAAGCAATTTCTCCGGTTAATGGAACAATCACTATTGATTTTTGTGTTATGAATAGTATGACCACCAATGGTCTTGGACAAAAGGAACTGAGTCCTGGCCAATGGGTAATGTATGCGGGCGATGGAGACCAAACTTCAGATATTGGTTTTGATGTGAATGGACAGGATTATGCTTCTTGGTCTATTCAAAATGGTTTGTTTGATCTTTATTCTTCTTTTGACTTCAATCTTGATTCGGATATCAACGCACAGGACAGGATATTGTGGTCGAAAAATAACGGAGTTTATAGTCAAATAGAACGATAAATCCTTTCATCATTGCGACATTGCGTTTAAATGAAGGCTAAAATTTCCCAATATTGTGTATTTTTGCCAGCAATTAGAAAACCGTTCAACAACAACCAACTATGGAATATCGCAAGGAAAAAGACAGTATTGGATACATAGACGTACCAGCAGATAAGTATTGGGGAGCACAAACCCAACGTTCCATCCAAAATTTTAAAATTGGAGGACAGCAAATGCCACTGGAAATAACTCGGGCGTTCGCTATCTTAAAAAAAGCGGCTGCGTTTACCAATCGGGAATGCGGGGTGCTGAGTGAAGAAAAAGCACAACTTATTGCTTCTGTCTGTGATGAAATACTAGAAGGAAAACTGGATGATCAATTTCCGTTGGTAGTTTGGCAAACGGGCTCTGGTACACAGAGTAATATGAACTTCAATGAGGTGACTAGCAATCGGTGTCATGTATTACATGGTGGCGAACTGACAGACGACAAAAAGTTTATCCATCCCAATGATGATGTTAATAAATCACAATCTTCTAATGACACTTTTCCTACAGCAATGCATATCGCGGCCTACAAAATGTTGGTAGAAACAACGATCCCTGGAATAGAAGCTTTGCGAAACACTTTGGCTGCCAAGTCAAAAGAATTTATGGGGGTGGTAAAGATCGGTAGAACGCACTTTATGGACGCTACACCGCTTACTGTTGGTCAGGAACTTTCTGGATATGTCTCTCAATTGGATCATGGGATTCGAGCGATCAAAAACACCCTGGATCATTTGTCTGAGCTTGCGCTTGGAGGAACAGCGGTTGGGACTGGGATCAATACACCTGCAGGTTATTCCGAATTAGTGGCTGACTTTATTGCTAAATTGACAGACCTACCATTCAAAACAGGAGAAAACAAATTTGAAGGGTTGGCTGCACATGATGCTATTGTAGAGGCGCATGGGGCACTAAAAACAGTGGCTTGCTCCCTAATGAAAATCGGTAATGATATTCGAATGCTGGCGTCAGGCCCGCGATCAGGAATTGGCGAACTGACGATTCCAGCAAATGAGCCTGGTTCTTCAATTATGCCAGGAAAGGTCAACCCGACTCAAGCAGAAGCACTGACAATGGCGATGGCGCAGGTTGTTGGAAATGACGTAGCCATCAACATTGGTGGTATGAATGGCCATTTTGAATTGAATGTCTTCAAACCAATGATGATTTTTAATTTTTTGATGTCTGCTCGTTTGATTGGTGATGCTTGTCAAAGTTTTAATACCAATTGTGCCATGGGTATAGAACCAAATCAGAAGCGAATTGATCAGAATTTATACAATTCATTAATGTTGGTGACTGCCCTGAATACAAAAATTGGTTACGACAGTGCCGCAAAAATTGCTAAGAAAGCCCACAAAGAAGACAAAACACTGAAAGAAGCAGCGGTTGAACTTGGGTTATTGACAGGGGAAGAGTTTGATAAGTGGGTCCGACCGGAGGATATGATCGGTGGTTTGTAGTGGTATCAGGACTTATCTTTACAAAGGTCTAGTGCCTTTTGCATTTTCTGATAGACTTCTTTTTTTATTGTTGGATCGATGAGCAGATTATAGTATTCTGCTTCTACCTCAGTCCCAATGCCTTCATCGTATCGGGTGACTTTGAAATGAGTGGCGTCTCCTTCCTTTGGATAGAGGGAAATACTATGAAAAAACCGTAACTCACTTCGCACTTTTTCAATGTTTCGAATGTCGAATTCGATAACTACGGTCAACTGATTGTCCCAGTAGTATTCTTCTTTTATTTGGAACTCGTCATAGCTTACTATCCAGGTTTGTCGCTCGTTCAAGATGCCTGAATAGCTGTTGGACTGCAGGGTAAGCCACTCCATCAAATTCAGGTACTCTTTTGCAGGTGGATTTTCTGCTGTTTGTGTAGGATAAGTCTGTATTGCAGAAGCAGAGAAAACCATTCCTGTAAGGAAAACAAGAAACAATAAATTTCGAAAAAGCAGCATGTAGGTCAATATTTAAAAGTTGTGAAAGCTGCTTGGTATAATTCAAAAACAAGACCAAAAAAAATGCCCTGTATCAAAGTTTGATTCAGGACATTGTTAATAGGGACTTTTGCTAGTTGAAGTAGTTTTTATTTTCCGTGCTTGATGAATTTTCTTTTCGTCTGTAGGTTGTCTACGGTAACGTCAAAGAAATACATTCCATCAGCTAAGTGGTCAAAATCATAGTCAAGGATGTAGCTTCCTGCCTGCATAGTTGTCATTGGTTTTTCTTCAATGATTCGGCCTCTCATATCCACAACTTTAATGCGTACCCCTGATTCTTTTGTTAGTTTGATCTCTAGTTTTGTTCCATCAATTACTGGATTTGGATAAACTGCAATCATTTCTTCAATAGAGTAATTAAACTCTACTGTTTGGATATCGCTGTATTCGAATGTTTCGTCAAGATCTACCATTTGTAGACGGTAGTAATTGCTGCCATTCAATGGATTAGGATCAAGGAAACTGTAGGTTTGAATTTCGATACTAGTTCCTACTGCAGTCACTTGACCAATTTCTCTGAAGTCAACTCCGTTGTTGCTTCGTTCAACAACGAAATGAGATCCGTTTATTTCTGATTCTGTTGTCCAATCCAACTCTACTACACGGTGTTTTTTAGTTGCTGTGAAAGAAGCGAGTTCGATAGGCAGATTGCAGGCTCCATTTGCAAACAACCATCCTGAGTTTGGCTGTTGATTAGGAGGGAAATAAGAGGAGTTGAAAGCTAGGAAAAATGCATTTCCAGAAGCTTTTACATATCTAAAGTCTACATAGTCTACTACCAGTTGGCCGCTCTGCTTTACAAACGTAACGTAGTTCGTATTTGTCGATGCGATTGTCGTGAGCGTACTGCAATCTGTTTCTACATTCAAATTGCCATTTAGCGTTTGGACAGATCCTCCAGTGAAAGTAGTCGTGGTACCAGGTTGATTGATCACAATATCTCCATTGTAGGTATGACTTCCTTGAATTGTGGAAGGCAATAGGGTATTAACTTTCAGTCGATTTAAGGTAAGATTATTACCAATCAGTGTTCCTGAACCTACTGTTGAAAAAAGCGTCACGTTATACAAATCAATATTAAATGCTTCTACTCTAGGAGATTTTAGAGTTGAAGTCCCTGCATCCAAAAACAAGTTGGATTCAGATATTTCGATTTTTGCTACGGCTGTTATTTTTGAGGAGCCTAATTCAAGACCTCTATATTCACTATAACCACTAAAGAAGTTAAGTACATCTAGGTTCTTTCCAACTGTTTTTAGAACCCCTGCATTGTGATTAAGGTTGCTAAACAGCTTGACGTCGTTTTCAAGTGTCCATTGACCATAAGGGCTGGAGAAAGTCATTGTATTCAAACTGTGGCCGCCTGTATTAATGGTATTTTGTTCAGTTGAGTTAAATATCCAATTGGTTCCGTAGTCGCTTACATCCGCGTCGCTCGACAAGTTAAGTGATCCAGAAATTTCGAAAGACTTCAAATTATTGCTACCTAAAAGGTTTAGCTCTGCATTGTAGTTAGTTGCTTGCCAGTCTAAATTGTGAACGGCTACATTTCTTGCTTCTACTGTTACTTCATCGTTAGAAGAACTAAAGGAGTTATTATCAAAAACGACATTATCCAGTATTGAAGGAAGGCAATTTTGTCCTTGGCCTCCACTTGTAAGTGACCAGTGTAAAACTTCTGTCCATTTACCAGAACCACCAACCCAGTAATAGGTTTTAGCCGTTCGGTTGTTTTGGAAACTCCATCCACTATTACTTCCGTGATCTATAGACTCTTTGGCTACGAATGGGGCAGAACCAGATGCTACGATACCTTCTAATCTTGCATTTTTCAGTTCGATAGAGATATTTGCACTTCCTAAGTTCTTATTGATCGAAACAGTTCCTCCTTTTGTGAGAGAAGCAATATGAACCAATCCGCCGCAAGGTAAAAACGTTCTCATCGAACCGTAGTCACCTATTGTTATGGTAGAATTATTTTCGAATAATACTTTAGTATTTGGTTTGTTGAAGCTTAACATACCATCAATGGTGTGATTGCCTCGTACTTCAGAAACAGCTTCAGATTGAAAGCCCAGTCCTCCAAAAGTGTTACCATTTCCTCTGATAAAGGAATTACCAGTATTTGGTGTGGTAACAAAAACCCGGTAGTAGTAAAGTGCAGATGACTCGAAATCAGGTGTATAAATGGTAGAACTTCCAGAAAGGAAGGTTAATGCTGAAGGTGCTGCTTCCCATTTTTTATTACAAACGATAACGGAGCTTCTAAGTGCCAGTGTTCTTGGATTGAAGTAGCCAACTAAAAATTCATCTACAACGATTGCCTCACTATTTGTATCAAAAGTCCCTTCGATGTGATCAATTTTATTTCCGCTTAGCGAATCTTGAAGTATCCATCCTCCACCCTGGCCATCAAATATCACCTCATCAAGGTGTTGATTGCCAGTAGTTATTGTGTTTCCAGGAGAGGTAGAATTAAATTTCCACCGAATATTGGCAGTACTTTCTATAGACATCTCCTCATGTAAGGTAAGACTACCATGAATTTCAATAGGAGCAGATGGTGCAAAAATCAAACGTGGGGCATTTTCAACATCTTCCCAATTCATTGAATTACACTTGGCATCAAGATTTTGAATTCTGAGATACTGGCCTGTAGTAGGAAATGAATTCTCGTCAAAGAAAACATTATCATTTATACCCGGCTCAGAATTATGGAAGGTAGACCCACCTGAAGTGGTTGCCCAATGGTTACTATAGTCATTCCAAACTCCTGAACCATTTACCCAATAAAAATTGGCTGCACTTGCGGAGATACTTAGGAAGAGAACAATGAAGAGTGTAAAATTTACTTTCATATCAATAGATATAAGGTGTTAATAATGATTACGATGTCGTTGGGTATACTAAGTAGACTAATATTGTACCACTTTCGTTGTATGGTACACAAAAAAAAAGTCTGGAAGGAAAAAGTAAATGCTAATTCGGGAGCAAAGATAATTTAATTTTCCAAATAACACACTGATTTTAAGTTAATTTATTCATTAAATTATTAGTAAATGTCTGAAAATTAATTTTTTCAGACATTTTGCATGAGAATCAAAAATATTATATTTTTTTTAGTTCATAAAGCCTAAACCTTGTTTATGATACAAGATTTTGTGCGCAATTATGAAGATCAAGAGAAAAACGGTGGTCAAAATGGTAAAGACCTTGCTTTTCAAACGCTGATCTGTCTCTTTGATTACGTCTATTTTAAAATTCCTATCGGCTATGCGTAGATTCCGTCAATTTCAGATTTAAACTTCTCACGAATTACCCGACGTTTAACTTTCATCGTCGGAGTTAGTTCTCCGGTTGTAACATCCCATGGGTTAGGTAACAATACAAATTTCTTGATTTGCTCAATGTGACTGAAATTTGGATTGTTGGCCTCCACTATTTTCTGGAAAGCTGCCAGTACTTTTTCGTCTTTTAGTGTTTCGGGAGAAATGGTTTTGAGGTCTGGGTTTTCGGCCAGGGGTGTTGTTGTGCAAGCGACACCATTTTGAGAACACCAATCCTTCATTGCATCAGCAGCAGGAACGATAAGTGCGGAGACAAATTTTTTGCCTTCTCCCACCACCATCATTTGTTCTACTAAAAAGTCTTCTCTGAATTTTTTCTCGATTGGTTCTGGAGCTACGTATTTACCGCCCGACGTTTTAAGCAATGCTTTTTTCCGACCAGTAATTTTAAGGAATTTTTTTCCACTTTTGTTCTTGATAAATCGACCAATGTCTCCGGTGTGAAACCAGCCATCTGCATCTATGACTTCCGCCGTTTTTTCTGGTTTTTTGTAGTATTCTTGCATAATGTTCGGACCTTTTGCAAGAATTTCCCCTTCGCCTTCTTTGTAATCTCCATCAGAAGGATCAATTTTTATAGTTACTCCTTTTACTGCAGGGCCGACGGTCCCCAGATAAGCTCCTTGTGGGCCAAACTGATTGATAGTAAGCGCTGGAGAGGTCTCCGTCAATCCATAGCCTTCGCGAATTGGAATCCCAGCAGCAGAAAACACTCTGGCCATTTTTGCAGGACAGGCTGCGGCACCAGTTACGATACCTTTTATATTTCCTCCTAGTGCTTCTCTCCATTTGCTGAAGATAAGTTTGTCCGCGACAGACAGTTTGAGGCCTTTTACAAATCCATATTTTTTATCGTACTCATAGTCCTCTGTCATATCAAGTGCCCAGAAGAATAGTTTTTTCTTAACCCCTTCCAACTCGAGACCTTTGTTGTATATTTTCTCGTAGACTTTTTCTAACAGACGTGGAACGGTTGTGAAGAAATGAGGTTTTACTGCTTGCAATTCCCCCTCTTCTCCCCCAAGATTGTTCGTCCCGCAGTAAGTGATTGTTACTCCAAGCCCCATATAACCATAGGTGACCATGCGTTCAAAAATATGGCACAAAGGAAGGAAACTTAAGGTAACATCCTTGTGATCGAGCGGTATAATTGGTATCACCGCAAGCACATTACTTACAATATTCTCGTGTGACAAAACAACTCCTTTCGGATCGCCTGTTGTCCCTGAGGTATATATAAAGGTAGCGATGTCTTTAGGGCTAATAGAATCTTTTATTTTTTGGACTTCACTAAGGTCTCCATCGCGAAATAAATCTTCCCAATAGGGTGCGTTGTCTACCTTATCAAAGGTATAAATCTCTTTCAGATTTTTGGCGTTGGAGGCTTTCACCTTATCTAACAAATCTCCCTTGCCGTCCATGCTTACGAAGCAATACTTCACATCTGCATCATTAAAGATGTATTCGTACTCCCTAGGGCTGATTGTTGGATATACAGGAACGTTGATGGCTCCTACTTGCTGAATTGCAATGTCCAGAATATTCCACTCTGGTCGATTGGTATATGAAATCAAGGCAATTTTGTCGCCTTTTTTGACTCCGATTTCTAATAATCCTTTACTTATTTTGTTGGCTGAGTTGATAAACTCATCCGTGCTCCAGTGTTTCCAATTGCCAGACTCATCTCTGTGTCCAATTGCTTTATCTAAAGGCACGTTTTTTTGTTGGTAGTAAGGGATTTCAAATAATCGGGTGATTTCCATAGCTTCATTTATTCTTTAGATTCAATAATATTTTTTGTGGCATCTCAATATCGGGAATATTAACTAATCGTAAAATTTTTCTATAACTTTCTTATTGGCCGCCAGGATGTTTTTACGTTTTAGCTTCAGTGTTGGCGTCAGAAATTCGTTTTCTGCTGTCCATTCTTCAAAGAGCAATTCGTATTTTTTTACTTGTTCCGTTTTGCTGAGTTCTTGATTGAGTTTATGTATTTCGTTTTCGTAGAATTCGATCACTTTTGGATTGATGACCATGTATTGTGCCCCAGTATAATGGACGCCGTTTTGTTCACACCAGGCCTTCAGGTTAGGAAAATTTGGGACGACCAACGCGGAGACAAACTGCCTGTTGTCACCGACTGCCATTATCTGCTCGATAAACGGGGATTCTTTGAGTTTGTTTTCTACCAATTGTGGGGCGACATATTTCCCACCAGAAGTTTTAAAGAGTTCTTTTTTCCGGTCGGTTATTTTTAGAAATCGCTTGTGCACAAATTCACCGACATCTCCTGTGTGCAGCCAACCATCTGCATCAATGGTTTGTTCCGTCAATGCTGGTTGATTGTAATATCCCAGCATTACATTCGGCCCTTTAGCCAAAATTTCTCCATCTTCCGCAAGCCGCACCTCGATACCTGGAAGTGGGATGCCCACCGTACCGAACTGCACCCCGCCCGGCTCAAACCGATTGAAAGAAATCACCGGGGAAGATTCCGTAAGGCCATACCCTTCCCTAATTTGAACACCAGCCGCAGAAAACAACATCCCCAATTTAGGAGGCATCGCTGCTGCACCCACCGCTACTCCCTCTACTCTGCCTCCAAGTCTTTTCCGCCACAATCGAAAGACCAACAGATTTGCCAGCCACAATTTCAACCGATAACCAATTGGAAATCGCTTCCCCAATTCATACCGTTTTCCAACCTTCAATGCCCAGAAGAAAATCTTCCTAAAAACAATATTTTGCTGTCTCCCTTTTTCGACTATTTGGTTGTATAGTTTTTCCAAAATTCGAGGTACACAGGTGAAGTAGTGTGGACGTACATGGCGAATATTATCTCCAATTTTATCCATACTCTCCGCATAATAAACCGACATCCCGCACGCCATATAAGTATAGACCACCATCCGCTCAAAAATATGACAAAGGGGCAAAAAACTAAAGGCTGTTTTTTCAAAATCCAACGGAATCATGGTGATTGTTGCCTTGATATTGCTAATGATATTTTGATGAGAAAGCATCACGCCTTTCGGATCGCCGGTCGTCCCGGAGGTATAAATCAGTGTGACCAGGTCTTCAGGCTGGATTCCCTCTTGGAGGCTCTTTATTTTTTGGAGTTCATGGGCTGTTGGTGCTTCGTTGTAGCCTGCAAGTGTAGGGAGGTCGCCTTCCTGTTCAAACGTATAAATTTCTTTTAGAGAAGGGATTTCTCCTTGTAATACCTTCACTTTTTCATACAGTCGTCTATTGGATACGAAACATAGTTTGATGTCTGCGTCTTTGAATATATAGCGATACTCCCGATCGCTGATGGTTGGATAGATGGGTACAGGAATGGCGCCTATGCTTTGGAGTGCGAGGTCTATGAAATTCCAGTAGGGGGTATTGTTGTCGGAAACGATCGCCACTTTTTGCGAAGGGCTGACTCCCATTTTTAGGAGGTGGCTGGCTATTCGTTGGATGTTTGAGATACAGTCTTCGGTGCTAAAGTCTATCCATTGTCCATTTTTTTTGTAGGAGAATGCGGCTTTATTCGGATATTTCTGATGTTGATAATCTAGTATGTCGAATAATCTGGTAAAGTCCATAGTGGTGTTTCGCTTCAAATAATGGGGCGAATGGTGTTTCGTCTGTAAGTTAGCGAATTTAGGCAAATCGACCAGACAAAAGGATTATTTTTATAGGTAAGTAATCTAGAGGTTGACTGACTATGGTTGTTTTTTCTTGCGTTTGGGCGCGTAGGGGATGGATTCGTCCAAAATTAGTGCTTCAATTATTGTGGCCTTTATTGCTTCTCTTGGGATCTCTTTTACGTTGGGGCACAGGATACCTGCTACTTGTTTTCTGCCTCTTGGGTCAAGAATTCCTTGGTCGTTGGACAACTCATTGCCACGTAGGAATGCGAATTCAGTGTTTTCTTTTTTTTGCGGATTGAGGTAGCAAATCCAACTTTTACAATAATAAAACGGGATTTTAAATCTGATCTTGCAGGTCACTTCAGGAAATTCGAGCATTAAATCATGGAGATATTGAAACACCTTTTGTTGCTCTCCTTCCAATTGAAATATAAAGTCTTGTACTTGTTCGGCCGACATTGACGAAACTATTTTGTTTTTATGATTTTCCAAACAATCTGTCCTCCAAAAAAAGCAACGACCACCGCTTTCATGCCAAATGGCATGTCCCAAAAAACAAACAAAATCACGCCCATCCAGACTAAATTAGAAACAATACTACCAAAATCTATCAGATTGTGATTTTTGCCAGGCGTTGGTTTTTTAGATCGAGAGGTTGTTTTCGATATTTGTCTAGACCCTTTGGAATCCAGGGTTTTTAAGATGTCGTCTTTTTTTGAGCGGGTTCGCTTCAGGGTTTTTGAATGCGTTGATTCCTCGCCTTTGGAGTGGGTTGATTTCCCGTTATTGTTTGTATGATCGGCTTTGCCTTTTTCTTTCCGCTGAAGAAGAAAACTGCGACTTTTTTCTACCTTATTATAAGGTCGGGCTTTATTGTTTTCTGATTTGTTGTATCTCTTTTCTTTCATCTTCTCTCAATTTACATTTTTTTTATATTAAATGCTCGTAGAGGAGGCGAGTCTGTTGTTTTTTAGTTACAAATCGATTTTGGGGAGTAGACTTATTAGTTGACCTTAATTACCAGCTGTTGCGGTTCCATCACTTTCTGGATGACAATTCAAAACTTGGCGAGATGGTGATGGAATCTAGTACGCAAGCAACTTCTCCACTTGTTGGCGCAATCGCTGTATTGGCTGATATCCAACTTCCAGATTGCCCGCAAAAGGAACCGGCGTATCCAAACTTGCCGCACGAAGTACCGGTCCATCCAAATGTTCAAAAAGATGCTCACTGATATAAGCAGACAATTCCCCTCCAACACCACCAGTAAGCGAGTCTTCATGGAGAATAACCACCTTGTTTGTTTTGCGAACCGTCTCGTCAATTGCTGCATAGTCCAACGGCTGCAAACTTCGCAAATCAAGAATGTCTGCGCTTAGTCCAAGTTCTTCACAAAGCTGCTGTGCCCAATGCACGCCCATTCCATAAGTAACAATAGACAAATCTGCCCCTTCCCTGACCAGTTTCGCCTTCCCAATTTCTACCGTATAATAGTCGTCTGGAATTTCCGCAGTCAAACTTCGATAAAGGTATTTATGCTCAAAAAACATCACTGGATTCGGATCGTCCAACGCAGCCAATAGCAGTCCTTTTGCATCATACGGGTTAGAAGGATAAACAATTTTCAATCCTGGCGTATGAAAAAACCACGCCTCGTTGGTTTGTGAATGAAACGGACCAGCCCCAACTCCCCCGCCAGAAGGCATGCGGACCACCACATCCGAATTTTGCCCCCACCGATAATGCAATTTTGCCAGATTATTGACAATTTGATTGAAACCACAAGTCACGAAGTCTGCAAATTGCATTTCGATCATGGCCTTGTATTTTTTAATACTTAGTCCTAAACCTATTCCGAGGATAGCACTTTCACATAGAGGGGTGTTTCTGACTCTTTCTTTGCCAAACTCCTTGACAAAACCGTCTGTTATCTTAAATACGCCACCGTATTCTGCAATGTCTTGTCCCATCAACACCAGGTTTTCATGGCGCTGCATCCCTTGTCGCAATCCATCTGAGATGGCATCGATAAATCGCTTTGCGGTAACAGGAGAATCATTGGGCTCAAAGACGACAGAATCGTGTGCTGCATAGATATCTTTTTTCTCTTGCTCAATGTCTAGAGTAACAGCTGGCTCGTCAAATGCGAGGTCCAGCCCTTCTTTTATTGCTTGTTTGTATTCTGTTTTTATTTCTTTGATTAGGGTTTCATTCAATAGGCCTTTTTCTAGGAGGTACGCTTCAAAATTGTCTATTGGATCTTTCTTTGCCCAAGCGTCCATTAAGTCTTTTGGGACGTATTTTGTGCCGGAAGCTTCCTCGTGTCCTCTCATTCTAAAGGTGACGCACTCTACTAATACAGGCCTGGGGTTTTTTCGGATATCTTTCGCGATTTTGTCTATCGTCTGAAAGACTTCGATGATATTGTTGCCATCGATTTTATAGGATTCCATTCCGTACCCAACGCCTTTGCTGGCGAGGTCTTCCGATTTATATTGTTCGCTAGCAGGAGTGGATAAACCATAACCATTGTTTTCTATTACAAAAATGACTGGCAAGTCCCAAACGGCAGCTGTGTTTAGCGCTTCATGAAACTCTCCTTGGCTCGTACCTCCTTCGCCGGTGAAGGCGACGGCTATTTTTTGTTCACCACCTAGTTTATTTGCTAGCGCGACACCACTCGCAAGGGACAATTGTGGTCCCAGGTGAGAAATCATCCCAACAATCTTATAGTCATTTGTCCCAAAATGAAAAGAGCGATCCCGGCCTTTGGTAAACCCATTGGCTTTGCCTTGCCATTGGCAGAACAATTTATCGAGAGGGACATTTCTGGTGGTGAATACGCCTAAATTTCGGTGCATTGGAAACGCGTATTCATCTGATTCGAGGGCGGTGGTCACACCAACAGAAATCGCTTCCTGTCCGATACCAGAGAACCACTTGCTGATTCTTCCCTGTCGCAGGAGGAGGAGCATTTTCTCTTCAATCATTCTTGGTTTTACGAGCGACTTGTATAGTCCAAGAAGCTGCTCATCGGTAAGGTCGTGGTTGCTAAAATCCATTACTTGTTATTGAGTGTTCCCAAAGGTAATCATTCCTTTATTTTTGAGAAGTTTGAGGGAAAAAATAATTCATAAATTATTGTCAAACCTTGTGTAATTAAGCGTCTTATTTGTCCAGAAATAAATATTAACAAAATAAAAACATCCGAATACTTGAACATTTATTAAAATGTTCCTATATTGTGGTCATGAAAAAAACGAAAAGAAAATTTTCCGCTGAGAAACTACAATTAGTAGCCAAAATACTAAAGACGATTTCCCATCCGGTAAAACTAGAAATCTTGGAAGTTTTAGAAACAGAGGAACCCTTAGATGTCTCCACGATTTGCAATCGAATAGAATCAACTTGTGAAACGTCAATGATGTCGCACCACCTAGCGAAAATGAAAGATAATGGGATTGTCACTTCAGAAAAAGTAGGCAAACAGGTGTATTATAAAATAGTAGACAGGCAAATACTGGGAATTTTTGATTGTATGGAAAACTGCAATTTTTAACACCTTTTTTTTGTGCTAACATATGAATAAATGAACAATTGTTCTAAAGATAAAACATGGAAATAGTAGGGTATTCAATGGCATTATTAGTTGGTCTCTCTCTCGGAATGATTGGGGGAGGAGGGTCTATTTTGGCTGTACCTATACTAGCTTATATGTTTACGCTCGATGAAAAGGTAGCAACAGCGTATTCCTTATTTATTGTTGGATCAGCTGCCTTGATTGGCGGATTAAGACAACATAAAAATAGCAATGTAGATTGGAGAACAGCTATCGTTTTTGGAATTCCAGCTATCATTGGAGTTTGGTTAGTGAGGCATTTTGTAGTGCCAACATTGCCGGACATCTTGTTTACTATTTCCGGTTTCGAATTTACCAGGAGAATGGGCATGTTTGGATTGTTTGCCATACTCCTATTTTGGGCCGCATTCTCCATGCTTTTTAGTAAAGAAATACAAGGTGGATCAGGAGAAGTCAATTACAATTATCCACTAATATTAGCTGAAGGATTGATAGTAGGAGCAATAACTGGTTTTGTAGGGGCTGGAGGTGGTTTTTTAATTATTCCAGCATTAGTTGTTTTAGCCAACCTTGATATAAAAAAGGCGATAGGAACCTCTCTCATCATTATTGCGATAAAGTCACTCTTAGGATTTTTCTTAAGCGACGCATTGACAATGCATATTGATTGGCAATTCCTTATTATCTTTACTTCTATTGTATTGATTGGTATTTTTTTTGGTGTGCATTTTGGGAAATTCGTAGATGGGAAAAAATTAAAGAAAGGGTTTGGCTATTTTATTTTAGTAATGGCAGTCTTTATTTTTACCATGGAATTTCTTGTTAAATAATTTAAAAAATAGTGTTAATGATTGTTGAACAAATTTATACGGGTTGCTTAGCGCAAGGAGCATATTACATACAGAGTGGAACGGAAGCGGCTATTATTGATCCGTTGAGAGAAGTTGCTCCGTATCTGAAAAAAGCAGCAAAAGATGGAGTAGAAATCAAATATATTTTTGAGACCCACTTCCACGCCGATTTTGTAAGCGGTCATGTCACCTTAGCCGACAAAACTGGAGCGCCCATTATCTACGGCCCGAATGCAAATCCCAGTTTTGAGGCGCATATCGCAACAGATGGCGAAGAATTCAAACTGGGCGATGTGACTATCCGAGCATTGCACACGCCAGGCCATACCATGGAAAGTACCACGTACCTGCTGCTGGACAAAAATGGAAAAGAAACCGCCATATTTACTGGAGACACCTTATTCCTCGGCGATGTTGGAAGACCTGACCTCGCTCAAAAATCTGGTGACCTCACTATTGAAGATCTGGCAGGTTACTCCTATGATAGTCTAAGAGAAAAAATTATGCCTTTACCGGATGATGTCACTGTTTATCCAGCACACGGAGCTGGATCTGCCTGTGGTAAAAACATGATGAAAGAAACCGTCGATACCCTGGGCAACCAAAAGAAAATGAACTATGCCTTGCGCGCAGATATGACCAAAGAAGAATTTATAAAAGAAGTGACCGATGGTCTGTTGCCTCCTCCAGCCTACTTCCCCCTGAATGTCAAACTAAATAAAGAGGGCTATTCAAGTATTGATAACGTATTAAAAAATGGGGTAAAACCACTAAATTCCGCTGCATTCGAACTACTTGCCAATGAAAAGGAGGCACTCTTGCTGGATGTCAGAACGCCTGCAGATTTTGCGAAGGGGCATATTCCAAACAGTATTTTCATCGGTCTGAACGGCAGTTTTGCTCCTTGGGTTGGTGAATTGATTGTAGACATCCAACAACCCATCCTTTTAATTGTTGACGAAGGCAGAGAAGAAGAGGCCGTTACCAGACTCGCGCGTGTCGGGTTTGACAATACGATCGGCTATTTGGAAGGGGGGATCGCAGCCTGGGAAAAATCAGGTAAACATCTCGAAACAGTCACCTCTGTTCCTGCAACGGTTTTAGAGGAAAATTATACAAATAGTAAAGAAAGAATCTTCGATGTTCGAAAACCAGGGGAGTATCTTTCTGAACATATCAACGGTGCGCATCATACTCCCTTAAGTGATCTAAATAATTACTTATCAAGTTTTCCGAAAGAAAAACCTTTTTACCTGCATTGTGCTGGTGGCTATCGGTCTATGATTGCAGCCTCCATACTTAAATCCAGAGGGATTCACAATGTGATTGATGTGCAAGGTGGCTATTCAGTCATAAAGGATACGACGATTCCCAAATCAGATTATGTGTGTCCTAGTACCTTGTAGCAATTAAAAACAACGCTTTCAACTAATTTTGCCTGTTGCTGTAGTAATTGGCTAATTGTATGAACCTAAAAGGTTTACGGGCTTTCTATTTTTTTGCTGGTCGATAATTGAACAATATTAATAATGTAATAATGGATAACATAGAACGAAAAAATCACTGGGAGCAGATTTTCAAAAATAAAGACACCACAAAAGTCAGCTGGTTTCAAGGAAGAGCATTTCTCAATTGTTTCAGCCAGAATTCACCGTCATTGAAGAGTATCAGAAAGAACACCAAACGCCTTCCGGGGCAGCTCAAAAAAATTATTGGTCCGTATTAAAACTATCTACCTTATGATATCAATTTTATCACAGCCTTGGCCTTGGTATGTCTCTGGCCCTCTTATCACTTTTATAATGTTTCTGTTACTTTGGACGGGAGGCAAATTTGGCGTTAGCTCCAATCTTCGCAGTCTTTGTGCTATTGGTGGGGGTGGAAAATATAGCGACTTTTTTCGTTTCAATTGGAAAAATAATGTCTGGAATTTAGTCTTCGTTCTAGGAGCGGTGCTTGGTGGATTTATCGCCTCCAATTATTTACAAAGTCCGGTCCTTTTGACCCTTAGCGATGCAACCGTATCAGATCTTCAGGAACTCAATGTCTCCTTTAATGGGGGGTTGTTGCCTGCTGAATTTTTTACATGGTCTGGATTGATGACCGTAAAGGGCTTTCTGACAATTGTCGTTGGTGGTTTTCTGGTAGGGTTTGGCGCCAGATGGGCTGGTGGCTGTACCTCTGGACATGCGATCAGTGGGTTGTCTAACCTTCAAATACCCTCTTTGATTGCTGTTATTGGTTTTTTTATAGGTGGTTTGATGATGACTCATTTCCTCCTTCCACTAATCCTCAAATAAAGACAAAATGAAATACGCAAAATACCTGCTAATAGGCATTTTATTCGGAATAATTATGACTAAATCTGAGGCTATTTCCTGGTTTCGTATCCAGGAAATGTTTCGATTTCAGTCTTTCCATATGTTTGGAATTATAGGTTCGGCCCTGATGTTTGGTGTGCCGATGGTCATTTTTATGAAAAGAAAGCACCTGAACACTATCGGAGGAAACCCTATACTGTTTGAGGATAAGAAAATCAGTGTTTCTCGTTATTTATATGGTGGAATATTGTTTGGATTGGGCTGGGCACTATCTGGTGCTTGTCCGGGGCCGATGTTTACCTTGGTGGGCAATGGTTTTTCCGTTATTCTAGTTAGCTTGGGAAGTGCCATTTTGGGTACTTTTGTTTATGGCTTGGTTCGGGATAAGCTGCCCCATTGACTTTTATTGTAGCTCATTAAGCTTCTTCAGACGTCTTTTTTGGAGGAGATATAAAACAGTCAATCCTATAGTCAGTAATGGGTATCCCACACAAAAGAGAAGAAAATTTACTTCATAATAGGACAAATGCAGCAGATTGGCCAGGTTGATAATGAAGTCCGTGCAGTAATTATATAGGCCGTCAAGGAGTCTGTTCAAATCAAATGTTTTTTTGTTTTAGTTGGTTAATTTCTCCTTGCATATCGATAGATCTTACAATAAGAAAAAAGAGGAATGCGGGGAATAGGACGACAAAAAAGAAGATGTTCGCCAAACCGTAATTGCCAGTTGAATGTAGCAGGCCGATTGTTCCAAAGTAGAGCGGGTCGGTGTATTGGAAGTAGTTGGTTGCCCATTTTACATGATTTGTTTTGCAGTAGTTTGTACTGTTGTGGCAGATCCAGGAGCATTTTCCGAGTAGTGGGTCGGCAGAATTGATTACCGTCAGACTTTCGTTGGTTATGGATTTTCGGCGAAATCTGGTTTCTGAAATGGTAGGTCTGAATAATTCATTAAGCAGGATCATTCCCAGAAATGGCAGAAATAGTAGCAGTAGATTTCTTGTTTTTTTATTCATTAAATGGAAGGTATTGGTTATTGCTTGAAGATACAACGTTATCCTTTCTATTTACGCACAAGACTCCCTTCTAAGTAGCAGAGAGACTTGTTTTGCTGCGCAAAACGGAAAGTAGAAAGACGACTTAACCAATAACATTCTAGCAATTATCGACCAAAATCAATCGACACGACCACCAAAAAAAGAGCCTGACAAACGCCAGGCTCTCGGATTAGTTAATAATTTTTTTCAATTGATCAATGACCTTCGCATTGCCGGAGACAGTGATTTCGCCGATTTTGTCCGCGATTTTTTCTACGTATTCCATCTCTTTCAACTTGAAGAGCATTTCGTTTTGCTCCATCAGTTTGGCAGTGTTCAGCAAACTTCTAGTTGAAGCCGTTTCTTCCTGACGCATGATGTTGTTGGCTTGCGCTTTCTTTTGAGCAATCAATACTTGGTTGATAATCTCCTTGACGTCTCCTGGCAAAATAATGTCTCGAATACCACAAGTGATAACTTCTACACCGAAGGTCTCCATTTTGTCTTTGACCGCAGTCATTACAAATGGGGCAACTTCTTCGCGGCGAGTCAGAATATTGTCAAGGACCATCGTGCCAATGTACTCACGAAGCGCCAATTGAAAGGTCGTGTACATTTGTTTGATGTAGTTATTGGTTTTACTCAATGCTTTTTGTACATCATTAATTTTGTACTGGACATCAAAATTGATTCGTAGAGCCACCTTGTCCTTCGTCAGAATTTCCTGACCAGATATTTCCAATTGCTGCGTTCGCAAGTCGGTTTTTAGAAGGGTGATCGTCTTTGAACCATTCCAAAAGTAATACGTACCCGGATCTATTTCGCCCTCAAACACGCCGTTTGAGAATAGCAAACCACGTTCAAAAGATTCCACAAGGTGGACTTTGATATACGGCAAAACTGCGCGATTCATCAATAATTTTCGTGGAAAGTTGGAAGCAATTTTGCCGCTTTCAAGGTCTTCGATACGGACGTCATAGTCCACGATACTTTTCCAGTATGCATAACGACCAGCCTCCAGTATTCTTGAAAAATTGCCGTCTTTAAACTCAAAACCGATTTCCTGGTCCTTGATTTCGACAACTTGCAACAGGGCACGGATAGGAGCATATTCCATAAGGATATTCAACTGAACAGCGCCTTTCATTGGAATGGTCATATCGATGCATTGTACCGTTTTTCCAAAACCAATCCAGTGGCTACCGGCAGTCAGCATGTCAACTACTTTACCGTTCTTAAAGACAACACCTAGCTGGTAAGCGTCTACCGTAAGTCGGACCAAATTGATTTTTTTAATGAACATGATATTTATATTTAGTTATTAAGAATTTAAGTTTGTGGTACCCAATGGTTGCGGTACCTTATAAAAACTGCCTCGTCGCATTCAACTAGGCTGTAAATTTTCAAAAAATAGAGTGTATAACTGCACCTCCATTTAACATTGGCGGAAATCAGATTGAGGCAAACTGCCTGGAGTTTTTCCGTTGTCCGTCCTAGCGATTTGTTGCTTCCTGTGAAGCAGCAAGTTGTTATTTCGCAACATTGGTTGTACTCCGATTAATAAACCGGGATCCTCTGATTTGCAGGCTTTTGTCAAATTGCTCCATCCAGACATCAAGTGTCTGAATATTGCCAGAAGTACCTTTGTACACTCTTGGTTGATCCATTTTTAGAGAAGTGGACTCTTCTTGATGTTGATAGATTTGAAGTCTATTGCGTTTACCAATTTCGCCATCTCCGCAAGGAGAGTAGGATTCGAACCTACATACATAGTCCGGCGCTCTACCACTGAGCTAATTCACGTTTGTGAATGCAGGATTCGAACCTGCGACCACTGGATCCAAATGGTGACATTTTCATTTGTGCAGGCAGCATATTCTTACCAATTGGGAGAATACTATGGGGCTATACAGAAACCCTCATCTGGTCCTACTACAAACAAAAAACATCTTCTTTAGTGCCTTTAAAAGCACGATATCTTTAGTTAATACTATTTTCTTGTGTCAAGAATTTAGACTAACGCCGTCTTTCAAATTTTAGTTCAGTAATGATTCATTAATTATTACAATCACAAAGTAAAGACCTTACTGCGCAGTCTTTTTGCGTAGCGTTTTTTTGATTGATATTAACTAAAAATATGCGCTCACAAAAAGACCACAACTTGCTGATTGCCTGGTAATAACAACGTGTAAATTAAAAGTTATTTCCAACCATGTATCCTTATCCGTATTAGTACGTAATAAGGTCTATTAATAATTTTAATCAGTAAAAACTAATAAAAGCGTATGTTAGAAACAATTTTCAACTCTATTGGAGGAAACGTAGTAAACACAATTGCAGAGAAGGCGGGAGTATCTGTTGATCAGGCAAAGGAAATGCTGCCAATTGCACAGGAAACGGTAGAAAACGGATTTATGGAGCAGGTGACGAATGGCAATGTATCTGGTATCACGAGTTTGTTCAATAGCAGTGAAGCTAACTTTGAAGAAAACTCTATTTTCTCTGGTATTAAAACTGCTTTGGTCTCCAATATTATGTCCAAGATGGGACTTCCAGAATCTGTTGCTGGTATCGCGGCAAAAAGTTGTATTGGAAATGTAATTAGCGAATTGTCGGGTATTACCAAAGACGAATCTGGTTCGGTAACAGAACAGGGTGTTCTAGCAAAATTTAGTGTTGTTAGTACTCCAATAGTGGAAAACCTGACATCCATGGTCAAAAATGAAACTAGCGGTGTAACAGAAGCTGTTGCAGAAATCGTAACCCCTACAACAACAGTCAATGAAGTTGGCACCCATACAGCAGAAACTGTGGCAACTGTAGCCAAAGATAAATTGAACAATATCACTGGAGGAGCATTCTAAGAAGAACATTTCTCCTAAGAATATTAGTAAGGAGGTAATTCATAAAGAGTTATCTCCTTTTATATTTCCTATACTTCTCAATAAGAGAATCAACAAAATACCCTTGTTCAAAAAAAAACATGTAATTTTTATTATCCTTAAAAATCATTATTATATTAATGGTTAATTCCAAATAAACAGATAATGAAAAAGGTAGAAACGTACAAAATAAAAGGGTGGAAGGAGACAGAAACCGGATTGCTAGTGGCTGAAAACAAAGAATGGGTGCTGGTAAAACACATTCCTGGAGACTATGTGGTGGATGGATATAAATTGTACAAAAAGAAATTTATCAAAAAGAGAAGCTCTAAATCTGAAGAAAATAAAATAAAAAAAGTCCTCCAGCTTAAAAAAATCAAATCCAAAAAACCATCAAAATTCAAATTTCGAAGTACTGCGAATATGCTGCGATTTATGGAAAAGAATTATGGATTATTCGAATTCCAAGACAACGTCGAAAATGAGTTATTTTATGGTAAGATCTCTAAAATAAAAAAGGGAAAACTGACCATCGATATGATCGGAACCGATGGCAAAATCGAAAAGAAATATGACTTCAAATTTTCCCTAAACAAAATAAGGTCCATCACCTTCAAAACTGACTATTTTGAATCGATCAGACTGCTAATGAAAAAGCAGAATAAATAGTTTTTCCAGAACCCAATTTACAGTTACCCCCTTTTCTCTATTGAGTTAAGGTATTTTTGAACGGCCAATATTGAAATTATGAAAGATAAATATCGGTGTGTAAGTTGTGATTTCTATGACCAACTGGAGCAGTATGCCACCCGCAATACCAAGTTGTTCCTCAGTTATCTGGCATCTGACGCTACAGAACAACTACAAGCAGTCATCAGAATTGCTACCCTGGAAACAAAAAACAAGGAAGAGTATATGATTACTAAATCTGGTCTTCGCCTTCGATTAGACCGAATCATATCGCTTACTCCTGCGGTTGAGTAAGCGGTTGATCGTGGGAGACTCGTTAATTGTTAATGGAGATCGCCAAATTTAGGTCATCCCAATTAGCCTTACACCATTATTCCATTGACCAATTAAACCTCCTTATGATTGCTCGCTAGCAGTTTTTTCTGGTAGCGGCCCTGAACGATGTCAATCAACACCAGAACAACAATAACAAAATAGAACGTCGTTTTGCTCATCGGAGTCACTGGATTGCCAAATAGATGCAGGTGCGCCAAATGGCCACCCTCCGACAACAACATAATCCCAACAATAAGCAAAACAAACAAACCAAGTACTTCGTACATCTTATTCTTTTGCAGAAAATCGGCTACTTTATCGGCGAGGACAATCATCAAAATACCACCTGTCACAATGGCGATGGTCATTAATATCAATTGTGGCTGGTACTCCATATCACTAGTTAGGGCCATTGCACTAAGTATCGAATCGAAGGAAAACACCAGGTTCATGATGACAATCCAAAAGATAATAGTATTCTTGGAAACGCCCTTTTTGTCAGCATCCTCTGGCCCGTGATGATCGTCGATCAACATCATGTGCCAAATCTCTTTTACTGCCGTATAGATAATAAAAACCCCACCGAGTAGCACGATAATGCTATGCACATTAAACTCAAACTCAAGGATAGAATTGCCATGCAGGCTCATAAATGGATCCTGGAAATACTGGATCAACGACATCAGCACAAACAGCAATACAATCCGTAGGATTATAGCAAGGCCAACGCCCATTTTTCGTACAAAACTTTGCTCCTCTTTGGGTGCTTTTTTAGATTCTAAAGAGATATAAAGCAGGTTGTCAAACCCTAGCACCGCTTGTAGCAAAACAAGCATAACTAATGTAAAAAGACTGTCTAACGTTAAAAGCTGTTCCATAACAATTCAGAAATATTATTCAAGTGTACAGGTGGATAAAATAAAGGGCAAATTTACACAAAAGGATGAATTTAAACCCATGTCATTAAAGATTTAGAATAATTATTTGCGGGGACTCGGTGGTCTGTTTTGTTTTTCCTTACGGAGAATGGAATCCTGTTTGACTATTGTAGGTTGGCCGTAAATTTGTGTTGGCCTGCTTTTTACTAGTATTTTTTCGCACCGAAATTGTTCATATTTGTATAATCCTGTCGTTTTGTCGTCACCATTTCAGAAATCCAACTATGCCCTCATTTCTAAAACTATTAGCAAAACATTTTGTTAATTTGACTTAAGAAAAAAGCCTATGATGTATAACGGGAAAAACGGAGAATACTTTGAGATCTCAGAGGTCACGTCTGAAAATTGTGAGCTCTTAAAGCAATCTAAACAAAGTGCGCTCAGCCTGATTTGGTTTGAATCAGACGGCAATCGAATCACTATAGATACCAAAGAACACACCTTTAACACCAATACCATTGTTTGCCTGACAGAGTTTCATAAAATCGAGGTCAAATCTTTGAACAAGGCTAAATTGCTTCGGTTCAATCGGCCATTTTACTGCATTTTAGACCACGACAGCGAGGTCGGATGCAAGGGGATTCTATTTTTCGGAGCAAGCAATCTTCCAATATTAAACCCCAATGATAAAGAGGAAGACCTACTAAAAACGGTATGGAAAATGCTAGCCCTAGAAATGGAATCAAGAGACAACCTACAATTAGAAATGCTCCAAATGATGCTGAAACGGATCTTAATTTTATGCACTCGCATCTACAAAAACAACGAAGGTTTTCAAAAACTCGCCTCCAATTCGATTGGCATTGTACGCGATTTCAATTTTTTAGTCGAACAACATTTTAAAGAAAAACATGGCGTTGCAGAATACGCCACAATGCTACATAAATCGCCAAAAACCCTCGCCAACCTCTTCAAAAAGCTAGGAGATAAAACGCCTCTACAATACATTCAACAACGCATCATGGTCGAAGCAAGACGACTATTAAATTACTCAGAAAAAAACATTTCGGATATTGCCTATGATTTGGGATATAATGACGTACAATCCTTCAGTAGGTTTTTCAAAAAACAAGAAGGCCTCTCCCCACTAGATTTTAGAAATAACAACGCATAAATATATTATTTTTTTTGCTTAAAAAACTTCGTTTTTGACGTTTTAAACAGGAAATCGCTCCACAAATCAAATAAAATGTAACCACCTCAACGCTTGATATTAGACCGATTTCCAAACTTTAAGCACCTCATTTTTGTCCTCAGGGAACTATTTTTAGAATAATTAAGTTATCTTTGTATGTAGTCGATTGGAAATTAAAATCCAAATCGGCAGTATTTTTTTTATTTTAAAATTTTATTTATGAACATTTTTGTAGCAAAGTTAAACTTTGACACAGTAGAGTCCGACCTTAGAGAAGCATTCGAAGCATACGGACCAACAGATTCAGTAAAAATCATTATGGACAAATTCACTGGTAGATCTAAAGGCTTCGGCTTTGTTGAAATGCCTGATGATGATGCAGCTCAAAACGCAATTGACGGTTTAAACGATACTGAATTAGACGGCAGAACAATTGTCGTTAAGAAAGCAGAACCAAGAGAGAGAAGAGATAACAACCGCGGTGGCGGTGGATATAACAGCAGATACTAGAAAAAGGATTTCTTTCTAATAAAAAAGCTTTTGCAATTTGCAAAAGCTTTTTTTTTGCTCAATACCGAATAAGATTTCCAAATACTAGAGACGAAACGAAACCACGCAAATTCAAAAAGGTTACTCGATGTTTTCGGGTAACCTTTTTGCTTGTTTCTTTTGAAACTTTAATACATTATGGGTATAATACGTAGGCTGAACAATGGCAATTTCCTTTTAGTTAAAATAATCTTCCCTTTGTTGCCCAGTATAGATCGGTATCGTTTCCTTACATTTCCGATTTAAAATGAAATTCCACCTCAGGAAAATCTTGCTTTGCCATATTAAGCATCCATGCAGACTCTGCTAGAAAAACATCTTTGCCTTGTTTGTCAATGCCCATGTGCCTTTTTTTCTTTGTAATAAATTCTTTGAGTTTGGCCGGGTCTTCTGCACTTAACCAACATGCTTTGTGCAAGCTGACGGGCTCATACTTGCATTTTGCCCCGTACTCATGCTCCAACCGGTATTGAATTACTTCAAATTGGAGTGCACCAACGGTACCGATGATCTTCCGATTGGTCATTACCTGTTGAAAGAGTTGCGCTACCCCTTCATCCATCAATTGGTCAATCCCCTTGGCCAACTGCTTAGCTTTTAACGGATCAGCATTCACAATATACCTAAATTGCTCTGGAGAAAAACTAGGGATCCCCTTGAAGTGCAGTTTTTCTCCTTCCGTAAGCGTATCTCCAATCTTAAACTTTCCAGAGTCGTACAACCCAATGATGTCACCAGGATAAGCGACATCAACGATCGATTTTTTGGCCGCCATAAACGACGTAGGATTCGAAAATTTTAGTTTTTTGTCTGCTCTGACATGCAAGTAGTTTTTATTGCGCTCAAACATTCCTGAACAAATCCGCACAAAGGCAATCCGGTCTCTATGCTTAGGATCAATATTCGCGTGAATTTTAAACACAAATCCTGAAAACTTATCTTCCGTAGGCAGAACCTCTCGTTCTTCTGTATTACCAGGCCTTGGAGTTGGCGCGATTTCAACAAAACAATCCAAAAGCTCCTTGACCCCAAAATTGTTGATCGCACTACCAAAAAAGACAGGCGATTGCTTTCCAGCCAAGTAAGCTTCCTTGTCAAATGAAGGATAAACGCCTTCAATGATTTCTACTTCTTCTCTCAATTCTCGCGCTAATCTTTCCGGGATGTGTTCATCAAGCAAAGGATCAGAAAGGTCAGTGATTTGAAGGACTTCTTCAGTCGTTTGCTTCCCGTGTGGACTAAATAGATTTAGTTTCGATTCATAAATATTATACACCCCTTTAAAATCCGGCCCCATACCAATTGGCCAACTCAATGGGCAGACATTCAATTTTAGTTTTAGTTCGATTTCATCTAATAACTCAACCCCATCTTTTCCATCTCTATCCAGTTTGTTTACAAAAACAATGACCGGCGTATCACGCATTCTGCAGACTTCTACCAGTTTTTCTGTTTGTGCCTCGACCCCTTTCGCTACATCAATGACCACGATCACACTATCCACTGCCGTCAATGTTCGATACGTATCCTCCGCAAAATCTTTGTGACCGGGTGTATCAAGGATATTTACTTGCAAATCTCTATACTCAAATCCCATGACAGACGTCGCAACAGAGATACCCCGTTGTTTCTCAATCTCCATGAAATCGGACGTAGCGGTCTTCTTGATTTTATTAGATTTTACTGCTCCAGCAACTTGTATTGCCCCTCCGAAAAGCAATAGCTTTTCCGTAAGTGTCGTTTTCCCGGCATCCGGGTGACTAATAATCGCGAAGGTTCTCCGACGTTCAATTTCTTCCTTAAAACCCATATCTATTATATCTTTTAGTACAGCGGGAAATCCTGCATGTACTGATGTATGTCTTCTTTTACTTGTTGAATAATGGTGTCGTTTTCATGGTTTTCAATGACCTGATTGATCCATTTCACGACCTGAAGGCAATCTTTTTCTTCAAACCCTCTTGTTGTGACAGCGGGAGTACCAATTCGAATACCAGAGGTTACCATTGGTGACTGAGTATCAAATGGGACCATGTTTTTGTTGACCGTTATTTCTGCGCGGACAAGGGCTTGTTCTGCTTGTTTTCCAGTTATATTTTTGGACCGAAGATCGATCAGCATTAAGTGGTTGTCTGTACCGCCGGAGATGACACCATATCCGTGCTCGACAAAGGCATCGGCCATCACTTTTGCGTTTTTGATCACTTGTACCTGATAGTCTTTGAAACTTGGCTGTAAAGCTTCATGAAATGCGACCGCTTTCGCAGCAATAACATGTTCTAAAGGCCCGCCTTGCATACCTGGAAAAACACCAGAGTTCAAGATACCAGACATCTTTCGGACTGTTCCTTTTTTAGTGGTTAAACCCCAAGGATTTTCAAAGTTTTTGCCCATCATAATCAATCCACCTCTTGGCCCTCTGAGGGTTTTATGAGTGGTAGTCGTGACAATGTGGCAATGTTGCATTGGGTCATTTAGCAATCCCACCGCTATCAATCCTGCGGGGTGAGCGATATCAGCTAACAGCAACGCTCCTACAGAATCTGCAATTTCGCGAAAGCGTTTGTAATCCCAATCCCTTGAATAGGCGGAGGCACCACAAATGATCAACTTTGGTTGTTCTTTCTCAGCAGTTATGGCAACCTTGTCCATATCTATTTTTCCGGTTTCTTTCTCTACACCATAAAAACTTGGCTGGTAGACCTTCCCGCTAAAATTGACTGGACTCCCATGCGACAAATGCCCACCATGAGAAAGATCAAATCCTAGTATTTTGTCTCCTGGTTGTAACACAGCCAGAAAAACGGCGGCATTGGCCTGTGCACCGGAGTGCGGTTGTACATTGGCGTATTCAGCACCAAACAACTCTTTTACCCGATCGATGGCTAGTTGCTCGATTTCGTCGATTACTTCGCAGCCACCGTAGTAGCGTTTTCCTGGGTATCCTTCTGCATACTTGTTGGTCGCGCAGGATCCCATCGCATTGATGACTTGTTGGCTAGTAAAATTTTCAGAGGCGATAAGCTCTATTCCATTTCGCTGACGCGACAATTCTTTTTGGAGTAAATCGAAAATCTTTGTGTCTTGGTGCATTGCCCTTTATTGAGATTAAAGAATGGCCGCAAATTTACAATAATTTTTAGGGGAATTAAGATTTGAAGCCGTTCGTTTTGAAATTGGTTTGTTAGGGACTTGCGGGGGCTGCTTAAAGTTGGTAACTTTATCAAAACTAGATAGAGTTGCCACCAAAAAACAGAGTAAAACAAGCCAGTTGCCTTAATTGCAGCAAAGCATTTTCAGAACCTGTCAATTTTTGCCCGGATTGTGGCCAGGAGAATCATGAATTTCGCCAGCCGCTTCGATCAATTTTGGGTGATGTATTTGAGAATTTATTGAACATTGACTCCCGGTTTTTTAAAACCTTATCTACGCTTATTCTTGCTCCCGGGAAAATCACAAAAGAATACAATGCAGGCTTACGGAATAGCTATGCTCCTCCAATTCGGTTTTATTTGTTTGCGAGTTTGATCTATTTTTTGTTGTACCCTATGGTTTCTGGTTCTGGGGGCCATTCCAATGAGAAAATAATTGATTCTTTTGAAGAAACCCTTTCGGATACGGACTCCATAACGCTAAATCTTGGTTTGCAATCCATAAAACTACGTAGTGATGAATTGATTGGTGTCAGTGAGTTTTCAGATGCTCAGGTAGACTCCTTTTTTGTAGCACGGGGGCTGGAACCTACTTATTTTTCAAAAAAGCTGTTTCATCAGTCTGCCCGACTGATCAATTCAAATGGCCGGTCTATGAAGCAGCAATTGATGCGGAATATTTCTATTGGCATGTTCTTTCTTATGCCTGTTTTTGCTGGAATTATGGCATTGTTTTATCGGCGACAAAAACGGTATTTTGTAGAACATTTGATTTACTCCATCCATTTGCATACTCTTGCTTTTTTATGGATGACCTTCTTATTGATATTCATGTATTTTGATTTTCTGTCCTACGGGCTTTTGGTCTTTGCAGGAATACTTGCTTACTTGATCATTTCCCAAATGAAGGTTTATGGAACACCATTTAAGAAGGTATTGCTTAAGACAATTGGAATTTTGGCTGTTTATGTCATTTGTGGGGCAATAGCTTTGACCGTTATTTCTATCCTTAGTGTGATTTTTTATAATTAATAAATGAAAACGCCCAATATTGAATACCAGCAAATTGAACCGAAGAACGAAACTCTCAAAAAACTTGTCAAGGTATATTATATACATAAGTCGACTGTTGAAAACAGGGTAGAACGCATTACTTACTTTCCGAACTACGCGACCACAATAAATATTTACAAGAACAGTGCGGTCAAATGTACTGCCTACAGTAGGACACATACCTACCATTCCAACAAAAAATTTCTAAAACTACTCGTCGGAAAATTCGACAAATCCAGGGAGATCATAATGAAAGGCCCCTTTGATAAGTTGACAATTGTCTTTCATCCGCTGGGCTTAAATCACTTCTTATCTCCATTATCCAAGTATGTGGAAGATCATTTTTCTTTGTTTAATGAATTTGGTGAATCTTTTGACGAGACATTAGAAAAAGTCTTTGCTACTAATTCAATAGAATTGAAACGAGACCATTTAGATGCTTATTTAACAAAGAAGTACATCGGATTTGAAGCTCCAAAACTAACTCATGCCGTCCACAAAATTTTAAACGATGCAGATTCCTATTCCATCGCACAAATTGCAACAGAACTGAAAATTTCTAGAAAAACCCTTCTACGACTATTCAAAAAACATCTGGCGATCAGTCCTTCAGAATACAAGTCCATTGCAAAACTTAGGAAGGCAATAAATTTCTATAAAAAAAACGCCAATCAACCAAAGCTCTCCACACTGGCCTACGAATCGCTTTACTACGACCAATCCGATTTGAACCACCACTTCAAAGAAAAAACCGGGCTTACCCCCAAGGAGCTATTCAACAAAATTCAAACAATTGAGCATGGATTGTATTGGTTGATTGACAAATGACCCTGTCCCAAAAGTCCAAGACATTCGTTCAAGAATGTCTTAATATTGTCTATTTAGAATGTCAAACTTAATAAGATGGGCCGTTATTTATTATTGATTATTGTGGGTTGTTGTTTTATTTTTGCTTGTGAATCCGCTACCATTACAAGTAAAAAGGAAGTCAAGCAGCTATTAAAGTCCACGACTTACCAACCCACAATATTGCCAGAAGACATTAATAAACTATGGTTATCAGAAGGCAATCCTGCTAGTGATACCGTGTATATTATTAGTCAAGGTGGCCCAAAAGACAGCCTATATTTTCAAAAAAATGGAAGAGTAATCTGGAGATACTTACCAAAGTATAACGAAAAGCACATCGTACACCTCCACCAGGCACAAACTTACAACCCTAAGATCTTCGAATATCAAGGGATTTTCACCTCGTCAATGGCTCAGAAAGAAATTGATCTTACTGCTTTAATGATCAACAAAGCTATCCAGCATTTCAAGAGCAAAGGGAAATACGTCGTTGTGATTGGACATTCGTATGGCAGTTTTTGCATCCTCCAAGCAATGACAAAAGACAATAAAACAGCAGACAAATACCTGATTTCTGCAGGAAGAATTGAAGACAATCCAGCATCCGTCAAAACAAAACTAGCAGGAATAAATGGCGGCTACAAAGAGGATGGAACCACCTTAATACTTGACGATATGGAGGCGATCAAAAATAATCGTACGACCAAGGAGCAGCAAGCATACAGAATAAAACAGATCCTCAAAGGAACACTCGGACAAACAAACTACTATGACAAAATGAAAGACATCGATTTGTCCAACGCCACCTTTGTCTACTCAAAAAATGACAATCGAGTAGGCAAACTAACCCAACCCGAAATTGACTTCTTAGCATCAAAAAATGCCCAGATTATTGCAACTACCGGCGATCACGGAGACGTCATAAAACGAACCATTGATGCAGTCATGTCTGGACAAATTGAACTTTAAGTGAATAGAACAGAGGGACTCGTTTTGCTTTGCAAAACGGATGATGCAGGGTAGAAATAAATGCAGGGCTCAACTTTTTTCACCATAAATCATTTCACTGTATCCTGTTTGGCCAAGGCAAAACCCATGTTGCATTTATCCCTCTACAAATCAGTCTCTATACCAATCCTACCGCCGATGTTTATATCTTTGTTAATAAGTATTCACCACTCCAAAATAAGCCCTAAATTTTTGTTCCAAATACGTATCTTTGCCGTCAATTCTTATTAGAGGTTCATCTATAATTAAAATTGAAAAATGCCAAGAGATACTTCCATTCGCTCCGTTCTTATCATCGGTAGCGGACCTATCGTTATTGGACAAGCCTGTGAATTCGACTATTCCGGAACACAAGCAGCACGGTCACTGAAAGAAGAAGGGATTGAGGTTTCCCTGATCAACTCCAACCCGGCGACCATCATGACCGACCCAATTACTGCCGACCATATTTACTTGAAACCATTGACGGTAGAGAGTATTGTTGAGATTCTTGAAGAACGGCAAATCGATGCCGTCCTGTCAACTATGGGTGGGCAAACGGCCTTAAACCTAGCAATTGAGGTTGGCAAACAAGGCATCTGGGAACAGTACAATGTCAAATTGATTGGTGTCGATCTTGATGCTATCGAACTCACAGAAAACAGAGAAAAGTTTAAAAAACTGGTCACTAGCCTTGGACTTACGGTAGCACCTTCTGCAATTGCAAATTCCTTCCTAGAGGGAAAAGAAGCGGCTCAGAAAATTGGTTTTCCATTGGTATTAAGACCGTCCTACACGCTTGGAGGGCACGGTGGAGGATTTGTGATGGACGAAAAGGAGTATGACGAAGCACTCCGACGTGCCCTAAATGCCTCACCAACCCATGAAGTACTAGTAGAAAAAGCAGTACTAGGATGGAAAGAATTTGAATTGGAACTCCTAAGAGATGCCAACGACAATGTGGTAATCATTTGTACCGTTGAAAATCTCGATCCGATGGGTATTCACACTGGAGACAGCATAACAGTTGCTCCTGCAATGACCCTATCCGATACCGCGTATCAGCAGATGCGAAATGACGCCATGATGATGATGCGATCACTAGGGAATTTTGCGGGCGGTTGTAATGTTCAGTTTGCCCAGAACCCAGAGGACGAATCCTTGATCCCTATCGAAATCAATCCTAGAGTTTCCAGATCTTCCGCATTGGCTAGTAAAGCAACTGGATATCCGATCGCAAAAATCGCCACCAAACTGGCCATTGGATACAACCTCGACGAATTAAAAAATCAAATCACCAAGACGACATCCGCTTACTTTGAGCCAACGTTGGATTATGTGATTGTAAAAATGCCTCGGTGGAATTTCGAAAAATTTCAAGGATCTGATCACCGATTAGGCTTACAAATGAAGTCCGTTGGGGAGGTAATGGCAATCGGCAGAAACTTCCTTGAGGCCATGCAAAAAGCATGTCAATCCCAGGAAAATGGTAGAATGGGACTTGGTGCAGATAAAAAAGAATGGATCAAAACGTCCGATATTCTTACTCGTTTGGAATTGGCTAGTGGAGATCGAATTTATCGACTGAAAGACGCCTTACGACTGGGTGTTCCAGCAAAAACCATTCAAAAGCTAACAAAAATAGACCCTTGGTTTATTACACAGATAAAACGATTGGTGAAGATTGAGCAAAAGTTGACAATGTACAATGTCGCAGAAGATATTCCCGAACCGTTTTTTAGAAAACTAAAAGAATTGGGATATTCTGACGCACAAATCGCCTGGACCTTAAGAATCGACGAAAAAGATGTGACCAAGCAACGCCTTGCCTTAGATATTCGAAGAACCTTCAAAATGGTAGATACCTGTGCGGCAGAGTTTGAAGCACAGACCCCCTATTTCTATTCGACCTTTGATAAGGAAAATGAAAGCATTCCTTCCAATAAAAAGAAGATTGTTGTCCTTGGTTCCGGTCCAAACAGAATCGGCCAGGGCATTGAATTTGATTATTGTTGTGTACATGGATTGCTAGCCATAAAGGAAGCAGGCTATGAAGCAATTATGATCAATTGCAACCCGGAAACGGTTTCGACTGATTTTGATGTTGCAGATAAATTGTACTTCGAGCCAGTGTTCTGGGAACATATCAAAGAAATTCTGGACCATGAAAAACCAGAAGGCGTTATCGTTCAACTAGGAGGACAAACCGCTTTGAAACTCGCAGAAAAATTTCACAAAGAAGGCATTAAAATTATAGGAAGTGGATTTAAGGCAATGGATTTGGCGGAAGATAGAGAAGCCTTCTCTGATTTGCTGAAAGAACTCGATATTCCGTATCCAGAATACGGTGCCGCGGAAGATGCAGACGAAGCACTGGAAGTTGCCAACCGGGTGACTTACCCTGTATTGGTGCGCCCTAGTTATGTACTAGGAGGCCAACGAATGAGAATTGTGATCAATGACGAAGAATTGGAGCGCTCCGTACTAGGAATTCTAAAGCATATGCCTGACAACAAAATCCTGATCGATCAGTTTTTGGAGCGCGCGCAAGAGGCAGAGATAGATGCCATTTGTGATGGAGAAGACGTGCTCATCATGGGAATCATGGAACATATAGAACCGGCAGGCATCCACTCGGGCGACAGCTCAGCGGTACTTCCACCCTACAGCCTTTCCGACAACGTCATTCAACAGATGAAGGATTATACCCGCAAATTGGCGCTTGCTCTTGATATAAAAGGATTAATTAACATTCAATTCGCCATCAAAGGAGAGAAGGTTTATGTGATCGAGGCTAATCCGAGAGCTTCTCGAACGACACCGTTTATTGCAAAAGCCTACCAAGTGCCTTATTTGAAAATGGCGACCTTAGTCATGATCGGCACCCACAAAATTGCTGATTTTGATGTGGAAAACAAACTAGAGGGTTATGCGATCAAAGTCCCAGTTTTTTCTTTCGATAAATTTCCCAATGTTGACAAAAACCTGGGACCAGAAATGAAATCTACCGGAGAGAAGATCCATTTTATCAAAGACCTGCAAGATCCGTTTTTTAGAAAATTGGATAGGGAACGGTCGATGTATCTGACTCGTTAGTATAGGTGGTGAACTAATATATTCCTTCGTTGTTAACTATTACACAAAATATAATTGCGCATTTTTAATTAATAATTCCTAAATTTGTGGCAAAATTAGCAAGGCAGTTGCTAGTGTCGTTTTTCAAGAAAGAGACTATCAATCGCCAATAAAACAATAAAAAAAGTAATACAATGGCATTTAAACTTCCTGATTTACCTTATGCGCACGATGCGTTAGAACCACATATCGACAAACAAACGATGGAAATCCACCACGGTAAACACCACAATGGATACACCACAAAATTGAATGCAGCTATCGAAGGCACAGACCTTGCTGGAAAATCAATCGAAGATATTTTAGCAAACGTTTCTAAGCACTCTGGCGGAGTAAGAAACAATGGTGGTGGATTTTACAACCACTCTTTATTCTGGTCAGTAATGGGACCAAATGCAGGCGGAAACCCTTCAGGAGACCTTGGTGCAGCTATCGACAAAGCTTTTGGTTCATTCGATGCGTTCAAAGAACAATTTAGCACGGCTGCGAAAACTCGTTTTTGTTCAGGATGGGCTTGGTTGATCGTAAAAGGAGACGGCTCTTTAGCAGTTACATCTTCTCCAAACCAAGATAATCCTTTGATGGACATTGCTGAAGTAAAAGGAACACCAATCCTAGGACTAGATGTTTGGGAACACGCATACTACCTCAACTACCAAAATCGCCGCCCTGACTATGTCGGTGCCTTTTTTAATGTAGTTAACTGGGATGCTGTAGCTAAACGATTTGCTGCTGCAAAATAGAAATACATTATATTGTGAGAAGTGTTTTTAATGCTTCACAAAAAGAAAGGCAGAGCAAATTCATGTTCTGCCTTTCTCTTTTTAAATCCATCCACCATGAAATCGAAAAACGTAGGTAAGCGAATTCTGTCTTTCTTGGGATTATTTTTTATTGTGGTGTTTGGACTTCTGTTTTCCCAATATCATGGCGATATTCCAACCAAGGAAATGAAGGAGAAGTACACCAACTCCAAATCAAAATTTCTGGCCATGGACGGCATGGAGGTGCATTATCGAGACGAAGGGACAGGGAAGACGATTGTTCTCCTTCACGGAACAGCGGCATCATTGCATACCTGGGATGCCTGGACAACGGAATTGATTAAGAACGGATTTCGCGTGGTTCGTATGGACTTGCCTGCTTTTGGATTGACGGGGCCAAACAAGAGACACGATTATTCCATCAATCGATATGTTAAGTTTGTGAATGACTTCCTGAATGACTTGGATATCAAATCCTGTTATCTGGTAGGCAACTCTCTGGGAGGCAGAATCGCTTGGAATTATGCGGCAGATTACCCGCAAAGGGTAGAAAAATTAGTGCTCTTGGATGCTAGTGGATTCGAAATTCTAAATCAGGATGGCAGCAAGAAAAACCCTCCTTTAGCATTTCAATTGGCGCAGTCTCCATTGTTAAGTTGGGCGGTTCGGTACTTCACTCCCAAATTTTTAGTCCGTAAAAGTCTGAAAGAGGTAATGGCTGATGACCGCCTGGTTACTGACAAGTTGGTCAAACGATACCATGATTTTATGCTTCGTGAAGGCAATCGGGCAGCGTTTATTGCTCGTGTCAATTTAAATTATGAAGATCAAACAGAAAAACTGAAGAAGATAAATACACCGACGTTGATACAGTGGGGCATGCTGGACGAGTGGGTGCCGCTAGTGTGTGCGTATCAATTTGATAAAGCTTTACCGAACTCACAGCTAGTCATTTATGATGACTTAGGGCATATACCCATGGAGGAAGACCCACAGCGGACAGTTCGCGATGTTCTTGAGTTTGTGAAGACTCCTCTTGTCCTTTCACCAGAGATTCAACTCAACAAACGATAAAATTTAATAGGAAGGGAACTTATATTTTAATAAATCTTGTTATATTTCTATCTATTATTCATTTTATGCTACCTAAAGACAAAGAAATATTAAACTTGCTTGCGAAAGAAGACTATGAAGGCGCAATGACTTTGTATGCTTTCAAGTATGAGGTTGGAGAAATTCAAGCAAAGGCTGTCGTACAAAGCTATCTGTCGAGTCATGAGGAAGAACTAAAAGAGCAACGCAAACTAATCAAGGAGTCCGCACACAAAAACGAAAAACTAGAATTGGAAGTATTGACAGAAATAAATGAAGGAAAATTGAATAAGGCGGTCCAACTCTACCAACAACATTATGGATGTTCAATACAAGAGGCGCAGATGTCTGTAGAACAAATTCGCCGAGAGCATTTCCCAGACTTTTCTTCCCTGTCTCTAAGAGATCAACTTTTATCCCGCCGCTATTGGATGGTGGCAATTGGTTTAGTCTTGCTTCTTCTTTTGTTTAAGTATATCTATTAAAACTATGGCCATTTTTAAAAACAAGACCAATAGGAATATTCTGATATTAATTGGGGTGTTGATTTTTTGTTTGATTGTCTATTACTTTTCAGATATTTTTTCTTGGATTGTAATTTCGTGGGTGCTTTCGCTTGTCGGACAGCCGCTCATGGGTTTTCTGCAAAAGTTAAAAATTGGCAAATTCCGACTGGGCCCTAATGTCAGTGCGATTATTACCCTGTTTAGTTTTTTCTTTATCCTTTTTGCCTTTTTTGCCCTGTTTGCGCCCTTGGTATTTCACCAGGCACAGAACCTCGCGAATGTAGACTACAGTGCCATCGCAAAAAGCCTCGAGGTCCCAATTGGGGAGTTTACAAAACAACTTGCCGATTTAGGTTTGATCAGTGCATCAGACAACTCCATCACCCAAGACTTGAAGGAGAATCTATTCAGTAAGTTTAGCCCTTCCCAGTTGACTGGTTTTTTAGGGACGGTGATTGGAGCAACCAGCAATTTGGTTATCTCGTTTTTCTCCATTGTTTTTATCACCTTCTTTTTTCTTAAAGACCAGGGACTCTTTATGCAAGCTCTTTTGGTGGTTACTCCAAATGAGTACGAGGAGGAAATAAAGAATATTGTCAAGGATTCTATTCGATTGCTGACCAGATATTTTGGCGGCATCGTCATTCAAGTTACGATCATTACCATCTATTTGTCGGTCGTGTTGGGTATTGTTGGTGTGCCGAGCGCCTTGCTTATTGCCTTTTTTGCCGCACTCATCAATGTGATACCGTATGTTGGGCCAATGATTGGCGGGACGTTCGGAATTTTTATTGCGATTTCTTCCAACTTGGATGCTGATTTTTATTCGGTAATGTTGCCTATGATTTTAAAATTAGTTGCGGTATTTGCAAGTATGCAGATGTTGGATAATTTTCTAGTACAACCCTATATTTTTTCTAATAGTGTAATGGCGCACCCGCTGGAAATTTTCATAATAATACTGGTTGGTGCAAAACTGGGAGGAGTCCCTGGGATGGTGCTCGCCATTCCTGTCTACACCATAGTCCGAGTAGTAGCGAGCGTGTTCCTCAGCGAGTTCAAAGTCGTCAAAAAGCTGACAGAAGGCATAAAAGAACCCGTCGTCTGACGACAATAAATCAAAATACAACGTCATGTTGATGACCCAATTGCCACACCTATACATTGTCCAGCACCCTCAAAAAGGGCGCAGTGTGCACTGCGCAGAGGACATTCCTAGCGGCACAGACATTGAGCTTTGCAGTTTGATTATTCTTTCTGCGAAGGACACCAAAGTGATCCACCAAACCAGTCTGCATGACTATTATTTTGATTGGGAATCTGAACATGGAGCATCGGCAATAGCATTGGGTTATGGCTCCTTGTACAATCACTCTTCTACTCCAAACGCTGTGGTAGAAAGCATGCCTGAAGATCGCGAAATCAAAATTGTCGCACTCAAAGATATTCCAGCAGGAGACGAAATCACCATCAACTACCAAGGAGGATCCAAGGACGAAACCTATCAAATTTGGTTTGACGAATATTAAACCTATGGATCAGGCGATAAGTTTCCAGAGTGTTAGAAATCGCGTTTATCCTAGATTAATAGCTCCAAGCACACCGCCCATCAAACACATAAATAGAAAAACATAACCAGCATCAATCAAGTACAATTTTAAGGACTTCAATTGATACAAATAGTTAATAGTCACAGCAGGAATGGCATAAAGCAAGCTTGATAATCCACCATGAAAAGCACCGTGCACAAAGGTTTGCTCTTCAGGAGTATGCAGATTTACTATAAAGTTGATACCAAATGCAATAATGCACATCATAAGAAATGCAAGTCCATGTGTTCTCAACATACTAGACTGTGCCTGCTCGTCTGTAATACCGGTTTCTGCTTGCCAAGCTTTGCCAAACAAAACGGTGTACCAAGCAAAACCTAACATAAAGGCAGCCACTGCTGCAATTAAAATTTCTAAATAAGCCATACGATGATTCTTTTTGTGTGAAAAATATCAAAATTGCTGAGTTGGGAATTTATGCGTCCAATGTACAAAAAATAAAAAAAATATCACTCCCAATTCAAACTACCCCGAAATAAATATTTTAATAAAATAGATTAAACGGAGTGATTTGTTGAATTTTGAGTTAATGAATTCATTTCAAATCTTTTATATAAGATGGAGGTGTATTCATGTTCGGTTTTTGCAATTTTAGCCCCTAAAAATGGATCAAAAAAAAAGACGGTCTTTGCAACATTGTGATTGATTCTATTTAAATTAGAACATATTTTAATTAGCGGAAGCCCCCCCTTTTTTGTCTGCTGATCTACCCCAAAAAAACAAACATGAAAGTGATCACAATTAAAGTGTTCGGGCTTGTACATGGTGTATGGTTTCGAGCTTCTACCCAACAAAAAGCTATTGAGCTTGGAGTTTGCGGCACCGTCCAAAATATGGAGGATGGTACGGTATTAATTACAGCAGAGGGTAAAGAGTCTGCTTTAGAAAAACTAGTGGAATGGTGCCGAACAGGTCCTCCAAAAGCAAAAGTGGAGGATTTGCTCATTCAAAATGACGATAAGGGCGGTTTCAAGGATTTTATTATTCTACGATAAATTTTTTATTGTAAATTTTCCTATCTGAAAAAACCAAAGATAAGACTCTAAATGCAGTGTTTTCTTGCTTTTACAGCTATCTATAACATAAAAACTTTAGTCCTCAGCCCCCCCCTTTAAAAAATTTCCTTCCAGTAAAGATGACAGTTTTATATCTTTTCCGTCATAATAACAGCCTGCTATTCAATGGTAAGTGAATCACGGGCGCCAGATTTTCCATGCTACTCCCCCAGAATAGACATATAAATTTGTTATATTTATGCACTATTACCATCTAATCTTAATATCATGAAGCGATCTACCCAAGCCCTAGTTGTTCTTTTGATCTCTCTTGTCAGTTTTAATTTATCTAGCCAGACAATTTGGGAGGACAAAGAAGAAGCAGCAATCCATCAAGAAGAAAGGGCTATAGTCCCTAGCCAGTATCGTACGTTAACACTTGATTTCCCAATCTTGAAATCAACCCTCCTTGCAGCTCCATCTGAAGCACAAACAAAAGCGGAAAGGTCTACAGCGATAATTACTTTGCCATTGCCAGATGGTTCTTTACAAGCGTTTAGATTTGTGGAGTCTTCAGTAATGCATCCTGTTTTAGCAGCGAAGTATTCTCAGATAACAACGTTTCTTGGTATTGGAGTAGACAACCCAACTGCCCTTATCAGAATGGACCTCACGCCCAACGGATTTCATGCTGTAATCGCCAATAACCAGGGAATGATCTACATCGATCCTTACCATAAAATTGCAGATGAGCATTACGTTAGTTACCATAAAAAAGACTTCACGGCTCTAGAAACCCACTTGGCAGAAATCTGTCAAGTAGTAGACAGCAACCCTCCATCGAATGACTGGCGGGTCGGCCCCAACAATCCAAATGGAGAGGAGTTGGCCATCTACAGACTTGCGCTTGCCGCCACAGGCGAATACACTGCCTACAACGGAGGAACGGTCCTAGGAGCAATTGCAGCTATGGTCTCAGGGCTCAATAGGATAAATCTGATTTTCGAACGAGATCTTGCAATCCGATTGACATTAATAGCTAACAATGACTTACTTGTTTATACCGACCCCGCTACCGACCCTTATTCCAACGGCAATTCCAGCACAATGATTATTGAAAACCACAACAATATCACAGCGACCATCGGTGTTGCCAATTTTGATGTCGGACACTTGTTGGCTACTGCTGGAGGTGGACTAGCCCAACAACAAGGTCCTTGCAGAACTACCATAAAAGGAATGGGTGTCACCGCGACAAGTCCTCCCAACAATGATCCGTATTATATCGATTTTGTAGCCCATCAATTGGGCCATCAATTTGGCGCTAGTCATACCTTCAATGGCACTTCTGGATCTTGCAATGGCAATCGGAATTCGTCTACAGCTTATGAACCTGGCAGCGGGACCACAATTATGGGATATGCAGGTATCTGTGGCGCACACAACATTCAAAACAACAGCGGGGCTTATTTTTCAAAAACTAGCTTCGACCAAATTATTGCCTATTCTAGGTATAATGCCGGATATGCTTGTGCTGCCAAATTTTCTACAACCAACGTTGTTCCTATTGCCGACGCTGGTGCCAGTGGATTTTATATCCCGAAAGAAACTCCTTTTACGCTTACAGGGTCTGCAATTGACCCAGATGTCGCAGCAAACCTTACTTATTGTTGGGAACAAAATAACCTAGGACCTGCGGGGGACCCGAATGCTCCAGTTGGCTCGGCGCCCATATTTAGATCTTTCGTGCCTTCCAGCTCTGCTAGTAGAACATTTCCGCGAATCTCTGACCTGGTCAACAACACGCAGACTTTTGGTGAGCTGCTACCCTCTTATGCTAGAACACTGGACTTTTGCCTGACGGTACGAGATAACCAATCAAGCGGTGGTGGGGTAGATTGGGATTGTATTTCTTTTGATGTGGTGGATGACGGACCGTTTGAAGTACTTTATCCAAATAATAACGAAATCTGGAGTAGCGGTTTTGTAGAAGGCGTCAACTGGGCTGTTGCGAATACCAATCAAGCGCCTGTCAACTGCGCAACTGTAGATATTCTATTATCGGTTGATGGTGGACAAACGTACACTTATTTGCTTGCTGACAATGTACCAAATGATGGCTATGAACCGATTATTGTTCCAGCAATCATCAGCAACACCGTTCGACTAAAAATAGCCTGCTCAGATAATATATTCTTTGACATTTCTAATACCAATTTGACCATTATTCCTACACTTCTGGACACAGAATTATTGGATTTTTCTGGCGAATTAAAAGATAATGCCGTTCATTTAGCCTGGACAACAGCATCTGAAGAAAATACCAGAGGTTTTGAGGTGGAAGCCAGACAAAAGAATGGACAATTCGAAAATTATGGTTTTGTCAGAAGTAAAGGAAATACAGAAAACGGGCATTCTTATGATTTTAATACTCCTAGGTTGTCTTCTGGAGTTTATTATTTCCGATTGAAGATACTAGATCAGGATGGATCCTATTTTTATAGTGAATTGATTGCTGTTGATGTTCCAGAAACCGACTACCGTTTTATGCTTTATCCGAATCCGGCAAAGGATGTCTTGAATATAGAGCTAAAAACTGAAAATCTAGACGGTGCATTGCTTAGTATTTATAATGCATCTGGGCATATTTCCTATCAAGAAAGAATTAGGTCACTAGACAACGGGTGGCATTTATTGACATTCGACGTAAGTCGATTATCTCCTGGCATATATTTCTACCAACTGCTGGATAACAACCAGTTACTGGAAGAAAGCGGAAGACTTACCATTGAATAGTAGAAAGTAGTTGCTGAGCCGGCACACCAGTAGAAAGTAGAACGACTTTTTAATAGGATACTCCCCTACACCTGATGCTTTGCTTCGATTACCTTCTATTAGAGCTGCTCACATTCAAGCAGCTTAGCCGAGCCTAAAGGTACATTCTTGTGCTCAATTTTCGAGTACGACATAATGCGACAAAAATATGTATGGATTTAGGATTATTCCTTATTTGTTTTGTAATTTTCCACCCACAATTCAAACCAATGAAGGAGGAATCGATTCTTGTAACTGGTGCCGGCGGACAAATAGGAACCGAGCTGGTAGAGGCACTTAGCAAACGTTATGAAAAGGTATATCCTGCAGACATCCGCCTACCTAACCATCCTACAAAAAACTTTATTCAGCTCGACGTTTTGGACAAACCCAGAATGGAAGAAGCAATTAGCGATCTGAAAATTTCCCAAGTATATCACCTCGCAGCGATCCTTTCCGCTAAGGGAGAACAAAACCCAATGCTGGCATGGGAAGTCAACTTCAAAGGCACCTTGAATGTACTGGAAATTGCTGCTGAGAAAAAACTAAATAGAGTATTCTGCCCAAGCAGTATCGCTGTTTTCGGACCCAATACACCGAGTGTCAATACGCCACAACACACGATCACCGATCCGACAACGATCTATGGCGTGACGAAACTGGCAGGAGAGCGATGGTGTGTACATTATTTTCAAAAGCGGGGGGTGGATGTTCGTAGCTTGCGTTATCCTGGATTGATTGGTTATAAGACGATGCCTGGTGGTGGGACAACTGATTATGCAGTGGAAATTTTTCATGAAGCCCTCAAGAACAACCATTACACAAGCTACATTGCACCTGACACCAGAATGCCCATGATGTTTATGCCAGACGCCATCCGTGCTACTTTAAACTTGATGGAGGCTCCCACAGAACAAATCACTATCCGATCTTCTTACAACGTTGCCGGCGTCAACTTCACACCAAGAGAACTCAGTGCTGCCATAAAAAAACAACTTCCAGACTTCAACATTGACTATCAACCGGATTTCCGTGATTTGATAGCGCAGAGTTGGCCTTCTAGTTTGGACGATAGCGCTGCTGCTAATGATTGGGGATGGAAACCCGCCTACGATTTAGAGAAAATGGTAAAGGAGATGCTTTTGCAATTGCAAGCTAAATTGGTTTAGGGACGTTCGTTTCCGATAATAAGCTTATCAACGATTAGTAATGAAAAAATTGAAGAACAATCTTTGAGGGTTTCTGCATCCTTCAAAGGACTTGAAATGTTACCGAAACCCTTCGGAAGGAGGATTAAAAAAAAAACCTCGAAGATAAATCTTCGAGGTTTTTGAAGCGCCCTCACCTGGACTCGAACCAGGGACCTATTGATTAACAGTCAACCGCTCTAACCAACTGAGCTATGAAGGCGTTTATTTTTCAAAAGTACTTATTTAAACTCAAAGTTGAGTCAAAAAGTTCCATTAAATTTGCTCTTTTTAAAAAACTTTTTTGGTAAAAGAGCGACGCAAATGTAGTGTAAGAAAAATAAATGTGCAATCTTTGTGGCGAAAATTTTAAAAAAATATTTTTATGAGCATATTAACAGTTGGAACAGTTGCGTTTGATTCTATAGAAACGCCCTATGGAAAAGCAGACAGAATCGTCGGAGGAGCAGCGACTTATATAAGTTGGGCCGCTTCCTATTTTGTAGATGATATAAAATTGTGTTCCGTTATCGGAGACGATTTTCCGGAACATGAATTAGAAGAACTCCGGGCAAGAGGAGTTTCTACCGAGGGACTTCAAGTAAAAAAAGGAGAAAAAAGTTTCTTCTGGGCAGGAAAATATCATGATGACATGAATGGTCGGGACACTTTAGCGACCGAATTGAACGTTCTTGCAGATTTTGATCCAGTCCTTCCTGAAAGTTATAAGGACGCGGAATATGTGATGTTAGGCAACCTGACACCAGAAGTTCAAATGAAAGTAATCAAGCAAATGAATAAGCGCCCTAAGTTGGTCGTATTGGATACGATGAACTTTTGGATGGATGTTGCACTAGACAGCTTGCTAAAGGTAATCGCTGAAGTAGATGTACTGACGATCAATGACGAGGAAGCTAGACAACTTTCTGGAGAACATTCTCTGGTAAAGGCGGCAAGAAAAATCCGAGCAATGGGCCCTGACTATCTAGTCATCAAAAAAGGAGAACACGGTGCGCTGCTTTTTCACGGCGAAAATATTTTCTTTGCGCCGGCACTGCCATTAGAAGAAGTTTTTGACCCTACGGGCGCGGGAGACACCTTTGCAGGTGGTTTCATCGGGCATTTGGCTAAAACGGATGACCTTTCTTTCGAAAACATGAAGCGAGCTGTTGTTTATGGCTCCATGATGGCTTCTTGTACGGTAGAAAAGTTTGGTATCGAAAAGTTGAAAAACCTCAGCACGACGGAACTTGACAAAAGAATGGAGCAGTTTGCTAATTTAACTGCTTTTGATGCTGGAGTAAAATTTTAGTTTTAACTCGAGAATTAAATTATTCATAGATTGATCCGATTTTTCGGACAAGATCAATCGCTAAAGAAAAAGGGTTGGATGCTACATTTGCGTCCAACCCTATATTTTTAGTATTAAGTTACTTTACTGCTATTGTCCCTTCCTTTCCTTGATCAAATCCTCATTTTGTTTTTTGAGGGCGTCGATCTGTTTTTGCTGTTCGATGGTGTGAAGGAATAGTTCTTCGATTTTTTCCATAAAAATGACATTCATTTCAGTCATTTCGTAGCCATTTTCGTCTATTTCTTTTGCTGAAGGAACGTTGGGAAGGTGCTTATTCTTCGCAACAAACTGTTCTACATCTGTTAGGCTTTTTAGGCTGTAATTTTCATCGAATACGTAATCTGCCCAGCCAGCAGTGTTACTATCAGCAACTTTGACGCGCTCCGTCAATATTCCGTCTGGTACATACAGGTCGTAGTTGCCAGGCATATTTAGTGTATTGATACCGACTTTGCCGTTGTGTATCCATAGACCTCCTCCTGCTCGCACGGTGTTGTCTACATCAAATCCGATACCGAGTGCAGTGCCATACCAGTTATTTGTTGTCGTTGCTCTAATGGCACGAATTCCTAAGCTAACGCTGTTACCACCAGATTTAATTCCAAAACTGGCTAGTGCTTCATCTTCCAACCAATTGGCGCTAAGTGTTCCTGCGCTAGTGCGAAGGGTGGTACTTGCTGCAGTTCCTGTCAAGTCATGGCTATTAGCTACGGCTAGTTTGGCGTCTGGCGTTGTAGTGCCGATACCTATATTTCCAGCATTGGTAATCAGCATTCTTGAAGCTGGATAACCTGTGGCGCCATGGACTCTAAAATGAAGTCCACCAGTTACCCGTTGGATATCTGCCCGAAAGTTATCTGGATCATTACTATAGATCACCATTCCAGGAGAACCGCCAGGAGAACCAACGTTGACCGAACCTGTAGAAGAACCAGGGTTATCAAAAAGTCCGCTTCCCATTACGTGAAGATTTGACATAGGATTGGCTGTTCCAATACCTACATTTTGTGCAAAACCGTCAAACACAAAAAAGAATGTCAGTAAAACTAGGGAGATTAAATATTTCATAAGAAGGGATTTTATTCTAGAAGGAATGTTTTCGAATACTATAAAAATAACAAAAAAAATGATGCGAACGGTTTGTTCTTAGCAATAAAAAAACCTACTAGGGTTGTAGCAGGCTTTTAAACGATATTTTTTGCTGAATTTAATCTTCTTCTGATTTCCAAATGGCTCCAAATTTGTCGACTAAAATATCATCGTAATGGTCTGATTTTTCAAACAGATTTTTGATTAGTGTTTTGCCAGATTCCAAATTGAGGTATCGATCATAGATGACTAGTGACAGTACTACGTCCTGATTGTAGATACTAAAAGTGAGTCCTTCCATTTTGTTGTTCTCTCGCAGGAGATATTCATAGATAGAAGAAATGTTTTGTTTAGGTAATTTTGCGAGAAATGCATCGCACATGATAAACCCAGTTTTCCCATGATAAGAAATATGAATGGTCGCACTACCTTGCTCGATCTCCCAATGGGAAGGACCTCTCCTGGATAGTTTTACATCATGGCCAGCATCAGAGATTATCTTTTCTAGGGTGCTTGAGATTCCGGTTGGTTGGTAGTCGTCCAGATCAGACGGCAGTTTTATCTTTGAACCACAATGGGGGCAATACCCTGCATCAATTGTATCTTCGAAAACTAAGTTGGAACAGGAATGGCACCGGCTCCCGATTTTGCCGTAATTTTCTTTATAGTCGGACAGCGCGGACTTCAGATAAGAAACGTCGAGTGCAAATCCGAGGTTGTTGGAATTGCTAAAAATCATGGTGTTTACGCCTATCACATAGCCTTGGTCATTTACTAGCGGCCCACCGCTGTTGCCAGGATTGATCGCTGCATCTGTCTGGATGTAATTGAGGTCTTTTTCGTCCATATGCCGTGTGGCGTTGGATACGATCCCTTGAGTAGTGGTGTATTTCAATCCCATTGGATGTCCAATAGCGATCACACGGTCTCCGTCATTTATGGGATCTTGTGTCAATTGGACATTTTGAAAATCTTTTTTGTCAGGTGGGGCTAGAAAAGCCAAATCATGGTGCGGGTCGGAAAACAGCACTCTAGCAATCGTTTTATCAAAAGAATTGCCGTCAATGGCGACTTCTTTACTGTCTCGTACAACGTGTTCGTTAGTGACAATAACATCATGGTCTTTCAAATAAAAGCCAGTTCCTGTGCTAAATGGAGTGGCTATTTGAATAACGACATCTTTATATTTTTCAATTATTTCTCGCATAATTTCAATCTCTGAATTTTTAGACTGTTTTATTTTTTTCTGCTTCTGTGTGATCGAGCGCTTTGACCATTAACATAAAGCTTTTCGCAAATTCCGGCATAGAACTGAAATTTAGTAGTCCTGTATTCGGATTTAGCTTAGGGTATTTTCTGTTGTTTGATTTTGCGATTTCCGCAATCTCATTTTTGATGTTGCTCTTATTTACTTTTCCACTTTCGTCGACGTATTCATTGTCAATGCCAAGGGCAACGAAGTATTCATGTTCAATGATTTCTATCAATAAATGCAGGTATTCGCGATCTGGTTGTGGTACGGCAAAATTGAAGAGGTTGTACCCTGCGATGTAACCAGGAATACTAACGGCGACTTCAGGAAAGCTGTTGTCTTTGTACCAATCCATCTTGGATAGCTCACCGTCTATGGTCCCGATCACCTGTTCGTGACTGGAGGGCGTTGTGATACCAAAGGTAGAATTGACCTTATACATTTCTTTGTTGAAATCTTCCTCTGTTCGGTCAAGTAGTTTTTTAAGCTCCTTGATTAAATCTAGGGATTTTTGTTCAGAGGATTTGTTGTCTCTGGCAAAATACAAATTGTGGCAGCGTTCCAATGATTCCATCATAAAACCTTCCGGTTGAATCAGGTAGTCCAGTTTGTAGATGAGGTAAAGCAACAGAAAGGTAATCCCGCCAGCGTATTTTGTTGAATCCATTGATTCGATGCGCTCGATGGTTTGTTTTATCCATTTTTGTGAATGAGCATACTTGACATTTTTTTCCAACTCAGGGAGTTGTTCTATGTGTCCGGTGTCAACAGTATGGAGCATTTCAAATTCGTTAACGAGTAAATCATCCTGTTTGTCAGCATTGATGGACATTTCTTTCAGTGCGTAGTACAACTTAAATGGGGAACCGTCGATAGTATGTGTGTCAAACTTCATACAGATCGAGTTGTCTTCATTGAGGCAAAACTTGGAGTATTTGAGGGAGTAGTTTTTTTCCATCAATCGACGCATAAACCCAACATTCAGTCGGTCACATTTGACGACGGTGGTTTTTGCGGAGACCATGTTTGGCCCAGCGATGCCGGTTATTTTCTTAGATCCTTGGAGCAATTCAAAATGAATGTTTTCACCATCTTTAGAATGAGAAACATTGTTTTGTTTCGGATCTTTTAAGTATTGGAAAAAGCTATCATAGGACTCCAAGTGTTCCTTTTTGTCAAATTTTTTGACGGAGGCTTCCCAGGCATCGAGTTGGTCTGGAGTTTTGTAGGAGTCAGAGTACCGCCCAAAGCGTATATTAGGCTGTTTTTTTTTCTTTGTGGTTGTACCAAACAACCGATCAAAAAGTCCCATTTTTCTATTTTTTAAGAGCTAAATGTAGGGTTTTTTTTATATAAAGCAAAAGTCATTTTCATTCGGGGCTACAAATTCTGAGCATGTTCAACCATTTGATTTGTTACGGAGAGGGGAGAGATATGTTACTGTTTGCAGCGTTTATTCTTTTGAAAAATGGAGGTGGTGCCTAATTACCAATTCACTAAAGCTCTTGTGTCCAGTAAATTATAGTTTAGGTTTTATTGTGAATTTTAGTTTTAGAATTAGAGAATTGGTTTGAATTTGATTTAAACTTAGCCCAAAAAACCCTAACTTGTCCTTCAAAGAAAGAACACTTGCCGACGGAAAGTGCGCCAAACCAGCAATTTTGATGTATACAATTTTTGTAATGCAAACAGAATGGAGCGCCTCACTTTTTTGTCAGGCAACAGGAATTTAGGAAAAACAACAACGCGCAGTTGTATTTAAATAAATGTACACTCAAACCCCCAATTGATGAATCTAAAAGGAAATGAAACCAAGACAAGTACAGCGAAGAAGACAGTACGTAAAAACTCAATTTCTGCAAACCTGTTAAACACCACCAATATGAAATCCTTCGACAGTGCTACCGTAACCCTCTCGTATGACAAACGAAAAAAGGCTGTAAAAGTAGTGGAAGGCAACAAAAGGCCCGTCTTTTTTGTCTTTAACGATCTCGGCGTCAGTTTTGAATTATCAAGCGGCAAGCTCAAGATTGGAGAGTTCGACTTAGCAACACCTCCAATTAGTAATAGTGTTTTCCCTGTGTCCGATACCGTAATACCAACTATTGGTTGGAGTCACGATGATGGCAATTTGATTGTAGGAACTTATAGCGAGAATGAAGGAAAAACAATAAATACAGCCGACGTATTTATTGGGGTTGATCCAATAAGAGGAAACCTAGGGGCTACTATTCAGATTGACAACAATGGACTTTCCACAACACATGCGGTGGTGTCTGGACGAATTTCTTAGGAGCTTTCCAATACCTTTAATAATTGAGAAACTGATTTTTGATTGGTCAGTTCCGCACGAACAGCAATTAGCAGTTCGGCAAGCCATGCTGGGTTTGGTACATTCTCGTCTATAAAAATTTGTTCTGTGGTTTTTTCAAACGCAGTCAAAATGTTTTTTGCAGAGGAGGGAGTGGATTGTTTTAGGGCGCTAAGAAAATCAAGACATTTTTGTTCGAAAAAACTAATTTGCCCTAGTTGTCGGAAGTACCTATTTAGGCCACGCAGGCAATTTTCAAATTTTTCGACCTGCTCGAGTTTATAAAAAATAAAACATCTCATAATCCTTGACATTCTCTGTAGGTCTTGCCGAATTAGTTTTTCACTTTTTGCAATTTGTTTTTCTAACCAATTCAAAGAAAGCAGATAGTTCTCTTTCAGAAAATAGACGGAGGCTATATTGTTTATTAAGTCTATTTGATTGGTAATTGTGATGTGAGGTCCATGTTTCTTCAGCCCTTTTTCGATTGCTGGAACTAACGAAACTGCTCCTTCCAAATTTCCCATATTCAGATAATAATACAGCATAAAGTTATATAAGTCCCTAAACCCCTTAGCAGATTCAAGCGGCTGGAGGGTAGTGGCTTTTCGAAGCTCTTCAATGGAATCTTCATTTATTGTTGAAAAATCATTCGCAGCAATGCATTTTGAGAAATAATTTAGCAAATGGTCGCCATAGATGTGGTTATATTCGTTTATCAGCGCTGGATTTTTTTTCCAAAGATCGACTATTTGTCTATAGTACACAATTGACTTTTTCTCCATTCCGTTTATAGAATTGTAGAGACCTGAAATTTGAAGGTATTTTACATTTGCATAGAAACTCAGTAGCCCGTTTTTCTTCAATTCTTCCAGTGTGTTAATTTGTTGTTTGAGTATATCGTTCAACTCACCGTCAATTACTTTACTTTTTTGGTTGAAAATAGAAAGGTGGGAATAAAAAATCTGACTAATAGCATTTTCATGATTTAGAATAGAAATGATTTTTTTTTCTTCTTCTATTAATAAATCGATTTCATTCCCTTTTTTTCCTAGGCGATTGGCGGCGCTTCGTTGTTTAGGGATGATTTCAAGGATGGCGGGGTAGTGCTCGATCTCGTAGGCTTGAGTTTTGGCCTTTTCCCACAATTTTTGGGCTTTTTCAAACAAACCACGCTCCTGGAGGAGGGCTGCATTCATCAACGACTCCTTTATTTTTGCCTTTTCAGATTTTTGACTTTGGTAGTTTCGGATGGTTTTTAGTAGTAATTCGAACAGGACGCTCTTTTCTTTTGCCAGATTTTTAGCAAGGGCTTCTCCTTTAAATTTCTCCTTGAGGTCGTCAGAAGAATAGCTTTGCATTTTATTCAATTCGTCAAACAGTCGCTTGTAGTTGCTGGTGTTTTCTCCTTTTCTCTTTGTTTCTGTACTAAAATACCTTTTCTCACTCTTCGACATGGAGTGGATGAACTTATGCAAGTCGTCGGATTTGGACATAAATATGGATTGGAGTGGTTCGCTTTTTTAAATATTCATACAATTTAGCCAAAATTTGAGGATTTGACCACTAAAAAAGGGATCATTTTTAGGGTTGGAATATTTATTCCGATACAAAACAAATTACATTTAATAGATTTATTATCAGGTACTTGAGCTTATTATTTTCGAAAAAAAATGCTTGGAACTTAGATTTTTACTCTTTTTGTGGTTTGATTATTTTCTGTATATCTGCCAATTTTGTTTTTGAATCTGGCAAAAATCTGGATTTTCAGTTCATTGACATTATTGGCAAAACTACTTTTTTTGATTCCTTAGTGCATTCAACATCAGTCAAAAAAGAAATTTTCTAATTAAAATAACTTTTTTTAAAGGCTTAGAGAACACACTTTTTGAGATTGATGGCAATCATAAAAAACGCTTAATCAAATCCGCACTAAATTCACAAGTCGCTGACAGTCAGTAACAATAACAAAGAGAGGTGTGGGCAATTAAACATTTTAATTTATTGTAATGCGAGGAATGTTCATCTTAGAAGAGTAACATTTGAGTTTTTGTTGTTTTCAGGGGTCAGGCTTTGACTATAAATTTGTCATCGTAATCAGAAAGAAACCTTGTAACCCCAATTACAAAAAAAACTTACTACTATGTTACCTTCCAATGATTTATTTGATTTGATACAGTCGATGACTAAATCGGAGAAACGACACTTCAAACTTTTTGCGAATCAGCATACAAAAAATGGAACAAGCAACTATATAAAGCTGTTTGATGCCATCGACCAGCAAAAAGTTTACAATGAAGTAAAACTCCGAAAGAAGTTTGCAAATGAAGTATTTGGCAAAAAGATCGCAGCAACAAAGTATTTGCTTTACGACACGGTGCTTAAAAGTCTGCGCCAGTTCAACAGTGGCAAAACAACAGACCAAAAACTGAACAACCTGATGGAGGAGGTAGAAATACTCTATGACAAAGGGTTGCTAAGACAAAGCAAAAAGGCGTTGGACAAAGCCAAATCGATTGCGCTGGATGCCGACAAACACTTTTCCCTGCACCGCATTCTAAGCTGGGAAAAAAAGTTGGTCGTCTATCTTATGCCTAGCAAACTGAAAGTCGAATTGCAAAAAATCATCGCAGAAACCAATCAGTTATCCAACCACCTGAACAATGAAATAAGGTACCAGGAAATGCTGGACAAGATCACCTTCCTGCACCGCACTTGCATGAACCCTAATGTACCGTGCGACACCAATTGCCTGGAAGACATCATGAACAGCCACCTGATGCAATCTGAAGCAGAAGCGCTGACTTTTAGATCAAAAATCGCTTTCCATGAAATCAATAGCATCTATTACAAGATTCATGGAAACCATAAACAAGCGTTCCACGCACTACGAAACATTGTCGCACTTTGGGAAAATAACCCAATAAAAACGAGGGTGTTTAGTAACGATTACGAACGTACCATGATAGATTATATAAATAGTGGGTTGACGGCTGGTACACAAATGGATTATCTGGATTTGATCGATGATCTACGCAAAACACCAACCAAAGGAGAACGTGACAAAATGCGAAGAGAACATGCATTGTCCATGTTAGAGTTTACCTACTACCTGCATACTGGCCAACTGCAGAAATGCAGTGCGATGGTGCAAATTATTGAAAAAATAGAGGAGCAACACTCCATGATTGTCGATCAGGTACAAATGATAAATGCCTACTTCAATATCAGTGTGTACTACTTCCTGATAAAAGATTACGATAAATGTCTGGATTGGATAAACCAGGTACAGGATTTTGACAAAACGGGCTTGCAGCCAGCGATACTTGCCTTCAGTAAGTTACTTCAGGTGCCAGCACAATTCGAGCTTAAAAACTTCGTGTTTCTGGAATACCAGTTACGAACGATACAAAGATATTTACTCAAAAAACAACAGTTTGGGTCATTAGAAAGCCTGATATTAAGACATGTCAAAAAGTGCTTAAACATGCCCCACAGAAAAGATACCGTTAAATTATTTCAGGAACTAAAAATTTCCTGCGATGAAGTACTGAAAAACGAAAATCACCAAATACCTATTAGTGGCAAAGTAATCGATAGTTGGTTGAACAGTAAAGGAAATGCCGCTTAAAACGAAACAAACGCCATTTAATGGCAGTATAAGAATAATGGGAGGATTGAGTGAACCGGTGGTCTCGTATAAACTCGGGACCGCCGGGTAGCTCCAACACCTCAAATTTATCTACCAAAAAAGTTTTATCATGCTATTACTCTTATTTATCGTTTCCTGGTTATTTATCATGTCAACATTTATTTTCGGAAGAGAAATTCTTTACCCGAAAGACACGAGAAGAATAATTAAAAAATATCAGGAATTAGCTGACTGATGAATAGGGACTTAATTTAGACTAAAGAAGTTTTGTTATATATAATTGCAGTTTAGAAAAAGTGGTGACACACTTAACACTTTTGAGGATCTGTGTTCTAGTTAGGGAAATTTAGTAATCAGATTTTATTACATTGGTTTTGGGTCCAGTGTAGTTATTAAACCCTCGAAAGAAATGTGGCAGCAGGCTTCGGCCTGTTGCCACCACTTTTAAAAAAAAATTTTGTAAGTTGAGGAAGATTTGTCGAATTGTTAAACCAAGATGAGACAAATCATGACCCGGTTTTGGAGGAGGCCGGGTCTTTTTTATTTGTAATTCTTTATATTTTTGAGCTTAGATTTCAAAAATTTTCTCCCTACAACCTTCTAAAATTCCTCAATGAATATCATCTACCACTTCACCAAAAAATCCGAATGGCAAAAAGGCAAGTCTCAAAACGCCTACGAGTCTCCTTCCCTAGCCACGGAAGGGTTTATCCATTGCTCGACCTTTGAGCAAATCCTGCGCTCCGCCAACAAACATGCCGCCAACCAACAAGATATGGTCCTGCTAAAAATTGACACCGAAAAACTCACGTCGAAGTTGGTATTTGAAAACACGAGTGGCGGCACAGAACCCTATCCACACATCTATGGCGTACTCAATCCAGCTGCTGTCATTGAGGAGTATGATTTTGTTTGTGAGAAAGACAAGGGATATCACCTGCCATTTTAAGCGATTCCCCAGCCTCGTATCGGCGACCTCAGTACCTGCCTTCTCCAGCGAAACAGGCAGTCCTGATAGTTATATCTATTAAATGTGTCCTCCTATTTGTAGATCGAAAATTTATTATGGTAAATTTGCAGCATGTTATTCCCAAACAAAAATAATTCAATCACCAACTTACAACATAAGATCTGCTCCTGGCAACTATATTTTGTGCTTGTAATTGTCTCTTTCTCCTTCGGGTGTCATCAAAAAATTAGGACCAACCAGCCATCAGCCACGGCACTTCACTTCACAAAAATAGAAGCCAACAATCTTAGCGAAGGGCTAACTAAAAATGATGAAATCGAATTGCATACCTTTTTTATCAAAAAAGATAAACAGAATCCTGTCCGAAAAATCAATCATTTTGTCTTTGATGAATCGAATAAATCGTTCGAACTTTCTAATGCCTTCAATCTGGTTGAAACTAGTGGATATTACGTCATAGTCCTGGTAGAACAGGATGTAGAACAAGACAATAGCGCCAACAACAATCAATTATTATTTGTCGAATTGTCCAAGCAAACGTTTGTAGACAATCCTAGAGAAGTCCTGCGATTGGACGAACTCTTGGGCGATGACGATGTGCTGGATCTTAAATACCTTCCCATCGAAAATTTGAAAGTAAAAGATAACTTCGAGTTGAAATTTGAAGGACTGCATCTTTTTGATAGATTTGAATACACCCTTTATTGCAAAACAGACTAACTATGACCAACTACCAGTTTACAGATAAAATCGTGCTGATCACAGGAGCCGGATCAGGGATTGGAGCAGAAACAGCAAGAGCTTTCGCTAAAGCAGGAGCCGCTATCATTCTCTCCGACATCAACGAAACAAACGGCAAGGGGATCACCAAGGAGCTAAAAGACGCAGGAGCAAACGCCGTTTTCCGAAAAACAGACGTCAGCAACTACAGCGACATACTCGAGTTGTTTAGTTGGATACAAGAACAATTTGGCCGCCTCGACATTGCTATCAATAATGCCGGAATCGGCGGTCCATGGGCAAAACTAGCTGACCTTGATGTGAACGATTACCACACTGTCATTGCAGTAAATCAGACCTCGGTTTTCTATTGCATGCAAGAGGAAATAAAGATGATGTTGGCACAAGGGAGCGGGAGTATTGTAAATTTGTCATCTGCATCGGGCCTTCAGGGTTTTTCTAATGCTTCGGCTTATTGCGCCAGCAAACATGCAGTAATTGGTCTTACTAAGTCCGCTGCAGTAGAGTATGCCAGAAAAAATATTCGTGTCAATGCGGTCTGCCCGGCATTTACAAAATCCCCGTTGGTAGATAAACTATTGTCGGTCCACGAAGATATGGAAGAAGCACTGAGAAGAAATATCCCAATGCGTCGCTACGGCGAACCAGAAGATGTTGCCAATAGCATTCTATGGTTGTGTGCAGACCAAAGCAGCTTTATCACCGGATTGGCATTGCCAGTGGATGGCGGGTTTATTGCAGGAAAATAATTCACAATTAAAACCAAATCATGCATAGAATGAATTGAATAATGCGTGAATTGGGATAAAAAACCATAAAATGATCATTAAAAAACTGTATTTAGTTGCCTTTGTTGGCGTTCTTTTATTATTGAATTCTTGCGCAGTAATTCAACAAAATTATTCCTTTAACAAAGATGGATCCGGTTCTTTTGAAACGGGCGGTGACATGAGCGAAGCCTTTGCGCTGATTGAAATGATGGGAGCGGGAAGTGATGAAAACGAAAAAGAAGAAGACCCACTAAAGAATATTTTCAAAAATGCGGAAGAACGAGTAGATACCTTAATGCGAATGGAAGACATAATGCCGGATTCCATTAAAGGAACCCCAGAAGGAGAGGCCTTAAAAAAATGGAACATGAGGATGATCGTGGACAAATCTAACCAATCCATGTATGTTGGAATGCTTGCAGATTTCACCAATTTAAAAGAACTAGGTCGCCAATTCAAGGCAGTAGAAAAAATGCAAGAAGGCAATGATACTGGAGGGCCTGCTGCTCCTGGTGCTAATGGCCTTGACAATCTCTCCAGTGAGTACTTTACAAAATACATCACGTTCAGCAAGAACAAGTTGGTTGTCAAAAAGTATGCTTATTCTGAAGAAGAACTAAAATCCTTTAAGGAAATGACAAAGGAGGGGGGAGAAGACTCGATGCTAGGGCTAGGAGAAATGATGCAAAACATGCAGTTGAAAACAAGGTATCAGGTCCCTGGAACAATCAAAAAAATAAAATTCGATGGTCAATACGAAAAAATTGATGACTCGACAATTGAGCTCACTGTCCCAATAAAAGACGTTGCAGAAAAGGGAATCGTTCCTGCACTTTTTATCAAGTGGAAATAAGGTGGCAAATTTAATAAAAGTTTAGTGCGTCCTACGTAGCAGGCGAATGAACTCGCTTGCTATGTTAGCGCGATATTATATCGTAAGAACATACCAAATCCTAAACTACCTCACACGAAGAAAATAAATTGCCACTGGATTTATCCAATGGAGGTTAGGATCGTTTTGTTGGCTTAGCCAAATTAGATCCAAAAAGGAATGATCCTTCCTACAGTTTCTCCACCAAATGCTGTCCTGTATACGATTTTTTGCACTTAGCAAGTCCCTCTGGCGTTCCTTGAAATAACAAATATCCACCATTTGCTCCTCCGTCAGGCCCCAAATCAACCACCCAGTCTGCAGACTTGATGACTTCCATGTTGTGCTCTACTACAATCACAGTATGGCCCTTTTCCACCAGCGCATTCAATGCATCCAACAATTTTCGGATGTCGTGAAAATGCAAGCCCGTTGTCGGCTCATCAAAGATGAAAACAATGTGCTCCGATGGTTTGTCCTTTACTAGGAAGGAAGCCAGTTTTACCCGTTGTGCCTCGCCACCACTTAAGGTACTTGACGATTGGCCGAGCTTGACATACCCAAGCCCAACATCATGCAAGGGTTTTATCTTCGCAATAATATCTTTCTCCTCCTTAAAAAACTCCAATGCTTCCTCAATACTCATACTTAGCACATCAAAAATCGATTTGCCCTTGTATTGAACATCAAGGACTTCCGTTTTAAAACGTCGGCCTTCACACTCCTCACAAATCAGTCGGACGTCAGCTAGAAATTGCATTTCTACTACATTCTCTCCTTCTCCTTTGCAAGTTTCACAGCGTCCTCCTTCCACATTAAAAGAAAAATGCTTTGGCTTAAAACCCCGAACCAGCGACAACTGCTGATCAGAAAACAGCTTACGAATTGAGTCGTACGCCTTGACATAGGTGACCGGATTGGACCTGGAAGATTTGCCGATTGGATTTTGATTGACCATCTCTACTTGGTTGATGACTCCGAGGTCGCCTTCCAATGCAAAAAAGTCGCCTGGTTTTGTTGGCATTGATTCCCCTAGATGATCCTTAAGTGCAGGGTACAAAATCTGCTTGACTAAAGTCGTTTTCCCCGATCCAGAAACACCGGTAACTGCTACCAGCGTATTGAGCGGGATTTGGACATCAATGGTTTTCAGATTGTTGTGGCAAGCTTCTTTGATGTATAGATTATTGGTGAATTTCCTACGTTGTTTCGGCACCGGGATTTTCATTTTGCCGCTCATGTATTTGGCGGTTAAGCTATCTGCCGCGGTATCATAGATTTCTTCGTAAGGACCGGCAAAGACCAGATGGCCGCCATTTATCCCTGCATGCGGACCAATATCCACGAGATAATCACAATTTTTGATGATGTCTTCTTCGTGTTCTACGACAACTACCGTGTTGCCGAGGTCGCGGAGTGATTTTAGTACTTTTACCAGGCGTTCGGTGTCTCTCGGATGTAGACCGATGCTAGGTTCGTCAAGGATGTACATGGAGCTGGTGAGGTTGCTTCCTAGTGTTCTGGTCAGGTTTATACGTTGCGTCTCGCCGCCACTGAGGGTTGCCGACATTCTGCTCAAGGTAAGGTAGCCAAGTCCGACGTTTATCATAAACTCCAGTCGGGTGCTTATCTCAAGGATCAGCCGTTGGCCGATGGTTTGGTCGTGTTTGTTTAGTTTTATTTTATCAAAATACGTCTTCAAGTCAACTATTGGGAGGTCTACCAGGTCGGAGATGTTTTTGCCGTCTATCTTGATGTATTGTGTTGCTGGTCGGAGTCGGCGGCCTTCGCATTCGTAGCAGCTAGTACGTCCGCGGTATCTTGCCAACATGACTCGATTTTGAATTTTGTAAAGCTTCTCTTCTAGTTTTTTGAAGTAGGCGTCTATTCCACGAAAGTATTCATTTCCTGTCCAAACTACTTTTTGATGTTCTTTTGTCAAATCTTTATAGGCCCGATGGATCGGAAAATCGAATTTTATCCCATTTTTGAGTAGTTCCTTTTTCCAGACACTGCTTTTCTCTCCTCTCCAGCAAGCTACAGCGTCTTCATAGATAGAAAGATTTTTATTAGGAATAACTTTGTTTCTATCAATACCCATTATTTTGCCATACCCTTCACAAATTTTGCAAGCGCCAAATGGGTTGTTGTAATTAAAAAGGTGGGGTGTTGGTTCGACAAATTCCATCCCGTCTAGCTCAAACCTGTTGTTGAAGCGAGCTTTCATCTTCCCGTTCACATAAATTATACACTCGCCTGCACTTTCGGAGAACGCGGTCAACACGGAGTCTGCAACCCTTTTCTTGTTTTCCTCGTCTACACTACTAACAACCAGCCGATCTATTAATACTAAAAATACCTTATCGCTCGACACTTCTACTTTTTGTTTCTTTTTTGATTTTTGTGGTTCTATAGATAGAATATCTTCAATTCTTACTAATTGGTCTTCCTCTAATATTCTGGAATATCCTTTTTGTAATAAAAAATTGAGTGTTTTTTCTTCGGTAGAATACTTATCAGGTTTGACTGGGGCAAACAGTTGTACTTTTGCACCATCATCCAAGGAATTGAAGTAATCAACTACATCAGATACCTGATGTCTTTTTACTTCCTTACCGGAAATAGGAGAAAAAGTTCTTCCCATGCGAGCGTACAAAATACGTAAGTAGTCATAAATTTCTGTAAGGGAGCCGACGGTAGAACGCGAGTTTCGTGTACTGACTTTCTGTTCGATAGCAATTGCTGGACAAATACCTTTGATGTAATCTACATCCGGTTTTTTCATCCGCATCAAAAATTGTCGGGCGTAAGACGAAAGACTTTCTACATAACGACGTTGTCCTTCGGCATAAAGTGTATCAATAGTTAAGGAAGATTTTCCAGAGCCAGATACACCTGTTACTACGATCAATTGGTTCTTTGGTAGCTCGACATCAATGTTTTGTAAGTTGTTTGCACGAGCCCCTTTGATAAAAATTTGATTTTTTTTCACAGTTTCTATAATATTGTTCTTTGTTTCGCGTTAAGGTAAATATTATTCTTGATCAGTTTAACAAACACAAATGTAAACGTTTTGTTAAATTCTGTTAAAGAGTATTAAAAAAAATTCCTTGGTACAGTATTTGAAACTTTACTTATAATTAATTTATTAAAAAACTTCTCTAAAAGCTAGAATCTATTGCGGTCAAAATTTTACACTGATTCCTCAAAGTTACAAGTAAATTCTGTACAATTATGCAAGTTAAAACGAGTACCGACCGCGAGCTCATTCATGCTTACCTCAGTGGAGAAGAAAGAGCGTTTGAAACTTTACTAAATAGACACAAAAGTAAAGTTTACACATCAATTTATCTATTTGTCAAAGACGAAAGTCAGGCAAATGATATATTCCAAGACACATTTATCAAGATTATTGATACGATCCGTAAAGGAAAGTACAATGATGAAGGTAAGTTCATTCAATGGGCGCTTCGCATTGCCTACAATCTATGTGTTGATCATTTCCGAAAAAATAAAAGACAGCCGACGGTTTCGACCAAGGAAGACTTCGATATTTTCGACGTGATTCAAGACAATGAAGCTAATGCGGAGTCTAAAATGATCAAGAGTCAAACCCATGCTAAGATCCGACAGCTGATTGATCAGTTGCCTGAAGAACAGCGGGAAGTATTGATTCTACGACATTATGCCGACCTGAGCTTCAAAGAAATTGCTGACTTGACCCGTGTTAGTATCAATACTGCGCTAGGGCGCATGCGATATGCACTGATCAATATCAGAAAAATGATCGAAGAAAACGCGATCACCCTTCAGTAGCAGCTAACCCCTTCAAATAGAAGTAATATAGAATGATGCCTTTGGCCCTTTGGGTCAAGGGCTTTATTTGTTATGAATTGACTTAAATTTTTTTTCAAAGATAAAAATCAACAAGACATCGTCCCCTGATCAGTATCCGGCAACAACCGAAAAGACATCCGATGATAACTAGTAGCACCATAAATTTCAATAGCATCACGGTGTGCTTTTGTTGGATAGCCCTTATTGCTATCCCAGGAATATTGAGGATGTTTCTTATGTAATTTCAACATATAATCGTCCCTGTATGTTTTTGCTAAAACAGAAGCTGCAGCGATCGACAAAAATTTGCCATCGCCCTTTATGATACAATGATGCGCTATTCCCGGAAAGGGTTTAAACCGATTGCCGTCGATCAGCAAACTGTTTGGTCGGGTTTCCAGTTTTTTTACCGCCATGTGCATTCCAAGAATTGAGGCGTTCAGGATATTTATTTTGTCAATTTTTTTGGGGAATACTTTGGCGACGGCCCAGGAGATCGCTACTTCTTTGATGATGTCTCGTAGCTCATACCTTACTTTTTCTGGCATTTTCTTCGAATCATCTAATAATTCATGCTGGAAATCTATTGGTAAAATGACGGCGGCGGCAAAAACTGGCCCTGCCAGACAACCGCGACCTGCTTCATCACAACCCGCTTCAATTTTCCCTTTTTCAAAATACGATGCTAGCATATTGGTGTTTGGCCTTTTATTTGATTAATCGTTGTAGTGGGACGGCTTCGCTAAAAGACTTTTGTCTTAATATGTCTTTCTACCCTCAACCCGGGAGCCAGCCCAGCTCAATCATAGCTTGCTATGATGCGTCTCTCCACTTACACTAGGGGAACAATTGATTATTTTTGTCGTATACTATATAAACCAGCAAGCTCCTCCACTTACAATAAAAGTAATTCGCAGATGAAGATTATTCAAATATTAATGGGGGTTTTTATTATTTTTTCTTTTAATCTGGCGTTTGCCCAACAGGCACCTGATCCAGCGGTGGATTATCATTATTATAAAACCGCCCTTGTTCATAAGAGCAAAAAAGATTTTAAGGCAGCTGTTGTTGACTTTAATATTTTTCTGAAGTATAATCCTGAGCATAAAATGGCGCTCTACTTCAGAGGGTACTGCCACATGTACCAAGGAGATTATGAGCCCGCCATCGAAGATTTCAAACAATTGATGAGTCTCGATCCAAACAGCATTGACGGTTCCTTCTCTGCTGCTAAAGCGTATTACCGACAAGGCGATTATGAAAATGCCATCAAATATTATTCAAAGACCTTAGCGTTGAATCCATTTCACGTGCCATCGTACAACGATACAGGAATGGCGTATTGTTCGTTAAACAAATTTGATCAGGCGTTGAATAATTTTTATAAGGCAATTGAAGTCGATTCGAGCTTTGCCATGGCCTACTGTAATGCAGGAGCGGCAAGGTATTTCAATCAAGATCAGGAGAACCCAACCAAAAAGGATTTGGAAATTGCAAAAGGCTGGTTTACTAAGGCTATTCAAAGAGATGAGGGGCTTTATATGGCCTACTACAATCGAGCAGCGGTCAACTATTTTTTGGGAATGTATGAGGAGTCCTTGGATGACCTGAACTACGCGATATTGCTGAAGCCTAAAAATCCGATGAACTATTTTTATTCTGGGGTGATTTACAATGAAATTGGCAATACGAAACGCGCAATTGATGAGTTTAATAAGGCGCTAAAACTATCCCCAGACCTCCCATTCCCCTACGAAATGATCGCTGACATCCACAAATCAGCCGGCAATTATGAAAAGGCGATTGAATACTACGAAAAAGCAGGAAAAACAGATTATCCGATAGGTGAAAGTTATGAAGGGTTAATGTACTACAGAATAGCAAGCATCCACGCTCAAAATGGCAAAGAGTCTGATATGTATGCTGCCCTCCACAAAGCCAAAGACCTAAAATTGTTCGACTACCGAAAAGCCTACAACGAATTTCTAACCTCTGAAGAATATAAGCCGTACCGAAAGGAAGACAAACTTCGAAAATTTACGAAAGGAGTCTCCAAGGCCAAAAAGACCGGCGATTTTTTAGACCCGTCTCTTCGCTGGTTCAGGATGCAACAAGGAACTTACGACTATAAGAAAGGGCGAAAGAGCTAGGCTAATTATTGGTTATTTGGAAAATGGTTATTGAGTTTGGTAGTGCTTAATTATCTTGCAGTATGCTATTTTCAGATCTTAAGGAGGCAAAAAAACAACGCGACCAGGTAAGCACACTAGACTTAAGTGGTCAACAACTGTCTGTGGTTCCTACGGTTATCAAAAAATTTCCTGCATTAACAATACTGGATATTAGCAACAACCCGATGGAAGAGTTGCCAGCATGGCTGCCCCTTTTGCCAAATCTGACTACCCTCAATATTGGAAATATTCCCATAAAAAAACTCCCGAAAACACTGGTCAATTGTCGAGCGCTCAAGGTGGTGAAAAGTAAAGGCCATTCCACAAAAATCAAAAAAGAGCTCCATGCTATCCTAAGGATTATTGAGGATACAAACAGGTTCAAACTAGACGACAAATCCCGGATGTTGTGGTCAGAATTATATTTCGAAAAAAGATCGACTAAAAAACCTGCGGATTTGCTAATTGAGGCGACCAATTCTTCCTTGGAAGAAATTCAAAAAAAAGCCTTACAAACGATTTCCTGGCAATTTGAAAAAAACAGCAAAAAGCATAAAATTAATCAACAGAGCCGATTGGTGTTTGCAGGAATACTCAAAAACCGAACACAGCTCCAGGACCGATTGACCGGCTTGGAAATACATTTCGGAAACATCCTAAAGGAAAATACCACCCACCTCCTCATCGGCACCCACACTACCATCGGCCAAAGTGATTTACCATGGCTAGATCAATGCATCCTCCTCACTGAAAAAGACCTTCAAAAACAACTGGACAACCTGGAGACGCCCTACTTGATGACAGAAGAGCTCGAAGAAGGCGTCCGCAATCTACTCCACATGCTAAAAAGCACAGACGACCAGCTGGAGCTGGCCATCGAAATAATGTCCGGTGGCGGTGTCCCGCAATCTCTAGAAACGGAAGTGTTTGTGGTCTGGAAGCTGCACTACAACTCGTATTTTCAAGCAAAAGCAAGACGCTTACTAGAACGATTTGCTCAGCCGTACTTAGCCAATTTCATAAAAGACGACACGGTTTCCTTGACAGCAATGACGGAAATTCAACTGGAGGCATATCTCAAACGGTGTCAGAAAAAAGGAGGCCTCGATGCGCATCGAATCGTAGAAGAACTTTATGCTAAACACCGCAAAGGTCTTCGATTTATTTTTGCACAAGACCAATCAGACTTGCAACAATCCATCCTTGCACAACGATTAGATGGAGATACTTTAAACCTTAGCGGAATGGGGATTTCTTCGTTACCTAAAGGCATTAAAATATACCAGAATTTAAAACACCTCAATCTCAGCCAAAACCCAATCAAAGAAACACCAGTAGACCTCAAATTTTTTCACCAATTGGAAACGCTAAACTTGACAGGAACAAATGTAAAGGATTTGCCGGATTGGCTTTCTGAAATTTCATCCTTGCGGAAAATCATTCTCATCCCAAGCAAAACAGAAGCTTCAAAATTTGAAAACTGGGCTTTTCCAAGAATAGAATTGGTGGATCACAAACCAGAAAAGTAACTGTATTATTGTGTTTTGAGAGGAATTGGCAACAGAAACAAAACAATTTTAAAAATATTTCGTAAAAATATGGCATCCTTGGTTAGGAACAGCTATTTTTGTTTTTTTGAAAGTCGCCCAATCTAGATTAAAAACGAATCAGTTTAACTACTATCCAAACTAAATTTATTTTTTCTGGTGGTCTGAAGTTACAAGGCATGAAATTTGTATCTTTCTGACTGATATTGTTACAATTATGAATTATTTAAGAAACATCGCGATTATTGTCTTCCTTGCTGTTCATAGCCTTTCCTTCGCACAGGTTGTGGTGGAAAGCGCTGACCAAATGCCACGGTTTGCTGGTTGTGAGGAAGCTGGACCATCTGATAAAGAACAAGTTGCCTGTTCTAATCAAAATTTGGTAGACTTTATAAAATCTCAAATGAAGTACCCCAAAAGTGCCTTGGACACTAAAACAGAGGGCATGGTACTGATCGAGTTTGTTGTAGACGACCAGGGCAACACTACAAAGGCAGAGATCGTCAGCGACATTGGCAATGGCTGTGGCCAGGAAGCACTCCGTGTCGTAAATGCAATGCCAAAATGGAGTCCCGCCATCGACAAAGGGGCACCTGTAAATATGAAAATGAGACTTCCTTTCCGTTTCAATATTCCACTCGCAAATAAAAGCGGCCAATACGCTTCTAATGGCTTCCGAATTTTTTGGGGCAATTTGCGAACAGCAGAAATCAGTCTAGACGAATTATCTTCAATTGGCACTTCTACTCCTGTCGTCGTGCGCGATCTATATGGAAAAACCTTCAACATTGATGAATTGACACTGACTTACGAACGGGGCAAGAAAATCAAAGTACTCAAAAACGAAGGTCGTATGAGTGAAGCAAAAATGGAATCCTTCATCAGCAATGTAAAAGAAGGAGGCCGTCTCACTGTTGAAACCCTCATCCAGAAAGACACTCAATTTATCACCGTAAAACGTATTTACAAGATCGCTAGCTAAATTGCTACTTGATCACAACTAATAACTCGGCAGCTTTACCATTGTAATAGCTGTCTGTTTGCGTTAACACCTGTAGCAGACTCTTCGCTCTTTTATTGTCGTTTTGTTTCAATTTTGCTAAGGCTAGATACCAAGTCGCATCCAGATGGAATCCCGATTTTGTATCTAAATAAATTTGTTCTAGAGCAGCAATCGCCTTTTTAGTTTGGCCGTTTTTCAAATACGCCACTCCAGAGAAAAATACTGCAGCTTTATCTTCTGGCCGCTCAGATAAGTGCTGTCTGAATAAGACCAGGCTTTTTGCATATTCTTTACTGTCGTAGGCTTGCAGCGCAAGGAAAAATGGTTCTTGCCGCATCTTAGTACTATCGTCTGTTCGTTGGGCATAGTCGTAGGTGGCAGGGATCTCATCCACCATTTCTGCAAACAACTGAGGCCCCTGATTGGCATTCGAGTACAACAAAAGTGCCGCGGGGATACTAATCAGGAGTATAGCAGCCGCGGCTTTTAGAAAAAAAGAGCTTCTCGATGCGCTTGCTTTCTGAATGTTTACCACTTTTGCTTCTTGAGCCTTTTTTTGCTCCTGCTGTTTGGTCAACGCAAATTCTTCCAGCACTTGGTCTACCTGCTCGAAATTCTCTACAGAGGCATAGCCTTCCACTGCATCACTGCAAAACTGGCAGTCTGCGAGGTGATTTTCCATTTCACGCTGCTCTTTTTCTTTCATTTGGCCTTGCACATAACGCTTTATTTCATCCTGTGAAAGGCAATCTCTTTGTTCAAATAATTCTTTCATTCCTTTTTTAATGTTACAATTCATAAGGGTCGCGATCTTCATCTCTTCGCAAGGTTTCCAGCAGGGCGAGTTTCAGATTACGTTTTCCGTTTTGAATGTTACTTCTTACTTGTTTTAATGTATAATTAGTCTGTTCCTCAATTTGCTTGTAGGTCAGTTTTTCAAAATAAAATTTAAAAATGCATTCGCGATGTGCACTATTTAGTGTTTGTAAAGCATCATGGACTTTGTCGCGATCTATGGTACCAAATTCAACGTGATTATATCCTTCTGAATATCCAAATTCACTGCTATTAGACTGGATGTTGTTCCAAACGCCGATGTTGTCTTCATCATCCAGCGAAACCGTTTTTAATTCATCTTTCAGATGTCGGAGGCACTTGTTGCGGGTAATGGTGTACAGCCAGTTTTTGAAATTTTTGATGTTCTGGTTTGGTAACTCTTCAATTAAATCTTCAAAGATATTCATCATAAGATCTCTGCAAACTTCTATCTTTTTTTCATACTTCAGACAGACACCCAACACTAGGTGTTTATATCTGTCGAATAGAATGGCGATTATTTTCTCGTCCCGTGTTGCTTGGAATGATGCTACCAGATCAAGGTCTGATGAAGTATTAGAATATGCCTGTGACACGTTCAAAATTGGTGCAGATTTAATGATAGATGCGAGCACTAAGATAAAATTTATAAATTATAGAAAGTTAATTTTATTCAGGTTGTCAGTAACAATCTTCTATCTATATAGAGTCAAAAAAACGGATTTTACATAAACCGGTTTTTGTTTTTTGTCGAAAAACCTTTGTAACTCAATGATTGTCAAAGAGAAAAAATTTTAAAAAAAGTTGGTTTTTCAAAATAAAAAATGTGATTTTTTACTTGATTTTTGATAAAATCAAGGAGGTAGAGGGTAGTTGGTAGAACGTAAAAAGTGTTTTAAGGACCCATTTTGGAAAGCAAAATTGGACTCTTTTGGTAAAAAAAACGGAGCGTAGAGAATAGAGGGACAAATGAAGAATTTGACTTTTTAACTCTAACACTTATTAACCAATAACTAATTACCGAATGGTATACCGAGGAGAAACGACGAAGGGCATAGTCTTAGGAACATTAAATTCGACTCTGGAGAAATTGATGTCGAGATTGACATCGCCGGTCTCCGGGCTGGCCATATTTATTTTGCGGCTGAAAGAAAATGGAGCATTGACATTTGCTTCTTTATAGTTTTGGAAGGTGAGGTTTAATTCTCTACCGTTTGGAACGTCGTTGATCATCATTTTTTGAAGTAACGTGCTGATGGGATCCAAATAATAAACTCCTTCTACGCCGTTTTCTGAGGAAGTCAAGCGGTACTGTTCTGCTCCTTTCCCTTGTTGGAGGGTCTTCTCGTTTAGGAATAGCGCATTGCCGACTAGCATTTGCTGTAGGGTGTTGAAGTCGGTTTTTATGTTAAATTCATCCTCCAGAAAGGTATAATCGCGGGCATAATATTCTCTTTGCATTCGATTGATAACAAAAATAGAATCCGGCCGCACCAATACTCTTCCGCCCTCAATACCCAGTTTTTTAATCGTCATCCAAATCACACTGTCTTTTCGAATACGGATGGTAGAAGAAAAGCTTTGCGTTGATTTGCTGTCTGAAAAGCGGACATTCGCTTTACTGTTGAACCATTGGAAGTCCAATTGATTGCTCAGAAATTGTTTACTGATGAGACTGGTTTTGCCTTTGCCTGGTTTTTTGTTTTTCTTGTCTTTGTTTTTGCAAGAAGACATTGAGCCCATCAAAACCAAAACTAGTAGAAAATAAAAGTGTCGTCGCTTCATATCGTGTAAAATACAAAGTACTTGCCAAAAAAACAGCCCCGAAAGCCGAGACCAACGAGACTGTATTGGAAAATTACCCCTTTAGGGTGTTCCTAATGGAGGTTCTGATTGATTGTTAAACAATTTTAAGCTAAATTTCAGAAAATAGGAATTACAAAATTTTTATAAAATCTTTTATTCAAATACAGAAAATTGCACTTCAAGGATCAAAAACATAGGTGTTGTTGGTCTTTATTAATGAAAATTGATTTTTTAATTGTAAAATTGTCCCTGAATTTCTGTAGAATTAATGCGCCATTCTCAACATTCATTAAACACAAAAAATGAAAAAGACCTTTGTTTTACTATTTCTCACCACTCTTTTTATTGCCTGCCATCAAGGAACAAATGATCACAACGAGGCAGACCACAATCATCCTCACAGCCAACAACACAAAGAGCGGAAAGGACACCAACATCACCACCACGATGACAATAAGTCCAACCACTTAATGAACAAACAGGATTTCAATGATCTGGTCAATGCGTTTGAAGATCCGAAAAGAGCAGATTACCAAAAACCTGCCGCTGTCCTTGATAAACTAGGAGACATCAAAGGGAAAAGGATCATGGATATCGGAGCAGGAACAGGCTACTTTTCCTTCAGAATGGTAGATCGCGGAGCAACAGTTATCGCGGCTGATGTTGACGACCGGTTTCTGGAATACATAAAGAAAAAGCAAGGAGAAAAAGGGATCGAAGAGTCAAAATTAATCACAAAAAAAGTCCCCTATGATTCTCCCAATTTAGAAGCAGAAGAAATCGACGCCGCAATAATCGTAAACACCTACCACCATATAGAAAACAGAGGTGACTACTTCGAACAAGTCCTCAAAGGCCTAAAAACAAAGGGCAAACTATTGATAGTAGATTTCAAGAAGAAAGAAACACCGCACGGACCACCCAAAAACCACAGAATAGCAGTAGATGAAGTCGCGAGAGAATTAGGCCAGCTAAAAAATGTAGAAGTAGAACAAGATGTTAGTACACTAGAAGAACAATATATTGTAATATTAACGAAGCATTAATCTAGTAACAGAGAGTTACTTTATCATTTTCATAAACGTACCAACAAACCAGTGTTGATCGGCTTTTATCAAGCTGTCTAAGGTAGAATCAGCCTTTGTGGCAAACAAACTAATATCACGGATCACCTTTTCAAACTCTTCCACATCCGGACCGGTTTCGCTCTCGATCTGCCCTACTTCGTTGAGTACTTTGATGATTGGCTCGAGTTCTTTTTTCTTACGTTGCACAATGACCTGTCGGATTACCTCCCACATATCTTTTTCTGCCACAAAAAACTCTTTGCGTTCTCCCGGCTTCAATTCTTTAAAAACTAAGCCCCAGTCGATCAGTGCACGGATATTCATGTTAGCATTGCCTCTGGATATTTGCAATTCGGACATAATTGTTTCTGCACACAGGGGGTTTGCAGAAATAAGCAACAAAGCATGTACTTGGGCCATCGTACGATTTATTCCCCAGTGAGAACCCAATGTTCCCCATGCTTGGATAAATTTGTCTTTTCCTTCTTGTAAATCCATATTCCAAAGATACACCAATTTTCTCAACTTTCAAATACTTTTGAAAGTTGGCAAATAAAAGAAAATTGCTCGTTTCCTAAAATGGAACCGGCTATTGCCTTTGCAATAGCCGGTGTTTTCCTATTTCCAACCTAATTGTACTCATTTTTGATAGTACAAATATAGGCTTAGCCTTAAGGTGAAAAAAATACATTTTTAAAGAAAAATAGAAAAATTGTGTATATAAATACAGTACAAACCTCTCTTTTATAGAACTTTAAAGTTTTAATAATAGAAATTAAATTTGAAGCTACCTTGGAGTCCAATCAAAAATAATGGTAATGTGTGCACTTGACAAATGGAATCCTTATTATTGTAGAATAAATTAACAGCCTATGAAAACAATACTATACATACTGGTTTGCCTTTTGCTGCTAACCTCCTGCAATGAACCAGTCACCGAAATTACAAAAGAAACCGCTTCAGCAGGGTTCAATGAGGAGCTAGCCAAAGAAGTAGGAGCGGATGACTATGGTATGAAAAAATATATCATGGCTTTTTTAAAGACTGGCCCAAATCGCAACCTTCCAAAAGAAGCGTCCGCCAAACTTCAAAAAGCACATATGGAAAACATCGGGCGAATGGCCGAGGCTGGCAAACTAGTACTAGCCGGTCCTTTTTATGGAGGCTCCTCAGACCTCCGAGGCATCTATATCTTCAATGTAGAAACGCTGGAAGAGGCAAAATCACTCACCGAAAGCGACCCCGCAATCAAAGCAGGCAGTCTTATAATGGAATTGCATCCCTGGTATGGCTCAGCAGCATTGATGAAAGTAAATGAACTACACAAACAAGTTGCTAAAGTAGCGATTTAGAATAGACCACAATACTTTCAGAATAAAGGCCGCTTCGCGCTTCGATTTATGCGGAAATTTTTCTATGGTTCTTTGGCTAACAGGTTTTTCATATATTCGTCCACCAAAACTGATTAACCATGAATTACAAAGAAATAGAATTTATTACAGAAAAAGGGGTTGCCATCATAAAATTCAACCGTCCTGAAGTTATGAACTGTGTCGGCCCAAAAACCCATGAAGAACTTCTTCATGCCTGGCATGAATTTAAAACCAACCCCTCCCTGAAAGTTGCTGTGATCACCGGGGCAGGAGACAAAGCATTTTGCAGTGGTGGAGATCTAAAAGCAGCGATGAATGGTGCACTTATTGCCCCAGACAAAATTGACAAAGAGGCACATATAGCAGGCAAAGTCCCTGGTATCTTAGGACCAACCCGATGGACGGATATCTATAAACCCATTATTGCTGCTGTGAATGGAGTGGCTTATGCTGGCGGTTTGGAATGGGCCTGTTTTGCAGACATGCGCATCGCCGAAACGCATGCCTCCTTTGGAGTGACGTGTAGAAGATGGAATATCGGCCTAGCGGACGGCGGTACACAACGCTTGCCCCGGATTGTAGGCATGGGACGTGCCATGGAGCTCATCCTGACCGGAAAAGTCATCAACGTAGAAGAAGCGTATCGGATTGGACTGGTCAATGAAATCGTACCCAAAGGAGAATCTTTGACAAGGGCATTAGAGTTAGCTCATTTTTTGTGTGGTCTACCACAACCTGCTATGCGCTCCGACAAAGAAGCTGCAGTCCGTGGTTTCGGAGAGTCGCTGGATGAAGGATTACGGATAGAAGCTGAGAAATTTTTAGATTCCATTTTTGCTCCCGAAACCATGCAAGGACTAAGACAATTTAATGAACGAAATCACCCCGACAGGAAATACGATAGTAAGTTGAAAACCCCAGGACTAGTACGAAAGAAAGGGGAATAGTTTTTGGTTAATATCTACATAGTAGAATAGTTGGATGAGTTGATAGTTAATGGTTTTTTGTAAAAAAATGAATATACCATTAACCATTCTAGCTATTACCCCATTTACCAAATTGTAATTAAATTGTCAAACTCGTCGATTATTAAAGCATATTCATATAATCGCGGACAAAAAAAATGGGAATTCTAAGTACTTTTGTACATTATTCTTTTGAAAAAACCATGATATGATAAATCGAATTTTGTTCTTTGGCTTTTCGGTATTGGTACTTGCAGGATGTGCAGGTACGAATAAAGTTGTTCTTGCTCCAGAATTTGAGCAACGAATGCTCGACACCTTAGTTGTCACGGCTCCAAAGAAAGCCCAGAAATATGAGTTGCCCGTCTACCAGGCCACCGCAGAACGAACGAATGATCTGATCCACACTAGCCTTGACGTGCGTTTCGATTGGTCTAAACAACATTTACTAGGGAAAGCTTCCTTGAAGCTGAAGCCTTATTTTTATACCACGAGTGAATTAGTCCTCGATGCGAAAGGGTTTGATATCCATTCCATAAAAATGAATGGCGCAGACCTAAAATATGAATACAACGGTGCTAAGATTAAAATAAACCTTGGTCGTCCCTATAAATCAACAGAGGAATACACGATCGATATTGACTACACCGCCAAACCGAATGATCTGGAAGTTGGAGGGAGTGCCGCGATTACCTCTGACAAAGGGTTGTATTTTATCAATCCGCTAGGTGAAGACCCAGACAAACCAAAACAAATCTGGACACAAGGAGAAACCGAGGCGAGTTCTTGCTGGTTTCCTACCATCGATAAACCGAATGAGCGTTGTACACAAGAGATTAAAATTACGATAGAGGACAATTTTGAAACCTTGTCTAATGGAACGCTGACGTCTTCGAAGAAAAATCCAGACGGCACCAGAACAGATTATTGGGTCATGAAGGAAGCGCATGCTCCTTACCTATTTATGATGGCCATCGGTGAATTTGCAGTGGTGGAAGATTCCTGGAAAGGAATACCGCTTGGTTATTATGTGGAGCCCGAATACAAAGCAGACGCTAAGGAAATTTTCAACCACACACCCGAAATGATGACCTTTTACTCTGATTTATTAGGATACCCTTACCCTTGGGATAAATATTCACAAGTTGTAGTGAGAGACTATGTGTCTGGTGCAATGGAAAACACAACTGCTGTAATATTTGGTGATTTTGTTCAAAAGAATAAACGAGAACTAATTGATAACAATAATGATCGAATAGTTGCACATGAAATGTTTCATCATTGGTTTGGCGATCTAGTTACTTGTGAAAGCTGGTCTAACTTGCCTATGAATGAATCGTTTGCTAACTATGGGGAGTATTTATGGTATGAATACAAATACGGTAAAGACGCCGCTGAAAGCCACCGCAAAAATGAAATTGCAGGCTACATGTCCCAAGCAAACAGAGGAAGTGTACATCCGTTGATTGACTTTGGTTATGACAATAAAGAAGACATGTTCGACGGTCATAGTTACAATAAAGGCGGCGCAATTCTACATATGCTAAGAGACTATATCGGAGACGAGGCCTTTTTTGCCACCTTCCAAAAGTATCTAATAGACAACCAATTTAAAGCGGCAGAAGCACACCACCTTAGGCTAGCTGCAGAGGCCGTGACGGGTAGAGATCTCAACTGGTTTTTCAACCAATGGTTTTTTGATCAGGGACATCCCGATTTGGAATACAAATATAATTATGACCCTTCCGGGAAATTAATGCTTACGGTTACTCAACTTCAGGATCCTGAGACCCACGTACCAGTATATCAGTTGCCATTGAAGGTGGACATCTATACAAGCAAGGGCAAAGAGCGTAAAGAGTTGTGGGTAAATGCCAGAAAACAAACGTTCGAAATACCAGTATCTGAAACACCAAAATTGGTCAATGTAGATCCCGAATATGTGATTTTGTGCACCGCAAAAGACAAATCGAAAACAGACGAAGAGTATGTTTATCAATATTACAATGCAAAAGAATTCAGAGATCGCTTCGATGCGCTTGAAAAATTGAAAACCAACAACTCTGCTGCAAGAACCAAGCTTTTTACGGATGCGTTGAATGACCCATATTGGAAAATTAGAAGCAATGCGATCACTGGATTGAACGCAACTGGAAATGAAGCAGCATTAAACACATTAGCAACCACCGACAAAAACTCAAGAGTGAAAGCTGCTGCTCTAGAAAAATTGGCAGAATCAGGGAAATCCACCTATCTAAGTACCTTCACGAAAGCAATCGAGAGTAACACCGAAGCCTACCGTGTCGTATCTTCTGGTCTAAAAGGTCTGCACAAGCTGGATAGCAAAAAAGCACTAAACTATACTCAAAATTTGGAGCAGTCGGATAATACCACAATCCTAAATTCCATCGGAGATATTTATGCCGGTTCGGGCGATACAAAGTACCTCTCCTTTTTTGAAAACTCTTGGAGTCACTTTGACGGTTTTGCTGTTTTTGATTTCTTTGGCAATTATTCCGACTTGTTAAATCGAGCAAGCGCTTCCCAGGCAAAAACATCTTGCAATAAACTTAATACAGTAGCCACCGACTTCAAGGGATCTCCCTGGAAACGGTACGCAGCAACCCGCACTATCAACAACCTCAAAGTAGAATTAATGAACCAACTTCAAGAAACTTCCGGGGATGGCCAAAAGTTGGAACTGGAAACCAGAATCGGTGCTCTGCAAGGAATGATAGACAAAATAAAAGCACAGGAGACAAATGCTAGATTGATCGGAATGTATTCCAATTTCTAACCGCAACGAACCAATAGAAAATTGAAAAAATAAAATACCTGGCCGGTCATCAAAAGGATGACCGGCCTTTTTTGTATTTTCGACGCTGGATATATTTATCTACTATGAAAACATCTGTACCTGGGTACGCTAAATATCTGTTTTTTTTCCTGATTTGGATTGCCCTTACCTTTTGCGTAAAAAGTATTAAGGAGCCGGATTTGTGGTGGCAAGTGCGAACTGGGGAGCATATCATAGACAATCAGGAAGTCCCTAAAACCGACGTCTTTTCGTTTACTTATGAAGGCGAACCATGGATCAATGTGAAGTGGTTTACGGAGGTGGTAATGGCGACGGTTGCTCGCATTTTCGGGCCGGAACTTATTTTCCTTCTTCAAGCATTTGTGCTAATTGGTATTTTCTTTCTGTTTACGAAGATCAAGAAAATACTGGATCCTACAGGCCATCCATATGCCATCTACTTTTTGATAGCTTTAGCGGACTTTCTGTTTATCATTTCTTATCGGATCAATGGCCGTCCGGAGATGATGAGTCATTTGTTGACTGCTGGTTATTTGTTTCTGTTCTTTCATTTTTTGAGGCACCGATCTGCATTGATTTGGGCACTGGTTCCCTTGCAATTGTTTTGGGCAAATTCGCATGAAGCCTATGGGGTAGGTATGGTGATGTCTATAATATTTCTAGTGACCTTCTGGATTGATTTACTAGTCAATCGGGGTACTTTTCTAGAGGGTTTGAAGTTGACGGGTATTGTTGTGCTGTCGATGTTGGCTGTGGTGGTCAATCCAAATTTTTCAGAACTGCTTCTTCATCCGTTGAATATTTTTGGTCAATTGAAGGAAAATCAATTTACCTATGAATTGAGTTCTTTTATGAAGAAGGAATATTGGAGTATTTTTTCGGTGTTAAATGTGCTGGCCTTTTTTGTTGGACTATGGAAGATTTTTGACCTTTATCGGAATAAAAATTCGAAGCAATTTGAGTATCATATTTTACTCGGATTTTATCCTGTTTTATTTCTGGCGTTTTTTTATTTGAGTTTGCAGTCCTATCGAAATATACCTTTTTTCCAGATTGTGAATTTTCCAATTCTAATGATTTTTGTGAAGGAGTTGAAATTGGATTTTCTAAAGTCGAGTACTGCGTTTGGGGCGTTGGCCGTTTTTCTAATTTTGCTTTATATATCAATTCCCACCAATTTATATTACAAAACACTGGATGATAGAAATCGGTATGGCCTTGGATTGAACATGGAGAAAAACCCCTATTCCGCAGCAGAATTTGTCCGTAAAAACAATATCAAAGGCAAGTGTTTTTCTGACTATCTAAGCTCGTCTTACCTTTTGTGGCATTTGCAACCAGAGTTTAAAACCTATCTCGATCTAAGAGATTTAGACATATTCCCAGCAAAATTTATAGATAATAATTTTGTCCTCTATCAAAGTCCTGGAAATTTAGTCAAGGAAGATCAAACCCTTTGGGACTACGCCCGTTCTTTCGACAACTTCGCCTACGTAGTCAACAGAAATGCAGAATCAATGATGAATCTCAACAGATTCCTTCACAAAAACGAAGACTACGAGTTGGTATATGCGGACCAATTAAATTCTATATTTTTGAATAATACGCTCCCCGAAAATCAACAATTGATCAAGGAAAAAGGATTCAAGAGCATCGGCCAGGAAATATTCCAACCATTAGCACAGAAGAAAGCCCCAGTATTAGCTCAAATTTTCAATTACATCTTCTGGCCATTCTATACAGAAACTAAAAGCAACAAGGACTTTATTCGCGTAAAGCAAATTTATTTCTCAGAAATTGGAACTAACAAATAGGGATTTCAGTTCAAAACAAAGATTCTTGTTAACTTTGCAGTCAGAAAAGATCAAAAATTATGTTTCCAGTATATGATGTCATCGTTGTCGGTGGTGGACACGCAGGTTGTGAAGCAGCTGTCGCTGCAGCGAATATGGGCTCTCGAGTGCTCCTAGCAACCATGAATATGAATACGATTGCTCAAATGTCTTGCAATCCAGCAATGGGAGGTGTAGCCAAGGGACAAATCGTACGGGAAGTTGATGCATTGGGTGGTTATAGCGGTATCGTTACCGACCACACCATGATTCAGTTTCGTATGCTCAATAAGTCGAAGGGGCCGGCCATGTGGAGTCCTAGAGCACAAAGTGACAGAATGCGGTTTGCCGAAAAATGGCGCCTTATGCTAGAAGCAAATACTCTTATCGACTTCTGGCAGGAGATGATAACGGGCCTTGTTGTTAAAAACGGAGTAGTAAAAGGAGTAAGAACAAGAATCGGTATGGAAATTCAGGCCAAATCGGTGGTGCTGACCAATGGTACCTTTTTGAATGGCCTCATCCATATCGGAGAAAAGAAATTTGGCGGTGGGCGGTCTGGCGAAAAAGCAGCAACCGGGATCACTGCTCAACTAAACGAATTGGGCTTCCAATCGGGAAGAATGAAAACGGGCACTCCACCTAGGGTAGATGGTCGTAGTCTGGACTGGTCCAAGATGGAAGAACAGCCAGGAGATCCGGTCGTCAGCAAATTCAGTTATACAAACACCCCAATATTAAAAAACCAACGGCCTTGTCATATTGCCTTTACCAACAAAGAAGTGCACGACATCCTTAAAACAGGGTTCGACCGTTCTCCAATGTTTAATGGAAGAATACAAGGCGCTGGCCCAAGATATTGTCCCTCCATAGAAGATAAAATCAATCGATTTGCTGACCGCGACAGGCATCAGCTTTTTGTCGAACCGGAAGGTTGGAATACGGTCGAGATTTATGTAAATGGCTTTTCTTCTTCCTTACCGGAAGACGTTCAGTTTAAAGCAATGCAGAAAATACCGGGTTTCGAAAATGCAAAAATGTTCCGCCCGGGATATGCTATTGAGTACGACTATTTTCCACCAACACAGCTGAAAATTTCTTTGGAAACAAAGTTGATTAAAAACCTGTTTTTTGCTGGTCAGATTAATGGTACTACTGGTTATGAAGAGGCCGCTTGCCAGGGATTGATGGCTGGGATAAACGCCCATTTGGCCATCAACGATGAAGCACCGTTTGTGTTAAAGCGATCGGAGGCATACATTGGTGTGTTAATTGATGATTTGATCAATAAAGGGACGGAAGAACCTTACCGAATGTTTACCTCTCGGGCAGAATACCGAATTTTGTTGCGCCAGGATAATGCAGATATTCGTCTTACTCCCCTTGTCCAAAAACTAGGGATGAATCACCTGGATGAAAGAATGGCCAGAGTGGAAGAAAAAGAAAGAGAATGCAAAAGAATCACCAAATTTTTTAAAAAGGAAAGCATCGAACCTGCTCAGGCAAATGAATATCTGTCTTCAAAAGGATCTCAGCCATTGAAACAAAAACACAAGCTCCATCAGGTGTTGCTGCGTCCGCATATTGCGATGGAAGATTTAGGTGGGCTGATTCCAGATGTTGGAGCGTTTTTAAGCCAGTTTGATGTGGAGACTAAGGAAATTGCAGAAATCAGCATAAAGTATGAAGGGTACATAAAAAAGGAACAAGAAATGGTGGACAAAATGAGCCGGCTTGAGTCTGTAAAACTTCATGAAAAGATCAATTATCATGATATGCAATCACTTTCCTCAGAAGCCAGGGAGAAATTAACAGAGATCCAGCCTTCTACCATCGGACAAGCGAGCCGTATTTCCGGCGTATCGCCAAGTGATGTTTCTGTGTTGTTGGTCTATGTAGGGCGATAATAAGGCAGGAAGATTGAAAATCGAAGGAGGGTTTCTTACTGTGAAGAACTGGATAGGTTTCATTTCATGAAAATGATTCTAGAAAGTGGTCTACCATTCATAATAAACAATATTGGTCCTTGAGAAAACCTGCTTGTTCTTCGCTAGAAGGGTAGAACATGAAAAATCTAATTTTCAAGAACCATCCCTGTGTGCCGATTTGCCATGTCACAACAGTGCGAAACGCTCTAGGTCGGCAATTGTTAAACTTTTCTTTAAAATATTTTATTTTTTTCACTTCGTGTGTGCGGGGATCAAAAAAAAACAGGGCTCACAAAATATTCGTGATGCCCTGTAACCCCAAAAAAACAATATAAAACTATGTTACTATCCAAAACAGCTTGCTTAAGGCTGTCTCCCAATTTATCCAAAGTTGAAAATTTGTAATTATTCGACTCTTTCGTCGGGAGAAAATCGCTTTAAGCTCTTTTTGTATCTCCCATATCTCTTACTTAATTACACTCTTTTGACGGGAGACAATCTAAAAGTCACGTCAAGATAAAAATTTTTTTTTAAAAAAAGGCTCTTAAAAAACACCGCAAAGTGTATTGCACTGATAATTAGTGGTTTACCTTATATAAAAATAATATTTTTTTTGTATACAGCCAGTGACTTTACTTAGATCAATGTGTTTAACAGAGAATTTTGCAGGCCACATTTGCCCCTCCTTGGGTGTTATTTGAGTTACTTTTTTAGAAAATCAAAGAAAGGTGTCACAAAAAACTAAAACCAAAACCATTTGATAATTATTTTGTTTACAGTGTTATCAAAATAATTACTACCTTGCAGTGTTTTAAAAATAAATAAAAATGAACAAGATCAAAAAGGCATTCTTTTGTTCTAATTGTGGTTCCTCCTCGCCAAAGTGGATTGGCAAATGTACCGGATGTGGCGAATGGAATACTTATAATGAGGAAATTATTGCCAAGGAAGATAAAAAAGAGGCGAAACGAACTTGGAGGGAAAATTCCGTCCGCTCTCCTAAACCAATCCCTCTGCAAGAAGTAATTGGAGGAAAGACGACAAGGCTAGTCACTCCAGACCAGGAATTGAATAGAGTGTTGGGGGGGGGAATTGTTTCTGGTTCAATGATTCTAATTGGTGGCCAACCAGGGATTGGGAAGTCCACCCTAATGTTGCAAGTTGCCCTACAGCTGCCTATCAAGTTATTGTACGTGACCGGAGAAGAGAGCGAAGAGCAAATAAAAATGCGCGCAGAACGCCTAGGTATTCAAAATCAACAATGTTTCATCCTGACAGAAACCAATACGCAGAAAATATTCCAACAGTTTAAAGCGCTGCAACCTGAATTGCTTATTATTGATTCCATACAAACGCTAACGTCTCCCCATCTGGATTCCACACCAGGCAGTGTTTCCCAACTCCGAGAATGCGCCGGCGAACTGCAACGTCTCGCCAAAGAAACAAACGTCCCGGTTATTATCATTGGTCATATTACAAAGGATGGTGCAATTGCGGGCCCTAAACTTTTGGAACATATAGTGGATGCCGTCTTGCAATTTGAGGGAGACCGACACTATACGTATCGTATTCTTAGAACCATAAAAAACAGGTATGGATCGACCTCCGAATTGGGCATCTACGAAATGAAAGCAAATGGATTGAGAGAAGTTAGTAATCCTTCTGAATTATTGTTGAGTCAAAAAGAGGAAGAACTTAGTGGAAGTTCTGTTTGTGCAACATTAGAAGGCTTGCGTCCGATGCTTATCGAAACGCAGGCATTGGTCAGTACTGCTGTTTATGGCACTCCGCAAAGGTCGTCCAATGGATTTGATATGCGTCGGTTGAGTATGCTGCTCGCCGTTCTGGAAAAACGATGTGGATTCAAATTTGGAATGTCAGATGTCTTTTTAAATATCGCGGGAGGTATCAAGGTGGATGACCCAGCGATTGACCTAGCTATCATTTCTGCGCTGGTCTCTTCCTTGCAGGATATTGTTGTGCCTAGCAATGTTTGTTTTGCAGGAGAGGTCGGACTGACTGGAGAAATACGAGCTGTCAATAGAATCGACCAGAGAATACAAGAAGCAGACCGGCTCGGATTTTCAGAAATCTACATCTCCAAATACAACCTCAAAGGTCTGGATCTCGATAGATACAAACTGAAAGTTAACACCGTTAGCAAAATAGATGAACTATACAGCGATCTATTTGGGTAAGCTAAAAGTTGTATTGTACTCCAACATTCAAAGAAATATTATTCAAATTAGACTTCAACGATCGCTGTTCGATTGGCTTATCAACGCTATAATCTGGATTGTAGTCTGCATTGTTTGAGTTTTGTGTTAGTTCGTCGAGGTAGACAATTTCTTTATCATAAATATCAAGATCCTCAATTGTTTGCGCGATGTCAACCGGGATACCTGGTAGTAAATCACCAATCGCTTGAATGTTATAGCTGGAATATTTTGTGTCCTTTGATTTTAGGGTGAGGGTAATGACATTGACTTCTGTAAAAAAGGAAAGGTGATCTCCTATTGGGAACCGTACACCTGCACCACCGCTAAATCCAAGCGCAGCTTTAGCGTGGGTTTTTGCAGTCGCATGAAGTTCTGTATGCAGGCTTGCTCCAGGGAGGGTTGGACTTCCCCCACAGTCTACAAGTCTGCAGGCCAGCCGGTTTTCATCATCAATGATATCGACATCGGTAATAATGAATCCAGCAATAGGAAGTGCAAAACCAAATTTCACATAAGGTTTTATTTTGGAATTCGCCTGTATAATTAAGTTTGGAGAAAGCGCAAAACCGGTAGCTTTGGAGTATTGCTCGGCTTTATAGGTAGGAGTGTTGATTCTTGCATCTAGCAATTTTGGTCCTTTTGTATAGGCAAATCCAAGCTCTACTATCAAATTTTCGGTAATGGTATATCCGAGTCCTATTCCTACGTTCACTCCTTCTCCTAGCGTACCAAAGGTAGATTTGTCAGAGACATTTCCAAGATCAGATATAGAATAATCCCCATTTCCAAGTTCAGGAAGCGGAGAACCCAAATCGTCTTTTGCAGCAGGTATTCCGTACCCTCCTCGGAGTTGGACATAAAACCCGTTTTGCCCTAAACAAGAAAAAGAAATAATGCAAAAAAACAAGGCGCAAAGTAGCTGAATGTTGTTCATAATGGTTGAGATTTAAATTAAATATAACAAGTTTCCACACAATTTTTTCGCATAAGTAGAATTTGAGTTATTCATAAATAAAAAAACCAGGTAGACTAGTTGTTCACCTGGTTTCTTAAAATCTTAAGTTATAAATGACTATTCGTATCCAGCTCCAAATGTAAACCGAACACCAAGTCCAATACCGAATGTACTGAAGTTTGCGTCAATAGCAGTTTCGTGAGCAGGGTTTGCTTTCGTGCCGTAGTCTGCATCTTGTTGGAGAATTGCTTCTGAAATAAGGTCTAAGTCGTCAACATATTCAGTATACTGATAAGCACCACCAGCACTAAGGATAGGCAAGACATTTTCACTTTCTCCTGTAGTTTTTACAATTACAGCATCTGTTACTTCATAAGTGTTTCTTCTGATACGAAGACCGTCGTAAGATAGCTCTCCGAAAATAGAAATCATATCACTAATCTTATAACGTGCACCAAGCGCAGTTGTAAAACCTAGTGAAAACTGTCCTTTTGCTATAGAAGTAGCTTCGAAAGACTGGAAATCTTGTGCTTCAGGAACGATCGTACATAAGAACTCACTTCCTAGTAAAGTAACACACTGGTTTGAGCTACGAGTACCCTTAGTTGATCCTGCAACAGGAATCAATAACCCAAAACGAGCATATGGACTTATTTTGTCCAGTCCTGCATCAACAGTTACTCCTGGGCTGACAGTAAAACGTTTGTTTTTTGCTACAGAAAAATCGTTGGTATTTGTGCCTACAAATTCTTCTACTTTTGTTTCTTTTCCTAGAACATACTGTAAGCCAAGACTCGCTCCGATGTGCTTGTTAAAAAAGTATCCTACTTCTAGTCCAAGACCAACTCCACCACCATAGGATCCATATATATTTGAGGATACTCCAGCAGTCGGCTCCCAAAGACCGTCAGTATTGATGACTCTTGTGGTACTGATACCCAAGACATCGTTTACAGCGGCTAATTTGTAAGAAACGCCAGGTTGAACATAAAAACCACTTTGTGCAAGCGTGTCATTGCTCAATACAAGAAAACATGCTGCTACAATAAGAGATAGAAATAATTGTTTCATTTGAAAAAATTTTAATTATTGAATTTTGGTGTCAATGTAAGTTTTAGAAAATAAACATCTTAGTTTCAATATTAAATATATCTAATTTAGAAACCGAAACCAATTGATATTTGAATTGAAATATTTTTGTCTTTGTCAGATCGGGCAATTTTTTCCAAATTGCTATCTAGTTGATGACCATTAAAGTCATATCGGTTGTTGGTGGCGTCCAAAAGACCATAGTTTGCTCGTATTCCAAAGTGCAGACCGGTATCAAAAACATAGGCCAATTCAAGATTAGCTCCTAAGTCTAGTGTATTGAAATACCGTCCGTTCTTTTCCTGTTCGTTGAAGTCATAATAGGCACCTATTTGGCTTGGCGCATACAACCGGTCAGCTAGTGGATTTTCGTTGGACAAAACTTCCTGCATGGTAAGGTCAGCATTTTGAAACTCCTCTGCCAAACCATCATCCTTGTTGTATTTGTTTTGCACGTTTACTGTAAAACGATCTAGGTTAGTAAAGACCGTCCCCTGCCAAATTCTCCCAGTGAAATCCATTGATCCAACTCCAGTCGAGTTGAGCAAAACACCAAAACTAAGCCCAGCCCCAATCCGCAATTTGGGTATTGGTTTATAGTGAAGCATTAGCGGAATTTCTAGGTACCCATTATTATTGGTAAGGGTTAGTTTTTTTCTGCCAGTAGATAAAGTCGATTTGCTCAAAAATGTATCGACTGGCGTCCGAATTTCTTCTATCAATAGAAAATAGGAAGAATCATCGTTGAAGGAATACTTTCCTCCTTTCTGTGAATAGAGCAATTCTACCTGAAACCCAACCTTGTCTGTAAACTCATAGCTTAAGGTGGGGCCTAAATGGAAACCAGGTAAAAATTTGGTGTTTTCCAATACTTCTCCTAGTTCGTTTTCCTCCATAGGTCCTGAGATTGTGGAGATATTGATCCCAGCCTTTATTCCAAATTTTGCTCCCTGAGCAAACATGGACACTGACCAACATAGAAGACAAACAAGTACAAATGAAATTCGATACATATATTCAATTGTTTATTAAGGGGCAAAGATAATCAATCTGACAAAAGCGGGGCAAATGTAGCACAAATTTCGTGTTAACCTTAACATTTTATAGAAGAAGTTATACAAAGTTGCTTGATTACGATCCTTTTAATAAAATCATTTTACCTAAACGTGGTACTTAGCCTTGCGAATGCTTTGATTGTCACTCTGCTTTGGCAATATCTTTAGGAGGCTATCTTCTTATTGCATTTATAATAAACTGCGCAACTTCTTTTTTTCTTCGTTTTAATAATTGATTGTATTCTTCTTTTGGCATATCCATCGATGCCCGCGCAAGCGGCCCGCCAATAAATGGAAAAATACAGAGAGAAATCATATGAATGTAGAGCTGTTTTGGATCGACTGAATTGATGGCGCCTGTTGCTACGCGATGGCCAACTTCCTTATAAAATTTTGCTGGATGGTTCTCATTGGTAAACATTGAGGCCGCTCGATCCGGGTTTTGGTTCATTTCATGAAGCACAAATGAAGCAAGTTCTGGAGATTTGTCCAGCACAGACATGTATTCATCAACAAACCGTTCTATTTTCTGAAAAAGGGAAGTGTTGGTTTCGTGCAGACTGTTGTGTTTGGGAACAAGTTCTAGAAAAGCATCTTCAAAAACCGCATTAAAGATTACATCTTTACTTTTAAAATAATAATGTAATAGGCCTTTGTTTATTCCTGCTACATTAGCGATTTCCTGCATTCGGGCACCGTTAAACCCTTTTTTTATAAATTCGGAACGGGCAGCAGACAATATTTGATCTCTGGAACTAAGTTTGGTTTCCATGTTTGGGAGGTTTGAGTTTATCCAAATGGGTAATAGGGAAACAAGTATAATATTTGTATTAGAAAAATTCAAATTTTTAAAGCAGAATTTAACGGAAAAGTCCAGTAGATATTAGGTTTGATCTGAAAATCAACGACTTGTAAATAACATTAGCTTTTCGTTTTTCAATCTTCCACCCCTTCCTGGTAAAAAAGAGCCTAGCCATTCTAAGACATCAATTGTTTCAGCATCATTTGATGGTTGTTTAGAAAGTCCCTGGTCACGGTAAAGTGAGACGTTTCTTCATAATTAACTAAATCAAACCGATCGCCATCAATTTGATAGATTTCTGCATTTGGATAAGACATTATTATTGGAGAATGGGTGGCAATGATAAACTGTGCTCCGCTTTTCACTAATTCATGAAGCCGCGCCACAAAGGACATTTGCCGTTGCGGAGAAAGTGCCGCTTCCGGTTCATCCAAAATATACAAACTTTCTCCTCTGAACCGATGCATAAACAACGACAGAAAAGACTCGCCGTGCGATTGCTCATGCAAAGACTTTCCACCATATTGATCAATAAACCCTTGGCCATTGGGCTCTTTAGCCAATTCATCTATTTCAGATGCAACATTATAAAAACTTTCCGCCCTAAGAAAAAAACCACCTCTAGGCCGTTTCATTCCCTTCGCCAACCTCAGGTACTGATCCAAATTAGAATGACTCGCCACCGTAGAAAACGAAAAATTAATACTCCCGCCCTCAGGATTGAAGCCCCAAGCGGTAGCCACCCCTTCCAAAAAAGTAGACTTCCCACTCCCATTCTCTCCGACAATAAAAGTAACCTGTGGATGAAAATTCAACCCCTCAAAATCCTTTAGAAATGGAAGCGACAAAGGAAATTCATCATACGATTCAATATCGTCTTCCTTCAAAGAAACTCTAGTGAGAAAGTGTTTTTTTATCATGGTCTGGTGGTTCGTGGTGTAAATATACAAATACCAAAAGCGCAAAAAAAAAATGCCCCTCCAATTGGAGCTATAAAACAATTGGCTATCAAAGCATTTCAATTGAATGCCGTCGACTTCCTTCTGAAACCGCTGAATCGTCATAAAATCAGTTATTCCATTTCCAGTTTGGCGCTCGAACTAGAACAAATCGTTAAGGCCAAAGTTGCCAGAGCTCGAAAAAATGAATTTGGTGAATTGTTAAATTCAAAATAAAAAAAATGCCGCTCGAATTTCGAGCGGCATTTTTTATTTCTAAGCGTCTTCCTTTAGCTTAATACTTCACTAATTTGATTGACTTATCTCGTTTTTCTGAGGAGAAGGCTGCATAGTAGATACCTACTGGCAGATTAGACCCATCAAATACCAAACTATAGTAGTCGGAATCATGGAAGGAGTGAATGACAGGTATCCGCATTACTTTACCACTGTTGTCAACAAATTGGACATTGATGTCTTTTTCGTCCTTTAGTGGTTTAAAGCTTACCGTAACCCTAGTTTCGAATGGATTTGGGAATGCCTCGATATCGCTGAAATCTCGTTTGGAGTTCTTCAATTGTTCAAACTCCAGTTTCGGATCCCTTATTTCCTCTTGTTCTTTTGACTTCATATCTAACGTTGAAGCGAAAGCAATCTCGCGTGTAGGTGGAGGAGTGACACAAACTGAAGGGAAAATCCGCAGATTAACACCTTCCCTTGCTTCAAATCCGTCCTTCAGTAAAACATAATCACAATCCGTAATTTCTGTAATAGGAACATTCGTAATACCACCAGAAGTGTCTGGTAATGGAATCGTTACAGAGAAACTGTGTGAATCATTAGCATCCGCGTACTGATTACTTTCATGGGTAGCGGGTAATGGATTACAAGTATTGTCAGCAACCTCATTGACAGAAACGAGCGATAAGGCATTTGCCATAAACGGATAAAACCCAGTAGCCATCAACGAGTTGTCTGTAGCGCCCAACCAATCTCTCAGCAGTCCGGTTAATACTCTACGATAATCATGCTGGAACCCACCAGGAGCTCTGGACACAATTGTAGACAAATCTACATTAGTTCCTGTAACACCAGGAGCAATATGTTTTCCGAAAACGAACATCGGAGAGATGGTTCCGTGATCCGTTCCGTTGTTTGCATTTTGGTCAGCAGTTCTACCAAACTCACTAAACGTTACCATCGCAGGACGGTCTCCGTAGCCCATTGCCTCCATATCGTCCATAAATGCTTTTACACCTGTTGCCAATTGGCTAAGCAGGTTGGCGTGGTGACCAATACTTGTATTAGCCGCATCCACTTGATTTACATGCGTATCAAATCCGGTCATATCCACCAAGAAAATTTTGGTTTTGCTACCTCCATTCATCAGTCTGGCAACCGTTTTCAATTGATTGGCCAGGTAAGTATTTGGATAGGTTACGCTACTCGAATTTCTTCCAGCATTAAAGACATCAGAAATCCTTTTTGCATAGGTATTGGTGTCTTTTTCTACTTGAAGAATGTACTCCAACTTTTCACCAAAGTCAGAATTAGGAATATTTGCAGGAGCTTGTTGTCCAATTTCTGAAATCAAGGTGAAAAATCCTGCAGGATCCTGTCCACTAAGGCTTAGTGCAGTAGCATGTTGCTCTAGCGTATGAAAACCTAAGGAAGGTTTTTTATTACCAAACTGAAGTCCGATAGGGTCTTGCATAATGGATTGAGGGTGGGCAATCACCTGCTCATAGGCATAGGAAATATATTTCCCCATCCAACCTTCTTCAAGATTGAATAAAGGTCCTGTAGAGTCTCCACCTGTCAGATAAAGGTCGGTAGACTTAAAGTGTGAACGATTGTGGTTGCTATATCCTGTTGCCTGAACTAAATTGACATATCCATCATCGTACATGGTTTTAATAGGCGCCAAGGAAGGGTGAAGCCCAACCTGATCGGCTATAGCCAATGTATTGTCTAGCGGGATGTATGCGTTTTGTGCAATTTTTATATTCGGCCTTAGTGCTGCGTATTCATTATACTGATCAACAGGGATGACTGTGTTTATGCCATCATTTCCACCACGCATTTGTATAACAATCATAACACGGTCTCTTACCGTATCACAATTTACTGCACCAATTAGATCTGCGGGTTGAAAAACGCCGACGGGTATCGAATTCAATACCAGCGGGGTGGCGGCCATTTTTGCAGAAACATTTAAAAAATCTCTTCGTTTCATGTTTTTATATTTGTAGCAAACAATTTTTATGCGAAAGCAGGGAAATTATTTGCTTAATGTTCAAGATTAATATTAATTATAATGTTTGGAACTCTGGAGAACCTAACAAGGCAGTAATCAAAGAATCAAGAGGAATTCTCACATCACTATCATCTCCCGAAGTTTGGTAATGGTCCCATTCAAAAAACCAATTGAGCACATTAAGTCCTTCAAGGAATATATCATTTAGGAAATAATCTGACCGTTCCTGCTGTGGGATCTCAGGGAATAAGTATTCTATCAACTCATCCACTACAGCCACTGCGTCACTTGGTGCAGAAATATTGAGTGCGTTTTCGATATAGCCTACAGAGTCCATTTTGGCTCCCAAGGATCCACCTACCAATACCCGTCGTCCAGTTACGAACATCGCTCCTACTTTATACCGAGGGATAATCGTGGAGGAAATAAACCAACTATCATCCCATTGCGGTGATTGATGATAGGCAGGATAACTGGCCACGGTATCTGGAGCATTCAGCATAAATCCTGTAAGACTGAAGAAGGTATTTCTTAAGAAACCATTAGTAAACGTACTATAGAAGAGAGAACCTTCCGTTTGCTGATCTGGTAGCTGGACATCAAAAAACTTGATGACATGAGCAAGCATCTCCATAGGAGATTTTATCATACCACCTATTATTTTATTATTCGCACCATAACCGTCTTCATTATAAAAATGTTGACTCTTGAAAAGTCTGTTCAAAACAGGAGCCAATTCGTAGTTATTATTTTTAAAGGTATTCGCTAGTGGAATGATAATGTCATTCTCTACCTCGGCGTCAATCTTTGTATTAACAAATTGCCGGTAGATTTTACGAACAATATGACGGGCAGTATCAATTTGATTAAAAATCATGTCCAGAAAGTCATCCAACTCTCTATACATATCTGCCTGATTGGTTGCCCCAGCAATAAGAGTAGGATTGCCGTTTGCATCAGGAAAAGCAGCGCTAAACTGCTTGTCGTCTGTATTGTGTCTTGAGAACAGTGCTCTACCTGCATGTAATCCTGTATCAGGATCGATGTAGGTCGTCTGCCCAGCCACGCGAGGAGCATTTAAAAAACCTGTAAGTACTCGTGCTGCAGCTTTGACATCGTCTTCGGTGTAAGTTTGTGGATCTTTTCCGATAGTGAATAACTCCAACAATTCCCGGGCATAATTCTCATTCGGTGCTGTTTTAGTGTTTTGATTATTATTCAAATAAATCAGCATCATGTTGTCCAGGGTAACCTTTTTAGTTAGCTCTTTGAAGTTTCCCTTTCCATACAATCTAAGAAGTTGATGATGATCATAGATCATAGAACTATTGGTAACTACTTCCCAGCTAGTTGCAAAATTAGTATGGAGGAAGAAGGCCATTTTCATATTTATGGTTGGATCCTGGATTAGCTCATTAAACCAATATCCCATAACATATATGGTGTTATTGAAATTTATTGGAGGAGGAGAAGTGTTATTGATCCAAGTCAGTCCTGTTACAGGATCAATTGGTTCTGCTACTTGCAATGGTGGTGTAGGGGCCATCAATAAGGCCATTGCTTGGTTGACAGTTTTAGTAGCAAACTCATCAACCCGTTGTTTGGAATAATTAAAGCTCGTTCTACGAAGCAAATGGGCTGCTAGTCGGGTTCCTAAAACGCCACTTTTTTGTGATAAAGAAGCCATATTTATATAACAATTTTAGTTGATGAAAAATTAGTGTTTAAGGGATTTAATTTCTTTTTGGAGTTGCTTGTTGTCTGTCTCTACTTTTTCGAGTTTTTTATTCATCTCAATAATGTAAAGGGTCAGTTCTTCTACTTTTTGGAGCAAGCGGATATCCATTTCTCCAAGATGCAATCCATCTTCGATCATTTTTTTCTCAGATGGAATATCTGGCAGGTGTTGGTTGGTAGTTACAAATTTTTCTAATTTGTCCAATTCCAAAAGATCATAGTCTTTGTCGAAAACAAAATCTGCTCCTGCTGCAGTATATACTCTTACTTCCTTAGCATGGATGTGGCCATTTACGGTAAGTTCTGCCGTTGGGCTATTTGTACCGATCCCTACTTGTCCATTAGGGTTTGGGTAGTAGATATCGTCATTACTTACCTGCCATATAGATGACCCGGAAGCAATAGGAAGCGTGTTTTCTACTGTTCTGTTTACTTGGGAGCTAAAGTTATTCGTGGTTAAGTCAATATTCCAACCCTTTTTCCAGGTATCTGGTGAAATATTGGCATGAGAAGCCATTACTTCTGTAATTCTGACTTTCAGATAATTCCATTTTGAATTGGGTTCACCAATCCAGATTTTGGTGTTTGTTCCATCGTCTCCAAAGTAGACTTTATGGGCGTTATTGAAAGAGGTGGCCAATATTTGAGCAGAGCAATTGTACCATTTATTGTTTCCGCCATAATTATATCCGGATATGGTCGCGGTAAAACTTTCATCGGTTGCATAATTGAAGACCTCCACTTTAAACTTCAGCATGGTATAAGAATAAAAAACTGGGAGTTTTATTTCAATTGCGCCTTGGACACCAACACCATTTTTTACAAAATATCCACCATCTGGGGCAAAGATTTGAGTCGTTCCTCCGTCAGAGGTTGAGGCTGGTAAAACGTCAATCGCATCTTCTGTTTCATAGGGGACATTTACATCGTGTCCTGCTGGGAGTCCTGCCGCTTTTGGGGAATCTGAGGATGTCCAACCTGTAAACCAAGAGGCTTGTTCTGCCATATTTGCATACACCCTGACATGAAATCTTAAGTAGTAAGATTGATCATCAAGAAAAATGACCACTTTCCCATTTTCATTAGTCAGATGGATATCTGGCGTATAGCTAGTGGTACTTACGGCCTTATAGCGAATAAACTTGTTCGCATAAATGTAATAGACGATTTTTATGTCAATCGGTTTACCATCTCCATAATTGTAGCCTTCCAGCATGATCGTTGGCATCTGCTTACTGCTTACAAAAGGAATGTTGGTGTTTATTTTTATCCCATGTTGGGGAGTTCCGTTAAATTTATAGGAAAAGACATCATTATAATACTGCCCATAACTAAAAAATGGAATGACTAACAAGAATAGAATAGCTCTTGTCAGCTTGAGAAGAAAATTGGAGGATCGCATAGTTAGTAATTTTGTTTATATAATTTAATTTTTGACATAGAAATTTTATTCCCTGTTTGGGGTTCTGGAAAATATGGATCAAGAATTTGACCGAACACTTGGTTTAGGCTTGATTACTTCAGAGATATCAGTATACGAATCACTTAGGGAAGCATCTTATATATGGGGTTCGACATAACACAATAAGCAACTGATAATTACCTATTATCACAATATAATAAATTGTCTATATATTCTGAATGATTTCTTTTTTTTTTTGATAATTTATTCAATCACCTAACCAATAATAAATCATAGATTACCTACCTACTCATTTTCCATATCGAATAATATATCTCAAAACAAAAAAAACAAATCCAGTATTTGTCTTTTACATGAACAGGATCTTGATAGCATTCTATGAAAACAGTAATTACAAAGGCTAGAAGAGCGCACTTTGTTCGGACCGATTTCTAGTAAAAGGGAGTCGAGTTACAACGTGCAGATTATCTTGTTGTTATGTTAAGTGTAGTCTTTCAGATTTAAAACAATTGAATATTTTTTATAAAACCCAACATGTGTTAATTCCTGTCACACAATTATTTCAATATTTCTTTTTTGAACAATTTTTTCCGTAAATATGTTAAGTAAAAATGTTAATATAATGAAACCCTAATACTGAAACTAACTAATCTTCTATGAAGTAAACTCACCTTATTCTGGCTTTCTACCCATTCCCGCCAAATTAAATTGAAGAGGAATCACTCATCCCCTTTCATTTTTCAACCCAAATAGAAAAGCCCATGAAAAGTTTAATCTCCTTGTTATTAATGCTTAGTATTTCCTATTCAGCATTATCACAAAATATTGGTATCAATACCAATTCTCCAAATCCAAATGCTGCCCTTGATGTCGAATCTACGGATAAGGGGCTACTTATTCCTCGTTTAACAACAACTCAAAGAACCGCCCTAGGCGCTACACTTGGAGCTGTTGATGAATCACTGATTATCTATGACAAAGACGACACCCTTTTCTATTTTTGGGATGGCCTAAACTGGACAAGCCTTGGAGACACTGACCGACAAAACCTGATCGGTGCTACACTAAACGGCAACATGCTCCAAATCGATATCGAAAATGGCAATCCTGCAATCGTCGATCTCTCTGCTCTAGTGACTAGTGGATCCAGTAATACTGCAAATACAACTCCTGTGGTCGGATCTTCAGGTGTCAAAATGGCGAAATTGGTGGAGGCACAATGTCAAAACTACCTTACTGGTATGGCTTATATCGGTGCAGACGACAATATTTGGTCTCATGGCTATGGTGGTGATTATTCTTATGGAACCCCAGGAAGAACAAACAATGCTCTAAAGCCAGTAATACAAGTGGTCGACCCAATAAATGGACCCAAAATTGGAAAATGGAAACACGTTTTTATAGAACCAAGGGTCCTTTGGGCAATCACCGACGAGGGCGAAGTCTTCAGAAGAGGCAAAGCAAACAACGGACAGCTAGGAAATGGATCAGCATCTACTCCACTGCCGTATTTAACAAAAATGTCTTTTTTTGAAACGAACAATATTAAGGTAAAATACCTCTACATTTCTCCAACAACTACATACCCGATTACTAGTGAAGGAACATCCGTTTTCGCTTTAACCGAAGATGGAGATGTCTATTGTTGGGGCAAAAACAATATCGGACAACTTGGAATTGGAAATATAATCGATCAATTAACTCCAGTGAAAATAACAGGTTTAGACTTCCAGTTTATTCACAAAATGACTCAATCCGGTGGTGCAGGTAGTGGACTGTCCGTAGCGGCCCTCGACACCCTAAATTCAATATATATATGGGGTGACAACGGATATGGCCAATTGGGATTAGGGAGTAACACCGACCAAACCTCACCAGCATTAGTACCTGGAATAACTGCGACAGAAATAGTGATGAGAAGAATTAGCTACGGAACAACTTTGATAACAACACCCTCGGGAGCAGTAATGGGAGCAGGATGGAACGGCGATGGCGCGCTTGGTGATGGGACCAAATCCAACAAAAATCTATTTACTCCAACGACGACCACATTCACCAATGCAAAAACGCTGATATTGGGCGCAAACTCTAGAGCCTCCATCGTGGTTACTGATGATGGCCACTTGTATGTTGCTGGATACAACGGAGAATATGGGTCTGGGCTTGGGACGGCTTCCAATGCTGATGTAACAGATTTTGTTATGCCGATTGCCCCCTTCCAGGGAATGGTGAAGAAAGCAGTATTCCAAGGATATGGAAGTTATAAGTCGATCCACGTGCTCGACACCCTAGGTAGAATTTGGGCCTGTGGTGAAAACCGGGGAGGCCAACTAGGTACTGGCTCTACTCATAATGCCGACCCAGATGGCCTGTTTACCAGAGCAATGGACGAACTAAACGGTGCCGTTAAATTTGTAGACATTCAAGGATATGGTCATTATCAATATGATTATTACAGCACTGTTGCCTTGACGGAAGATGGTCGAGTCATGACGACCGGGGCCCCACAATACGGAAAAACCGGACAAGATGACACCTCTTATTTTAGATACTATTACAAATTAATAAATTTTCAATAAGGTTAGATGTCTAACCTTCAGGGATAGCAAATTAAAGGCAACAATTAAATTTGCCTTCACTGTGCAATCCAACTTGTTTTTCTGCTCTATCTACCCTTTTATTAACATTAAAGAAAATGCCCATGAAATTTTTCATCTACATTTTATTAATTGTAGGTTTCTCCTGCACCGCATTTGCTCAAAATGTCGGAATCAACACCACAACGCCCAACCCACAAGCAGCACTCGATGTCGAGTCCACAGACAAAGGAGTCCTCCTCCCAAGATTAACAACCGCCCAGAGAACCACGCTTGGGTCTTCTCTTGGTCTTACACACGAGTCATTATTAGTCTTCGATAAAGACGATGCACAATTTTATTTTTGGGACGGTACTACTTGGTCAATTCTCGATCAAACCGGAACGGACGATCAAGGTCTAAATGCAGCCCTTACCGGGAATATGCTCCAAATTGATATCGAAGACGGCGTGTCAGCAATGGTCGACCTCACCGCACTCAAAGACGACGCCGACAACGACCCAACCAACGAAATCGAACTCCCAATGACTGCAATGCCTGGACAAGTCCTCACTTGGGACGGAATGGCCTGGATCGCTCAAGATGCTGGACCAGGAGCAGATGGCTGGGGCACAGACGTTGTCAATACTGCTGGCACAAATATCTCAGGAGATGGAACCGTCGCAAACCCTATAGAGATGACCGAAGTAGACGGCGACACCACCAACGAAATTCAAGACATCACCCTGACAGGAACAGAATTAACCATCTCGGATGGATCGACTGTCGATCTTGCCCCAATAGCAGGCGCAGGTTCTAGTGGGACGGCTAATACTACACCGATTGTAGGCTCCTCAGGAGTGAAAATAGTGAAATTACAAGAACCATCGGCGCAAAATGATGTTCTTGGAATGGCTTATATAGGTGCAGACGACAATATTTGGACACATGGGTATGGTTCATTTTATGTATGGGGAGTGCCAGGCCGTAATACAGATGCTCTAAAACCCGTTGTCCAACCGATCAACCCTGTTAATGGAGAAAAAATTGGAAAATGGAAGCATGTTTTTGCTACCAGAACAACTCTGTGGGCACTAACGGATGAAGGGGAAGTTTTCCGACGAGGTTATGCCTACAATGGACAATTAGGTAATGGATCAACCTCTGCCCACCTACCATTTCTTACCAAAATGACTTTTTTTGAAACCAACAACCTAAAAGTAAAATACCTTTGCATGCCGCCAGGTAATGTTTTTAACTCATCGGGATCTAATGTTGGACATTCTGTTTTTGCAATAACGGAAGATGGTGACGTTTACAGCTGGGGGAGAAACAACTACGGTCAATTGGGTATTGGTAATACTGTTCAACAATTGACCCCTGTAAAAATTACAGGTTTGGACTTTCAATTTGTACATAAAATGGCTCAATCAGGCAGTTCTAGTGGAGTTTCGGTTGCTGCGTTAGACACCTTAAATAGCGTTTATATCTGGGGTTACAACGGCTATGGACAATTGGGACTAGGAAATACATCAAACTATAGCGCGCCAGCATTAGTAACAGGCGTTACCGCTAAGGAGATCCTGATGACAAAGCTTAGTTGGGGAACAACAATGATAATCAACCCCAATGGTGAAGTGAAAAGCGCTGGGTACAATGTATATGGAATAATTGGCGATGGGACAACTACCAACAAAAATGTTTTTACTCCAACAATGACTCCTTTTACCAATGCACGTTCGATTCATATGGATGTAGCAAACTATGTAGGGGCCATCGTCACTGATGATGGTTATCTATATGTTGCAGGTGATAACCCAGACTATGGTCTTGGAGTGGGCACTACATCAGGTAAATATTCAGATTATATTATGCCTGCTGGACCTTTTCAGGGCATGGTTGATAAAGTCCATATCGGAGGATGGGGTAGCTATAAATCCTTGCATCTTATCGACACCTTAGGAAGAATCTGGAGTTGTGGTGAAAATAGAAGTGGACAATTGGGACAGGGAGGAACCCACGATCCAGACCCTGATGGTCTATTTTCCAGAGCAATTGATGAGTTGAGTGGGGCAGTCAAATTTGTTGACATTCGTGCCATTGGTCATTTCCGTTACGATTATTTTTCGACGGTGGTTCTGACAGAAGATGGACGTGTCATGATTGCAGGAGCCCCACAATATGGAAAGACAGGGCAAGGGGATAACTCCTATTTCCGTCGCTACTTCGAATTGATCAATTTCAATTAAATAACTTTCTCATAATTATACCGGGAAGGCTGTTTACTCTGCAGGCTTCCTAATTTTTCTACCTCATTTTTTTAACAAAACCCAATGCTATGAAAAACCTTTTCTACTCTTTGATAATGATATGTTTTACCTATACCGGGTTCGCTCAAAATGTAGGTATCAATACTACAACTCCTAACCCACAAGCAGTACTCGATGTCGAATCTACAGACAAGGGAGTCCTCCTCCCAAGATTGACAACCATGCAAAGAATGACACTTGGATCTTCTCTTGGTCTTACACACGAGTCCCTACTAGTCTTCGATAAAGACGATGCGCAGTTTTATTTTTGGGACGGCACCGCCTGGTCAAATCTTGACGATACAGGAACGGATAACCAAGGTTTAAATGCAGCCCTTACCGGGAACATGCTTCAAATTGATATCCAGGATGGGGTGTCTGCAATGGTAGACTTGACCTCGCTAAAAGACGACGCAGACAACGACCCAACCAATGAGATCGAACTTCCCATGACCGCCATGCCTGGACAAGTCCTTACCTGGGACGGATCAGCCTGGATCGCTCAAGATGCCGGACCAGGAGCAGATGGCTGGGGCACCGAGATTGTCAACACCATGGGAAACAACATTTCAGGAGACGGTACTCCCGCCAACCCACTAATCGTTTCAGTAGCAGACAGCAGCAGAACCAACGAAATACAAGACAT
>CALLWB010000002.1 GCA_938016265.1 uncultured Saprospiraceae bacterium
CGAGCGGGAAATCCATATTGGAAATGCAGCCGCTGTCGAATCCTCTATTTTCCCTGAAGTGTTTGATTATGTTGCGCTAGGGCACATTCACAAACCACAAAGACTAGATAAAAACGAATATATCCGATATTCTGGTTCTCCGATTGCGCTTAGTTTTTCGGAGCGGGATAACGATAAAATTGTTATCCTATTGGAATTGGAGAATGGTGAATTAAAGACACCTAAAGTCTTACCAGTACCAAAATTCAGGGAATTGAAAAAAATAGCTGGCGACCTAGCATCTGTAAAGGAAAAACTAGCTGAATACGATCCTAAGTTCCCAATGACGTCTTTCCTAGAAATTGAAATTCTGGAAAAGGATTTTAGCTCTGCAGTGCTTACTCAAGTGGAGGAATTGGTAGCATCTTATTCGACCACCAACCAATTCAAAATATTAAAAGATCGGACGCATTTTGAAGTGGGCTCCAAAGACACCTCTCAATTGTTTAATGAAGGACAGCATATCGAAGATCTGACAACGGTAGAGGTGTTTGAGCGACGCCTTGGCCTGGAGCAAATAGATGAGCAAACGAAGGAAGATTTACTAGGAGCATTTAGAGAGTTAATTGAGTTAGTGGATCAAGAAGAAGGGAAATGAAAATTAGAAAAATCGCATTCAAAAATATTAATAATCTAAAGGGAGAACACGAGATACTGTTTGACGCGCTCCCCTTGTCTACTGCTGGGATATTTGCGATCACTGGGCCGACTGGTTCTGGAAAATCGACGATTCTTGATGTGATTACGCTGGCCTTGTTTAATAGAATTCCGCGGTTTTCGAAGGCAATTTCTAAGGGAGAAATTGAAGGCCAGGGCTCAATCCTAACACATTATACCAGAGAAGCCAAAGCAGAAATCGTTTATGAGGTCAAGGGCATTGTTTATACCTCTAGTTGGAGCATTGCCGTCAACAGAAACAACAAACTGAACGATTATGAGATGTACCTTAAAAAAGGACTCCGGCTTGAAGATCTCAAACGTAGGGAGGTGCCTGCTAGAAATGAAGAAATCATAGGACTAAAATACGATCAGTTTATTAAGTCAATTTTGCTCTCTCAAGGAGAATTTTCCCGCTTCCTCAAAGCGGACAAAAATGAGCGGGGACAATTGCTCGAAGACATCACAGGAACTTCCATTTACAGAAAAATAGGCCTCAAAGCAGACGAACAATACAAGCAGCTAAAAACAGAAGTCGCCAATGAAAGCAGGTTACTTGAGGAAGTAAAAACACTGACGACTGAAGGCCGTGATCAATACAAGCATTCGATTAAGATTAATACCGAAAAAAAATCAGCACTCGACAAGGAGCTGGTGAAGTTGAATGAACAAAAAACCATCAAATTTCAGCTTACGGAGGTCCGAAAATCAAAAAATGAAAAGACTGCTCAACTAGAAAGCCTGACACTTGATATCAAACAGTTTGCTAAACAGCTGAAAAAACTGGAAACCCACCAAAAGATTAGCCCGATACAAGGAGATCTGGCACTTTATAGCAAAGCGGAAGAAGAAACGAGTAGCAGGAAACGGACGATCGAAGAACTAAAAACCGATCATAAAAAGGCAAATGACACCTATACCGTCATCCTCCAAAACATGTCCAATTTGGTCGGGCAACAAGTAAATGAATCTACCTTCATGAACTTGATGAGTACCTTCGAACGGCAGATCATCGAACTAGACAATCAAGTAAAAAATGTCCGCGCAAAAGGCAAGGAAGATCGGGAAAGAATCAATACTAAACTACCCAAACTGGCCATTTCGATCAGTGTAAAAGCAGCCCCTTTCCAAGCCATTCAGGAGCTGAAAGAAAGAGATAATACACTTAGCAGCCAGATTAAAGAAGCAGCGATTCGCCCCACCGATGATCTTCAAAAAATAAATGCCCAACTCATCAAGGACAAAGAGGAAGTCCAACTATTGGACAAAATCGCACACGCCTACGAGCACCTCACCCTTGAAAAACAGCAGCTTCAAACAGCGACCGCTCAACTAAAAGAATATAAAGCCACCCAGGAAACCTACATGCCGCTCCTTGAAAAAACACAACAGCTATTAGCTAGTCAGGAAACTAGTCTTGCGGCCCTGGAAAAACAAAAAGAATTGGAGCTTCAGGTGGCTAGTATGGAGTCTCATCGACCGCATTTAGTAGATGGAAAGCCTTGTCCCTTGTGCGGTGCGACGGAGCATCCTTTTGCGGAGGAAGGGATGGTGCCAGCTGCCACAGAAACAGTCTCAAAAATCAAAGTCCTTCAACAACAAAAAGCCGCTGAACAGAAAAAAGCAGAGACCTTGGTGGCTAATGTCAATCAAGGGGTCGCTACCATCAAACTGACTGAAAATCGAGTAAAAGAACTAACTACGCAGGCAGAAAAAGCGACAGAAATAACGAAGCAGATGGTGGCTACCTATCAAGGAAAATGGGATATCCAACCTAGTAAAATAAATAACAGTTTAGAACAATTCTCCTTACAAAACGACCGCGTCAGCAAAGCGCTGGCAGCCTTAGCGGAAACGCAATTGATCCACGAATTGCAAAAAGACTACCAACAACTCAGCAGTACTTTCGATCAATTCAAAGCGCTAAATGAGGAAAGAAAAAAGAAATATACTGGCACAGATGTAAGTACCGATTGCAACCAAATCCAAAATGAATTTAATACCTGCAAAGAGTCCCTTCGAGTGCTCCAAACCAAGCTGAAGGCAGAAGAAAAGGCATTAGCTGCAGCAAAAAAAACGATCAATGATCTGAATATCAAATTAAAACCTCAAATTGTAGCCTTAGGTTTTGCCCACTTACATGAGGTATCGGAAGCCTTGCTTAGTCAAAAAGAGGCAACCTCCATTCAGACTAAAAAAGATAATCTGGATCACCAAAAGACAGCACTTCAGACAACAATCAAATCGCTTTCGACCAAATTGGAAGAGCTAAGAAGTTTGGATGCTAACCCAGGTCTGGAATTGACACCACTCCTACTTCAGATCAAAGAAAAAGAGCAGGCCAGAGAGCAATTTCTCCTTGAAATTGGTGATCATCAGCGTATTTTGGCGCGAGATGAAGAAGATCAAAAGAGGATAGCAAAACGTAAGGCGAAGATTGAAAAACTAACAAAAAAATTAGATCTCTGGGCGCTGTTATGGAAAATGATCGGGGATGCTTCTGGAAATAAATTTGCCAATTTTGCGCAGGGACTGACCCTTCAAAATCTGTTGGTGCATGCCAATCGGCGGTTGAAAAACTTGTCGGATCGCTATTTGTTGGACATGCCGACCAAGGACGGATCGCTCAATGTGATTGACCAATATCAGGGGAATATTCAACGGGCGGTGACTACCCTATCTGGTGGCGAGTCGTTTGTGATTAGTTTGGCGTTGGCGCTCAGTTTGTCGGACATGGCTTCTAAGAATGTGGCGTTGGAAAGTCTGTTTATTGATGAGGGATTTGGGACATTGGATCCGGAGACCCTGGATATTGCTATGAATACATTGGAAAAATTGCAGTCGGAAAGTCAGAAGACGGTGGCGGTGATTTCGCATGTGGAGGCGTTGAAGGAGCGGATTCATGTACAGATACGTTTGGAGAAAAATGCGCAGGGATATGGAGTTGTGCGGGTGGAGTAATTACTATATGAAGGGTATTGTCTTATTATTATGGTGATAATTAAAACGCACAACTAGCAATAGAAAAATTTTGCAAAAGGATATATAGATTTTACTTTTAGGAATAAATTTCTCCCCCTACTCCTCCCCTTGCAATTCACCAAACAAATTCTTAATTTTGGAGTTCGTCCTATACATCCATGAGCAAGAAAAAAAACCTTTTCAAAAGACTATTCTTCTCTTCCAATCAGGAAGACGAACTCCAGTTGGAGGAACTACTCACGTGTATCGTCATCAATGACATCGAAGGACTCAAAAAACTCCTAGACAAAGGAGTGCCCCTCAACAATCGGGACGGGTTGGACCGACTACCACTGCACCTCGCCATCCAAAAAGACCGAATCGAAATTATCAAAATACTAGCATTCAGAGGGGCGGATGTCCAATTGTGCAACGACCAAAAAGAATCCCCACTCCTGCTTTCCCTAAAGTATGGCAACCTGGACAGCGCAAGAGAACTCCTCCGACTAGGAGCAGACATCTACGCCAAAAACCTACAGAATAAAACCATCGAAGATCTAGCCAAAGAAACCAACAACCAACCGTTTCTTCAGATCATCGAAGAATACAAAATGCATCGGTACGACCAGAAAAAAATCAAAAATCAAAACGACTCCCTCAAGTTTGCAGTCGCAGACAAAGAATACACCGACCTCCTAGACAAAGCCGCCAAAAGAGAAACAGAAATCGAACTGCACCAATTGTCCTCCAAACAAAAGGCCATTCAGGAAAAAATCAGTAAAGAAAAAGAAGACCGACTCAAAAAAATAGAAGCAGATTACGAGAAAAGAATCAAAGCATCTAGAGAACTCGCCCAACAAAAAATAATCGGTACAGACGATAGTCCAAATCTCAAAAATCCGATCGATCCTCTCAAAGAACTTTCAATTATTAAATTGAAAAAGAAATTGGGCATTTCTAAGAAAACACACGAAGAAGCTTTAGTATACTGTATTCTTAAAAATCTGGATCAGGAAGTAAAAGTATTGCTAAGCGCAGAATTGTCCCTCGAAAAAGTAGACAACAATAGTCTTTGCACTCCAGTCGCCGCCGCTGTCGAAAAAGGCAATGTGGACTTGCTGACCTCCTTGTTGCAGCACGGCGCACAACCGAATAGTGTTTTCAAAGGAAATTCGATCCTGTATACCGCAGTCGATAAAGAGAAAATTGCTTTGGTAAAAACCTTGCTTGACCATGGAGCCAATCCCAATTTGGTCATTGATAAATTTAGTTGCCTGGAATTGGCCATCTCCAAAAATAATGAGCAAATCTGCCGACTGTTGCTTGAAAATGGCGCAGCGGTCAATTATCATTATGACCAAAGTTCTCCAATTGTAGCACTCATTAAATCAAGTCACTGCAACTTATTACCCTTGCTCGTTGAGTACCAGGTAAATCTAAATTGTACAAAAACAGGAAGAACCCCGATCAATTGGTGTATGGTCTATAAAAAACCAGCCATTTTCAAAAAACTGATCGCTCAAGGAGCTGATATCAACCAAGGAAGATCAGAAGGCGACGCCCTCATCTCTCAAGCCATCCGAATCGGAAAAACAGATTTCGTCAAACTAATACTAGCAGCAAATGCCGATATTAACATCATAGATAAATTCGGAAAAACGCCTCTACAATTAGCAGTAACAGACAACGAAGTAAAAATGGTAAAGCTCCTGATAGACGCCGGAGCAGACATACAACAAAAAGACGAAAACGGGAAAACACCTTTGGATATAGCTAGAACATCCCGAAAAAGAGAAGACATCATTCGCTTGTTAGAACAAGCAGGAGAATAATTGAATACATTTTTCCGATAACGACAATTCCTATAAAACAGTTTCAGAAAAGAATTCAGTTTGGACTACCTTTTATTATAAAAAATACTATATTATAGACTCAACAACAAAATTCCATTAAAAAGGTTAGCAATTGAAGCTATTTAGTTAGTAACTATACGCACTTTATTTTTTAAAAAAAACATTTAACAATGAACAGTAAACTAATATTACTTGCAATTTTTGCATGCTTGGTAATTTTTTCCTGCAAAGAAAAAAATGCAGACCCTTTACCAGATACGGTTTCTGGTTCGTATACATTATCCTCAGTTGTTTCAAATAAAGGATTAGACCCTGAACAGGATGGTACTTTCGGAGATACTGAATTGTTTGACAACCTACCATGCCTATCCGAGATTGTTATTGATGAAACGAATGAAGTTACATTCAGGAAGCTCGATTTATTTCAAAGTGTCACCAAAGATCAGGGAGGGGCAGTTATTTCGTATGGGGAGTTGATGTGTGTTAGTTTTTCTACCATTTACGCGTCCACGTTAACAAATAATAGCCTAACACTCACCGCTCAAACAGGAACAAAAGTTTTAAATGTGATTAGTAATTCTGAACTTGAATATATTACAACCGAAGATTTTCCTGTAGAAGAAAATGGGATAGTAGAACAAGTACAAGTGCAGTTAACTTTAAAGTACACCAAGTAGAAGTATAACGTTACCCTTTCACCCATCAGTTAGAGGGGTTGACTCTTCAACATAAACTTCGTATATGGGGAGTAAAAACTAGGGGGGGACTTAGTACAATTTGTGAGAATAAATGGAATATTTAGTTACTAAGTATCTAAGTCGTAAAGGCAATAGCGATCAATAACTTAAGGTCTTGACAACCAAATCACGCAGCAATCAACTGAAAATTCTTCAACTCCCAACGATCAGCGGGCATAAAAAACAACAAATTGAAGGTCACTTCATGATTACCAAACTTAAAAACATAGGTTTTGTCAGCAAACAAATTGCCAATTTCCCGTCTGTTCATTTCCTCAATTCCCAGGAAACTTCCAAGAGACTTCGAAAATTTGTTTAGAATAGCAGCCACCTGATCAATGATTTTTTGAGGAGATCGAGCCGTATTTAGGTTTGGATTGGTTAGTTCCGCAGCGAGTGATAAATAGATATCTTGAGTTTTCATAATTTTTGGGGGTTACAGATACATTTTGATTAAAAGTTCTACTACTATATATCATGAGCATCTTGTTTGTTACCCTTAAAACGATATTAATTTGTGAAATGTTATCCCCGAAAGAAAAAAAGCCGTCATTTTAATGTCAGATTAACTAAAATCGTCTTTATTTAACGTTTATTTCACAATAAAACCTTTGAAGATACCTTTAGTAGATATACATTTGTTGTGCGTTTTAACACCTTTTTAACAAGCTGCTCCAAAATTGGGAGGAGAATTTGAACATACATATGAAATATTTATTGGCACTTTGCGGGAGTTTGATAATTACACTAAGTTTTGGACAAAATTATGTGACGCTTGATCAAGATTTGCTGTATGCAAAACATGTTTATTATAGTTTCGATCAGGGCGTCACCGCCTCTGACACCGGGAAAACATGGGATATTGGTTTCGCAGTGCATGATCAACAATTTGGAGGTATTTTCATTAACGAATATGCAGAAAGAGACAAAAGACCTCATGTCTTTCTACTCGCCCAAAACAAAACGTTCAACGATATTATCGATGTGAGTACTACCGTTTTTGATACCCTTAGAAATCCCGATCTAAACTGGAATGAAGGCGCTCTCAACGCTATCAAGGACCCAAGCAATCCCTTGGATTATGGTTGGGGAGTACAGGCAGCCAACCAAAGCATTTATGGAGATAAAGTCGTCGTTGTTTCCTACCCAGATACCACTTATAGAAAACTGACGATCGATTCGCTTGATCTTCAGGGAAATTATCACTTTAAATACGCCAATCTAGATGGTTCTGGTCTCAGAACAGAAACCTTCAACACCACCAACTTTCCTGGCAAAACAATGGCCCATTTTTCCTTAAAAGATAAAGGTTTTAAAAACCTGGAACCCAATAACTGGGATCTCTTTCTCACCCGATACAATACATTGGCGAACATCAATGGTGGAGGTTTTCTAAATTATACCGTCACCGGTTTTCTTTCCGGCCTCAATGTCGAAGTAGCAGAAGCAGACGGTGTCGATCCATACACTATAAATGCCTATGATTATTGTGGAACCTTCCAACCGGAAATTGATATTATCGGGTTCAACTGGAAAGCATTTAATCTAGATGATTTTCTTTGGGAATTGGACGAAGATCGAGTGTTTTTTGTCAAGCTGCCAAACAATGATATCTGGAAATTTTATATTATTGACTTCGAAGGGGCATTCACTGGAAAAATGGTGTTCGAACAAACCTTCATTGGCAATATTTGTTATACGGTTTCCAATCAAAATGTCCCAAAAGACAGTAATTTTAATGGGGTAATTCTTCACCCTAATCCTTCCGATGGTCAACTCTCCATCGCTTTCGATTTGCTGGAGTCAAGAAACCAAATAGAACTATCGGTGACCAACCTCCTAGGTCAAACCGTCTTTAATACTACAATAAATGGGAATGTTGGCCTAAACGCCATCCATCTCCCTCACTTAGATTTGACGGCTGGCAATTATGAGGTACAACTGCGCTCTGACAAGGATTTGGTTACTAGAAAATGGATTATTGCCGAGTAAGTTGTAGAGAGACTTATTATGGGTTTGCCATGATTTTGAGTAGGAGTAGAAGGACATAAGCGCTCTTGGACTATTTACCAATAAAATCAACCGACTAAGGGGGAATGATGGTTCGTCCCTATGCCATTTGTTTTGGATCCGACACTTATTAACTTAATAACTGATATACGAGAAACACCTTATCAGGATTTGCGTTGGTAAAACAGCTAGCTAAGCCCTATTCCCTTTACCCTCTACCATCAGTTTCGTAGAGCAAAACAAGTCCCTCTACCAAATCAATTCAAAATTTGACTTTAATATGATAATCCCACCACCTTTTATTACAATATTTGTGGCAAAATAGCAAGGGCTAGATGAATCGCGGAATTTTTGTTTTACTGCTTACATTTTTGATCAAACTTACTCCAGCAAACGGTCAGGATACACTTTCGTTGCCAAACATTGATAGTATCTTCACCACTATAGATCTTGATGCCTATATCGTAACAGGCCAGTACGCTCCAACCGACAGCAAAAACTCTGTATTCCCTGTTCAAACCATTTCCAAAAAAAGCATAGAAAATCGAGGAGTCACTGACTTGCAAGAATTGCTCTCCCAAGAACTAAACATCAATATTCAACAGGATGAATTTCTAGGCGGAGGCATGAGTCTGCAAGGCACTGACGGCGAAAACATTAAGATCCTGATCGATGGTGTCCCTGTCATCGGTCGCCAAAATGGTATGGTTGATCTTCGACAAATCAACCTAACTAATGTCGACCGTATCGAGGTGATCGAAGGCCCCGTGTCCGCTTTGTACGGGAACAATGCGCTAGGCGGAGTAATCAATATCATCACCAAAAAATCTCAAATCCACAAATTTGAAATAGAAGCAAACAGCCTGGCAGAAACAGTAGGCAGAATCAATGTGGACGGTCGATTAGGAGCTCGTTTTGGCAAACTGTATGTACAGCTGCATGGTGCGCGAAATTACTTCGATGGTTATTCTACCGACTCCACCCGTTCCGTCTTCTGGAATCCAAAAGAACAATACAATGCAGGTGGTTTGCTAAGACAAGATTTCAAAAATGATCAAACACTCCAATATACTTTTCAATATTTTAATGAAAAACTGGACGATCTTGGCAATCTGAGAAGGCCTCAATTCAATCCCTATGCATTTGACGACTTTTATTACACCAGACGGATTGACAACTCCCTGTTTTTCAAGGGGAACGTATTCAAGAATTATTATTTGGATGTGAATGCTGGCTATAACTATTACGTTAGAAAAAAAGCGTCCTTCCAGTATTTCTTTGATACCAACGAAAACGAACCTATTCAATTGTTAAACGACACCACCTCCTTTAGCTCGATCACTAACAGAACGACAATCGCCAGTCAATACAAGGGAAAATTCAATTTTATGGCTGGAGTAGACCTCAATTATACCACAGGAGAAGGCCAGCGAATAAATGATACCACAGAAACCAAATCCAACTTTGCCAGAATTGGTGACTATGGACTGTTTGCAAGTGTTCAGTACACTCCATTCAAAAAACTAACAATACAACCAGCGGTCAGAGCGACTTATAATACAGACTACAAAGCCCCAATCACCCCTTCGCTAAATGTAAAATTCGAAATTACGGATCATTTGCTGCTCCGAGGTAGTTATGCCAGAGGATTCCGAGCCCCTTCCTTAAAAGAATTGTACTTGGAATTTATTGATTTCAATCATTTTATCATTGGGAATCAAGATCTTAAAGCAGAACGATCCAACAACTATCAACTCCACCTCGAATACAAAAACAAGTTCAAAGACAAACAAAAACTAAAGCTTAGCTGGGCAGGATATTTCAACCAGTTTCAAAATAAAATTGATCTGATTGAAATTGAACAAAACAGATTTCAGTATAGCAATTTCAACGATACCATTACTGTAGGTACGAATATTAGGATGAAATATACCGTAGGTGACTTTAGTTTGGGTATGGGCTTCGCGCTAAATGGGGTCAGCAATGACCTTCCAGATATTGAAGAACAACTGCCTACTTTTTCTTTCGGATTCTCTACCAACCAGGTCCTAACTTATAATTGGAAAAAACACCATCTTAGTTTCTCTCTTATCCGCAAAGACAACGCAAAAAGAACATGGTACTACCAATCTATCGTAGACGGAAAATTAACCGCCGAACAAGGATTTATTGAAGGATATGGGTTGATGGATATCACTGTAGCGAAGCAGTTTTGGAACAATCGGATTCGACTCACGACAGGCGTCCATAATATTATGAATATCCAGCAAACTCAATCTCAGGGCCCTGTTGGTATACACAGTTCTGAAGATGGGATATCTGATATTGGCTGGGGGCGTAGTTTCTTCTTGCGTCTCGGCATCCGCTTCTATGTAAAAGAAAAATCCTAAGAAAATAATCCCACCAGGATCGTACAAAGGCAATTCCTAATTCAAAACAGATTAAATTATTATCGAACTATTCGATATATCAGGAAGCTCAAATTGCTTTTTTAATTCCAGTTTTACTTATTTTGGCAGCTTATTCAAATTAACTCCATGAAAACACCCTATTTATTCTGCCTCATTGCCCTGCTTGTTCTGGCAAGCTGCAAAAGTGATGCCCCACCAAAAACCAACACTCCGCAAGTAACGCCTGTTGCGCCACAACAAGCAAAAGAAACCTATGAGCGTCTTTTAAAAACACAAAATTTCCCTACACTGGACATTGCCCTAAAAACACCAGAAAAGGTTCGGATTCTAAACCTCAGCAACACGGGAATGAGCACTATACCAGAAAAAATTCTCGGTTTGTCCAATCTTGAATTCCTTACCCTTAAAGGGAATAACATTAAAACAATCCCGGAATTTATAAGCCAACTTAAAAAGCTGAAATATATTAGTTTGGATGGGAATAACCTGACAGCTTTTCCAGAAAATCTACTACAGGCAAAAAGTCTGGAGACGATTAGTCTCGACAATAATAAGCTAAGTAACTTACCTGCTAATTTGCCTTCTTTGCAGCAGCTCAACACCATCTATCTGGGCAGAAACAACTTCACAGAGTTTCCTGAAGTATTGACAAAGTGCAAAAAACTAAAGTTCGTTAACCTTAGTAGCAATAGTGTCGCCCAAATACCAGGAAGCCTTGGGCAAATGAACAACCTTGAAGTTTTATTTCTTTGGAATAATCAGCTAAACAGCTTCCCTTCCCAACTGACTAACCTTATCAATTTGAAACAATTAGATGTTTCAAACAACAAGATTTCGTCTCTCCCTTCGAGCATAAAAAAACTCACAAAGCTGACGCACTTCAGTGTAAATCAAAACCAGCTAAGCGTGCTACCTACTGAAATTGGAAGTTTGACGTCCTTGCAAAAACTGAACATCGCTCAAAATCAGCTGAAGGCCCTTCCTGAAGGACTATTTCAGTTGCCAGCGCTGACGGTATTAGAAAGTGATGGCAATCAACTTCCAGCAACTACAACAGACAAACTTAAAATTAAATTTCCAAAATAGAACGAGCATGTCAAACGACAAAATAATTGAAAAGGGGATACTTCTTCATGCGCCAATAGACCAAGTTTGGAAAGCATGGACAACAGAAGACGGACTAAAATCCTTTTTTGCTCCAGACTGTAAATTAGAATTGGCTCCTTGCGGCAAATTCGAACTTTATTTTATGATGGATAATCCTGAAGGATCGAGGGGATCGGAAACATGCATCGTTCTGTCCTTTATCAAAAATGATTTATTCTCCTTTACTTGGAATGCCCCACCACAATTCCCAGAAGTCCGCAAGGGTCCAAAAACAATGGTCGTCCTCAACTTTCATGAATTGGCAAATGGTTCTTCCCACCTTAAACTTCGCCACGTCGGCTGGCACGATGGAGAAGAATGGGATGCTGTGTATCAATACTTTGACAAGGCATGGACGCATGTCTTAAACTCGTTGAAGAAGACATTCGATACCCTCACGATCCCGTAGGTCCTGAATAATCTCGAAGAGTATTGGATGTGGTGCGACTTTCGGCAATTCAAAAAGGGAAGGAACCGTGTCAGCCGAAATTGACCGACAATTCTAAAAGTGATAGAACCGAGACGGCGCTAAATCCAGTGCGATAAACCGATCAACACAAAGCGATCCAGACAGCTCGATCCATTCAATCCCAAATCTTAAAAATCCCCCTTTTTTTCCGACAATTATATTTGATAATTTAACACTTTTTTTTGTCGCTTCTTATCGCTACCCAAATTAAAACACTGCACCTTAATCTTGCCATTTTGCTTCCTTAAAAATAGACAAAACTCACCTATTTATAAATGAAGTATGTTAAAAAAACAAACACATGCACATTGTTTTTAATACATAAAGCACCGTTCAGCCAAAAATGTGACTTTGGAAAAATTTAATTTAGGCCCAATTTTAATGCATAAAAATCTGCATTTCAACAAATTAACCATGAGCCACATTAACATGTGGTAAGTATCCAACGTACAAGTACCTATATTTACATTACAATAATAATTGCAATTTGAACACACAGTTCTTTGATGCAAAATGAAGCTGAAATCTGGAAACTATGAAACATAAAAAAGTAATTCCAATCCTTATTCTGTTTTGGTTTATAATAGGTCCTTCAAACCTTCATGCTCAAAATCTAGAATCTGTAGTAGATAGTATCAAAAACTTCAAAGCTAAGTCCATTAAAATCCATGGTGGTATTAGGCTTGCAAATACCTATTATGCTGCTAGTGGTATCAATCCACGGAGAGATCTTTTCCAGTGGCTTATGCATGCCAACTTAAACATATCAGTCGGTGGGTTTTCCATTCCATTTTCTGCTACTTTTTCAGAAGGCAACAAGGAGTTCAATCTTCCTTCTTTCCTTTTTGCTGGTTTAAGTCCGACTTACAAATGGGCGACCGTGCATGTAGGAGATCGAGTCATGAATTTTTCAAAATATTCACTAAGCAATCACAACTTTTTCGGAGGAGGTGTAGAACTCAATCCCGGAAATTTCAGGTTTGGCGCTATGTACGGCAGACTCAAGCGGGCCGTTGCAGAAGACCTGGTCAATCTACAGGCCATCGACCCTTCTTATAGGAGAATGGGTACCGGCTTCAACACCGGTTTTGATGATGGGAATAACAAGTTGATGTTAAGCGTTTTCAAGGCATGGGATGACGAAACTTCCATACCTATCGTTCCACAAGAAACGGAAGTACTACCTGCAGACAACGCCATCATAAGTCTGACCGGCCGCAAAGCAATTGGCAAATCCTTGTCCTTTTCCGGCGAATTTGCCCGAAGTGCTTATAATCGGGATATGCGCAGCGCTCCAGTACCAAACAATGAAAAAACAGCATTCAATCAGGTATTCGGTTTGTTCAAACCTACCACCTCTGCAGTTTATGCAAACGCTTACAACCTAAAAGGAAACTATAGAATCAAAAAAACCAACTTCGGATTAGCTTATGAGCGAATTGATCCCGGATACATCACGATGGGGTCCTTGTATTTCGACAATGATATCGAACGATATACCGCGAATATGATGACCCGATTATATAAAGATAAAGTTTCCCTTTCGGTAAATGGCGGAATTGAAAGAAACGATCTGGATGGAGAAGAACTAACAACAAATCTTCGGGGTATCGGATCAGTAAATTTAGGATACAGACACAACGACCGGCTGAATTTCAGTCTGTCTTATTCCAATTTTAGGAATACCACAAAATTGAAGTCCTTCAACGATCCATTTAATGTAGTAGATTCCATTTTTCTTGCTCAAGTCAGTCAAAACATAAATTTTATTACAACCTACCAACTTACTCCAGGCAATGAATCAAAAACGTCTAGCATTACAGGAATATTCTCCTACCAAAATGCAAGTAGTATAGAAAATGATATAGTTACTAATGATCCTACTCAATTTTATAATAGCAATCTAATTTATACTTACGGGGTAAATGACATTGGACTTTCCACCACGGCTGCCTTTAGCCTTACTGCAGGAAAAGTACAGTCCATAAGCAATCTCGCGCTTTCCCCTACCCTTGCAGTTCAAAAAACATTCCTGGAAGAGAAAAATCTAAGAACTTCTCTTTCGGTCTCTTATAGTAAAGTATATGCCAATAGCAATCCAGTTTCTCAGGTTTTTAATACGGGCTTAGGGATCACCTATTCCTTTTTAAAAGGACATAACGTAGGCTGGCAAAACTCCTTCACCTGGAGATCTGCTAATAGCGGAAGCGGTGTAACCAACTTTAATGAATTTACTGGTGTACTGCAATACAGCTACCAGTTTTAACCCCAAATTTTCAGAAATTAAATCAAAGGATATGAGACGTCAAATTGCAATTCTGATAACGATAATACTGATGACAGTAGTACAGCTTTGCGCCCAGGGCCCTGTTACCGCTGCTCTGCAAACAACTCCGCCCTTCACGCCATTTCTTCAGGATTATACAAATGTGGGAGCCAATAAGCTGTTTCTTACACTTATCATGAATGACAACGATGAGCAGTTTTACCAAGCTCGGCTAAAGGTTAAAATTACTGGAAATGGAATCACTCTGGAGACCAGCCCGCTTTTCATCCCCAATCCGCTAACGCTAAACTATCTGATTCCCCAGCAAATGACCGGAGCCGACTTAGCACAATACTTCAATCCAAACAACTTGACTTTTCAAGGAATAACCAGGCAGCAATATCTGGAGAATAGTGCTTTACCGGAAGGCAATTACACTATTTGTATTCAAGCCTATGACTACGATCGATTTTCCGAAGAAGCCATTTCCAATGAAGCCTGCTCAAACATTTTTATCATAGAACACGTTCCTCCAGTTGTCCTTACACCAATTGGGGAGATAGAACCCAACACGCCTCAAAATATGGCAATCGAATGGCAATCTCGCCATATCGGTGCATTCCCAGTTCAATATACCTTGGAGTTATATGAATTCCACCAGGATTATGGACTGACATTCGACCAAACTATTGATGCCACCTCCTATGTTTTTCAGACTACCACAATGGGCATTACCAACTATCAATATAAGCCTACCGACCCGCCTCTAAAACCGGATCAGAAATACATCATTCGGGTACAGGCAAAAGACATTAGCAATCAAAATTATTTTAGAAATAACGGCTACAGCCAGATCGAACTATTCACTTATGGGGCTGGTTGTCAAATACCAACAAGTTTTGATACCACCTCAGTAGGCGTTGATCAAATCAACCTGGCATGGGTCGCAGCACAAGCAGGCTACGCAAAGTACAATGTACGCTACCGTGACGAAGGATTTGCAAATAGCAATTGGTACACCGACGAGATATTACTAAACAACGACCATACTATCAGCGACTTAGTACCTGGGTCCACCTACGAGATACAAATCAAAAACTCTTGCTCTGGAGGCTCAAGTACATGGTCACCACCACTTAGTGTTACTACCAGAGAATCTACTTTTGACGAAGAAGATTTTGAATGTGGGGCCAGTGTAGATGCACCAATTGTAGCGTCTGAACCTGTTCTATTACTAGCAGGCGAAGGTGATATCTTAACCGTTGGAGGTTTCAGAATGCAGGTCACAGAAATAACAGATGGCTCGGACGGCGTTTTTTCTGGTACTGGAAAACTTTCTATACCCTGGCTTGGCAAAGTAGTCAATGTAGAATTTGAAGATATTGGAGTAAACAGCGCACAGGAAGTATTTGATGGCGAAGTAGTAGCAATCAGCGATGGATTAGAAGCGCTTGCAGGACTTGACACTACTTATACTGTAGCAGTAGGTACTGGTTTCTGTCCTCCTGCGGCAACTGTCCCTCCAGCCGGTAATCCACCACCAAACTACCCACCTCCGCCACCACCACCACCACCACCACCACCAGTAAACGGCAATGGATTCAACAATCCGTCAGCACCGCATACTCCACAGTTGGAGGAATTGGAACATCCGGATTTCATAAACGGATATGCTTATAATGGGAATATTTCTGATTTAGGAGTTACCAATGAATTCCGACCAGAAAGAACGGCCTACCAGCAAACATTAATGCAAGGTATTGGACTGACCCAACTCATCAAAAGTGAAAATCGTTTTGCAAATATAAAAAATGGGATTCCTGTAGGATTCCAGAACGAAGTCAATCTACCAATTGGAGTGGCCAGAGATACCAGCAACCAATTACTTGCCCTAGATGGTATGGTCTTTACAGCTTCAGGAGCAAAAGTCGATGTTTATTTCGTAGCAGACATAAAAAGTACCGGAGAAAAATTGGTATTCAGTGCAAGAGATGTAGAATTTTCAAGAGGCGGTTTTACTGGAAATCCAAGACTAGAACTAAACTCCAATGTAAGCGTGGTATTAAACGCAAATATGAGATTGACCATCATGGGTGATGAAAGTAAAACGTTCGTTGCCTTTGATTGTAAAGGGGTCACCTCCATGGGAATTGATGCGGAAATTGAGTTTTGTAGAGGTAAGCTAATTCCTTGGAATGATTCCACTTACGCTCCAATAAAAGATGTAACAGAAAATGTAACCGCCCGCTTCGAAGCCACCATGCCCGAATGGGGAGAGTTCACTGCAGCCGTCGACATTGATCCGTTTGTCGTCAGAGACCTGGACAGTGTGGTATGGAGAGTAAAAACAGCCATATTCGATTTCAGCACCAGTGAGACCCCAGATATGGTCACCTTCCCGGAAAACTATGAGCACCCTAATTTTACAGACGGTTCTACCGCTGGATGGAAAGGATTCTACATACAAGAAGCAAGCGTTAGCTTTCCTTCATTTTCCAAAGACACGACCAAGCAAAAACCAATCACCCTAAAAGCCACTGACCTCATCATCGATGAAGTCGGATTTACCTCTGCACTGGCAGCCTACAACTTAATTCAAGTAGACACAGGAACAGTAGGAAGTTGGGCCTTCGGATTAGATACACTAGAGATAGTGATCAAAGCAAACCAGTTTCAAAGCGTACAGTTCAATGGACAGGTGCGGCTACCTGTATTTAGAGAAGATAGAAACCTCAGTTATGCCGCCTTTATACAACCCGGAAGTCGATATGATTTTGAAGTCGCCTTACTGGATACACTGGAGATCGCACTCTGGCGAGCAGAAGCGCAGTTTTATCCAAACTCAAGTATAGGTATGGCTTACGAAGATGGTGAAATCTCAGGAAGAGCCACCCTAAACGGATGGGCACAAATAAATGCCAAGGTCGGATCAACAGACACGCTCAAGATTCCCCGAGTGAACTTCCAAAACTTTAAAGTTACTACAAATAAAAAGGCAATTGAAGCCATTGGGACATGGTCCTACACAAACATGGCTGCACCAGCAGATACCACCAAGAGAGGCAAGGAAAGACTAGCCAACTTCCCACTAACAATAAATTCAATAACTATCGGCCAACACCCTGAAGAATTAGATTGGTACGGTCTAAAAATAGATGCTGATCTCCATTTGATGCCAGATACTACTGGTGGGTTTTCAGCAGGTGGAGCAATTGCAATTTATGGCTCAATAGACGAAAACAACAAACCCAAATTTGAAAAAGTAGAAGTCTCGAGACTAGAGGTACACGCCTCAGGTGCCGGATACAAGCTAGACGGAGGTCTTGTGTTTTTTGAAGACGACCCCGTATATGGTACCGGAATAAAAGGTGCCCTACAAGTAGAGTTTAAACCAGGACTCAAAGTTGCCGCGGTAGCCCAATTTGGAGTTATGAAAAATAACGGCAATCCCTATCGATATTTCTACGCAGACGCCCTTATGAAATCAGAAACAGGGGTCGCCATTGGAACTACAGGTACTGCCTTGTTTGGTTTTGGAGGTGGTATCTATTACCACATGCGCCAAATGGGCTTCAGAAGCGAATTGCCAGAAGGAGTGTCTCCCGTTCCACCGGATACGGATCCGATGATGGAATTAGGGATGTCACTTTCAGGCGTACGTTATTTACCTACCCCAGATAAAATACTAGGGATAAAAGCAACAGTCATTGCAGGAACAGTCCGGCCGGAAGCATTCAATGGAGACCTTACATTTGAAATCGCTTTTGACCTGGATGATTTCAGTATAGAATATATTGGATTCCAGGGGAATGGTTATTTCATGACACCACCGCCTGTGCCACCTTCAACCGAACGCGGTGACCCGACCGTAAGAGCTAATGTCGCCATGAGTTATGATTTTAATAATGAAGTACTACATGCCATTTTGCAAGTATACGTATATATGCATGGTGGTGCATTAAAAGGTTCTTATGAAAATAATCTGGTAGGATCTGCTATTATTCATTTTGCAGGAAAAGATGACTGGTATATCCATATTGGCCACCCACCTACAGACGGAGATGAATTTTACACCGAACGCGATTTGGCCGGAAATCAAGTACAAAAACAACCGATCTCTCTAAGTGCCCAAATCCCTGGATTAGATGTGCCACTTGGGACTTTAAAAGGGTATCTCTGTATGGGGTCTTCGCTGCCTGACCTTCCACCTTTACCTGCAACGGTAACAAACATTTTAGACATGGGAGATCGAGAGCGTAATGAATCACTTGCAAGCAGTGGTGGTGGATTTATGTTTGGCGCAGCAATGGAAGCCAATACCGGACGTCAGGAATTTGCAATATTCTATGGTGAATTTGCTATGGGAGTTGGAGTAGACATCATGCTGAAAAACTTTGGCCAAGATGCTTATTGCCTCGGAAGAACTGGCCCTGTCGGTATTGACGGTTGGTACGCCATGGGACAAATGTGGGCATATGTTGGAATGGATATCGGAATTCATGTGGACATATTTGGATACAGTGGAGATTATAGTATTATTGAAGCTTACCTAGCTGCAGCCTTGCAGGCAGAACTTCCAAATCCAGTATGGGCAAGAGGTGTCGTCGGAGGAAGATATTCAATCCTTGGTGGTCTGATAAAAGGAAAATGCCAATTCGAAGTAGAACTCGGAGAACGATGCGAACTCGTCGGTGGTGATGTATTGGCAGGTGTCAAAATTATTTCAGCAGTTAGTCCTGAAGATCAAGCAGCTCCAGTCGACGTTTTCAACACCCCGCAAGCAGCATTTAATATGCCTATTAACGAAATTTTCTCTATGAAAGATCGTGATGGGAACAAAGTAGAATTCCGTGCTTCACTGGACAAATTCGAAATTAGAGACAATGGAGTTCCTGTTATCGGTAGCTTAAAATGGAATGCGACCAATGATGTTGTTGCCTTCGAATCTTTTGAAATATTACCTGGTAAGAGAGAACTTGATGTATACGTCCGAGTGACCTTCGAAAAGAAAGAAATTGGAAAAAGCTGGGTTCCTTTGATGCACCAAGGCAGTCGCGCTGAAGAAATACACGAATCTAAGTTTACCACTGGAGAAGCACCTGATTTCATTCCGCATGACAATGTTGCATTTAGTTATCCGATCATCAGCCAGTTCAACTATCTCAAAGATGAATACACGGGTCGATCCTATATGCAGCTGAAGAGAGGACAACAGTATTTGTTTGAAAATAATCCTGACTTTGCAAGAAAAGTTCAGTACTCCACAGTTGGTGAAAATGGATCTATCCTTACTGAGAATGCCAGCTTGATCTATGATACAGCTAAAAGAGAAGTGACTTATGACATGTACAGCGGATTACAAAACAATACCATTTACAAAACTTCATTTATCAATATTCCTGTAGGACCAAACGGCCCTATTGACAGAAATGTAAGACAAGATTCTTTGGAAATTGATGGCGTAGGTGGAGAAATTACCATCCAGCAAAAACAACTGGACGGAACCATCAAAACACTTGTCGAAAAAGAATTTTTCGAGATGCATTTCAAAACCAGCCAACACAACACCTTCGTACAAAAAATTGAGGCATTGGATGTAAGTGCCCCTTGGAGTTTCCCTGTAGAAACGGCAGTATTTGAAGTCGGTGTAAATATGGAAAACAGCGAGACCTTTGACAAATTCGAAATCGCAGGATACAATGATGTAGCGCCTCTTATTACCTACTCGGCAGACTTGAACACCAACTGGTTTGAAAATACAGTAAAACCGATTACTTATGAAAATTTCCCGAACGCTGCATACAATATAAATATAAGCTGGAGAGAGGATGCAGAACTTTATGGGGTCCCTCCTTCAAGAGCAATAAAATTCCGTCAAACCGTCATGGATAAAATCCTGACCACAGATGAAGTTTCAATCAATAGCCCATTCGCACTACCTAATTTCAGCGAATTAGTGTATGCGGTACCGATTTACGTTTCTGGCGATCACAAGGATTTCCGTCAACAGGCATACAATCTTGCAGTAAATAACAACAATCTGCCTCAATACATGCAAGACTTGATAGACGTTGCGCAACATCCTGCAATTTATCCAGGCAACTATCCGATGATCATGGAATATCGACTTCCTGGAAAAAATGTCATAACCAGTACTCGAAATGTGATAATGATTAAAAATTAAATGAACCACGCTAATAATAAGAAAATGAAAAATCTTAGCATCATCCTTCTTTTGTTTGTCTCTTCAGCGCTTTTTGCTCAAGGCCAGAAAGATGCCATTAAAGCACTAGCAAAAACAGATGGCACCTCTATTCTACTTCGTTGGGCACCAACTACCTCTGACGCATGGGAACATAGTAATGAAGTCGGATATCAAGTCCAACGATTTACGATTTATAGAAATGGAGAGTTATTGCCTCCTGCAGTAAGAAGAGAGCCATTTTTGCTCACACCAACTCCAATAAAACCGGCAACCGAAGCAGTTTGGAAGGAACTAATGGCCAGAGACAACTTCGCTCCTATTGCTGCTCAGGCAATATTTGGTAAAACATTTTCGTCCTCTACGGCAACCAACGATGACTTACTGAAAATTGTCGATCAGGTTAGAGAACGAGAAAACAGACATGGGTTCGCCCTCTTCAGCGCAGATCAATCCTACGAAACTGCAATAGCTTGCGGCCTGGCATTCAAGGACACCAGAGCAAAAGCTAACGAAAAATATGTCTACCGTGTTTTCCCGGCTACTCCTGGACAAACTCCAATAGATACAGGCTATACCTCAATTGCAGTCTCCGAAGTAGTTGAGCTCCCAAAACCGTTTGGGCTGAAAGCAGAATTTGCAGACAAAAAAGTTCGCCTTACCTGGAATGACGAATACCTTGCTAGAACCTATTCCGCTTATTATGTAGAACGATCCGATGACAATGGACAAACCTTCAAAATGGTCAGCGATTTGCCTGTGATCAATCCTGAACCTGCAAAAAAAGGAGCAGGTGGTGATTTCGCGTTTTATTTGGACGAGCTGGAAGAAAACAATAAGGTATATCACTTTAGATTAAAAGGTAAGACCCCTTTCGGGGAATTTGGCCCACCTTCCGATCCAGTAATTGGTGCAGGAAGACCAGCAGCATTAGGAGTGCATCCTCATGTAAAAAGTGCCACCTTGATGCCTCAAAACCAATTCTTAATTGAGTGGGAATTCCCAGAAGAATTTGTATCAAAAGTAAAAGAATTTAAAATACAACGCGCAGATAAAGCAGAAGGACCATTTACAGATATTTCTACTGCTCCTGCAACGGCAACCAGTTATACGCATACCAATCCTAAGTCGACCAATTATTATCGAGTGGTTGCTGTAGATGAAACTGGCAATTTAGCTGGTTCGTATCCTAGATTAGCCCAGTTTGATGACGATACTCCACCTGCACTTCCCACCAACATTCGGGGACAAATAGATTCTACAGGAAAAATGACCATTACCTGGACACCAGGTGAAGAAGAAGACCTCCTTGGATATCGGGTCTTTTTGGCAAACAATCCAGATGCTGAATATACCCAAATCACCCGCGATCCGGTGTTTGCAAAAGGGTTTGTCGATTCAGTGAGTATGAACACCTTAAGTAAAAACGTACATATCAAAGTAATGGCAGTCGATTTTAGGTATAATAAATCAAAATTTTCAGCGCCAATAGTAGTCGTTCGTCCAGACAATATACCGCCAACCGCTCCGGTATTCTCCGACCTTCAAGCGACAAAGGAAGGGATCACATTTAGCTGGATACCAAGTAGTAGTATTGATGTAGTTTCCTACGAATTGCAGAAGGCAGCAAGAGATACCGAGGACTGGTCTACCTTCAAAACATACTCCGCTGATTCGATCAACGCATTCACCCCCAAAATAATCGTTTCAGACAAGGAAGCAGACAGAGGTGTCTACTATCAATACCGATTAGTAGTTACCGACCTAGCAGGACTGACTACAATTACCCAACCTATTATAGCGGTGCGCACCGATACCGGTATCCGCAAACCAATTTCTAAGTTTGAAGCTGAAGCCGACCGAGCTAAAAAAGCAGTACGCCTCACCTGGGAAGGAGAAAACAATGAAAATCTAACCCGGTTTTTAATTTACCGGTCCATTGGAAAAAATGGTACAATGAAAGAATATGAAGGCATCGCTCCAGAAGCAGCAAAAATCAAACATCGAAAACTAACTCTTTTTGAGTTTAGTGATAATCTCGTAAAAATGAACACCAGCTATACCTATCGAGTGCAGGCCATTTACAACAATGGAGCTAGATCAATTCTAAGCCAGCCATTAACTGTCAATTATTAAGAACAATCCAAAATCACAATTATTATGCGATTCTTAAAATATATCATAATCTTCTGCTTAACAGGTACCTTAACCCCGGCAATTGGCCAGGACTACACTATCGATCTGTACCTGATTGAAGAGTGCGCCTACCAAGCAGATGAAGGCAACGGTTCAGAGCAAGTCTGGAATACAAGATGGGCATGGAGTGCAAATGAGTCCTGGTCTAGTTGGGATTGTACGAAAAGAACCATGGGTATTGGCTGTACCAATTGGTACCATCTAAATAATGGATTAGGCTTTTATTTCAGTACACGCAGTTATACTGGATCATCAATTTCGCCAACAAGTGCCTATCTATATCTCGATTCACAAGGGTTTGAAAATGATTGGTGGGGAAGTTGCGATTATAATGGTGGAGATGATCATTTTGATAACAACAGGAATTCTAACAACGCTATCTCTTCCACAAATATATTCAATAGTATTACATCTTTAAATTTCACAAATGTTATCAATGCAAATACTGGTTATCACTTTAACAGAGAATATACAAACCTTTCTAGATATCGATTTACCTATAAAGTCAAATACAACGTCGCTGCACCACCCTACCTAAATGAAGTTGGAAGTGTAACCAATGCAAAGTGCGCAGGGGAAGGTATTGAATTGACAACGGAAAAACCTAGCAATCGTTGGAGCGGCCTTCGGTATAAATGGCAGTTACAAACAGAGTCTGCTCCATTTTCAAATATCTGGTCAGATCAAGGTAGCCCTAACTACAGTTATTCCAGTGACAATAACGAAGTGGTTTCAGCCCCTAGTGATGCCATTGTTCCAACAGGCAGACGTTTTCGCTATACAGTAAGATATGAAAAACATTCTGGAGTAAAAGTATTCCGATCACCGGAAATGTCTAGCGCTCCTTTCATCAAAGCAGCCCCCGCTGCATCAGATATCAGCTTCTCCAACACTAATATTACTTGCCAAGGAACACCTGGTCAAATTGTAGCAACAGCTACTGGAGGCGGTGGCAGTTATAGCTATTTTTGCAGATTTAATGGCACTGGAAACAATCAGTCGGTAACTATTAATTCTTCTGGGAGTGCCAATACATTTCCAGCAGCAAATGAGGGATGGTATACAATTACAACAACGACCAATGGAAATGAAGGATGCATCTATTCTGAACAAACCTATATCTCTGAAAACGTCCTGACCAAAACCGGCGAATCCTTTACAGACGTTTCTTGCTTAAATGCCAATGATGCAAAAATAACTATTAGCTTTAGCGGAGGACTTGGCAATTATGATGTCGAATATACAAGTGATGGAGCAAATACATGGACAAATTCCCAAACAACGGCTGTAGGAGGAAATTACACTGTTTCTAATTTAGCCTCAGGTGCTACGCATCAAGTAAGAGTAATAGCTTCGGACGGTTGTATTATCAAATCAAGTACTTATACACCAACAAACCCAAGTGCAGTTACGGCTTCTATAACTGGATCTACTAATCCATCTTGCTATTTCGGTTCGGATGGGACCATTAGTTTAGACATATCTGGAGGAACACCACCCTATCAGATCTCCACCTATCAATGTGTTCCATCGATTGTTAGTAATTTGACTGTAGTCGGACAAGATGTTACCGGCCTTTCTGCTGGTTGCTATGAGCTTGTTGTTATGGATGCAAATGGATGTGAAAACAGTTCTTACCTTGAAGTAAGCCTCTTCAATCCTCTTCAATTTACAATGGATACAACCAACACAAAAACAAACCCATCATGCGGGGGTAATGGAGATGGAACAATAACGATCAATTACAGTGGTGGAACACCTCCTTATACTTATAAACTTAACAATACTATCGTCGGGAATGGATCAAACCTGAGTTATACCTATACAGGTTTGTTTGCTGGCTCCTATCAAGCAGAGGCTATTGATAGTAAGGGGTGTCAAATTATTGCGTTTTTTAGTTTATCTGATCCAAGCAACCTAATTTTATTTGTTGATAATGTCCTACCTGTTAGTTGCTTTGATATACCTACAGGAATGGAAGATGGGGCAATACAACTATCTGGTTTTGGAGGAACCCTCCCATATGAGTACTCGTTTGACGGAGGACAAACCTGGACAACATCATCTGACACTACAAACCTCAAGGATGACGGATACCAATGCATAGTAAGAGATGCTAACGGATGTACGGAGAACCAAACAGTTTATGTAGACAGAAATGAACAAATTCTAGCCGTACTTAACGGAGTAGAAAGTCCAGGGTGTTATGGATATTTAGGGTTCGTCAGAATTCAACGGTTTGGTCGATCATCAGACTTTTCAAATCCTATTGAATATTACGACCAATGGCTGGTAAGCTCTGCCGGAGACACCATAGTTGCTGATTTTGCAGGGAATACAGATGTTTATTATTACAGTCTTTTGCCAGATACTTATACCTTTACCATGATGGATACAGTGAATGGTTGTTTAGAAACAACATTCATTCCTCCTTTTACAATTACAGAACCAGATTCGTTGTATTTAGAATTGGTTTCCAGCGCAGATAATCTCTGTAACAATGGCGCTACAGGAGAAATCGTGGTAGAAATAAAGGGAGGACAAAAACCACATACCGTTGCCGCTACAATTTCACAATCCGGCAATCCTTACTTCGACCCGATTACCACTGATAGTATAGTATATACGTTTAGCAATTTAGCGGCCGGCACCTATGATGTAATTGTAGGAAATGATGAATCTATGGGTGCAAAAACAGCTAATTCTGCACCTACAGATTTTTACCTTTACAATTGTACAGATACCTTGACCGTAGTTATTGGAGAGCCTCAAGTCCTCGATGTCATCACGACCAATACAACTCCAAATGGTGTGGTAGGATGCGACCCGCCAGACGGGCAATTGACATCTGTAGTTACAGGAGGTACTTCTCCATATCGGTATTTACTGTTTGATAATAATATAGGATATATAGATACTATTCTAACAAATATTTTTGATAGTATACCGGCAGGTACCTACTATGTAGATGTGTTGGATGTAAATGATTGTCTCTTTTACGCTCCAACCTCCACAACGCTTGCCCCACGACCGCAAACGCTTCAGGCTCAGATAGCCTATCAAACCGAAATTACCTGCCCTGGAGGTGATAATGATACTACAGTTGTCTCTGTCATACAAGGTAGTGAGCCAGATTCAGGACCTTACGAGTACTCCACCGATGGCTTTAGCTTTTCTTCGCAAGACACATTTATAAATTTAGGTGCTGGAACCTTTGATTTTTTCGTGCGGGATACTTTTGGATGTATTGCTACGATAAATCATGTTATTTCAGAACCATTTGCAGACGAATTAAGTGTATATATTGGCGCTCCACCTTCCTGCACCGACAACACCACCTACATTACGGTAGATGGTATTGCCTTATCTAGTGCATTTCCTCATGCGATGTATTGGGTGTTGCCCGAAGGAGATTCCCTTTTACCAGGCTCTGAGTTCGAACTTGATTTTTATGGGAATTCTTTCCATAGCGTTGAAATTCCCTTAAACCAATATCAGTTATTTTATATAGAGGATGGGAATGGCTGTCGTGTTTTTCTAGACACTATTGTAAGAACAACTACTCCGATAGTTCCTAACTTCGACATAACAAATGTCTCGTGTTTTGGCGAAGGAGACGGCGCCCTAACAGTAAATGCTTCTGGTGGAACTGCACCGTATAGCTATTCCTTTGATGGTAATGCACCTAGTGTTCAAAATTCGTTAACCAATTTGAGTCCTGGACCAATTGTAGTAGATATCATTGATAGTGGTGGCTGCTCCTACAAAGAAACTATTTATATTGATGGAAGTACTTTTTTAGATCTTACACTAGCTTCTACGGTTGATGCGCTTTGCGGAACAGGAGGAGAAATCCATGTCAACTCAGGTTATACCGACGGCCATGAATTTTCTTTAGACAGCATAACATGGCAATATGATACGACGTTCCTAAATGTAATCGCTGGAACTTATGATGTTTTTGCTCGTGATACTGCCACCCTTTGTACAGAAACTATTTCAGTTACTATAAATGGAACAGGGAATGTAGCCTCCAACCCAACAGCTACAAACAATTCCTGTAATGGAGAAAGTAATGGATCTGCCTCCGCTTTCCCTGCTTCAGGAACACCTCCATATACTTATCTATGGAGCAATGGAGCAACAGACAGAGACATCAGCAATTTAGCAGAAGGTACCTATACCTATACAATTACTGACAATGCGGGATGTTCTGGCACAGGAAGTGTCACCTTAACCGACCCAACAATTTTAATAGCTACAGCTTCCGAGTCTATGGCCGCGGATTGTGGTGCTGCCACTGGAGATGCCTTTGTATCTATATCGGGAGGTACAGGAAATTATTCTATCATTTGGGATAACACCCCTGCACTTAATCAACAAACGGCTTCTGGTATTGCACCGGGAGTACATACTGTTTTAGTCACTGATGACAACGGATGTACTGCGACCTCTTCTACTACGATTACCAGTTCAGCAGGAATTAGTTTGTCCTTGGTCAATGCAGTAAACGATGCTTGTGGTAAGTCGATAGGTAGTGTAGAAGTTGCTCCTACTGGAGCGGCTGTATTCGAGTATTTCTGGGATCATGATTTAGCCCTGGATTCTCCAATCGCAACTGGCTTGCCAGCTGGCACCTATCAAGTTTTCGTTACTGACGTGAATAATTGTACCGCTTCTTACGAACAGATTGTACTAGACGATCCAGGACCAAATTTAGGTTTCCCGATCCGAAACAACAGTATTTGTACAGATGATAATGGAAGCATTATTTTAAATATCACAAGTGGAACACCTCCATATACCTACAATTGGGCACACACTGCCGACAATGTATCAACAGTAACAGGTCTGTCGGCCGGAAATTACATGTGTACCATTACAGACGCTAGAGGGTGTACCACAAACTATGATGATGGGATTGGATTTACTCCTGGGCCAATGGCTTCGATTGCCACCTCGACCAACACCACTTGTGGTCAAAATGACGGTAGTATTTCAGTCGCAGCAGCTATGGGCACTTCTCCCTATACATATGCATGGAGTCATTCCACGACAGTGGCCTCCCCTACTGCAAATAATCTGGCCGCAGGAAACTATACTATAACTGTTTCGGATGCAAACGGATGTCCTTCAACTGTCGGGATAACCCTGACCAATTCGAATGGGCTAAATGCTTCGATCGGAACAGTCGTCAATAGTAATTGTGGGAACAACGATGGAAGTATTCAAGTCAATGCTTCTAATGGAATACCACCATATACTTACAATTGGAGTCACGACAATATGATCACCACCGCATTGGCAAATGGCCTTTCGGCAAATGCTTATACCATAACAGTTACCGATGCGGCAGGTTGCGAAAATGTGCTTAACCAAACGATAACAGATACTCCAGCACCAACGTTATCCTTAACCAATGCAACAGATTCAGACTGTACTGAAGGCAACGGAAGTATTTCCTTAGCAGTAACAAGCGGAACGGCTCCATTTAATTATAATTGGTCACCTGCTGCTGCAAACAGTGCTTTGATTAGCAATCTAAATTCAGGTACATATTTGGTGACGGTGACCGATGTAAATGGATGTACCGATACCTTTAGCCAAACGATACAATTTAATGCAAGTCCTGTTGCTTCAATTGGTTCTTCAACAGGAACAACTTGTGGGCAAAATGATGGTAGCATAACTGTCTCTGTATCTGGTGGTGCAATGCCGCTTACCTATACATGGAGTCATTCCACGACAGTGGCAACAGCAACCGCTAACAACCTACTTGCAGGAGCTTACACTATAACAGTAACGGACAATAAAGGCTGTTCTTCGACTACAGGAACCACCCTATCGGATAGCAACCCACTGACCGCTGCTTTCATAAATACAGTCAATCCAACCTGCGGAGGTGCAAACGGAAGTTTGGAGGTAAGTCCTATGAATGGAACGGCACCTTACGTCTATAGTTGGAGCCATGACAATTTGCTATCTATACCAATTGCAAATGGACTGGGAAGTGGCTCTTATACCGTTACCGTAACTGACAATACTGGTGTTTGTACTACTATTTTAACTACGACTATTAACTCTGCAACAGGTCCTGCAGCTTCTACTCAAAATGTACAGAATTCCATTTGTGCAGAAGGGAATGGATCAATTTCAATAACAGTGGCAGGTGGAGCAATTCCTATTTCGTACTCCTGGAGTCACAATAATGGATTGAATAGTCCAACAGCAAACAACTTGATGTCTGGTAGTTATACGGTAACTGCGACAGACAATAACGGATGCACCAGTATTGTTACTGAATCTGTTTCGTTGGAAGCAGCGCCGGCTATTTCTATTTCTTCTTCAACAAATACAGCTTGTAATACTAATACAGGGACAATTTCCACCATTTCAAGTGGAGGAACAGCACCTTTCACTTATAATTGGAGTTCAGGAGACTCAGGACCAATGGCGACAGGATTAGATGTTGGTAACTATACTGTTACGATTACCGACGCAAATGGATGTACAGATACGGCCTCTGGAAATGTAAACGAATTTCCTTCTCCTATGGCTAATATCAATATGGTTATAAACACCTCTTGTGGGCAATCTATTGGTTCAATTCAGGCGTCTGGTTTAGGAGGACTTCCTCCATACACTTTCTTATGGAGTAATTCTGCTACGACAGCAAGTATTAGCAATTTGCCTTCTGCCAGCTATACCTTAACGGTAACAGATGCTAATGGTTGCGAGGGTGTTCAAGTTGCAACAATAAGTGATGCCGGAGGGCCTGTCATTTCTTTGATGACTTCTGCCAATGCTAATTGTGGACAGAGTACAGGATCAGCAACGGTAACTGTAAGTAGTGGCACTCCACCTTACAATTTTGACTGGCAGGACAATCTAACCAATACCGTCTCGACTACGAATACAGCAACTGGCCTGGCTCCAGGATCCTATAATGTGAATGTTTCAGATGCTAACACCTGTCAAACAAATCTAACCGTTGTGATTGGAGATAATCCAGGACCAACAGTAAGCCAGGGTACAGTAATCGGAACCTCTTGTAATGGTGGCGCAGATGGTAGTGCAACTGCAACCGTAACTGGAGGAAATATTCCCTATCAATATTCATGGAGTAATAGTCAAACTACAGCAACCGCAACCGGACTGTCAGTAGGATCCTATAGCGTAACTGTGACGGATAATTTAGGATGTACAGAAACTCTGGGTGTTTCCATTTCAGAACCAGCAATGTTGAATGCTTCTGCTGGAGCAACTGTTGACCCGTCTTGTGCTGGGAGTAATGACGGTAGTGCAACGGTAAATGCAACTGGAGGAACAGGTGGACTTAGTTTTGAATGGAATGATGCAAATGGACAATTAGGCGCTACAGCAATTAATCTACCCGCAGGAAATTATGTTGTATCAGTAACTGATAGTAATGGATGTTTGGCAACAGTAGGCTACACGCTTACCGATCCAACAGCAATCAGTTTATCTACTTCTTCTGTCCAACCTACTTGTTTTGGTTCTATTGGTAGTGCAACTGCTAATGCAAGTGGAGGAACCGGAGCACTGAGTTATTTATGGAATGATACTAATAATCAGACAACTGCAACAGCAACAGGTCTGGCTGCAGGAACTTACATCGTGAGTGTTACCGATATGAATGGCTGTGTTACTACAGCTTCTGAGACACTGAGTTCTTCAAGTATGGTGATGCTTTCACAAGGATCTATAACCGAGGAGAGTTGTGGTGGAGGAGCAGATGGTGCAGCTACTGTGCTAGTTGCAGGAGGCTCCACACCTTACAATTACCTTTGGGATGATATGAATAACCAAACCACTGCAACCGCTTCTGGACTTACAGCAGGAAATTATATGGTATCCGTATCGGATTCGAATGGATGTTCTAGTACACTTGCTTTTGTTGTGAATGTTGCGCCTTCTATAACACTCAGTTCTGGAGGAACTCAGAATCCGGCTTGTGCAGGAGATAACACTGGGTCGGCAACTGTCGTTGCAGCAGGAGGAAGTGGAGTTTTCTTATATCTTTGGAATGATCCTAATGGCCAAACAAGTAATACTGCTACTGGCTTAGCAGCAGGTACGTACACCGTTACAGTAACAGATAATGTTGGTTGTAGTGAGACAACAAGTTTCAACCTAACGGATCCGATGGCTTTAACTGGAAGTGCATCTATAGTTATGCAGCCAAACTGTCAAGGATCGCTGGATGGTATTGTAATGGTTGCCGCTTCTGGTGGTATTGGAACTTATACCTACTTGTGGAATGACGCTGCTAGTCAGAATACGGCTTCTGCAAATGGTCTCGCGGCTGGCAATTATACGGTCACGGTGTCTGATGCGAATGGATGTTCCATTACGGCCTCGGTTATGTTGACTGCACCGCAATCTATTGTATTAACTCAGGGAACCGTTTCAGATGTTCTTTGTAATGGCACCCAAACGGGAAGTGCTGCGGTAATTGCAGCGAATGGTGCAGGCGGGTATACCTATTTATGGGATGATCCTTCCTTCCAAATGACCGCAACCGCTACTAGTTTGGCGGTTGGAACGTATACTGTTTTAGTAACCGATATTAATGGCTGTACAGCGACTTTAGACTTCACCATAAATGAACCTGGTAGTTTATCGGTAAGCAATTCTACTTCTACAAATATTTCTTGTAATGGAGATAATGACGGATCGATTTCCCTTACTACAAGTGGTGGAACATTGCCTTATACGTATTCCTGGAATACCGGGGCTACTGCTTCTAGCATATCTAATCTCTCTGCTGGAAACTATAGCGTAAGTATTTTGGATGCGAATGGATGCAACATTAACGAAAGTTATACCTTAACAGAACCTGATTTACTTGGTATCTCTGCTTCAAGCATAATAAATCCTGCTTGTGCGGGAGATAACAACGGTTCGATAACTGTTATAGCAAGTGGCGGAACAACTCCTTATAATTTCAACTGGAGTGATGGGCAAACTGCTGCAACGGCAAGTAATCTTAGTCCTGGTAGTTATACCGTAACGCTTACAGATGCGAGCAATTGCACGACCGTTCTTAGTGAGACACTTACTGGGAATACGGCAATCGCTATCACACTAGATATGTCAGGTGGTACCAGTTGCAATGGTGGCGCTGATGGATTTGCAGTAGTGGAAGCTACCGGAGGAACTGGCGTTTATGACTTTGACTGGTCGAATGGGGCTACTGGCGAAAACGTAGTTGGCCTGGCAAGCGGCAATTACATCGTAACCGTAACAGATAGTAATGGATGTACTTCTACCTTAGGTGTTGGAATATCAAGTGGTGGCGTCTTATCAGCAAATCTAGGAGACAATTTTGTCACTTTGTGTGAGGGAGAGTCCTTGTATCTGAATGCTGGTTTACCGAGTCTGAATTATACCTGGTCTTCTAGTACAGGATTTACTAGCTCAAGCAATGAAGTCATTCTTACAGAAGAAGCGATTTATTGGTTGGAGGTGGACAATGGGTCGGGTTGTATTGCCAGAGACACGGTTAATCTTTCGGTATCTTCAATAGCGCTGGATGCGTTGTTTATCATGCAATCGGAGGCGGTTGTTGGTGATACGATTTTTGCATCGGAAGTTTCCTGGCCGATCCCTGATTCGATTACCTGGAGTTATAAAGTTGATAGTGTTGTCATTTATGAGACTATTGAAAACCAGCAATGGTTTATATTCCCGTACACGGGGTATTATGAAATAAGCTTAATAGCATACCGTGGCAACTGTATGAGCTCAATTACAAAAGACATTACGATTTATGCTGATCCTGGTGATTTGCAAGGCCCAGCGACTAATCCAGGATATACTGAAATATTGAACTACACGCTATTCCCGAATCCGAATTCTGGACAATTTTCTGTGCGAATAGAGTTGTCTGATCCTCAGGATGTACAGTTGCGGATTTATGAGGTGGGTGGTGATCCGGTTACTACGTGGCAAGGAGATGGACAGACGATTTATCAGCCGGAGTTCAATCTGACGTTGCAGCCGGGGGCTTATGTTTGTGTGTTGCATACGTTGACGGAGCGGAAGACCTTTAATTTTATTGTGGCGAATCCGTAGGAGTTATGGAGGATATTAAGTTATTAAGTTTTGATAATTGTTAGATTAATTTTATAGAAGGAGTGGTAAGTTGAGTAATCAGCTTACCATTTTTTTGTTTGTGATTATCCAGCAATTTGGCTAATACTTGCCTTCTGAAGCGGCAGTCGATTATTTAGCATTACTATCCCTAAAGACTAGGGTATTGAAAATCGGCTTGTCCACTACTTGTAGGAAATGAGGTGAGTTGGCAGATTAGATAGGGGCTAAAATGTAGGTAGCCACTATCTTTGGAGGCTGTTATTTATTCTTGTGTTTGGAGATGGCGTTTAGTCGATCGAGTTCTTGTTGGGTGAGGCTTTCCATTCCGTTTTTTTGGATTTTTGCTAGTAGTTTGTCTAGTTCTTGCTCTACGGTGGATTCTACTTTTTGTTGTTTTGCTTTTTTCTTGTTGGAGCGTTGTTTTTTGAAAGTGTCTTTTTGGCTTTGGAAGTAATTGTCCATGAGTAGGAATTGGGGATATTTCGCTATCAGGAGTAGGAAGATACTGGTTGGTACTAGTAAGACTAGCAGGATTAGAGGATTGAGTTCCAGATAATCTGGCCAGTAAAACAGGGTAATCAGTAGGCCAGTAATTGCCCCTCCCAAGTGGGCTTCGTGACCAATGTTTCCCAATTGAGATTTGATACCATAAATAGATAGCAGAACGAATAGTAATCCAAAAATCCAAGCAGTAAAACCAAAAGGAATAAACAGTAATTCGATTTTGCTGAAAGGCGCGAGAATTATTGCTGAAAAGACAATTCCGCTTACCGCTCCTGAAGCTCCAATCGCACTATAGTCACCGTGCATCCGATGAAAAAAAAGCGCCAACAGATTGCCACCTAACAGACTACCAAAATAAATGACCAGGTATCCGACAAAACCAATCGTCTGTTCAATAGTTGGACTGAAGGAATACAAGGCGATCATATTAAATATCAAATGTATCCAATTCGCATGCAAGAATCCCGAACTTAATAGTCGATCAAATTCCCGCTGCACCAGAATACCATCTACCTCAAACTTGTAGCGGTCAAAGAAAGCAGGGTCTTTAAATCCCTGATAGGAAGCCGCCACATTCAGACCGACAAGCAGTAAACCAAGAATTGATGTTTCTTCCATAGGGTAAATTTAAGAAATAAGATCAAATTAAGAGGAGGGAAAGTGCCAATTGTATTATAAGTAATATTACTTACTCAAACACCTAACAGTCAGCAACTAAAAAAGGCATCCTTCAGCTTGTAAGGTTTCTTGGCTTTTTAACTAAAAAATGAATAGTAAAGTGTTGTATGCACAATGCTATTTATCTATCTTATAAAGTTGATTTTTATTTACCTAAATATCTGATATTCAGTTTAAGCTTGTAAGATTTCTTGATTTTTTTAACTAAAATCAATTGATAAGATGTTGTGTGCACATTGCTTTTTGTCTACCTTTAGAGTGATATTTATATATTAATAAAAATAAAAACATATTGTTATGATTAATTTAACAACTATCATCCAGAATCTTTCTGAAGAAAAAATCACTAAAATTGTTGCAGCTGGAAGTACTTCATCTGAGTCTTCAGTATCTTCAGTATCTTCAGAGTCTTCATTGTCAAGTGAGAGTACTTCTGACGAAGATCCAATGGTATAATTAGTAAGAACTAAAGTTTATATCATTATTGTAAGGAGGAATTTTTTTCCTCCTTACTTATTTTAGATAAATGATAAATCCTAGCCAAAACGAATCTGTTCTTTTCCGCCCAAAATCCCGCTGTAATAAATGAGTGATGATCTCAGATATATCCTGTCTCCACAATATTCTATCCCGTCTGTAGAACAAGTTTTAAACTCTTATTCAAATTTTAAAGATTTACCTGAAGAGTTAGAACAATTAAAAAACAACGAAGTCTTCTTTTTACGAAATGTAAAAGGGACTCAATTTTTAATTAATCCAACGATAAAAATCTTTTTAGATGCTTTTCTTGAGCCAACCACCTTGTCTGCCGTAGTTAATTCATTTGCGAATCAAGCAAAAACAAGCCCAGATCAAATCTTGCATGTCATGGAAACCTTTTTCCAAAGGTTGGTGAGTAGGAAAATTCTAGTAAAGGAAGAAGATGCTAATGCTCTTAAAAGTATTGTTAAGAAAGAAACTTTTACTAAGTCAAAATATCAAGTTGGCGATCAAATAGATAATTACAAAATAATCAATGAAATTTCGATTCGGAAATCAACTCAGCTATACCTTGGCCAACAGAACGAATCAGGAGATTTTGTAGTTGTAAAACTGCTTATCTTACCACAAGAATTAAAGGCTAGTTCAAAGAAAAAAAGTCTTCAAAAATTCCAACAAGAATTTAGTTTAATGAGTGAATTGCCTCCGCACCCAAATGTTTGTAGGCTGATAGATTATAATAAGGAGAGAAACTATGCAATTTTAGAGTATATTGAAGGGAAGAGTTTAAAGAGAACGATTGAGGCTGGAACAGCTGATTTTACTAAAAGATTAAAGATTATTGATCAAGTATTGACCGCACTAGCCTTTGTACAAGAACAAAATATAGTGCACGGTGATATTCATCTTAGCAATTTTCTGGTTACAGATAGTTTTCACGTAAAGTTAATTGACTTTGGTTTGTCGAATCATAGTTCTCCTGATGAAAATGAAGTCATTAGAAATGGAGGCGTTTATGAGTGTATTCCACCAGAAAGAGCAAAAGAACAGGGAGGGTTTGGATTCTTAAAAAAAACATCAGACTTTCGATCAGAGGTTTTTCAGTGTGGGGTGCTTCTGTTTTACATCTTGTATAAAAAGTATCCTTTTTATGGATTTACCTGGAAAAAACTAGCGCAGTCTATTATCCACGACCAATTAGATTTTCCACAAAAGACCAATGAAAATGATCCAATTCCCACCTTCATACTAGAACTTTTAAATAAATCCTTACAAAAGGATCCTATGGACAGATTTGAAAATGTTGGTAAAATGTTGTTATATTTCAAGGAAAATTCAGCCATCGAAATTCCAGATTAGGAAGTATGTCCAAACTACTAGACAGACAATTGAGGAAAAATGACTGCGGAATAAGCGCAGTAAAAACAGTATGCAACATTCTGAATGTGGATATTGATCGACGTGCTATAGAAGACGATATCTATATTGCAGAAGAAGGATCCTCCTTGGGTAGTTTAAACAAGTTTTTTAATAATTATGGATTTGAAACCGCTTATAAGCTAATTGACTTAAATACCATCAATGGTAATCAAGCGGATTTAAACGAAATGTTCCCATGTATTGTTCCTGTTAAAGGAAAAAAAGGACTTCACTATATCGTCATAAATAGCTTGAAGAAATACAAGTTTAAAGTCTTTGATCCAGGTAAAAAAAGACCTTACGAACTATCTGTTGAAGAATTAAAGTCGAAAGTAGTTTTTAACAGCTCTGCTGTGGACTTCATCGATGTAAAAGATTCGCTCAAGTTTCAAGTAGATAAGTACCTTACGGAATATAAGATTTCGCTTCCTACAAAACCAAATGAAGGCCAACTAGTCGAACTCTTTAACAAGCTAGCCTATTTTTCCTACATTGATGAAAAGTTTGGGTTTAAGGATAAAACGGCAGGTCAGAACTTCTTGAAAGATTTGATTTTTCATCAGGAGCTAAAGCATATCCCTAAACATTTTGAGGAGGTTGTTTTTGAAAAGAATAAACTAAAATTTAAGGCGCCGGTTTTTTTATCCATAAAAAAGACGGAAGAAACAAAAGAAGTCAAAGGTAGCTCCTCTGAAAACGTGTATTGGACGCTATTTAAAACAATTGGATCGATCAAGTCTATTTGGTTTATTTTTCTGTTTACAACCATTCTGGCGTCCATGATTTCCTATGTAGCGGTTTTTATCAATCAAATTTTGATCGATCATATCTTGCCTACCTATCAGCTCAATATGCTGAGAGCGTTTGCATTTGGAGTAGGAATTTTTTACTTGGTGGAAATGGCATTCATGATCTATAGAAAATTTGTTTCTATCCATCTTTCCATTGCTTTCGATAGATATTTCATGAAGGTTTTTGACGATAAACTGACTAACTTTTCCATTCGTTTTCTTCAAAGTTATCGGCGTGGAGATTTGACCGAAAGGTTACGGGATAGTTTGAAATTGAAGTCTTTTTTTACTAGGCATTTTACCAGTGTCATTGTTGATGTGATAATAGCATTAACATCTATGTTTTTCCTGTTTATGATCAACTGGAAACTGAGTCTGCTTGTACTTGTTGTCTTAGTTTTGTTTACCGGATTGTTTTACATTTTTACACCAATTATTGCAGATCTTGAACGACAACGGTATTCCAAAAAGGCTGATTTCATGTCGAAATTTATCGAAAAGATCGAAGGCATTCAGACGATAAAAGCGATGGGGTTGGAACAGCATTCCAGCAACCAAATTCTTTCTAGTATTGATGATTTAATTTTGGTGCAAACCAAGTCAAAATACGTTGGGCTTATCAATTCTGTTTTGACAAAACTCATCACGACGTTTGCCGCACTTTCTATTCTTATTCTAACTGCCAGAGAAATGATTGTTTTCAATTCAATTACCTTAGGAATGATCATTACCTTCTTAGCATTATCTAACAAAATTTTTAGAGCATTTGGTAAACTCCTAGAGAAGAATCTAGTTATACAGGAACATAAAGTTATACTAAAACGATTTCTTTCCTTTGAGGAAAATTCGCTTAACCCAAATGAGGAAATAAGAGAAGCAACAGTCCGAGCGAACAATCAAAATGAGATAAGAAAATTTGAATTTAAGGACTTAAACTTAGAAGACGTTTCTTTTTCCTACAATGATGAGAAGAACATTGTAAAAGACGTGAATCTAAAGATTTCTAGAAATGATAAAGTACTCATTCAAGGCAAGAATGGATCCGGCAAGTCTACGCTTTGCAAAATATTAGGCCTGCTCTATAAACCGACTAGTGGGGAAATTCTATTAAATGATATTCACACCAGTCTTTATAACCAAAAGAAACTAAGAGAGAAGATTGTCTTTGTTTCTGGAGAGGATATTCTGTTTAATGAAACCTTAATGTTTAATATCTCCTTTGGTAAACAAATCGACATGGAGACTTTTATTCGCTATTGCAAACAACTAGAACTTTACGATTTTATTGTCAAGCGGCCAGGGGGATTTGATTTTATGATTTACGAGAATGGTAAAAATCTATCCACTGGACAACGAAAGAAAGTATTACTTTTAAGGGCTTTAATGACCAAGTCACACCTCCTTATTTTGGATGAAATCTTCAATGGAATGGATAAAGGGTCAAAGGCAAAAGCAGAATCACTAATCAATTCAATAAAGGATAGAACCTTCCTCATTATTTCACATATGGACGCAGAGGGCATAATGTTTAACAAAAAATTCGAAATAAAAAATGGCTTATTACTCGATAAACAGACCAAGTAGTCATAAGTTAATTAAAACTTTATTTCTCATTTTTTTTATGGCTACTATTTTGGTATTTTTTCTACTATTTACCTTAAAAGTAAATATTACCGCTGAAGCATCTAGTGGCGAAATAGTTGCTGGTAATACACCTGTCAAGTATTTAGCTCCTATGGAGTGTCAAATCGAAAAAGTACTTGTAAAAGAGGGAACACAAGTCAAAATAGGAGACACCTTGGTTATCCTGAGCAACAGAAAGTTGGACGAAGACATTCAAAATACAGAAAGTAGCCTGAATGCCGTAACCACCAATTTGAATTTTTACAAGCGTCAACTAAACAACCTCCAACAAAAAATCAGTAAAGAAAAACAAGCTCAAGGTTTTGTCGACGAACAATTCAAAACAAAAGACTCTGGACAACAACTAGAATTGGAAAACATCCAAAACCAATTTCGCGTCCTTCAGGATAAATTTGAAGTGAGCAAAAAAAATCTCGCACAAAACGCTGAATTACTCGAGAAAGGGGGAATCAGTAAACGAGAATACGAAAACCAGTACCAAGCATATTTGGATGAAGTTAACAAGATCAATCAGGCTAAGAATGAGCTTAATACGCGCCTTTCAGCGAAAAACGAAGCGAAATCAACCATGGAGCTAAAAATTAATGATCGGAATATCAATGTCCTCAACCTCGAATCTGAATTTATCAATCAACAAAATGTCCTTCAAAAGGAATTGCTCCAAAAAGAACAGTTAAAGGCAACACTGCAAACTCTTAGAGAACAAAAGAATCAGCTAGTCATCATTGCTGACAAACTAGGTTATGTAGTCGATTTGTTTAACTCAAACAATGAAGTTAATTTTCTACAGAAAAATACTAAAATACTATACCTATCGCCAAATACAGGACAACAGTTTTATGCAAAATTAGCGATTAAGGAAAGTGAAATAAGAAACATTAAACCCGGCCTGCCTGTCCACATAAAGCTCAAGGCATACAATCATTATCAATTTGGTATTATAAAAGGGGAGATACAACATGTGGACAAGAAGTATCCAAACAACAAATCTGAACCCGATAATAGTAAGGATCAATTTTATGTCATCGCAACGATCCCAGAGCAAGAAGCACAGAAGATAAAACTTAAAAACGGGTTTAAAATTAGTGGCGAAATCATCTTAGAGGAAGTCACTTTATCAAAATTTATCCTAAATTCCCTTTTTCGTAAAATAAACAACTAAACGTGATAAAAAAAGCTAACAGGCATATCTCAATTTCTAGAATCCACCAAGCGGTGCCTGGTGTTCAGTATGTTTTATGCTGTTTGCTCTTTTTGTTTAGTCAGCTAGGTTCTTCCCAACAAGTCCTTTCCTTGTCGCAGGCGGTTCAACTTGGCTTGAATAATAACTTTGACATCAAGCTCTCCAAGTTAGAATTGCAATCTGTCCAAAATCAAGTAAATATCAAAGTACCGGAAGGCATACCAAGTATCAGATTAAAACTAGACCAGATCAATCGAGCCAGTTTTGACGGTTCTCCTACATCCTTTGTAGATGGTAACTACACAAAGAATGAAATCAGTGGCGGCATCGATCTCGATTGGGTCTTATTTCACGGCTACAAAGTAAGAATCAATAGAACAAGACTGACTGAATTGGAAAACCAGGGTAATGGGAATCTTCAAATCGTTATAGAAAATTCTGTATCTGCAATTGTGCTGGCTTATTACAAAGCATTAATCGAAAAAGAAAAATTAGAGTTCAGGAATGAAGTTGCCTCCTTTTCCATAGAAAAGTATGAGAATGCCAGACTTAAGTACAACTATGGTGAAATAAGTAAATTTGATCTCTTCAACTTTCAAGACGCACAGTTGAGAGATTCTGTTAGCTTGATGATTCAGGCAAATAACTACAAAGAGGCTACGACCTTACTAAAGACCTTGATCGGAATTGATAAATTTGAAGAAATTGTCCTCTCTGACAATTTAGAGTTTGCACTCAACAGTTATGACTACGCTGTACTAAAACGCAAAATGGTCTTCTCTAATCAAGAAATTAGAAATCAGCTCGTTAATATCAGACTTCAAGAAAGCATCACCCAATTGGCCAAAGCAGAGCTAATGCCAAGGGTCTCCTTGAGAAGTGGGATAAGCGAAGAATTGAGCAGCTCCAAATTTTCTGGTGATGAAAGAAGAGAAGCTGGTGCCGTATTTGATTCCTATCTTAATTTCTCCCTTAGCTACCAGTTGTTTAACAAGCGTGACATGAACCTGAAAATTCAGAAAGAACAAATGAACAGGCACTACCTGTGGCATCAAAAGGAAACCCTGATCTCTCTATTAGAGGAAAGACTTAAAGTCAACTTTGACAAATACAACACCTACACTACGATCATTCAGATGGGAGAAAGAGTTGAAGCTAATCTCGAAAAAAATCTTGATATCGCAGCTTCTCGGTTCGAATCCGGTATTTCCTCCTTCCTAGAACTTAGAGACGTTCAAGTGAGACTTATTGAATCTAAATTAGACCTACTTGAAGCCGTTTTTGAGTTGAAAGTCGCCGAAACTGAAATTATTAGATTGACAGGGGGGATTTTGAAAACCTATGAAAAATAAGTTAGATCAGATGCAGAGAAGCTACTAGAATTAAGGTCTCAATTTTATCTAGGACTGTAGTAACTCAATACTGGAACTAATTTTGCTGCTTACTTGCTGATGAAAACGACTTTCCTTATTTGCTTTTTTCTATTGGTGGTATCTGTTGGCATGGATGCACAGGTAATACGCAATCCTTCTTTTGAAGGAAACAAAGGTGCGTCTACTATTCCACCAGAATGGGAGCGAACCATAGTAGGCAGCACACCTGATATCCAACCAGGATACTGGGGCGTGACAGCGCTGCCTGCCGATGGTAAGACGTACATCAGCCTGATTACAAGGGGGCATGATTACGTTACCCCAAACACCAGAGAGTCCGTTCAACAAAAATTAACGCTACCGCTCAAAAAAGAAGTAGCTTACCAATATTCCATTGACCTGGCTCGGTCTGCTAGCTTTTATTCTTCCAATGATCGATTTGAAAACCCTGTTTTTCTAAGAGTTTATGGACATAACGGAAATTTGGAGGAAAGAGAATTATTATGGGAATCAAAACCAATAAAACACGAATCCTGGAAACAGTATCCTTTCATAGCACAACCTGAAAAAAATTCCTATCAATATATTTATTTAGAAGTATTCAGTCCCAATGCACCTTCTAAGTCCGGGAATTTGTTGTTGGACAATTTTTACTTTTATCCAACGACGTAGTAATTTGAAAAATGGGTAAATGGCTGAATATTTAACGCAGTGGCGCTGAAGTGCGGAGATTTTTATCGTCCTTGATATTTGTTTTAAATGCAAAGGTGCAATGGCGCAAAGCCTTTATTGATTGTCATGAATCGAAAATTCAAACATAAAAATATTCACACATTCAAGCATTCTTGCATTCCAACATTGTTAATATTTTCTTATTCTTCGATATTTTTTGGACGTTCGTCTATAATTTTCATACCTTGTCCATTCATTAGCTTGCGTAAACAAATTGTTACCAAGTACATTTCAATAACAATTTCCCCTCTCTCACTTCATATTCAGATTTCATCAATGAATTGGAACTAAATTCACTGAAATTCGTTGTATCAACCAACGCAAAACACGCTTTGAATGAGAAGTATCCTACTTATTTTTTTGTTGCTATTTATCCAGATAGGTCTGTATTCGCAAGAGTCTTCACCCAAAAAGCAATTGGATGCAGTCCGAGTATCAGAAGCACCAAAAATTGATGGAAATCTGGATGACCCTGCTTGGATCAGTGCTCCAATTGCGACTGACTTTATACAGTCGACCCCCACCCCAGGCAATCCGGCCTCCGAAAAAACGGAGGTAAAAATATTGTACGATGATGTGGCTATATACATTGGCGCCTATATGCATGATGTGGCTGGCGATAGCATATTCAAATCATTATCCAATCGAGATGAACTTAACAATTCATCCTGGTTCGGAATTGTTATTGATTCCTATCAAGACGGAGTCAATGGTGTTGGTTTTATTACGACGCCTTATGGTGTTTACATCGACACAAAATATAGTGGTAATGGAGAAGATTTTAACTGGAATGCAGTATGGAAAACAGAAGCCCGAATCGTAGAAGATGGTTGGATTGTAGAGATGAAAATCCCGTTTTCAGCACTCCGATTTCCCAAGCAGGAAGAACAAACATGGACCGTCAATTTTGGAAGACGGATACAACGAAAAGGGGAACAGCTTTGGTGGAGCCCACTCAATCCCGAAATCAGCGGATTTTTTAATCAAGCTGGAGAATTGAATGGTATTAAAAATATAGAATCGCCCTTTAGATTATTCCTATTTCCTTATGTTTCTGGTGTGTTGGAACATTTCCCATATGATGACCCTGACCTCAAAAACACGACCAATAACTTTAATTTAGGAATGGATATTAAGTACGGGATCAATGATGCCTTTACACTAGACATGACGCTAGTCCCCGATTTTGGTCAGGCACAATCGGACAATCAAGTATTGAACCTTTCCCCTTTTGAAGTACAGTTTGATGAAAATCGGCAGTTTTTCACAGAAGGGACTGAGTTGTTTAGCAAGGCGGGACTTTTTTATTCTAGGCGAGTTGGTGGTAGTCCGGTGAGAAGGAATGTGGTATCGGACGAGCTCAAAGACCATGAAACGATCAAGTCCAATCCAAGAGATACGCGATTATTAAATTCGACTAAAGTCTCTGGAAGAACCAAAGGCGGAATGGGGATTGGCGTGTTTAATGCCATTAGTGCTCCGACTCACGCTGTTGTCCAGGATTCAATTTCTGATACAGAACGGAGGGTGCTCACCGATCCACTAACCAATTATAATGTGTTTGTGCTAGATCAAAGCTTACCGAACAATTCATTTTTGTCTTTGGTGAATACCAATGTTTGGAGAGATGGCAATTTGCCGGAAGCTTACGAGGCAAATGTATCTGCAGTTGTTTATGATTTTAATACTAAAGGCAACAAATTTGGAGGTTTGGTTGGAGGCGCATTAAGTCAAAAATACACAGATGGTTTTAATTCACCTGATCTAGGATATGCTCACGTCATGCGTGCAGGAAAACAAAGTGGAAATTTCCAATACAATGCCTGGCATGAGATCAAATCGAAAACATACGACATCAATGATCTAGGCTTTCAAAGAAGGAACAATATACAAAACTATGGAGGAGGAGTTCGTTATAATTTTTACAAAGGATTTGGAAAAAAAGTACGCGCTCAATACAATGGATTGCGATTTAACTACAATCGCTTGATGTCACCAAACCTTCATGAGCAGTTGGAAATAATTGGATATTCCAATATCGCTTACAACAATTTTTGGCAACAAGAGGTTTGGTTTTTCTCTTCTCCGGATGCTACTTTTGATCATTATGAAGCTAGAACTGAAGGACAATATTATCGCTTTCCAAAGGTTTTGGTCGTTGGCGGTTGGATCAACTCTGATAGTCGAAAACGATTTACGACCAACTTTGAATACGATATCGGATTCACCAGTGAGAAAAATAGAGTCGGGTATAACTTTGGTGTTCGTCCCAAATATCAATTATCAGAACGATTGACAGTTGGTTTAGAAATGCGGTATTCAAGATACAACAATGAAAAAGGGTATGTCAATAAGTTGGACAACGATGATATCATATTTGGACGACGAACAGTGAATGTGCAGTCGAATGTACTGACGGCAAATTATATATTTAACAGAAACATGGCGATCAATTTGCGTATGCGCCACTATTGGAGCAGTGCTCGCTATTTTCAGTATTACCAGCTACTGGAAGACGGTAATTTGACAGAGCGGCCTGATTATTCAGGATTGAATGAAGATAACGAGCCGGAGCACGATGCCAACTACAATGCCTTTAACATTGATCTTGCCTATACCTGGCAGTTTTTGCCTGGTAGTGAATTGAGTCTGGTTTGGAAAAATGCGATATTAGACTATGACAATACGATCGTAAAGGGATATTTTCCTAATCTCGGAAATACAGTAACGTCAGATCAAACAAACAATATCTCCTTGAAAATTCTGTTTTTTGTGGATGCATTATACTTCAAGAAAAATGAAGAAAGAAAGGCGACAAGACAAATGACAAACTAACTTAAATAAAAAAAGTTTGCCCAAAATAATTTGGGCAAACTAACTCTTCCTGTATCAATAAGGCAAAGGACAGAGTTATACAACATAGCATTAAGTCTTAGAACTTTAAATGATTAAGGGCTTGGGTAGAAATAATCATCAAAGTAATAAACTGTCCTCTTACCTAGAATTCGTTTGGGTAGATTTCGTGGTTTCAGAACAATACAAATTTAAGATAGATTACCAGATAAAATAAATCAAATATTTAGACAAAATCCTATTTATTTCCTATCGATTATAATTTCAAACTACAAATTTTGCATCAAAAAGTCAAAAAAACAAGGATTTACTAAAAAACCAACACTTTAAAAAATCCTAACTAATTTACAAAAAACATATTCATTGTCAGCTCTACTTTGTGACAAGATGAAATAGAGAAAAGTGACTATCAGCCAGTGATGCATTTAACTTTTTCGATTTTAATGTGTCTGAGAATACTCGAACAACTGCAAGCGCGGAGTGATTTGCAAAAGGTCTATGTGAATTCTTCTCCATAAGTCGCTTTATTCTATTGAGTAAAGACTCAAAAAGTGTCATGTTTTCTAACTCCAAATGTATTTTGATTTCCAACAATCTCGACCAAAGAGCAATACAATGATTGTCAGAATAAGCTAGGTTATTAAGAAAATCAATCGACTCATCATATTCCGTATTAATAAAATGGAGTAATCCATTTAAAAAATCTATATAAAATCGAGTTTCTTTATTGAAATAAGAAGCATTTCTAGCGGAAGATATTTTTTCATACTCTTCGAATTCTCCATTAAGTATCAAAAAAAGAAGAAAATAGAAATACCCGACACTTTCATAAAATTTAAATTGTTCAAACAAATTGAATGCTTCCCTACCCCATTCCATCAATTGTTTCAAGGGAAAGCCATAGTGAATTCCCATTAGTACTTTCAGCGAAATTGCTGTTCGCAAAAAAAGCTGACATCGCTTGTCTTCCTTTGCATGAAAACGGAAAATCTCTTCTGCTTCTGCTATGTTTTTTTGTAACTTCTTCAGCTCAAAAAAGTTGAATCTTGCTTCACTGATCTTTAGTACTCCAGCTATTGCAGGACTATCTGCCTCCTCCATCATTTTTTGAATAATAGCAGCGCTGGGAATGTGTTCTCCCATTTCTTCGCGTACATTCAAATCGTCCATACAAAGACTCGACAACAGAATATAAAAATTGGTCATTTCAATTCTGTACAAGGCTTCCAACTTCTTTCTTTTTTTAGGCAGTAGTATTTTTAATCCTTGATAATCCTCCCCTTTTTGTATTCTCAGATGTTGGCTGATCTCAAGATAAATCAGGCGCAAATCCTCTATTACATTTATTCCTGCTACGGATTTTTTGTCCAGGACTTTGCTATAATACTTAAACAAATCGTGGTGCTTTTCTTGATAGGCAATTTCAAGCAGCATACGATTTCGTTGTCGGCTGTCGTTTGCTAGGTAGTTTTTTATTTTTAGATCTTCAATTTCCTTCCTTGAAAAGTAGATAAATCGATTTAGGGCGACCTCTTGTTTATCTTTTGCTAAGTGTCGGAAATTTATCCTGACTTCGTCCAATTGATATTGAAAGGTTTCCAAACTATGAGCGTCCAAGCATAACTTAAGATAGGAATGACGTTTATCTTGAGAGGAAGCACATAAAAAATGCAATTGCCTCCGCTCTGATTTTGACAGACTTGTCATCAGCTCAAAAAGTCGTTTTCCTTTCATACGAATCCAAATTACAACTTTTTTTTCGTAGACTAATTTTGCTTTGTAAAACCATAACAAAAAGTTAAAATTTAATCAAACTACGAACATTTTCGTAGTAAAATTTGGAATTACGAAAGAATTCGTAGATATTCGTATTACGAAACGTTTCGTAGTACAGATTTACAATGTCTTAAAGACTTCAAATGAAAAAGAAGAAAAATAATACTCCAACAGACTCCGAGCTTGAAATACTTCATGTACTCTGGGAAAATGGCCCCAGCACCGTTCGGTTTGTCAATGACCATTTAAATAAAAAGAAGGAAGTTGGCTATACGACTACGCTGAAATTTATGCAGATCATGACCGACAAATTGTTGGTACGCAGAAATACAGAAAGCCGCACCCATATCTATGAAGCCCTTGTCTCTGAATCAGATACTCAAAGCAAACTACTTACCGGATTTTTGGAATCCACATTCGGTGGTTCTGCGATGAAACTGGTCATGCAAGCACTGGGTAGTCATAAAGCGTCCAAACAGGAGCTGGACGAGCTAAAAGAATTAATTAATAATATCGAAAAAAATCAAAAATGACAACAATTCAGATCCTATTTGACCAGTTCATTTATGCATTGGGCTGGACAGTTGTACACTCCCTTTGGCAGGCTACTTTGCTCGCCATGGTACTAGGTGTTGTTCTCTTTTTACTAGGAAAAAAGTCCGCCAATTTGCGATATGCGATTGCCAATGGTTCTCTGGTTTTGCTATTGTTTATTGCGATAGGGACCTTCTCCATTCATCTTGGCAATCACGGTACGGCAGAGTCTGCATTTTTTAATGGCTATATCAACCTTTCGGTAAATGGTACGTCTTTTACAATGAGTAGTTCAGGGTACAGTTCTTACAATTCTCTTGTTTCCTGGATCAATACAAACATCACCACGGTGGTCTCCATATGGCTAATTGGGTTGTTTTTGTTTGCTGTGAAACTGATCGGTAGTTGGTTGTTCCTTCAACGACTCAGATATACTAACAATGTACAGGCGCCCAAGGAGTGGCAAGAGCGATTATCCAATCTTCAGGAGCGGATAAGTATGCAGCGGTACGTTGACCTCCTGGAGTCTTCTATTGCAACAGTGCCTATGGCCATTGGGTTTTTGAAGCCTATTATATTGTTGCCGTTGGGCACGATCAATTCACTGCCACCAGAACAGGTGGAGTCTATTTTGGCGCATGAGTTGGCGCATATCAAACGCCATGACTATTTGCTGAATATCTTTCAATCATTGGTGGAGATGTTGTTTTATTACCATCCGGCGATCTGGTGGATTTCTGCTCAAATACGCAAGGAGCGCGAGCATTGCTGCGATGATATTGCCTTGACCAGTTGCGAAAACCCTGTTATATATGCAAAGGCATTAACCAATATTCAAGAATTCCAATACAACAATCACGCCTTTGCAATGACCTTTGGAAAAAATCGTTTTGAACTGCTAAACCGGGTAAAACGAATTCTTAATCAATCAACAAATCAATCTACCATGATAGAAAAACTAACCGTCGGTCTGCTTATCGTAGGCGTCTCACTATTTATTACGCTTTCGGCGAATGCTTCCTTCGATGATACCGAACCAAGATTTGAATCCAGCAAATTAGGCGAATTCAATTATACAAACGAAGGACCAAACTCCCCTTCTATCGTTTGTGCCCCCCTGATCAAGGTTGATTCTCTGGAACCGACTACCAGACCATTAAATCAATCTTCTATTAGTATCAATACCGAAAACTTGAAACTTAAGGTAAAGGATGGAGAAATAACCAGCTTGAAAATTGATGGGGAAACAATAGATCCTGAGGACTATGACAAGTACAAAGACCAAATAAATATTCAAATACCAAAGGCCCCCGTACCGCCAGTAGCTCCTGCGGCTATAGCTCCAGTACCTCCTGCACCGCCTGCACCAAATTCTTTCCGATCAAACTCTTCCACTACCACCACTACAATTACTATTGATGATGAATTGGAAAGCCTGGCGACGTTAAGAGCCTTAGAGGCATTAAAGAACTTAGATGGTTTAGAAAAACTAAAAGGACTGGAGGCTTTGAAAGGTCTGGAAGCACTGAAAGGTTTGGAGGAATTGGAAGGGTTAGACGAATTAGAAAACCTAGAACATCTAGAATACATTTTTGAAGATATAGGAGAGAATATTGGTCAATCGATCGGTCAATACATCGGTAGTATTTTTGAAGATATTGATTTCGACGACCTTGAAGTAAATGGGAAAAAAGGAGACGCAGCAGAACGAGAATTGCGTATCGCCATAAGGGAACTAGAAAACGACCGCAGAAATTCCCGCGATGACGAACTAGCAATGAAGCACAAGCAAATTGAAAGACATCACAAACAAATAGAAAAGCACCATAAGGAGTTAGAAAGATTCCGACTAGAATCACAAAGTGAAATAAAACAAGAACTCAAACGCTTCGAAAAAGAACGAGTACAACGTGAAGTGGAAATGGAAAACATGCAATCGAATGCTGAAAATGCACGAATTAAACATGACGAATTCACCAAAATATTGGAAGACGAATTAGTCAAGGATAAATTGATAAAATCTACCAATAAATACAAATTTGAATTGACGCCTCAATACCTGAAAGTAAACAAAAAAAGTGTGCCAAGAGCCAAACATAAAAAATACATCAACTTGTACAAAAAAACTACAGGTGCGCCCTTGTCTGGCAAACTTAAAATCACCGTAAACAAATAATTATTTAATTCTTAGTAGAATTTAAAATCCTGGTGAGAGAGGATTGGGGATAAGAAAAAAGATTCTTATCCCTTTTTTTGTATGGGTACTACTAAGATTTTCTGAACAATCCTGCCACTTAGTATTTTATTGCATTTCCTTCGAATGGTGTAAACTTTAGAATCGTTGGTTACCCTTAAGTAATTGTTTTCGGTTTCTTTTTCTATGTTAGCACTCCTAGACTTTTTTTGGGATAATCTCAAAAAAAGGTAATTGTCTAGTTAATTGAAATTAGCTTATTTTGGATATAAGTTGACCTGCAAATAGAAAGCGACATAGCTTCCTTTTAATAAATAATAATCTTATTTATTAAAAATTGCTAGGCCTGCAAAATTCATACGCACTATCAAATAAATTGCCATAATGGAATTAGAGTTCCTTAGGAACACCTAATGTCTAACGGGTTTGGTATGCTACAATTGCAACCACCATTAAATCATTTTTTTTAACACAAATTAATTATTATGAAATCATTTATTAAAAACTTTGCCTTCTTACCTGCACTATTGGTATTGATCGGAATCTTTATGTTTACCTCCTGCCAAAAAGAGGAAGTACTAGAGGTAACCCCTGAACCACCGATGGTACAGCACAATCTTAAAATTGGTCCTGTAGATGGTGGTGGAGGTGGCCCAATTGGCCCAGTTGAACCGACTTGCTTTCAAGCACTTGCTGGTATAGATTGGGGTTGTGATGGGACACTTAATGCTTATACTATTACCACCATTGCCGGTAGTTTCGAACTGTGCAAGGACATAGTTCAGGCAGAGCTGGATAGACTTAATGAAATTTACTGGCCGCACAGCTGTGGAATGGTCGCTGAAAATTCGTGTAGGGAGATTCCTTGTTTGTTTTAAAAGGAAACGCAGTATGTAAACATAGGTTGACTTATAAATCAACTATTAGAGATAAAGCCCGAATAAGCGATGTGCTATTCGGGCGCTCTTTTTGACGTTATTGAAGAAACTACATTTCTCTAGTCCCCTCCCATTTTTTGAAATCAACCTCTCTAAAATTTTAGTTACTTTTTAGGTGTTTACCTACATTTATTTTTCCATTTGCTACTGCCTAATACTATCTCGGGACACTAGAAAACTGACCGTTATTTCGTTCCCATAATATTCGATCGACGCCGCTCACTTCTCCACTTAGATTGAAGTCCGCCGGATGGTAAATTATGGAAGATCCATTATTTTGACTCCAGTAGATTTTATCCAAACCATTGATCTCATAACTGGTCGTTGCTGCTTGTACTGGATTGGCCGCGATCAACCCCCATAAATAGCCACTGAAAAACATTTTCTGCCCTGTTCCCGCACCAGCAGAATAAGAATCTCCCATCCTAAAATCATAACTCAAGCTATCACTGACCACAGGAATCTTTTCCGGGGTCATCACTCCAACATGGTTTCTATGTTCTACTACAACATAGACAGAATCTGGCGATTGCAACGGCCATACGCAATCTTGAGGAAAAACCACCTGCCCATATTCCAATACCAACCCTAAATGCTGAGTAATCGTTGTACTTCGTTCCTTCTCCGTTCGATAAGAAACCAGCACCCAATCTACCGGCATAAAGCCCCAGGTTTGGACAATCTGGTCATAGTCAAATTGTGCAAATAGCTCTTCTTGCAAAGGTTCATAATTCCAATGCTCCGCAGTGAACGGAGCTGGATGCGGATTATTTTGTTGGCCTGGCAATAATTGTAAATTGTATAAGTTAGTCCTCATTGGACCACCACTTGGCCGATAAGCTCCTTCAAGTAAAACGGATATATTTGAATAAATTGGCTTACTAGGCGCTACAAACGTCACCACCAAACTATCACATCCGCCAGTTGTTTGATGGACATCCACAAACGTCCCTGCTCCAGACCAGCCACAGGTGGTTGTAAACAAGGAGTCCACCGTTGTCTGGCAAATCACATTAATCGAATCCGTAATTGTACATCCAGCATCCTCAAAGACGGTTACTTCGTAAGAAGTATTTGGTGTTGCGTATATTGGGTTTGTGGTTTCACCAGTATTCCATTGATAGACATAATTCCCCGAGCCTCCGGTTACATTTGCATAGAGATCCTGACCATAAACGACCATATTTACCTCCAGGGGATTGGCCTCTTCCAGAACTATCAAACTATCAGCAGTTACCTGATTTCCATTGAAGTCAGAAACGGTCACGGAGTAGTTGCCTGCAGGTATATTGTATCTATTCGAAGAGGAGGCACCATCATTCCAAGCATAAGTATACAAGGAAGTGGTGTCGGAAACGGTCAACTCTATACTTCCTGTTTGTTGGCAAGTGATGTGCTGAATTTCTGCTTGTACATAAAACGCCTCATTTACTAAATAATAAGCCGTATCCCCAGCAACAGCAATCGTATCACCATCTGCTTGAATCATTAAAATATTATCCAATTGAATTTTAAAATAATTTCCTGGATCGCCGCCATCCAATACGTCATGTTCTACGATAATTCCAAAAATCTCTCTTCCTCCTTCTAAAGCTGCCGTCTGATTGTCCAGGATAATGTTCTCATGATTGGTTCCTACAAATGCCAATTCGGTCGTTTGTCCATTCTGATAAACGATTGATAAGGCATCTTGATTGGCAGTCAACAATTGATCAATTCCTAATGGGTATTGTTTTTCATGTATCAATGAAGGTGTTTCATAAGTCATGTCAAATGCTAGTCCGTAGAAAGCGATCGGATTGCCTGTACTATTGGTTAGTGAAACTCCTAACTCAATAGCTGCTCCTTCCCCATTTGGCAAAGAGGTAGTATTCTTAATATATGGTTTCAAGATTAATGAGCTTGGAGTATTTGGCAATTTATTGAGTGTTGGATTGCCGTGTTCTTTTTTATAATTGGTGAATATCAGCTGCTTGTCATCCTGATCGATTATCCCATTTCCATCCGTGTCTGCATGCTTATAGTTTACTCCATTTTCAAAGTTACCTTGCCAGATTGTTGCTGCTTGTCCTAACCAATTTCCACTAGCACCGTTTCTAATTATTCCAATATTATCATAGGCCAATCCAATGTTCAATAAATCGAAATTGTTGACTACTCCATCAGCGTTAGTGTCTCCCGGCCAGACACAGTTATTGTCTAGGACAAGATCAAATGATTTGGTAGCGGTTGCTCCGCAAAAATCGGTAACCTTCAAGGAATAAACGCCTGCTTGAGTTAAATAGATGGTTTCCAGACTATCCAGCACAACATTTGCAGCATTTTTCCATTCATACGCTGCAAAATTGGAATAGTTGGTGGCGACTACCGTTCCAGTGCCGCATAATCCTATATCTGTTGGTAATTCAAGGTCTGCTGCACTGGGGAAAATGTTTATTGATTGGGAATAGGCTTGTTCGCAGCCACTGGCAGATTGATAAAGGGTAACCTGATAACTTCCAGGTTTATTAAACGTATAATTTTGATTAAAACCAGAAAATAATTCTACTTGATCAGGGCTGTTTTTATTATAAATTTCCCATTCAAAAATACCACCTAAAGGTGACGTATTTTGCAGGAGCGTATTGTTGCCGGAACAGATGATGGGTGGATACGAAAATCCTAGAAAATTATCTCTTTTATAGACATCTATCGTATCTGCAAACTGGGTAGTCATCCATATTTCACCATTTGTTCTTCCCAGGATCGCCTCCAACGCATTGGAATGAATAGGCGAATTTACAGTAGTAAAACCCTCCCACGCAAACGTATAATCCACAAACGCCAATCCGTTGAAAGTGGCTAACCAAAGCTGGCCTTTGTCGTCTGTTGCCAAATCGGTGATCAAATTGCTAGGAAGATCAGAATTCTGTTCAAAATAATGTATCCATCCCCCCTGATTATAAAGGGTCAACCCATCAAATCCGCTGAAAGAAAACCATATTTTTCCATCATCCGTTTCTACTATTTTTCGGCACTCGGAGGTGTCAGAAATATTCGCATTCGCCTTGTCAAAAACAGTCCATCCAGTAACAGTATTTTGAGCGACTTCTGCGTATGCACCTACCCAAAGATCGCCATTTGAGGTTTCCAAAATTGCTCGAGCTTCATTGACAGGAAGCGGAATAGTATTCCAAACATTATTTTTGAAGGTAGTCAAGCTGTTCGTTAAGGTGCCTATAAAGAGAGTTCCGTCGGTGGATTTATGGAGGCTGGTGATTTCGTTTTCTGGGAGGATGGTGTTGTTTGAATCATAGATAACGGACCATGCATTGTTATGGTAGTGGTGCAATCCCAGGTTGGAACCTACCCACACCTCATTGTTGTCGCCTGCAATCATACAATTGACAAAAAGCCCGGACACTGGCGGAGCAATTGACTGCCAGGAGGTGCCATTGTATACACTAAACTCATCTGAACCTGCTGCCCAAACCTCTCCGTTGGTGGTTTCTACCATAAATGGCGTTAAGATTTGCAGATCATTTTCTAGGGCTAGCCATTCGTTATTGCAATTATTTATTGGGCCGTTTTGATTATTGACGACTATGTTTTTGCAGGTGGTTTCTGTGGCACAGGGGCTAGTGACGGTCAAGCAAACTTCATAGATATCTGAAGCGCTGTAGGTAAGGCCGAAATCTTTCCCACTAGCAATTGTAGTATTTCCAAAATCCCAGATATAAGTAGAAAAAGGATCTATATTCGTAGCAGAAAACTGAAGATCAAGTCCATTTTTTGAATAGGTAAAATCGGAGAAAAAAACCGTATCGCTTATGAAAACTCCTTGTGTAAAAGTACTCGTACAAGCACTGTTTGAAGCCTCTAAAGTCACTTCCAACGCTACATTTCTACCACCATATTTCAATAGAAAATCGGTATTGTTGTGTAGTGGAAAATCATTTGTATACCATTGGTAATTGGTCGCATTTTGCGAAGTATTTGTTAAACTTATCCATTCTCCTGTACATCCATTAACATCTCCAGTGAAAGAAGCTTGAACATCGCATAGACCAATAGAAAACACTCCATTTGAAACATCAACAATCCCAATGTTTGCAGAATTACTGCATCGTACCAGGCATTGATTCGAACTCAATGAGGGCACTACCCAATCATAACTTCCATCATTGGGTGTCTTGTTAATAATTGTCGCCCAAGTATCACCTCCATCAACGGAATACTCCAAAGTAACATTAGGATAGTTGTTGGCTGTATTAGAAGATTGCCAATTGATTGGGGTGGTTTGGCCTTCTGTGAGGGATTCGCCGCCATTCGGCGTAAGCAACGTTATACTTTCAATAAGATTGCAATTGGTACTTACACCAACTGTTACCCAAGCATTACAAACGGCAAGTATCTCTGGAGAAGGCCCGCCTTGAGAAGGGAACAGCGAAATAACGGCCTGAACCGTAGCATTTCTGGAGTCAATCAATTGAGAGTATGGGGTAAGGTAATCTCTCACCGCATGAAAACATATTTTAGCCGCTTTTTTAATCCCAATTTCGCTAGCGACCAGGTAAAACCAACGGTTTTGAATGCCACTGTTTAAGTGCACTCCTCCATGATCGGAATTGCCTGTATACAAATTGGAATAGTGATCAATCGTGGGAAAATCTAGGCGTCGGATCCCATCTGCAGTATTCGTAACATCCGCTCCAAACACCCAATCTGCCTGTGCTCCTAGGACTTCATGCTCAATCGCCAAACTAAAAATATCTGCAAATGATTCGCTCAATGCGCCTGACTCTCCAAAATAACTAAAGTTGGCAGTCGCATCAATAAATCCATGCGTTACTTCATGACAAACAATGTCCAATGCGGTGTAAGGATTGCCGTTTGCATTTTTTCCGTAGCTGGCGAAACTACCATTCCAGGCAGCATTTTCCCAATTATTGCCAAAGTTGACGACATTAAGTAGTTCGCCGCCATTCCCATCAAAACTATTCCAACCAAACTCATTTGAAAAATAGTCGTACCAATTTGCTGTTGCCCAATGCGCATCAATCGCCGCAGGGTTGGCGGACCAATACGTAGAGCCATTTGTCACGTCTGCTAGCTGAGTAAGACCGTACTCCATGGTCAGGATATTTCTGTTGGTGTCCAGGAGTTGATAGCGCTGCAAATTGGCATCGTACAGGCAATCGAATGTTTGGTTACCGTTATAACTGGTTTGGCCAACACAAGTGGTGTTGGCATGATGCAATTCATCCATTTTTCGTATCACTGTGCCAGCGTGCGCATCCACATAAACCGCCAACTTCTGAAAAGGAGTAAGACTAAGTATGGAAAACTTATAAGCCAGGCGAAAATCGTCATTCTCTTTGAATGCAGACGGAGAAAAAACAAGTAACTCCCCTACTGGATAATAGCTCGCGGTAGCGTCGTTTTTCAAGGACTTCAGAATGGACTCGTAGGAAGTAGATTGCCAGGCGTATTGTGCTGCACCAATGGAGTTTAGTGCAATTTGTAGCGTGGTATTTTCGGAAAGTTGCGGGGTGGTATTTATGGAAATATTTTCAACGACTAGCCCGTTGTGCGCATTGATTTTGCCTTCTTTTTCGTGTAGGAAACTGATGGCTCCTTCAATGGGAACATTATTGATATACTGTTGTATTTTATGGTGTTTTAAGTCCCCAGTTTGGGTGGACTTTTTAAGTTCTAACTGGTGGTTGGAAGTGGTAGAAAGTTGTTGTTTTTTTCTAAGAAGAAAATCGTTGACTGAAATTCGTTCTTCAGGAGTAAAGGACTGCCAGTTGGATTTTGTTTGTTGTGCATGGTGCTGTGCATTTACATTCATCATAAGAATAAATGCAAACAGGATAGTTAGTGTTTGTTTCATTGTTAGTAGGGTTTTCCTTGTAATTGTCCCTGCATGTTTCAGCACGAGACATAGATATCTTGTAATGTGTGTAGGGGAAAACTTGAAACTAAGTGGGAAAAGAGGACAACTCCTTTTTGTATCCGAGATTAAAATTAACATGTTACCGATTATTAAAAAAAAATTGACCAATTATTTTCCAACATTAAATTCTACTAATAAAAAGAGCTACCAGCGGCGAAGATGGACTCCGCCGCTTGGTAGTCTTTAAAATGAATATTACTTAAAAATTAACATTTGTTTGGTGACTCGCTCGCCTTCGGACACCAAGGAATAAAAATATAGTCCCGGAGGTAATTCACTTGCTTGAAATTCAAACTTATGTGTCCCTTTTTGCTGTAGTTCTTCCTGAAAAGGACGGGCAACTATTTTTCCAGCAATATCAGTTATTGTTAGTGTTGCCGTAGCGTCTGCTTCTAGAGTGTATTCTATCGTAGTGGTATTTTGGAAAGGGTTTGGATAGTTTTTCAGTTGGATGGCTGGTTGTTCTATTTCTACCCTTTCCTTATTCATTCTTGCTCCACTATTAAGATGATTGAGGATATGAATATTATCAATCGCCATATCACTTCTAAAAGTCGTTCCAGTAGTCCCATGAAATCTAAGTTGAATAGTTCCATTATAGTAATTGGAAAGATCAACAACTCCAATCTTCCAACTATTCCCTTGATTTCCACTTCGACTCCAGAGGGTAGTCCATGTAACTCCACCATCTACAGTAATATCCAATGCTAATGTTCCCATCCCGGAACCGTACATATGGTAATGAAAAAGAAGACTTTTTGGTGTTGCATCCACATACAAACAAGGAGAATTCAAATTGGCAATCTTGTTAGGTCTGTTAGGACCAGAAGCTTCAATGTAGGCATAGAAATTTCCATTCGAAGAACCTGAAGGGCCAGTTGCACTTGAAGGAGTTCCTCCAGAATTTCTTACCCAATCCGTATCCTCACCTGCACCTTGCGTCCACCATCCAAAGTCGGTCTCAAAACTTTCTGAGTAGGGATAATTCACCACTGTCGCCCAACACTCATCTGGCCCACCAATAACAATGTTATCGATTGCCATATCGCCCCTAAAACTATTTCCCGTTATTCCATTAAACCGAATTTGAATATCACCAGAAAATTGAGCCAAACCAACCACTGCCTTTTTCCAAAAATTGATTTGAGGGCCGGATTCACTCCAAATTGTGGTCCATGTGCTTCCGTAGTTGGTGCTGACTTGCAAGTTTAAAGTCCCCATGTGTTCACCAAACATATGATAGTAGAAAATGATCTGCTTATTATCCATATCATCCATAGAAATGCAACGAGTCACTAAGTTGGCCGTTTTGTTAGGAGAATTGTTGCCAGAGGCCTCTATGTGTTTAAAATAATAGCCATGTTGTGCGGCAGAAGGTCCAGTACTTGAGGACGGTGTACTTTGCGATGTTTTAGTCCAATCCATATCATCAAAGGTATCTTCTTGCCATTCAAGAGACCACCAAGGGTATTCAAAACTTTCTTTGTGTGGAAAACTTATTATCCTATCAATGCAGGGAGTACAATTGGTTGGATTGTGGATATCCGTTCTGTCAAAATCATAGGCATTTTTCATTCTGTTGATTTGGCCTGGAGTGAAGGCATTGAGGCAACCAAAAGCGTAGGACATAATATTATTTGTCAACGGAGAATACGACGCTCCGCATGCATCTGTCCCACTGCCATTATAAGTACAGTTGGCCGTAAATCCATCATTAGCATCTGCTGGAGTATCGCATAGCAGATCGCCGTTTGTTGTGCAATTGAAACAAGAACTTGTTGAATTTCTGGTAACATTCTCGCTCCCCTGATGGGTGTGAAACAAATCAAACCAATGTCCTACTTCATGCGCAAATATTCCATTTGTGGAAGCATGCCCATTCCACATAATAATCCAATCTTTACCAGAGGTTTGTTTCATGCTAGGGAATGATGACCAACTAGTATTAGAAGGAGAGACATTCGGGACATAAAAAACATTAAGGACTCCTGGGATTTTATTGGCATTGGCCATTAGATATTCTCTAGAGTTTCCATTATAGGAAAGCACAATGTTGTTATTAAAAAAATTATTGTTGTTGATAAAATTCGTTGGCCCACATTTATAAAAATTAAAGCCTGCTGAAGCATATAGATTATTGGCATCGGTGATGTCTGTCATTACACTTGCTTCGGAAACTCCGCCGGTGCCATTTGTTCTGCGTACGATGTGGACTTGAATAGGCACGTCCCTTGTAAATTTAAGGTTGCTGGTGTTTGATGTTGGTCTGCTTTTGTCCCTTTCTACAATGGCTTGTAATTCGGCGGGGGTGACTGACATTGGGCAATTTGTTGGTAGTAGATCGAGGGTATTATTCGTGGTTGTTTTTTGAGTAAATGCTTGCCCTGAAAACAATAAGGAAAGAATGAATACTACAAGTAGTGTTTTTAAGTTTTTCATCATTAATTTTTATGGTTAATTGCCTACTTTATTCTGGCTTTTCGGCAGATGCCAATCCATTTTTTCAAGTTTGGATGACTTGTTCACTAAATTATGTTCTGGTTATTGCAATACCTTTTAGGTTTGTTTGCATAGAAGGCAAACAAAAGTGAAAACACATTTTGCAAGTAGGGGAAAGGGGAAAGTTTTACAAGGTCAAATACAGAATGAAATTACTTCCATATTTCTAATCCAAAGGTAAAATCTCAGACAGTCATAAAAAATACCATTTTTGTCAATTTTTATTTTTATATTCAAGTAATTTCACGCCAAAAGTTTACATTAACCTCTATTTTACAGACTTTTACTATAATTCCAACTACTCCATTTTATTTAAATGACTTTAAAATATTCAAAAAAATTAACTGGCCTCTTATCCACTTTAGACAAAAAGGGACTCCAATCGTTTGAACGCTTTCTAAAAAGCCCGTTTCACAATACCGATGAATCATGCACCGAATTGCTTAGCATGCTAACCAACCCAACCACCAACAAACCACAAGTATCCGCGACCAAATTCAGCAAAGCGCAATACAAACTGATTTCCCTTTTTGAAGAATTTATTGCGCATTCCACCATCAAAAGAAAAGACGAATTTCAGGTTTTCAAAAAAACGCAGCTCCTTAAATTTATCAATGCGCACTTCGACAAGGACCTGAGGATTTCCCAAAAAGTAATAGAAAAATCTAGTCTCTTAGCCAACAATGAATTGGATAAATACCAGCTGAATTATGCTTATTATGAATACCTCACCCTGGATGGTGCGTCCTGGAAAGTTAGACATCAATTACTTTCCGAAATGGTGCAGCAGGTCAATGCCTTTTCGCTAGCCGATCAATTGGCCTTGTACAATACCAATCTGTCGATGTTGAAACTGTATTCTAAAAATTTGAAGGCGCAACAACTGCTAGCACAATTGAAGGACGAACTTGAAAACCGACTTGCAGATATCCAGGCACCGTTTTTTTCGGCGGATCAGTTTCTAGACGTACGGGCAGAATTGCTCCTGGCAAAAATTCTATTGTACGAGCGGCCGGTTGACCTGGCAGAAATAGAAGCCTTGTTGCAAGAAAACAGAAACACAATTGCCTACCGTCATTTGCGAGTGCTACTACCCAATTTGCAAAACTTCTACATTCGAAAAATTAGAACGGGGCAAGTAGAGTACTACCAAAATTTAGAATTTAACATCAAATGGCAATTGGAAATGGAAGTCCAGCATCAATCACTGGTGGTACCTCAGTTGCTTAGAAATCTTATTATTATTACCGGAAAACACCTTGGGAAACTGACGGACGGCAGAACTTACGTAGACACTTTTATTCCTTATGTCATCAAAAAAAACAGGAAAAGCATAAAAAACTACTGCTTAGGTCTACTCTATTTTTATCAAGCCGAACAAAACCCCCAAAATAAAGACCATGCACTTGACCTGGCATTCGATCACTTCACAGAAGTTTACCAGGAAAACTCAGAACACAAATACGATATCCGAAGTTTTTTTCTGCGGATTCAGTTCCTGCGAGCTGATGATCCGCACTTCAGTCTAAAGATCAAAAACTTCAAGGAGTTAATCCGCAGAGCCAGAGATTTGTCTGACTCCCGCCTTGCCGGTTTTTTAAATTTCGCTACCTTCCTAAACTACATTTACCGTAAAATGACCGACCCCAATTATCGAAAAACCAAAGCTCAAATCCACTACCAACTTCAAAAAAAACACCCGGTCAGTAACAAGGAGTGGCTCTTGAAAAAACTGGAGGAATTGAAGGAGTAGAAAGACATTTTTTGTAAAGAGTAGTGCAACCGGTTTTTAACCAGCTATTTTACCTAGAGGAAAACCTTTGTTGTATTTTGTTTCTCCACCGGAAGCCAGCCCAACCTGCTTCAGCAAAACGTATCCCTCTACTATCCTCAAAATTAGTCTTTCTACTTTCTACTTTTAATTACCTTTATGCCAATAATTGAATTTATGAATCGCACTTTCCTTTATCAATTGTTTTTCCTCTGGAGCATGCTTCTTGCTGGAGTAGAAGTTGGCGCCCAAGATGGGGACAGTTACTACGTGCAAGAGTACGAGGAGAAAGTTTACTTTAGCCCTAAGTACTTATTCAAACATTCCACCATTCGGCTTCGACCGGTAGGTAGAGTGCTAGAGTGGCAGTCGAAATTTCACCCGAACTCACCTAATAGTCTAGGATTCCAATTTCGATATAAAAGCATCTCGTTTGGTGTTGGAATTCCCATACCCAAGTCCGCCGCAAAAACGGAAAAATTTGGGACGACAAAAAGTATTGACATCAACCTAAAAGTAGCACAGCCGAGAACCATCTTTGAGCTGTATCTCAAAAACTACAAGGGAATGGTTGATTTGAATTCGCCCAATTACCCAATGGATGAGCAGTTTGATAAAATTTATTATCAACGTCCAGATCTGAATTTCTTTTACATCAAAGGCAATTTCATTTATGTCTTGCAATCCAAAAAATATTCCTATCGAGCAGCTTTTACCTTTCTGGAACGGCAAAAACAAAGTGCTGGTGCCCCCTTATTGATTGGCAATGTATCCTTTGTGCGTCTGAAGGCAGATTCCGCTATTATTGCTACTCCGATTCGGGAGGCGTACCCACAATCCGCTGGATTGACACAACTGGATGTCCTCGATAGTGGTGTTGGTGCTGGCTATGGTTATACCTATGTATATGATCAATTTTTCGCCTCCGCCGCCTTATTTCTAGGTATCGACTATCAAAACAACCGTTACCTTATAGATAAGGATCTCAAGAAAAAGAACCAAGTGAATGCAGTCCCCCTGCTTGACCTTCGGGCGTCTCTGGGCTATCATTCAGACAAATATTTTGCAGGAATTGTTGCCACCTCAGATTACAATCTGATCCGATTTGAAGAAATAAAGGGAAGATTCAACTATTTTGTTGTTGCTTTGAGAATTGGCATAAGATTCGCAGCCCCAAAGGGGTTAGAGAAACTAGAGGAAAAAAGCCCATTTAAACTATGAACTATTGGTGAAGAATTAGGATCCTACTTCATAAATTTTATACGTTTCATAATTAATATTTACCTTTGTGGTAATCAAAATTTCCAATTCAGTGATGAAAGTTAATTCTACCTTTTTTCTTTTCATGCTAATTTGCACCCTCATGGTGTTTAGTTCTTGTAAGAAAACCCCAGAGCCACCTATTGTACTAGATGGTAATTGGGCTACCATGGCACAACCTACGTTCTCTGCGCGGTATAATGCCAGCTGCTTTACCATCAATGATATTGCTTATGTTGGTATGGGAGAAGATAATACAGGAATGAAAACTGATTTTTATTCTTTTGATGGCACTACCTGGACACAGATTGCTGATTTTCCTGGTGGCGGCCGGATTGATAATGTGGCATTTACTGCAGCCGGTAAGGGATATATTGGGTTAGGTGTCAAAACAGAGGTTTCAGGGCAAGTCGTCTATGATGATCTATGGGAATATCGTCCTTCAACGAATAGTTGGACACAGAAAGCAAGTCATCCGGCCGGAGGTCTTTATGGGGCGGCAGCTTTTGGAGTAGATGGTGTTGGCTATATAGCTACTGGGCAAAACTCCAACGCTATGCGCTTAAATGAAGTGTGGCAGTATACCCCTGTCAATGATCAATGGACGCAAAAAATTGACTTCCCCGGAGGAGAACGCGTGTTCGCACAAAGCACTAATATCATTGGCAAGGGCTTCTTAATAGGAGGATTAGGATACTCAGATATTTGGGAATATGATCCAATTCTTGACGTCTGGCTTAATCGTGCAAATTTTGAAGGCGCCGAAAGACGAGGAGCGGCGCTGTTTACAATAGGGAATAAAAGCTATTATGGTCTTGGTTTTGAAGATGGCGAGTATTTTACCGATTTATGGGAATTTGATTACCATGCTAATATGTGGACAGAACAAAAAAGTTTTGAAGGAACAGAAAGATCGCAAATGCTAAGCTTTGGTATCAATGAAAAGGGCTACATTCTTATGGGAAGGGGCACTTTGGATACCTATTCTGACTTTTGGCAATTTACTCCATAATTTTTTGATTCTTTTCTGGCACAAATCACTCTTTATTGGAAATATTTTTTTATTGTTTCCTTCCTATTAAATTGGGGGTATTTAATATTTCCATTATTGATCTATTGCTAGTAACACATGCTTTAATAATCAATAAAATAAAACACAGTCCTTCTTTTTTCATATTCACCTTTCTCCTAGTTGTCACATTAACTACATTAACGGATTACAGTATTCGTTTCCTATTGTTATGTTTGCATTACTCATTCTATCTAACCAACATAACCTGCCTACCCGTATGAAAGTATTGTTTACTTCTATTGCTGCCTTGTGCTTCAACATTCTATGTATTGGACAAACGAATCTAGTTTGTTCTAACCACCAGATTTATACTGTCCAACATCAAATGCTACAAAAAAACTTGGGAGAAGACGTTCCAATCACCTATGTTGGGCCTAAATATAAAAAAGGATTGGTTGGCATCAAGGAACACCTCAGCCCTTTGTTTACAGAAAAAAAGATTGGAGAGTTTATCGTTCAGATTTACATCTCTTTTGTTGTGAATTGCCAAGGGAAAGCCAACAATTTTAAAATTATCAACGAGCTAAACAATTCCAATACAAAAGATTTTGCAACCTCCATAATCAAACAACTGGAAGCGCTCCCAAAAAACTGGGAACCAGCATCAAAATACAATGCAAAAATCGATAGTTATCAAGTCCTTGAACTAGTGATTGTACAAGGGAATATTCAAAATATTCAATACAAATAGAGTAGGTTTAGTCGGAACTTCCTTGCAAGGCATGTTCGTCATATTTGATAAATATCGATGCCCAGATAGAGCGCGAAAGCCGGAATACATATGGTGAAATCAGAATGACGACCACCGTAAAAAAAACACAGGAAGCTGTAATAGACCATTCAAACCCCCAAAAAGCCAAAACAAAACACCCAAGTGTAGTTGCAGAACTCAATGCATAAGCAACAAACATCGCACCCCAGTAAAAACCTACCTCAATAAAATATTCCGTTTTACAAACTGGACAATTATCCGGCATTTCAAAAAGATCACTGACAGATTTCACAGGAATAAACATGTTTCCTTCCCGACATCTCGGACACTTCAAATTCAGCGTGCTGTTTAGTCTGCTTCGTTTTTTACTCATTATTACGCGTTTCTTCTTTCGATGTATTTGTCCAACATAGCATTGGATTGGCCTTGAACTTTTCTCTCCATCATATCGGTCCACCCCATTAGCTTGCCTACAAATCCAAGTGCCATGGAACACCATTTCCAAAAATCAAAATTGTCATGATGCTTAACAATTAAACCATCTTTGAACTCAAAAGTTGCATCAATAACATTATGAACACTTTTCCCTGTTTTAGCAAACAGATAGATGGCCTCCCAATGTGCTTTCCCTCCCGTTTCAGTTGCTTCTATATCTCTAAAGGTGACTTCTACTGCTCCTTTCCCTCGCTCTACCAACAATCGCCACATGTTCTTAGCGCGGTCTCCATTCAATGTTCCAAACGCAGGATCCTTAAATTCTACATCCTTGTGGTAACAAGAGACCATCGTTTCTGCATCACTATTTGCAAATGCAGTATAAAATTTTTTGAGCAATGCTTGATGAGCTTCGGTAGAAGTATTCATAATATTTGGTGTCTAAAAATGAAGAAAGCTCAAAGTTATTAAAACCTGAGCTTTCTACACTAAAATATTTTATAATTTATAATTATTCGAATTGCATGTACTAATTCCTAATCACAAATTTCTTTGCAGCAGTGTGTCCATCAATGGTAATACTCAACAGATAGAAACCGTTGTTCAATCCTTCCACATCAAGCGTTTGTTCGAATACCTCTCCTTGCTTCACATATTGGAAAGAGCGCACAGATTTACCAGCGATATCCAGAATTTCTAATTGCAAATCTCCTTTCTGACTATTGTTTATTTCCACTTGCAACATGGTACTTGCAGGGTTAGGAGAAACCAATGTACTCTGAGCGAGTAAATTTACCTCTTCGTTGGCGGTAGTTGGCAAACAAGGAGGAGCAGTAGGCGAAGAAATCGTCAATCGATTATAAAAATCAATCAAACAAGCAAACTCCGGGTGATCGATAAATGGATTTCTATTGTTCTGTAGCGAATCGATAAAGTCATTTCTTGCCAATTCGATATTGCTTGGCGGATCATCAAAATGCCATTGTTTCATAATGGTTTCGCTTTGGCGATCGGCGTTTGAAAGCAGGTCTTTTAGTGCCCAGCTTCCTCCTTCACCATCATAAGTAACGATCATATACATCATGCATCGTACAGCGTCTCCTTTGTTCTCATCTCTTGGTTCATAGACAATATCTCCATTGGCATCGAATCCTTGCATACCATCACCAAAAACGGTAGTCGGAGTTACAACTTCCCCAAAAGGGAAAGCACCTCGATCACTATTTACATTTCCTCTTACCGGATATAGGTTGTGGTAATCGGAGTACTGAATAGTTTCTGTATCTGGCCATGTTCTCATCCAACTTGAAGGTAAGGTGTGTTCTCTAGTATAACTAGTAGATGTCCAGCTAAACGGGTCTGTATAAACCAGATTGGTACTGGAGTAATTGCATTCTATTGTTTTTTGATTGCCAGTCGTATCATCTGCATAAAACAGATTGATCATCGACTTATCGTAATTGCTATAAAACTGTTGAAAATGAGGGCTGACTAATGTCTGAAGATCATTAACAAATGTAGCAGAGCTCGTATTTAATCCGCTATAGTAAGTCCCTGGATCAGCGTCGGGTGTTGTAACAGTTGTGGTAGTAGGAGTTGCTTGATTGTAATTGATAAAAGAATCAAAACCATTATAAGCAAATACAGCATAATAGAAGTCAGTGTTCGCAATTATTCCTCTAGGAAAAAAAGAAGACCCACTTCCAATATAAACCACTTTTGAATTTCCAATTTGATCTCCAACCTGATATACAGTGCCATCTACTGGCGCATCAGCAAATGCCGCGTCTGTTCGTAATACCAAATGCCCATCAGATAACTGTCCGACATTTATGTTTGCGTCAAATCGGTAAGACTTCAAGTTGGTAGCGGTAAGCGTTCCATTCTGCGTTGGTTCAGTAGCCAAGCCACCACCAACACCATACAAAAGAACGTTGTAATTTCCTTCATTCGCATCGTCGTTTACAAGATTCAAAAGCCCGGTGTGGGTACCTAACATTGTTGGGGTAAAGACGATATCTACTGCTTGAGTCGCTCCTGCAGCAACTACCAATGAGGTGGGTGTCCCCGCAGCAAAAGCAAACGCAGGGTCAGATATTGTAGAACTGGAGATATCCAAGGTCAGGTCATCCTGAGTCCCTTGATTCTCCACGGTTAAAGTAAGCGTATTCATACCAGGGAAAGGAGCAGAAACTGACGCCGTACCTCCTGAAGGAATTGGATCCATTCCACTTAGTATATTGATTTCTTGTGCTGGGCCAGCAGGTGCAACGGGTATCGTTAAATCATCTATGGATACATTACTACCAGAAACCTTATTGATATAATAAAACCGGATATAACGTGTAGTTGCCAAAGGCAAATCAGTAGTCACCAGAGTGTGTGATGCCGTGTTTAAAGACCCGCTCATGTAGTTGATCATAGTGGTATAAGTCACTCCATCATCCGACTCCTGCACCTCAAACTCACCATCCCAAGCTCCAGAACCGCGAATATAAAAGTCTACAGGTCCAGCAGCATCACTGAAATGAATTACCAAATTATCGTCCGTCCCATCAAATTTGCACGAAGGGATAGTGTGCGCAAAAGCACTAGTGTAAAAGTTGGTACCAGTCAATGTCCATCCCGTAGGTGTTGTTCCATCAAAATCCCAACTAGTAGGTAGAGTAGCCTGCGCAAATATTGCATGAAATGTAAATAACAGACAACTAAGTAGTAATAATTTTTTCATTGTTTATTTTGTTAGATTATACTTTAAAGGTTTCAATATTTTATTCAAGTTGTTTATTTGAAGTTGTTGCTATTTCTAGAAGGTAAAGGTTAATGAGGAATTGAATCTTCGACCTTGGCCGACAAACATTCCAGCAGAGCTTGCTGAAAAGTCAAAAGTACTTCCGGGTAGAAATTGATCATTGTTTGAGGCATCACTAATATAGGTAGTATCAAACAAATTGATCACATTAAATCGGAATCCGACACTCATATTATTTTTGAATTTGTACTTGTATCCTGTGTGGATACTAAATAATGCATAGTCAGGAAGTTTCCAGGATTCTGTCCCTCCGTTTTCACCAACTAGTGAGTTTACATTAAAGTCTGAATAGTAGTTACCAAAATAGGTTCCTTTAAACTTGAAATATAAATTTTTGATTGGTTCTACCCGCACCAGACCTCCATATTGAGTTTGCGCAGCATCTCCTACATGAACTCCTGTTGCATCGAAGATTACAGGTTCTTGAGCAACCCCATTTGCATCCACTACGTTTGCAATACCTTTAGAACTCCACCTCCAATCCCCAAGTGACATCAATCCTTCTATTGCCAGTATTTTATGCGGTCGGAAAGAAAAATCTAGTTCTACTCCTTTATGAATAGCGCCAATTCCGCTGATATTACCGAAAATTTCATCATCTTCTTCAACAGTCACCGGGTTATAAGTTTCTGGTTTATTTTTCCAATTTGTGAAATACGCATTTATTTTAGACGCGAAAATTTTACTTTTAAAATTATACCCTATTTCTACAGCTCTTACAATTTCGTTTTTAGCATCCCCATAAAAAAGCAAGCCTGTATTTGGAATGAGATTGATATATGGTGGAGCTTTACTTAAGTACCCTAAATTCATAAATATACTATGCTGTTTAGTCAAATTGTACTTTGCACCTCCTTTGAAAGTGAAACCGGGAAGCGTTTTCCACCCTAGTCGCTGATATTCTAATCCAGGAGAATTTCTATCGTAAGTTGCACCATTATGAACCAACGTGTCTGCATATCCAATCTCTAAAGTTGTATCTGCTAATACCAGCTCTTTCTTTAAGTGATAATCAATTTTGCTATACCCAATTACCGAAGAAGAGACATTTACAAATGCGGCAAATTTATCTTTCTCAAATTCTACTAACCCAAATAGCCCTCCCCAGCGAACAAGACCATCGTTGTGATAGAAATATTGGTCACCAACTCCAAGTTTTTTGTTAGGATCTTCATTTTGGTTTCTTCTACTAGGATCCGGGACGAAATAATCGCCACCGATCAAATTATAGACTTCTCTCTTGTGCTCCCCGCGATACGTTCTAAGATCTACGCCCCCAGAAACAGAGAAAAGTTCACTCAGTTCATAATTGAAAGTAGAGAGTAGACCATACCATTGATGATTGTTGATACTTGCCCGGAGGATTGTTGAAGCGCCATATTCGCCATCAGCGTCCAGACTTGCCCGGTTGCCATCGTGCACGGCCTGGAAATTTCTTTGACCAAACAAAGCACTTCCGCGATCATTAAAACCATTTATGATTGGTATCGTTCCATCATTTCCTGTACCACCACCATTTCCAATAGAAGTATAAAGAATATTAGACAAGAAAAATTTATTACTTGCATCCCAGGTATGACGAAGGCTAAATTGTGGCTTGTGATAAAAGTTTCTTCGTTCATTGACTCGGATCACTTCGCCATTTGCATTCGTGTAATCGCCCCAATGTTGATTGTATTGTCTGGCTTGTCTGTAAGTTGCCAAATCAAAACTATCTTTAATGAAGGAAGGTTGCGAGCCGTTGTCGTAAAATAAGTGGTGCTGATTTAAAATTTCTTCATCTGTAAAACCGAGTTTATCCTTTGCATAATCAGCATCATAAATACTAGCAAATGTCTTGAAAGACCGTTGTCCGTGATTTTGTGGAGCTCCCATTCCCGAAAGGGTAAGAATGTGATTCCCTAGTTCCTTATCTACTTTTAGGTAATAAAATCCGCCTTGGGTATAGTTTTGATCGACCCAGCCATTCCCTTGTTTGTAAGAACCTGCTACTGAAACGCCCCAGCCGCCATCCATACGTCCTGAAGTGAAGCCGAGTGTAGTCTGTAAAAATCCATTATCTCCAACCTGTTGTTTGAGCGTCACTTTACGCTTAGCTTCTATACCACGCGTCAGGATATTCATTGTACCACCAACGGAAGGGATGGCCAGCTTGGAAGCTCCCAACCCACGCTGGACTTGTATCGTTTTTGTGGCAACATCAAGACCGAACCAATTGGACCAGAATACCCATCCATTTTCCATATCGTTTACAGGGATACCATCAATCATTACCGCCACATTTCGCTGGCTAAATCCACGGATGGTGATTCTTGCATCGCCGTCACCGCCACCTTGTGAAGTAGCCTGTGCACCAGGTACAGTATTAACCATAGCTGCAATGTCTCCTCCAGAGATTTCTTCTAGAAGTTTCTTGGTTGGAATATTGGTGAATGCTACCGGAGTTTTCCGATCATTAGCGATATCAGCCACTACTTCAATTTCTTTTAGAGTGATGCTTGATCCCATTTCAACATCAAGCACAAAGGGGGTTCCATCAAGAACCACTTCTTTGATAATATCTTCATAGCCTACATAGGAAAAGACAATCTCTTGAGTTCCGTTTTGCAGCTCAAGACTATACCTCCCGTCTAAATCACTCGTTACGCCACCGCTACTGCATGAGACGTTGGAAAAACTAAGGGGCTCTCTAGATTCGCCGTCGATAATTATTCCTGAAACGGTTGTTTTTTGTGCAAAGGAAATTGTTCCTATCAACAAAAAGAGGCAGGTACTTAAAATAGTAGATTTCATATTCGTAAAAATAGTATTGATAAGTTGAATGGACAAAAAAACGCCAGTAAGTAGTTTACTTACTGGCATTTATATTTTGATTTATTATCTTAATATTAATTTCTCAACGGATTGTTGGTTATTACCAAAATCTACTTTCAACAAATAAATACCTGTTTCAAGATTTGAATTTAGTTCGTAAGTCATCTCCTTTGAAAATCCGTCAAACACTTCGTGGCTAACTGTTTGGCCGAGCATGTTTACAATACTGATTTCCAGAATAGCTGCACCTGCTTCTATTTGGATAGATTTGTTAGATGAATTTACTGGATTTGGATAAATTGACAAGTCCACTTGATTGAACTCAATTGTACTAGAAGTATTACAAGCACAATCATGCATTCCTAAATTTGCAAATGTATTTTCTGGTAAAGAATCCCACTCAATAGAAGGATTGAACTCCATAGGAACGTTCGTAAGAATTGAGCCATTGTTAGTCGCAGTAACACCAGTCTGAACAGATGCTTTACGCACTAAGCTTTGATCCGTTGTCCATGAATCATTGCTGAAGTTAGTTAGGTAAGGAGCAACGTCCGTCCATCCAGAACCAGGATCTCCATTTGCTGTAGTAGCAAACAAATCAACAACGACCCATTGTCCGCCTTCAAACTTCTCTAGCGACAAAGCATCATCTCCATTAAAATAGAAAGCAGAACTAATATTATAACTAGGACTGAAGAATCCATCAGCCAAAGCTTCTAAATCAGCAGATACTTCTTCAGGGGTTCCATCTTGCTGAGTACCCGCTTCCTTAACTGCTACAAATACATCCTTTGCGCCTACTGTACCAGAAAGAGACACTGAATTTGCAGAATCAAAAACATTACTACCATTTCTCCAACGTACTACACGATAGGTACTTAAATCAATCGCAGCATCTGTTGGGTTGTAAATTTCTAACGCTTTGTTGAAGGTACTTCCCTCTATATATTCTGAAATAAATAGATCTGTGCATTGCGCAAACAAACCAATTGTAAAGAACATGGAAATAGTTAATAGTAAAAAATTTTTCATAATGAGCTTAGATTTTTTTCATTTAAGTTTAATAAAACGGCATATTCATCGAGATTAAATTGTAGATGCCTATTCCTTCATAAAAGTACGATAAGTTGCTCTAAAACATGGTGTTTCTTTTGTTAAATTATTGTAAGGTTTTCGACAATCTAATATTATTGTGCATAACATAGAGGTTATTAACAATTAACCTCAGGTCGTAGTTTTTTATGTTTATCCGTCGTCGCGGTTTCATCACCTTTTGAACTGCCGAAAGTCAGACCACATTCAAAACCTTTGGGATCGTTATGAAATCTTGACTTCAGATATTATTTTGCCTAATAAATAATCTATCTTTGTAGATTAACCGATCAGGAAATGAAGCAGTACAAAACAATTGTAGTAAAAGTCGGAACTAATGTGCTTACAGGGGAACAAGGTTTACTGGACCACGATCATATCAAGCATTTGACCGATCAACTAGCCACCCTCAAAAAACAAAACATCAAAATTATTTTAGTCTCTTCTGGAGCGGTAGGCGCAGGAAAGGCAGTCCTCCCACCAGCTACTAATGAACTAAATAAAGTGGTGAGAAGGCAAGTACTTTCTTCTGTAGGCCAAATTCAATTGATGAATTTGTATACCTCCAATTTCTCGGAGCATCAAATTTTCTGTGCGCAGTTGCTAGTCACCAAGGAAGATTTTAGAGACCGGATTCATTATTTGAATATGAAAAATTGCTTCCTTTCACTGCAAAGGGAGGAGATTATTCCAATTGTCAATGAAAATGATGTTGTTTCTGTAAGTGAACTAATGTTTACAGACAATGATGAACTAGCTGGTTTGATCGCCTCCATGGTTAATGCGGATGCACTGATCATTCTCACAAATGTTGACGGAATTTACGACGGCCACCCAGAAGCTGCAACCAGTCAACTAATCACCGAAATCCAACCAAATGATCCTGGTATTCTAGCAGCAATTTCTCCTACAAAATCAAAATTCGGCCGCGGAGGAATGCTCACCAAATACAGAATCGCCAGCAAAGCAGCTAGCGTGGGAATTGCCACTGTTATTGCTAACGGGAAAAGACAAAACATTCTAGTAGACATTCTCAACAATGATTTTGTAGGCACCAGCTTTCTACCAGAGCAAAATGTCTCCAATCTCAAAAAATGGATTGCGTACAATGAACCAACAAATACGGTGGTAATCATAAATGAAGGGGCAAAACAAGCGCTTTGCTCATCTGAAAAAGTATCCAGCCTGCTTCCAGTTGGAATTGTAGCCATCAATGGGAATTTCAAAAAGGGAGATCTGATAAAAATTGCAGACCAAAACAATCAACAAATTGGCCTCGGCATCGCACAATACAATTCTGAAAAAGCGACCAAATTTATTGGCGTACAGGACAAAAAGCCGCTCATACACTACGATTATTTATTTATTGAAAAATAGGGTTCATGGATTCGCAGGAGATATACCAACAATTGGCGCTAGTGGCCAAATCAAGCAGGAAATTAATAAAAATTTCAGATCAGGAGATTGCCACGATTTTGGAAGAACTCGCCACGCTCACTCTAGTAGAAACCGACTTTCTACTGCAAGAAAACAAAAAAGACCTGCAAAGAATGGATCCTGAAAATCCTAAATATGACAGACTTCAACTTACGCCTGCACGCCTAAAAGATATTGCGGACGATCTGCGAAAAGTAGCCCTTCTCCCCTCTCCTCTTCACCAAACGCTGGAGAAAAGAACACTACCAAATGGGTTAGAAATTTCAAGAGTGTCAGTTCCATTAGGTGTTATTGGGATTGTCTATGAGTCCAGACCCAATGTCACTTTTGATGTTTTCGCGCTCTGCTTGCGATCTGGAAATGCGACGGTTTTGAAAGGAAGTCGGGATGCGCACTACTCCAATCTGGCTATTATTCAACTCATTCACCAAGTACTGGACAACCATGGAATAAAAGGAGTTTGTTATCTTGCGCCTAGTGATCGGGAAGCATTGTTGCCTATTCTGCAGGCAGACAACTTCATTAACACGGTCATTCCCAGAGGTGGCCAGGGGCTCATCAATTTTGTCCGGGAAAATAGTAAAATTCCTGTTATCGAAACGGGTGCTGGTATTGTGCATACTTATTTTGATGAAACTGCTGACCTCGAAAAGGGAAAGGCGGTCATCTGCAATGCAAAAGCCAGGAGAGTCAGTGTTTGCAATGCGCTGGACTGTTTGGTGATTCATCAATCTCGGTTGTCTGATTTGCCAGAGCTCCTTGGTGAATTGATTGATATACATAAAGTTACGGTCTTTGCTGACGATCGGTCTTTTGCTGCTATGAATGGCCATTTTTCTGCACCTTCATTACAAAAGGCAGCGGTCGACAGTTTTGGTACAGAGTTTCTATCCTTAAAAATGTCTGTAAAAACAGTAGACGACCTGGAGGAAGCCATGGACCACATTGCCCAATACAGCTCTAAGCATAGCGAAGCGATTATCTCTGAAAACCAGGAGACGGTTGATTATTTCTTGATGAATACGGATGCTGCTGTCGTCTACGCCAACACCTCGACTGCATTTACGGATGGGGGGCAATTCGGCCTAGGAGCTGAAATTGGAATAAGCACGCAAAAGTTGCATGCCCGTGGCCCTATGGGATTGCAGGCGTTGACTAGCTACAAATGGATAGTAAAAGGAAGCGGGCAAATAAGGAGCTAGCTACCATTACACTATACAAAAAAACTTAAAGTAACAGGAAAACCAAGTAGTTCAGATGGTTGTTTTTTCTAATTTAATTCAACGTAAAATAATTTTTATTTAAATTAATCCTTCCTGAAACTGGACTTTTTTGAATGATTATCATATATTTACGATCCAATCCAATTCTCGTCAAATAAGAACAATTAACAAGCCAGTTAATATCTATATGCTATGAATGATGTAAAAGTTCGCTTTTTACACCCTTCAGATGGGAATAGTATCGCCGTTTCTATACCAGAAGGAGTAAAAGTCAAAGAAGGTGTCAACCAATTGATACGAAATGGATTCTTGCCAAAATGTAAGGAGGGCTATCTGCTATCTTGCCACCAGGGACAACTATTGGACATGGAGGATGTATTTTCAGAACGCGCCCTAAGTGACGGAGATGCCATAACCATTCAACTAAAATCGGATGGAAATGCGGCCTCTGATGACCTTCCAGACCACAATACTTTGGAGGAAAAACCACAAGCAGTAACCTTTTCCGAAACCTACCAACCACAAACCTCTAACAACGAATCGCTAGAAGAAATCTGGGCCGCCGTTCGTCAATTGGAAGAGAAACAAAACAACACGTTTCAGGTTATTGAACATCTCAAAAATCAAGGCACTGCCAACAAATCTGTTGAAAGCTACGAAGACATCAATACCATAATCAAGGATTTGAAAAAGATGGGTGGGGTAAAAACTCCTAGAGTATCCATCTTAAACCGAACGGCCTACTGGCAGTTGTTTGTGGCTGCTTGCCTTGGAGGGGCTTGTTACTTGTTCAATTCTTCGTCTGTGGCGATGAACTGGTTGTACCAGCTTGTCATTTGATTTTTTTGAAAAATGAAGAAACGCAGCATTCGCCAAAGCAAAATAAACCAAGACCAATTGCTTTGAAAATCGAATCACTGTACCAATCAAAGACTAAAATTGAGAACCAATGAATGAAATATTACAAACCTTGCAAAATGACCTGACCTTTTATCTGGTTATGTTTTGCGTGTTGTTGTTTGGGGGACTAGCGATCTGGATGATGGCAAAAATGAGATCCCTTACAGAAGTCAACCACTTAAAAAGTGAAATCGACCGCCTTGAACTGCAGCAGTACGAGAAACTCGAAAACTGTGAAGATCAGTGCCAACAAATTGAAGAAGAAATCCGAGTATTACTTAGCGACCTCCGAAACTCTATGACAAAAGGCGAGGTAGATAAAGTAAAAGGTATTCGAAATACAATTAGCCACACGATTTGTACAGATTTCGTGGATGCCTATTATCGGTATACCCGATTAGCCTCCCGACTGTATAAAAATGACGCTGTTAAAATGGAATCGTTTTTAAACAAGAAACTTTTGCCCTTCCTTGAAGTCTCTGGGAATGTGGTATCCGTGATTAATCAGCGAAACGTGTTGGCGATGGCAGAGGCAAAATCATTAGTGATTCACACTAAAACCTTTGCATTCGCAACAGATTTGGTAGAAACTACCATTGGAACGTTTGATTTCACCAAAAGAAAAGAATTCAATCGACAAATCAGCCAATTAAATCTTAAGGCAGCCTAAACTTAATAGTTGGTTTGGTATTATTGAGCGAAATAATTTGCCCGGAGTTCCTTAATTCTCCGGGCCTCTTGTATAATACCATTATGAAAAGAGTTATCTCTTTATACTCCTTTATTAATGGTTTGTTACAACCATTAACAAATTCTTAATGAAATACCATCATTTTTAAGAAATAAATAACTAGTTGATACACCCCGATTTAGGCAATTTTGAACGTTTAGAGAACATCATGGCACACGATTCGCAATAAGAGTTATCGATTGTCATTTTCTAAACAAAAAAAATCGCCTATAGTACATTACTACATTTCATAATTTATCATCGAGGTTGTTGCTGTTGGACGTTCGCCTATTTGGAAAACGGAAATCGAAATGACTTCATCCAAAAAATCAGAACTATGAAAAAGTATATGTGCTTTATCGCTTTATCGCTTGTTGGAGTTTCATTGATGGCTCAACCTTATTACAATGCAATTGGTGTCCGTCTGGGAAAACAATATGGCATTTCTGTCCAACAAAAGATCTACAATAATTTTACTGTCGAAGGGTTATTTCATTATGACTTTCGTAATACTAGCTCCATCAGTGTCGTAGGAAAACAGTATAAAAAAATCATCCTGCCTAACCTTAACTACTATTATGGTGGCGGACTTCACAAAGGCTGGATAAAAGACAACATTCTGGAAAGTGATGACGGTGCAAAAGTAGACGCAGAAGGCAATACGTCAGATCCCTTTGGTATAACTGGGGTTGCCGGATTGGAAATGACTTTAGGCCGTTTTAATATTGGAATGGACTACCGACCAAACATCAATTTCACAGGAGGAGGTGGTTTGTTGGACCACAATACAGCCTTCAGTATCCGCTATGTCATCATGAAAGACAAGCAACCATTCAAAACTGGTAACAAAAAGAAGAAACGGAAAAAGTCTGCAAAAAAACCAATACTAGGTAAAAAGAGATAGTGGGCTAGATATGAATTGCAATGCCTCTCTGCGGCGCGTGGCAAATAATAGAAAATCTCGCTTCTCGCAATTGCAAAAGGCAACGATCTCCTTCTCGCTTCTGTAAAGAATAAACGGGTGCGGTTTACTCAACTATGGCGACGCGCAGCCTTCAACCTGCTGTCGTCGTAGTTTTTATTTTGGTGGTGTATGGTGAAAACGCATTGCAATGCACCTCTGCGGTTGGTTATTCTTCGTCGGTTGTTGGTTCGTCCTTTTTGTCTTTGTCGGCTGGGCCTTCAAGTCTTTCTTTTCCCCTTTCGTACCATTCCTTGAACATATCTTTGGCCTCATCCATATCTATATCATTTATAGATCCGCTGCTTACCATATAATAGGTAAAGACTTTTCCTACAGCATAAGTAGATGCGCCGGCCATAATCGGCATGGAGATCATCCCTAAAACTGATCCAAATCCAGGTATTGCTTTCAACAGACTGGCGCCAATACGCGCAGTAACACTAGCATTTAATGCGAGAATGAAAGACCTCGATGATATTTCGGAATAGTCTTTTCCATAAGCCTTGGAGATTCTTCTCAACATATCAAGCTGCACTGCTGTTACGGCAATAAAGTCACCAATAGGAATCGGGATTACTCCTGCTCCAGCTGCCCAAACAACGCTATTATCAATTATACTTTTTATTTCTGCCTGAGTTGCCATTTTCTTTATTTTTAATGTAGAATATTCGCCGAAAGGCAAAGATACTTAATGAATACCTTTCAAAATTGACAATTTCAGGAAACTATATCAAGGTTTATAGACAAGATTTATCAATTCTTGGACGAATGGCGTATTGTTAGTTATTGAGTTGCTAGGTTATTGGGTTATCAAGTACTTGTATATTTTTTGAAACGTCTAATCACTTAATAACCTAGTAAGGTAATACCCTAGTAACTAAACAAAAATCCCTGACCACCTCAAAAATAAGGTCGATCAGGGATTTAATATTAAATCTTAGAAATTTTAATTCTTATCTGTTTCTTCCGTACTTCTCGTGGCTGGAAACCCAGTCGGAAGAAGAGATGGCACTCGCTAAAGAAATCTCTCCGGCAAGAACAACTCCGGCAATGACTTCCGCAAATTTATTGACTCTGTCTTTTCCGTAACAATCCATCAATTCCAAGCATTCTCGTTGTGTGGCTAGTTTTGTACCACCACCATACGTCGCAATAATCAAGGAAGGAATCGTTATCGATATATATAGGTCCTTATTGGCGGTAACTTCTGAATGGATAATTCCGGCAGAAGACTCTGCTACGTTGGCGACATCCTGTCCAGTCGCTATAAAAATTGCTGTAATGCCGTTTGCAGAGTGACATCCATTGTTGTTTGCTCCAGAAAGAATGGCACCGACATTAGCAATTTGGCCATGGTAGACCAATTGTTCTGGCTCTACCCGCATCCGTTGGATTAATACATCTCTAGGAATCGTACATTCTGCAGTTACCCGTTTTCCCCTTGTCCGCATAACATTCACCTGTGAGGCTTTCTTATCAGTAGCCAGATTTGACTCGAGGTAGAAGTTAGTGACCTTATGATCCTTGTAAGCATCCAAAATCCAGGAGCAAGCAGCGAAAGTTGCACGCCCTACCATATTCTGTCCAGCAGCATCACCTGTAGTAAAGTTAAATCTTAAATAAGCAAATTTGCTTGCTAGGTAAGGATCGATGTATTTCAACTTCCCAATTGAGGTAGTCGCTTCTGCCTCTTCAGCTATTTTTTCAAAATTGGCGTAACACCAATCTACAAAATCTCTTGCGCCTCTCGCGTCTTCAAATACAAAAACCGGCGCTCTTTGCATCACATCTCGCTGAACGGTACATTTTACCCCACCACTCAGGTTCAATACTTTTATTCCTCTATTGTAAGAAGCAACCAGTGTTCCTTCAGCAGTTGCCATTGGTACAAGAATATCACCTTGATAATGCTCCCCATTGATTTTTAGCGGGCCTGCAAATCCGATAGGTACCTGAGCCACTCCTGTAAAATGCTCACAATTGCCATCTGTAATATGCGGATCAAAAGAATACTGAGGTAGGTGTACCAATTTCTTACCAGTATATTCTTCTACAAAATTCTGGCGTTTCTTAATGATCTCGTCGGAGAAGTCATCCTCGTTATCTCTTGGAATTCTAACTTCGTTATCTATCTTTTTGGTGATCGTATCATCTACAGTTAATGTCAATTTGCCGAAAGGCTTTGCTTTAAATTTTATCTCAATCTCATGTTTTCCTTCGGGTAAATGGTCCATTTCAGCAACAACATTCACAATTTTACGTAAAGGAAAGTCAATTGGATTTGCAGCAATTTGCGCAGCAGGGATAGGATCCGTACCAACAGAAGAAAGACTTATTTTGGAAAGTGGTATCTCCTGACCGGCTATTTTGAGAGAAAACATATCGGTAAAAGAGGCATCGCTAAGTCTGTTTTTTACGGCAAATGTAACTCCGTTAGCTACATTCTTTAAGCTGCCCAGCGTATAAAGCTGCTTTAATATCATCTTTGGTATTAACATAAATCTACTTTTTTTGTGGTGTGCGAAATGAAGGGCTGAAAATAATAAATTTTCATCAATTAAAATAGGTTTATCGCTACTTAGGTACAAATTGCAAAAAGTCAAAAATATTCAATGGCTAGCGCACATAAATATTCTAATATTAATTGTATTTTTGCTTAGTTTTTCACTTTTAGTAGAATAATTCTATTATTTTGTCTTTTTAAATTTATAATTAGACGTATTTATATTAAATAATCGCTGACACAAACTTAGTAGGATGTCCATGTTCAAAAATTTAAAATCGCTCTTTGTTGAAGAAGACCCCTCTGCAAAGGGAAAACAAAAGGAAAATCCAAAAAGTGTTGCGAAAGGAGGAAAGGAGGTTAAAAAAGAAGCCGCTAAAAAAACAGCAGCTACAAATACGAATAGCCCCGCTGCTTCCAAAACAATAGTAACAGGTACAGCAGATCCTAAGTTTACAGAAAAACTGCTAAAAATAATAGAGGCCAACAATCAACCAGGCTTCGACTATCTGGAGTTTAAGCAAACGCTAAAGGGCATGAGCAAAATGAACCTGGATGAAAAAACACAGTTTATGTCAGCTTATGCCGCTGCACAGTCGATGGGAGTTACACCAGCAAAATTGGTGTCTTCTGCTCAGCAATATCTGAATGTTCTGGCTCAGGAGGAAACAAAATTTCTTCAAACAGTAGAAGCACAAACAGAAAAAAATGTGGTTGGTAGAAAAAATCAGCTGACACAAATGGAGGCAATGGTCAAGCAAAAAGAAGAGCAGATCAAACAACTCCAAGCAGAAATTGAAGCAGATAAAAAGAAAATGGAGGAAAGTAGAAACTCCCTGACAGATGTTGCTGCAAAAATAGAATCTACTAAAGTTAGCTTTTTAGCGTCTTACAATGGGCTAAAAAACCAACTATTAACCGATGTTGAAAAGATAAATCAGTACTTAAAATAAAGTAAAAATTTCAAATATGGAAATGAAAGAGTTTAAGCCTAAATCATTTTGGAAACGTCCTGAAGGGATGACAGGGATGATATTCGCTGGAGCTGGTGCTATTGGATTAGGTTATTTACTAACTGTCTATGTGGTTCCTGCTTTGATCGGCGGACTATTGTCAATCCTACAGCTTACTGTCCTTGTAATGGCATTAGCTGCTATAGTATATATGGTACTTGATCCTAAAATGAGAAATCTGGTATCTTATGGTTATAAAAGCATTATGCGTTGGATAACTGGCTGGTTCGTTCAGCTGGATCCGATTGGTGTGCTTCAAAGTTATGTGGAAGATCTGAAAGGAAACCTCCGCAAAATGAACAAACAGATCGGCATCCTGAGAGGTCAAATGCATAAACTAGCAGAGACCATCAAAAACAACCAACGTCAGATCAGTAGCAATCTCGCAATGGCCAGCAAGGCAAAAGAACGAGAGAAACAGTCGATCATGATCCTGAAATCCAGAAAAGCAGGACGACTCAAAGAGTCTAATGTAAAACTGGAAGATCTTTATAAAAAGATGGAAGTACTCTATCGTGTATTAACCAAAATGCACGAAAATTCTGAAATCTTGCTAGAAGATATCGTGGATCAGGTAGAAGTGAAAAAGCAGGAACGTAATGCTATAAGAGCAAGTCACTCCGCAATGAAATCTGCAATGAACATCATCTCCGGGAATAGCGACAAACGATACATGTTTGACATGGCGCTTGAAGCAATTGCTGATGATGTAGGAAACAAAATCGGAGAGATGGAACGTTTCATGGACCTTTCCAGCAACTTCATGGATTCTGTAGATTTACAGAATGGTATCTTCGAAGAAGAAGGTATGAAAATGCTAGAAAAATGGGAGAAAGAAGGCGTTTCTTTACTACTAGGTGAATCTAAGCAGGAAATCGTTTTACAAGGAAATAGCGATGCCGACATTCTTGATATTAACGAACCAGTTAAAAAAGCAGAAAAAGTAGAGCGAGGAGGAAACCAATACGACGATTTATTTAGCTTTTAATGAGAATAAATTTTAATATCAAATAATACTATACTAATGGCCATACTGACTCCAAAACATGGATTCGGTCTGGCCATTTGTACTTTAATTTCATATCAAATCAAACTAAAATGGCAACAAGACTTACCACATTTTCCAAATTACTAATAACAATGCTTATCGTAGGAGGTATTGTACTTGGAGGTTGGTTTCTTAAAAATTCAGGAATGCTCGATGGCATTGTGAAAGAAGGTGGCAGCACTTCTACTGGAACAACTACAAACAAAAAACCTACAAACAGCAAGGGTGACGGTAATACGATAAATGTGGGTGTTGTTACTTGGGGTGGTTATGCTGGAGGACAATACTTCAACGAAGGATTTCAAGCAAACAGTAAATCAAGATTCTTAAAGGATTATGGGTTTAATGTTGAATTTAAAGTTCTCGATGATTTCGTGGCTTCTCGTAAAGCCTTTGAAAACGATGAAGTACAACTACTTTGGTGTACAATTGACGCCTTCCCTACTGAATCAGGAGGGCTGTCTGGCGATCCGCAAATTGTTTTTCAGGCAGACTGGTCTAGAGGTGGTGATGCTATCGTTGTAAGACGTGGAATTACTAGCATCAAAGACTTGAAAGGCAAAAAAGTAGGGGTGGCGATGATGACGCCTTCTCATTCGTTTCTACTATGGTTGCTGGATGCAGCAGGAATGTCTATCAAAGATATCAAGCCTACCTATGTGGCTGATGCGGTAGCTGCTGCGGAACTTTTCAAAAATGATGAAGTGGATGCGGCGGTTGTTTGGAGTCCAGATGACGAGGCTTGTATTCGTGCAGTAAAGGGAGCAAAAATTCTACAAAACACAAAAAGTGCTTCACACATTATTGCAGATGGATTTATGGCTAAAAAGTCATGGATAAATTCCAACAGAGAAAAACTACAACAACTTTATGAAGGTTGGATGATCGGTGCTTCAGAAATCAACACCCGCCCTTCTGCTAAAACGAAAGCAGCCAAAATTCTTTCTAAAGGTTTGAATATCCCTGAATCTGATGCTGCTGGTGCGATTGACAATGTAAGATTGACCACGCATGGTGATAACATGGATTTCTTCGGATTCAACACCAACTACAAAAACCAAACTGCGGAGAGTCTCTACAATAAAATGAAGAAAAAATACAGCGCTTTAGGTGGTGAATTTAAAGACGCAACCAGTGCGGCTCCTAGTTGGAGAATTGTCTCTAATCCAGTTGCAGTAAAAGCAACCAATCTTACCGGCTCAGCTCACCAATCGGAATCAATCAAATTTGCACCTGTAACATCTAAGGATAAAGCAGCTCCTGCAATTGCAACAAAAGCAGTTAGTATCAGTTTCCGAACAGGCGAATTCAAATTGGACGAAAACTCAAAATATATCATTGACAAAGAGTTTGTTGATATTGCAAAGTCATTCACTAATACCAGAATTCGTATTGAAGGAAATACAGATTCGACAGGAAGCCGAACAAACAACATCGCACTTTCAAAAAAACGTGCTCAGTCTGTTGCGGATTACCTTACAAGTGCTTATGGAATGTCAAGAAATCGATTTATCATCGTAGGAAACGGACCAGACAAACCGCTTTGTAACTCTACCTCCAGCGATTGTATGGCGAAAAACAGAAGAACAGATTTCGAATTAGTTGGTGGCAACTAATCCTCTTCTATATTCAAATTTCACAAATAAAAAACCGGAGTTCATCGCTCCGGTTTTCTTTACACTATAAGAACATATGTTTTCAAATCTTTTCAAACTCAGGGGTGAACTTGGTAGCAATCAGCGATTGATATTGGGGTTTATCGGAGTGCTTCTCTTACTCGCTATCTGGACAGGTTTGGCCTATTCAAAGTCTAAAGTGGTTCCTATTTATGAAACCATGAGTAATGAATTGCCGTCGATGGATTTGCCAGAGGCGGTTAGAGATTCCATCATTAATGTACTAGTACAAACCGACTCCCTTGCAGAGGCCAATGCCACAGAATTTGAACGGATTTATCCAATCCTTTCTCCGCCGCATAAGGTAGTAGCTTCCTTCCCGGATTTACTAAAAAAAGACCGTCTTACAATAAACACTTTCAAGTCACTCTGGCTAAATATCAAAGGATATTTCTTTGCTCTCTTGATTGCCATTCCCCTTGGATTTGTGGTCGGTTTGCTGCCCATTTTTAATGGGATGTTTAATAAACCGGTGGACGCGCTTCGGTATTTGCCACTTACGGCACTGACAGGGTTGTTTATGGCCTGGTTTGGTACGGAAGATAAGATGAAGGTGGCTTTTCTGGCATTTGGTATAATTGTCTATCTATTGCCGATTGTAGCGCAGCGGATCAATGAGGTGAAGGCTGTTTATTTGAAAACTGTTTTTACGCTAGGAGCAACCAGTTGGCAGACGATAAAATCCGTCTATATACCTTCTGTTTTATCCAAAGTGTCAGATGATATTCGAGTATTGACCGCTATTTCATGGACCTATATTATCGTGGCGGAGTTAGTCAATAGTTCTCAGGGAGGTATTGGAGCCATGATTTATAAAAGTGCTCGTTTTGCCAGTAAGGAAAAGGTATTTGCCTTATTGGTCGTCATTATTGTTATAGGCCTATTACAAGATAAATATTTCACCTATCTCGATAGAAAGCTATTCCCATTTAAGCATAAATCAGATGAAGCAAAAGAGGTTAGTTTACTTGGAAGTATGTTTAGGTATATCTTCACGCTGCTCTCTGTTTTGTACGTACTGCTTTCTATTTGGCCTACCGGAAGAGCGATCATCCAGGAGTTTATTGGTGATGGTTTTTATATTTTCCTTGCACTTGCCATTATTGAGCTTTTACTTGAATTGAATAGCAGATGGCCTGCTCTATCTGAAAAATTATTTTCTAAAAAAACTCCTCAGCCCGCATAATATGAGTATGTTCAACGACAATCCGGATTTAAACAATATCATCGAGTTGAGAGGCATTTCCCAATCTTACGATGGGGGAAAAACGCAAATCATAGAGAATCTCGATTTTCTGGTAGAGGACAAACCTGCCCAGGGACAATTTATTGTAGTGCTTGGTATGTCGGGATGCGGGAAGTCTACCCTACTCCGTTATATCGCCGGCCTACAAGAACCATCTGCTGGCAAAGTACTCGTCAACAACCAACCTGTAAGCAATAGCAATCGTGTCAGCATGGTTTTCCAACAATATTCTTCCCTTCCGTGGATGACGGTTTTGGAAAACGTCGCGCTCGGCCTGCAGTTTAAAGGCATGTCGAAAAAGGAACGCAATGACCGAGCAATGGAAATGATTCAGATGGTCGGTCTGGAGGGACACCATAAAAAATATGCACAGTACCCTAGTCTTTCTGGTGGTCAACTCCAACGAGTAGCCATTGCACGAAGTCTGCTTGCTAACCCTGAAGTATTGTTGATGGATGAGCCATTTGGAGCACTTGATATTAATACCCGTTTGCAAATGCAGGATTTGTTGCTTGATATTTGGACCAAATTTCACTCAACTATTGTATTTGTCACCCACGATATTCAGGAGGCGGTCTATCTGGCAGATGATATTTACATTATGAAATATGCGCCTTCACGATTTGTAGAACACATCTATATCGACTTGCCTTTCGAGCGCAGCCGACTCATAAAACGAGAGAATCGGTTTGTAGAACTCGTTCATGAAGTGGAAGATCGGATGATAGAGGTGGCTAGTGGTAAGTATGATCCAGAAAGAGCAGTGTAGGAGAAAAATGCGATAGATTAATTCGTTCTCGCATTCAACCACATTCTTCCATTCAATTGTTCTAGCATTAAAAACTAAAACAACTTCAACTGCGGGTATTTAAACTGCTCGTACATATCCAGATTTAAGGAAATCTTCTTTTTATTTAGGCCGTATTTTTTCCTAGCGAGTTTTACCTGATCGGCTATTATTTTGGCGATTTTTCCTTCGCCGCTCATTCGTGTCCCTACTCTACTATCATTGAGCTGTCCGCCATGGGTCTCCTTGATTTTGTTGAGTATTTTTTGAGCACGGTCCGGGAAATTTTTCTCTAGCCAGTCTGTGAAAATCTCTCCGATATCTCCATTCAACCGAACGACAATGTGGGTAATGGAAGTTGCTCCTCTTTCAGCTACCGCTTCTGCCATTTTCAAAATTTCATGCTCATTGAGTCCCGGGATGATTGGTGCTAGCATTACATTTACGGGAATACCGTTGGCGGCTAGTTTTTCTATTGCTTTCAGTCGATTCAAGGGATGGGCGGTTCTTGGTTCCAGTTTATTTTGCAGCTCCATGTCCAAGGTGGTTAGGGAGATAGAGGCATGTACCAGATTGTGAGCGGCCAGTTTGGTCAGAATGTCCATGTCCCGCAAGATTAGGTTGTTCTTGGTGATCAAGCCTACTGGATGTCTGAATTGCCAGAAGACTTCTAGTAGTTTTCTGGTGATTTCGAGTTTTCGCTCTATAGGTTGGTAGCAGTCGGTATTTCCTGACATAACAATTGGGGCTGCCGTCCAGTTTTTGCTTCGTAGTTTTTTTGCAAGTAAGGCAGGCGCGTCTTTTTTGACCAGTATCTTTTGTTCGAAGTCTAATCCGGCACTATATCCCCAGTAGGCATGCGTATTCCTAGCATAACAATACACACAACCATGTTCACACCCTTGATAGGGGTTCAGGGAGTATTCCATGCCGACATCGGAGCTTTCGACTTTGTTGACGATGGATTTTGCATGGACGTCGATGTATTGTGTTTTTATCTGGGTCTGATCGTCTTCCCAAGTGACCGTTGGGTTTTTGTCATAAATTTGGTTTTCGAATCGATTGGGGGTATTGATCTGTGCGCCTCTTCCTTTTAGGTAGCGTGGAGCAGGTTCTTGAAACTGTTGGGTGTCGAATAATTCTTCCATTCAATAAAGTTACCAGAAGATTCGATTAAAACAAATAGTTTGAACTAATTTGTTTTAATTAACTTATTTCAGTGTCCTCTATGAAGTTCTATTCTTAGAATAGCGCAATTATAAGCCATATTTTTCCATATTTAATTGCCTTATTTATTTAGTTTAAAACAACTATCTGAGTGTACATTAATGAAATGTTGTGTTATACTAGGGGAAGGAAAGATTAGTCGGTACTTACTATTAGAAGTACGAAAATGTAAGACCAAAGTAAAATTTTCGTACATCGACAAATTCATACCTGATAAAAATCAACTCTGATTGTAATATACTATCTTTAGATAGTTGGCATCATTATGTTTCAAAATATTCACTCCATGAAAAGTATACTGACTTTTATCTTCCTCGTTATATTTGCTATTGGTGCAACCGGACAATCTCCCTTGAATTATTCCAAAGTAAAAATCAATTTGCAAAATACGGATCTGCGCCAAATTGGAGCGCTTGGCCTGGAAACAGATCATGGGATCTACGCCAGAGGAAAACATTTCATTAATGACTTTTCTTCCCAGGAAATTGCCAAGTTGACAGCAAACGGAGTAGATTTTGAAATTTTAATAGCCGATGTAAAATCTTGGTATCGAGAACGAAACTTGCATGAAGGACATGACCATTCCCATCAAAAAAATGGAGTTGATTGTGATAATCTAACCACTAGTATCGATTATCAGACTCCGGCAAATTATGAATATGGTTCGATGGGCGGGTACCTCACTTATTCTGAACTGCTTCCTACATTAGATAGTATGGCTGCCAAATACCCAAACTTGATAACCGCACGACAACCAATTGATACATTTCTAACCCATGAAGGAAGGCCAGTATATTGGCTAAAGGTATCGGACAACCCTAATGTGGAGGAGAATGAACCAGAGCTATTGTATACCGCATTGCATCATTCCCGTGAGCCAAACAGCTTGTCTCAAATGATTTTTTACTTGTGGTATTTGCTTGAAAACTATGATTCAGATACAGAGATTCAATACTTAGTTGACAATACAGAAATGTACTTCATTCCCTGTATAAACCCTGACGGCTATATATACAATGAACTCACAGATCCTCAAGGAGGAGGCCTCTGGCGAAAAAATCGGTATGCTCAGGGAGGTACCACGTATGGAGTAGATCTAAATCGCAATTATGGATTTGAATGGGGATTAGACGACTTTGGTTCTTCGCCAGATCCCAATACACAGACATTCAGAGGACCAAGTGAATTCTCAGAGCCTGAAACCCAGGCAGTCAAACATTTTTGCAACACCCATCAATTTAAAATTACCCTTAACTATCACACCTATGGAAATTTGCTGATTTACCCATGGGGATACGATTCTAGTCCTACACCAGAACATACAACATTTGTTAATTTTGCAGAGGTATTAACAAAAGAAAACGACTATTTCCCAGGATTGGGTGATGAAACTATTGGGTATGCCGTAAATGGAGTTAGCGATGACTGGATGTTCGGGGAATCCACTAGCAAACCACCTATCTTTTCTATGACTCCTGAAGTTGGGGATCAAGACCTGGGATTCTGGCCGCCGCAAAGCCAGATTGACCGATTGAATAAATCAGCCCTGCGTCAAAATCTAGTCGCCGCACATCTGTTACTCAACTATGGAGAAATGAAAGAAACAAACGCAGCAACCATTGTTGATGCCACTAATGGGCAGATAGAACTAAATATAAAAAAATATGGTTTGGAAGCAGGAGATTTGACCTTGTCTGTAACTCCTTTAAGTAATAATGTAACGGTATCTACTACTGCACAAACCTGGAGTCTAGCACATCTTGATGATGTGGATACAACGATTGACTATTCCATCAATACTGGAACCGGTACTGGAGCTTTATTAGAATTTCTTTTGGAACTCGATAATGGTACATATATCGCTACAGATACCATCCGACGCACCTATTTAAACACTGCTATAATCCCTGTTTTTGAGGAAGATGGTGCTGCGATTAACAATTGGACGGTTGCAGGTGATTGGGACATTACCACAGGCAAATTCTTTTCTTCCCCCTCTAGTATTACAGACAGTCCTAATGGGGATTATCAGGGGTCTGCTACTTCTTCTATAACACTTCAAAATCCTATAGATTTGACGGATGCGGTAACGGCTAATCTGAAGTTTCAGACTACATGGGCAATTGAAGATGATTATGACTATGCACAAGTAATGGCTTCTATTGATGGGGCTAATTTCACACCACTATGTGGTCTGTATACTACTCCTGGAGCAAATGCTTATAGTTTGCAACCACCTGGTGAACCCTTATATGATGGTATTCAAAATGATTGGGTGCAAGAGAGTATTGACCTTGCCGACTATTTAGGAAATCAGGTATGGATTCGTTTTACTTTGAATTCTGATAGTTTTTATGAGTTGGATGGGTTTTATTTTGATGATTTGATTGTGGAGAAAACTACTGGTATGATGACAGGGTTAATAGATGTCGATGCTGGGTTTGCTAGTGACCTAGTGGTTCAACCCAATCCTGTGGATGATAAATTGGACATTCAGTTTACACTAGATCGGAATACAGAATCTTTACGTTTGGTTTTAGTCAATATGCTTGGTCAAGTCATTCTGGAAGAGACCAACCAACATCTGACATCAGGTCTTCACAAGTTGAGCATGCAGACAGGCGCGCTACCAAACGGTGTCTATCATCTTCGTATGACGAGTAAATACCAAGGTACTATTACTAGAAAAATTGTGAAAGGTAGTTAATCGTAAAACGTCTGGTGCTTGAGTAGTCTACTATCTTTAGAGGAAGTTTTCCTTGAATGACTCTTTTTTAACCGGCTATATTTATCTAATTGTTTTAACAGATTTTATCATTCACCACACAATTGTCTATTGTTTGTGTATTCACTAAAGATCCGATTCTTTATATGCGTTCGTACTACACAGTGCTGCAACAATTGCAGTTCCGTCAATTTTTATACGCCAATTACAAACAATAGTCTAGAAATTGACAAAGCCCTTTTTTTGAAATACCTTTAGAGAATGATTATATCAAAAAAATTGATTGTCCTTATCATTTCACTAGTTCCCTTCCTAGCGTTTTCCCAAGTAGAAAAAACACTGGACAAACGGAAAAAAGCATGGATAAAAGACTCCAAAGAGCTCACTTTAGACCAAAACATCAGGGATCATTACCTAAAAAAATCAGTCATTTATGTCAATGAACAAGCTTACCAGGGATATACCAGCATCTCCGGCCAACTAGCAGTCAGGAAATCGCAAATCGAAGAGATCAAATCCTTCAAAACAGTGGAGTTTATCAAGCATGACGAAAAGAATATTTTTGAAATTGGCTACTACGAGGACCGCAAAAAAACAGAAAAACAGTATTACCTGATCGCCTGGACCAAATCCAAAAAACAGTGGTACCGTGAACTAGAAGTTTTGTACCCTGAAATCGCCACCAAACAAAAGCCCCAAATCGTAGACGCTGCAAGAAAAAAATGGCAAAAACACAGCAATGCCCACCAAACAGCCAAACTAGTATCAAAACTCTACAGTCCTACCGCTGTCTACCTAAACAACAAAAAAATAACAGAAGGAACAGACGCCATCACCAAACGATACAAGTACATGAACAAACCCAAGTGGCAAATCACCCTCACCCCGCTGAAAGTCGTCAGAGTACAACCCAAACTCGTCTACGAAATCGGCCAATACCAAAGTTCAGGGAAAGGCCATTACCTGATCCTATGGCAGAAAAAAGGCATCGGCAAATGGAAGGCAATACTTGATTTTAACTTTTAGCCTTGGAAACTTGTCCCTCTTCCTATTTTAGATTTGAAAAAATAGCTTTACCTTCCAACAAAATTAATCACCCACAACAGAAAAGTCAGGTATAGACGAACTGCATGAATTGATACTAGAATGACAAAGAAAAAGCGTACCAAAAAATACCAACCTCAAACTACGACTAGAAAAAGCGCAAACGCACCACTGCCCAAAGCAGGCCTGAAGCAAAAACTGATGATCGGGATATTGATTTTTGCCATGCTGCTTTTTGTTTTTGGAAGCCTCTTTAAATCCTTTTCGGCAAAGAAAACAACGGCCAACAACACTAATACAACAACCAATACCATCGAACGAGCAGAACCACAATTTAGAAAGGATGGCGTGTTATCCATCTTACCGCAATCCCCTGATGTAGAAAAAAAGCAACTGGACATCGAAATCGTAAAAACCCCAGAAGCAATTCAGCAAGGTATGATGTACCGTAAATCCATGGACAAAAACAAAGGCATGCTTTTTTTGATGGAAAAAGAAGAGCCTCAGGTTTTCTGGATGAAAAACACCCACATCCCTCTTGACATAATATATATTGGTACCAACAAAAAAATTGTTTCCATTCAACCAAACGCGATTCCTTATTCTGAAGCCCAGCTTCCTTCTCGAATTCCTGCAAAATATGTCTTGGAGGTGAATGCGGATTACTGTAGAGAAAATGGTATACAAGTCGGCGACTCGGTAGACTTTTAGTTATCCCTCAAAATAGAAGCAGTACGCTAATTGTTAAAGTTGGTGTGTTGTTTAATTCTAATTTCAATAATTGCTTGATTGGTTCTGGTAGTGTATGAAAATTTATTGACGTAATTCCATTATATTTTTAAAAAAATCTTATTTTTTTAAAGTTTTTAGGCTGTTTTTAGGTGTTTTTTAATAGAAAAATCTTCAACAAAATCGGTAAGGTTTATTTTATTAAATTGAATAATACAACATATTTAAACCCAACAAATACAACCTTCTACTCTCCCACCTTAATTGCCCCCAACACAAGGCTTTAGCAAAAACCCATGTCACAAAATCAACAATATTCGCTCAATTTGTGGAGCCACTCCGTGCATATTGCAAGTGTAAGCAAAACGAAATATATCGCTCAGAAAAAGAGAAAATTTAAAAGGCTAAAATTTTTAGTTGCAGGGTGGATGACATCCTTTTTACAAAGGCGATCCTGCAACTTCAGCTCTAATATGGGTATATAATTCCTCAATCCTCAAAGGGTGTTATCGAAAGATAACACCCTTTTTGTTTTGTATGAATTAGTAGAGTAGCTCGTTTGCAGCGCAAACTTAGAGTAGAAAGTTAGGGACAATGCAGCAAAAGGTTTTGCCTAGGAAAAACAGTTAGTTAAGATTCAGTCACTCTGCGCTCTATCATCAGTTTTGCGCTAGCAAAACGAGTCCCTCTACCCGACGATCTAATACCTTTTCTTTCTCTTAAGAAACATATCATCCTCCGGCACAGGCGTGTTTTCCCCTTTCCTATGTTTCCAATGCTGCTGGTCCGTCATCATTGCTTTCACTCGGACGTTTGAGGTCGAGGCAGATAGAGATACTGCTCCTGTCGGCTTTCCTTTTCCTAGAAATCGCTTTTTCAGTTCTAAAGGCGGGTCAAAGGCATTCGACCAAAAGTAGTGCTGTACGGAAAATGTATGCTTGTTTGCTATCGACCACGTATACCCCAATTGCAAATGTTGAAAAGCGGCCAATCCAGCTAAATTTCCAGGCGTTGTAAAGGTGGTCAAAATCGACGTCCGATAATACTCTATTGCCATTTGGTGTTCTAATTTCAATCGTCGGGCAATTGCCGTACTTACATCTCCAGTCCATTTTTCTCCTAACTCCTTGTCGTATCCTTGAAACGCCTTCGGCGACCAGGCAGGATCTAGCAAACAGATTCGCTCAGGCATTCTGTTTACGGTTCGTTTCAACAGCTCTCCGCAAGTCTGCAAGACTAACTGCCCTCCGAAGGAGTTGCCAGTCAATCGGATTTCTTTTCCTTGATAACTTTCGTTGAATATTGCTTGATAATTATCCGCAAACAAGGCGGCGACGGTTTTGTTTGGTGTTTTTATTTCTTCGAATGTCCCGTCTGCTTTTTGCCAGCGCATCCCAACTTTGCTAGCCGTGCTATTCATTTTTGCTTCTGCTTGCCAGGGCGTCGGTTCGTCTGCTAGCTGTATCCAGTAGAAAACCCCAACATTCCAACCCTCCGCCAACCAATTTTCGTGGGTGAATACATGCACGTCTTTAAATTCAAGCAGGAAGGACTCTCTAAATTGACGTGCCATGCTGCCCGTCTGCAAGCCGTGCGCGTAGAGGACGGTTGGTTTTGAGGGATCAAAAAATGGATTTGGGAGATCTGCATCAAATTTTTCGCAAGCCATTCCTTTGCCATAAAAATAAACTCCTACATCTAATTTATCATAATTGTACAATTGGATTCTTCTGGTGGCAGGGTCAAAATCAAGCTGCAATGGCGTGTTGTTTTCTATCGATGTAAGTGGGCGAAATGAATTATCGGTTTGCTTTTGGAAGAGTACTTCCTTTCCATTTACCAGCAGTCGGTCTGTTTGGAGATGGACATCTAGTGGTGCGGCATCTTCAAAGTAAAAAGTCCATTGATCAGGTGTTTTATTCTCAAAACTCAGTCCACTGAAACTAATTGGCTGGCCATTTACAAAGGCAGTACTTTTGATACGCTGTCCCTCAAGGAGATTACAGAAAAATAGAAAGGCAAAACAATAATAAATTTTCATGCTCAAAAATATAGAATTCCTGGTCTTTGCCTATTTCTAGGAATGGTTATTTTTCATTTTATGAAAAAAAGGCTAAACACAAAAGAGTCAGTCAATTAGGATTTCCTATATATTATTAACGATATAGTACATACTTAGAACACTAAAAAACAAAAAATCCCAACACAAAAATGTGTTGGGATTTTAAAAATATTTATCATTAGATTCCAAAACATGAAATCTTAAATCCAATGTTTACAGCAAAGGATAATTATGCAGAAAAGTTGTCTATGCCTGGTATTTAGCTACGTCTACCTTAGCACGCATCGCTTTCTTTTGAGAAGTACGACGTTTGTTTTCTGCTCTTTTTTCTTTTACGGAATACGGAGTTCCCATAGGGATTCTTTTTTTCTGTACGACTAAGGACTTGCCAATCAGGTCATAAAACCGTTCGATCACCAACTCTCTGTTTTTCAACTGAGAACGGGAGTCCTGACAAACTAGATACAGGTATCCGTTTACTGAAATCCGATGATTTAATTTTTTCTTGATCAAAGCCTTTTCCTTTACGGAAAGTAATTTTGATGCATCCACGTGAAACAGAAGCTCGACCTTAGAAGATACTTTGTTTACGTTTTGTCCCCCAGGGCCACTACTACGAGATGTCCTGAAGCTAAATTCTTTTGTAAAATTTTTCTGCATAATACTATGTTTTTTCCCTTTTTAAATATACAACCAAAAATATGCCAAACATTTATCCTAATGATTAATAATCATCGATGTTTGAATAGATTGGTAAAAAATGGTTGTTAATTAAACGTATTAATAATAAATACGTAAATCTTCACTTGAAAGTTCCACTGTTTCTATATTAATAGACGTTTTTTTTTCGCGTTTGGTTGGGTTATCCACAAAGATTTTAATCCGATTACAAATTCAAGACGACCAAACCCAGATAATCCACTAAATAACAGATCATTAAATACGAATAATCATATGTATAATAATTTAAATTTCAAATAGTAGGACCAAAATTAGAAGATTGATTTTTTAAAAAAAGGTGATTTCTGGTTATATTTAAAGGATAATACATTCAACTTTTCAATAAATATTTATTTGAAATGAAATCTACACTCCTCCCCGCTTTAATCTTTGGACTACTCATAATCTTCGTTTTTTCTGCCCAAAACATCTATAAATCAGCGTCTGATAAAGAAAAAATAGCATTCCAAATAGTTCAAAAACATATTAGTAAGCACAAAAACAAGAAAGAAAAATCTTGCGTTCATGATTTTTGGAACGACATCCAACTGGATAAAATTGAAATAGTCTATCCAAAAATCACCTTCTTTCTTGAATTGAATAAACACCTACTAGACAATTACGACGATCACCTGTTTGAAGAGATCGGACTTTCGCTTTTCAATTTGCTTCCTCAAAATAAAAAACTTCAATCCTTTCATCTTTTAGTAAAGGACGAACAAGGAAAATATGTAGAGTATTCCTCCTTGTCTCAGGAACCACCTCGCACCTTCCCGGAGTTTCAGAAAAACACAGACCCCGGCCTTCCAATCGCTTTATCGGCTGATCCAAATTACAACGCATTCAAACAAAACAACCCAAATGTTGCACAAACCCAGCCGACTGGCTCTCTAAGTGGAAAAACAGTATGGCTAAGTCCTGGACACGGTTGGCTGTATTTCACCTCCCTAGGTACCTACTCGACCCAACGAGGAAATACAAACGACATGGTCGAAGATTTTGCAAGCATAGAATCCGTAAATTATTACCTACTCAAATACCTGTACAATGCAGGTGCAAATGTCTGGATGGTCCGCGAACGAGACGTCAATACCAATGAAGTAATTGTAGACAACTCTCAAGCAGGCTACTCCGAAACAGGAACATGGTTTACCACCTCGAGTACTGGCTACAACCCTGCAACGGGCCTAACCACTGGCGCAAGCGGATACCGATACACCTGGTCAGACCCAGCAGCTACAACCGCAACTGCTAGTTGGACACCAAACATCCCAGAAGCTGGATGGTACTGGGTATCCACCCTCTACCGTAGCGGAGCAAACAGAGTGGCAGACACCAGATACGAAGTTACCCACGCCGGAGGAACCTCCCCAGTAAGCATCAACCAGGAAGTCCATGGACTAACATGGGTTTACCTTGGCCAATTCTATTTTGATGCAGGTACTACTGGAAAAGTTACCCTCCTAAACGAAACCTCCGACCCTACAGCATCTCAAGTAGTAATAGCTGATGCGATGCGCTTTGGAGGTGGAATAAACGGAGCATCAGGATCCGCAAGAAATATCGCAGATTGTAGTAATGGTTCTGTCGGCCCCACTCAAAAAGCCCGCTTCGAAGAATCCGCCCGCCAATATGCACCCTACCAAAATTATCCTACCTGCCGAGGGGATGTCACCATGAGACCACACTACGCAGAATACGAACTGGCAAAAGGAACTGCTCAAGAAAAAGCCAACAGTATATACGTCTCCTGGCATAGCAATGCCTCCAGCGGCGCAGCAAGAGGGACAGTCACCTACGCATACAATGGAGCAAATGGCAATTTCCCGGTTACACCAAACAGCTACGCACTCCAAGCAGCAGTCCATAGCGAACTAGTAAACGGTATCAAAACAGGATGGGATCCAAATTGGAATGACAGAGGTCTGTTGACGGCCAACTTCGGAGAAGTCCGCGAGTTAAGCACCATGCCTGGTTGTTTGCTTGAAACGGTTTTCCATGACAACGCAACGGATGCTCAACAATACACCACACCTGCGTTTCGAAACATCATGGCACGCGGTGTATATAAAGGTATTGTCAAATTCTTCCACATTAGAGATAATTCTCCAAATACAACAGTTCCTGAACCACCAACGCATTTAGCAGCAAAAAATTCAGGGTCCGGTCAAATTACCATTACCTGGAATACGCCACCTTCGAATTCTGGGAATGGATTGTTAGGGGATGCGGCTACTGGCTACAAATTGTATATTGGAACGCATGGAAAGGCATTTGCCGATGGCATAGCTGTAAGTGGCAATTCATATACAATGACTGGGCTTTCGCCGAATGCTACCTATTATTTCAGAGTAGCCGGCACAAATCTGGGTGGAGAGTCCTTCCCTACAGCTACTGTAGCAGCAAGGACTCCTGTAGCAGGCACCACAGCCATAGACTACTTAATCGTAGACGGTTTTGACCGTTTGGATCGATCTGCAGCACTTCGAATTACTTCAAGTTCTGTACTAGTAAATCTGAGACGACTTTTCCTTGAAAAAATGAATAGCTATGACTACATGGTGGAACACGCAAAATCATTGGAATATTGTGGAGTTAGTTTTGACGGAGCAAGCAATGAAGCAGTAATTGCAGGAACAGTAAGTCTGCCAGACTACACTGGTGTCAACTGGTTTCTTGGTGAAGAATCTACCCTATTAAGAACGTTCGATAATACGGAAAAAAGTCTGGTCATTAGTTACCTGAATGGCGGCGGAAACTTGATTGTTTCTGGTGCGGAAATAGGTTGGGATGTTGGTCGATCCGGCTCCGCAAATACCGACCTCAACTTTTACAATAACTACCTAAAAGCCACCTACAATGGAGATGACGGATCCACTTACAATTTCTCTGGACAAACAGGAGGAATTTTTGCAGGGATCACGGGTGGATTTGACGACAATACTGTTGGCTATTATGATGCAGACTATCCTGACCGACTAGGAGCGACTGGCGGTTCATCTGTAGTACTGAATTATTCAGGAGGAACGGGAGACGGTGCTGCTGTAGCCTACAAAGGAAACGATTTTGGAGTCGTCAATTTCGGCTTCCCCCTAGAAACAGTAACCAACGAGCAAGTAAGAAATACGCTCATTTGCAACGCCGTCAACTTTCTAGCACCAGAAGAAGTAAATCTTCCCTTGAAGGTACTACTATCAGGTCCCTTTGATCCAGCAAACAGCCTCATGGACGATCAGCTTAGAGTTGCCAGTTTCCTACCGACTACACAACCCTACAGTTCGGCTCCCTGGAACTATTCAGGAACAGAAATAACAGATACCGGAATTTTCGCCACTACTGGTAATACTGCGATTGTAGATTGGGTGCTTGTCGAGGTTCGAGATGCAAGTGCACCGGCAACTATAATATTGACAACAGCAGGATTGCTTAGAAGAGATGGAAGAGTAGTGGATATGGATGGCGTTTCCGATTTGGTTTTTAGCAGTCTTTCAGCAGGCAATTACCATATAGCAATCAAGCATAGAAATCACCTTCCAATCATGACAGCCAACCCAGTTAGCTTGACTAAGACTTCCGTTCTGGTTGATTTTACCACCCTGCCTATTTATGGATCAAATGCTGTTCAAATTATTGGAGGTATTCAAACACTTTGGAGTGGGGATGGGAATTCTGATGAAGCCATTGACGCCGCAGATAGAAGTTTAATTTGGAATGATCGAAATCAGACCCTTTATTCGAATTCAGATGTTAGTATGGATGGCTTTATTGATGCTTCCGACCGGAGTTTGGTATGGAATAACAGAAACAAAACTGCACAACTTCCATAGCAGCCAATTCATCTTCAACAAACAACTCTACGATATTAAATATCAAATTCTTAGAATAAACAAGGACTGTTTATCTAGTCACAAACGCTATAAAAGCTCGATAAATTTTGCTATTTTACAGGTACTTAAATCAGTATAAATATGAAAACTTACTTTACTTTTCTTTTTAGTTTTTTGTTTGCCATATCTACAAATTTTGCACAACAAAAAGGACCAATCAATTTCAACCCCGACCTTCAGATCGCTGTTTCTCCCAGCCCTAAAGCAGATTATACTGCTTTCTTTGCGGAAGCCTATCAAAGTTTCCCAACCATACCAAGAGGAGTTTTGGAAGGAGTTGCATTTAACAACACCAGTATTTGGCATGTTCCAGAAAACATTCAACAAAGCTGCGCTGGAATTCCACAAGCACACGGCGTGATGGGATTGATTGAAAATGGAAAAGGGTTTTTCAGAGAAAACCTGACTTACATTTCTAATTTAACAGGTTATTCTGCAGAACAGATTAAAGCAGATCCAAGAGTAAATATTCTAGCTTATGCGAAAGCGTTCGAAATCTCTCTGACAAATGCAAACACTACAAACGTAGGTATTGCAGAAATAGCTCAGGTACTCGAACAACTTAGCGAATTGGCCTACATCAATCCTGTTGAAAATTACGGGATGTCTTCTTTCCAATACAATGTGTTTAACTTCATGAATAGCGCAGCCAACCAGGCAAAATATTCCTTCCCAGATCCACAGTTAAATCTGGTTAGCTACTTTGGGCAGAACAACTATACTATTCTCTCTTCGTCATTCGTAAATATCAATGGAAACAAAATCCAATCGCATGATGGGACCTCCTGGCAAAACCAAGTAAAATCTATGATGTGCAATCAGGTCCCAGGAGCAATTTGGAATGCTGCGCATTCTTCTAACTTTTCAGTTGGCCGATCTCAAGCAGTTTCAGCGGTAACCGTCCACAAAATACAAGGCCCCTACTCTAGCGCAATCAATTGGTTTAAAAACTCAGTAGCCAATGTTTCCGCCCATTATATCGTCAGAGCCTCCGATGGACAAATAACGCAAATGGTTTGCGAAGGGAATACCGCCTGGCACGTAGGCAGCAGCAATGGTTTTACAGTAGGGATTGAGAATGATGGCTATGTAGAAAACAACGACAACACCACTGCCCTTTATCAGGCAAATGCATTAATAACAAAAGACGTTGCTGCACAATATGGGATCAATCGCCTAAGAACCTGGGGTTACCAAGGATGTACTGGCGGAGCAGGTACTTGTCAACTAGGTGCCTGTACCTTTGTAAAAGGCCATCAACACTACCCCAACCAATCACACAGTGACCCCGGTATTTATTGGAACTGGAGATACTTCTACAAATTAGTAAACGACGATACTCCAGTGACTAACTACACTGCCGCATCCGGCACTTTTTATGACACCGGAGGCGCAGGCGGCAACTATGCAGACGACAGTAGAAAGATTTATAAAATCGCTCCTACAAATGCTACAGACATCACTATAACCATCAATAGTTTCAACCTTGAGCTAAATTGGGATTACCTATTAGTGTATGATGGTCCTTCTGTTTTTTCTCCACTTGTAGGAGAATATACAGGGACAACGATCCCAAGCACCTTTACCGCTTCTGGCAGTGCACTAACTGTTGAGTTTAGGTCCGACTGCGGAACTACTAATCCAGGATACAGTATTAGCTGGGGATCAGTTGGAGCAGACAATGTCCCACCAACCACCACCGTATCCTCCAATGGCACCTGGGAAACTAATAATTTCACCGCTAACTTTAGTGATTCAGATAATTCAGGTGGGTCAGGTATTGCTCATCGATTTTACCAGGTCATCCACTATACCGGATCGGAATGGCGATCAAATGGAAACCGCGGCTACCTAAAGGATAATTTTGATAATACTATCCATTCTGACTGGGGTAGCTATGCAGGCAGCTGGAGTATTTCGGGCGGTAATCTTGTACAATCCGATGAGGCTAATGGGAATACAATATTGTCAGCTCCGGTCAATCAAAATGGGGCGACTGCTTATCTGTATGATTGGTCTGCTGCGATTGGAGGCAGCGGGACAAACAGACGGGCGGGTATTCACTTTATGTGTAGTGATCCCGATGCGCCAAATCGTGGTAACTCGTATTTCGTGTATTATCGGGTAGATAATAGTTTAGTGCAGATTTACTCTGTGACGAACGATGTTTTCACCCTCGAGAAGGATATTCCAATCACCGTAAATCTCAACCAAACCTACAACAACAAAATAATTTATAATAAATCGACAGGAAAGATTACGATTTATCGGGATGGAAATAAGATTGGAGACTGGACAGATCCCACCCCACTAACTACGGGTAGCCATGTTTCCTTGCGAACTGGCAATTGCACCTATACTGTTAATCAAATCAATGTCTACGCAAAGCGAACCGGCACCACCAAAACGATCACCGTTGGAACCGGAGCAAATGACGACATTCAATTTCAAAACCCTAATCCAACGGCTCCCTCAGGGAAGGTAAAATCTATATTGATAGATGGCGCAGGAAATTTCTCAACTATTGGTGAAAAACTGATTAATGTAGACTGGACAACTCCAACACTGATTATTGCTGTTCAGGACGGAACAGGAGCGGACATAGATATTACCACCTCGACGAATAGCTTGTCTGCTAATTGGAGTGCTTCCTCTGATCCGCATTCCGGGATAAATTATTATCAATATGCGATTGGTACAACCCCAGGAGGCACCAATGTAACAGGATGGACAAGCACAGGCACTACGCGGAGTATGACCAAATCAGGATTGAATCTGGTAAGTGGCCTTACCTATTATGTTACAGTTCGAACTTATAATAATGCTGGCTTAGTTGCGAATGCTGTTGAATCTGATGGGGTACAAATCATCCGTGATATTGCAGTTAGCCCTAGGGTTTTTCTAGGAGGAAGTTATAATTCTACTTCTAATGTAATGATTGACTACCTTAGAGTAGCAGGACTTGTTCCAACCAACCAACCCTATTCCAATACACCATGGAATTATTCTGGTACAGAATCTACTACTGCTGCTGTTCTTAATGTAGCTGGCAGCAATGCAATTATTGACTGGGTATTGGTTCAGCTGAGAGACAAAAATGATCCCTCAACCGTCCTTGACACTCAAGCAGCATTACTGCAATCTGACAGCGATATTGTAGGGGTAGATGGGATTTCCCCAGTAGAATTTTCCAACCTTAATGAAGACGATTATTATGTAACGATAATTCATAGAAACCACCTGGCCATAATGAGTGCCGCTCCTGTAAGTTTGTCTACCGCAACCACCGTTGTCGATTTCAGAACAACACCTACTTATGGAACAGACGCCCAACAACAAGTTGGATCCTTGAAAGCAATGTGGTCTGGAGATACGAACGGTGATGGCTTTATTGATGCCGGAGATCGCAGCCTTGCCTGGAATAGCAGAAATACTTCTGGGTATTCGTCCATTGATTGTAACCTGGACGGAATAATAGATGCAGCAGACAGAAGCACTGCTTGGAACAATAGAAACAAAACAGCACAACTTCCCTAAATCATTCATTATGAAAAATATTCTCCTCTTATTTCTCCTGGGCTTTTTGGGAATTTGCAATTCTGGTTTTAGTCAGCAGATAAGACCGTCTATCCACCAGGAGCAAATGGAGCACTACAATAGTCTTGGTATTCCAGCGAATGATTACAATAAAATAAATAAAACAGTCCTTCGCCCTCCCTCCACAAACAAACAACAGGCATGCACCCTGGATAAAATCGTCTACGGCTGGCATCCCTATTGGGAAAATGGGAATGAGGTAAATTATGATTGGGATCGGCTCTCTCATTTGTGTTATTTTGGCTATGATGTGAACGCTTCTACTGGAAATGCGCTCACCACCAATGGCTGGGCCACAGCAAGTCCGGTCACCGCAGCATTAAATAATGGCAAAAAGGTGCATTTGTGCGTCACCCTGTTCAGCAGTCACGCCACTTTCTTTGGTAGTTCAAATGCGCAACAAACACTGATAAATAATTTGATAAGTTTGATACAATCTCGCGGTGCACATGGTATCAATATCGATTTTGAAGGTGTTCCTTCCAGCTATAGAACAAATCTGACCAACTTCATTATCAGCTTGAGCAATCAAATGAAGGCCGCCATTCCAAATTCTGAATTGACGATTGCCTTGTATGCAGTGGATTGGGGAAATGTATTTGATATTCCTACCTTGAAAAATTACATTGATCTTTTTGTAATCATGGGCTACGACTACCACTGGACAGGAAGTGCGCAAGCTGGACCAAATGACCCACTGTACTGGTATAATTCTACTGGAAATTCCTACGATTATAACCTATCGAGAAGTGTCACTTTTTACTTGGCGCAAGGCCTTCCAAAGTCTCAACTATGCCTAGGGCTTCCTTATTATGGGAGAGAATGGCCAACTGTAGGGTCTGGATTTTATTCGAATACAACGGGATCTGGAAGTGCCCGAATTTATGATAATGTTCGAAATAATAGTTCCGGAGTCTACTCTGCTGCTAACAAAAGTTGGAATACAACGGGAAGAACAGATCGATATACTTACAACAACGGATCCTGGAGGCAATGTTTCATCAGTATGGAAAGTGCTATACAGGAGCGAATGGATTTTATAAATAAACGGGGCCTTGCCGGTATGGGTATTTGGGCGCTGGGATATGATAACGGGTACTCCGAATTTTGGGATGCGATCCAGGATAATTTTACAGATTGCCAGGAAGATCCATGCACAGGGGGCATTCATGATATGGGTGGTCTAAGTAGGAATTATTACAATAATGAAGATTATACTTATACAATTGATCCTCCGGGTGCTTCGAGTGTCTCTATGACATTTAGTTTGTTTGATCTGGAAACAGATTATGACTTTTTGTACTTGTATGATGGCCCTGGTGTTAATTCTCCAATTATTGGAACCTATACAGGTACAAATAGCCCAGGTACAGTGGTCGCCAATTCTGGTGCGCTGACCGTCCGGTTTACATCAGATGGTGGAGTGGAAAGGCCAGGATATGTAGCCACTTATTCTTGCAGTCAGGACAATTCAGCCCCTACCACGACCATCTCTATACCTGGCAATTGGCAAACTAACAATTTCACCTCCACCTTCACCGACATTGACAATAATGGGCTCGATATCCGATTCTACCAACCAATGTACCGAAACAATAGTGATTGGATGGCGAATGGTAGCAGAGGCTATTTTAAAGATAACTTTTCAGCATCCTTAGATACTAGGTGGTCTAACTACTCCGGGACTTGGGCAACAGCAAATGGTGCCTTGGTGCAGTCGGATGAATCCTTAGGAAATACAATACTCACTGCTACTGTAAATCAAAATGGAGCAGATGCGTATCTATATAATTGGAATGCGAGTATTGGTGGTTCTGGAACAAACCGACGAGCAGGATTACACTTTATGTGTGATGACCCAGATGCGCCCAACCGCGGGAATTCTTACTTCGTATATTTTAGAGTAGATACGGATGTATTGCAGATCTACAAAGTGACCAACGATGTTTTCAGTTTGGAGGCCAGTTTCCCACTCACCGTAAACGTGAATCAGAATTACAATCATCGAGTCGTGTATGAAAAATCCTCAGGAACCATTTCCGTTTACCGTGCTGGAAATCTGGTTGGAGAATGGATCGACCCTGCCCCACTAACAAGCGGCGATTATGTGTCGTTTAGAAGCGGAAACTGTACCTACACGGTGCCTCAATTTGATGTCTTCAAAAAACGTGGGGCTTCTACCGTGATTAGAGTTGGAAATGCGGCAACAGACGACATCATCTATCAAAACATAAACCCCGGAACACCTGCGGGGAGAATACGTTCTATTGTTCTGGACGCAGCCAACAATTTTTCTACTACTGCATCAGCAGATGTCGATGTAGATTGGACGCCACCTTCCACTGTTTTAGTGGTGAATGATGGTACTGGACTTGACGAAGATGTTAGTAATGCAACTTCCCAACTATTTGGTAACTGGGGCAACTCTATCGATAATAATTCTGGCGTAGTAAAATATTGGTATAAAATAGGTACCGCTCCTGGCCTAGGCAATATTGTGGCCTTGACGGACAATGGATTGTCTACTTCGTTTACTGAATCCGGGTTGACCTTGATCAATGGACAAATGTATTATATCACGGTGCAGGCTGAAAATGGCGCTGGGTTGATGGCTCCATTTGCTAGTTCGGATGGGATGTTGATTGAGCGGGATGTGCAGATTCAACCAAAGGTATTGCTAGGAGGTTGTTATGATATGACTACAGGATTGATGAAGGATAACCTTCGTGGCTTCTTTGTTTTGCCAACAAGTCAACCCTACACCGCAGCTCCCTGGTCTTACAATGGTGGGGAGACAACGACAACAACGGTGCTTTCCCTTACGGGGAATAACGCAATTATTGATTGGGTGTTGGTGGAACTTCGGGCTGCCGCTGATCCTTCTACGGTTATAGCTACACGCGCCGCTTTATTGCAGGCGGATGGTGATGTGGTGGATACGGATGGTGTTTCACCGATTACGTTCAATGCTGCGGCTGGGAACTATAAGGTGGCGATTCATCATAGAAATCATTTGAGTGTTAGTTCGCTTAATTCTTTTGCTTTGGGTACTGCTCCGAATTATGCGGCTGATTTTAGGAGTATTCCTACATATGGAACGGCGGCACAGGAGACGATGGGTGGTGTTTCTGTATTGTGGTCTGGTGATGCGAATGCGGATGGGTTGATTGATGCTTCTGACCGGAGTACGGTTTGGAATGATCGGAACACGAATGGCTATTTGCTGCAGGATGTCGATATGAATGGAGCGGTAGATGCTTCAGATCGAAGTGCTTGTTGGAATCATCGGAATCGTGCAGAAACCATGCCGTAGGGAACTAAGTTTTTGTGTGGTTTATGGATGATATATTGATCTCTTTGATGACTTGATTAAGTTTGCGTTTGAGAATTGTCAATTGTTTTACAATTTTGAATCGCAACTAAATTCTTGTTAGTACCAGTTATCAATTATATTGCATACTCCATGGTAAGGTTTGTGATGTTTACCTCCTCCATCACTCTCCAACTTCATAAAAACGGTATCATTTTTTATGATAATTTGCCTAACATTATATCCATAGGTTTTGGGGGGTGCATTTTTTGCTGTATAATGTAAGACGGTAGATTCACCATCACATATTCGTTGCATTTCAGGGACGCCTAACTTTTTGATTACTTCATTTTTCGAAAAGGCTCTTATTTCTTGACTGGTGAATTTTGTTAAATAGTTATTGCCTCTCAAATTTGTAACCTCTCCCAATTTATTCAGCGTGATTAATTTGTATCCTACGGATCGATCTTTTTTTAGATGAACAATATTTAAGCTATATTTTGAAAAGTATAAATTTTCCGGCTTGTCCAAGTACAAAAATTGCTCAACAAAGTCCATTTTTTTTTCGACTAAAGGCGCACCCAATGTTTCTATAACTGACTTGTAGTCATCCCCTATCTTTATGCTTTTAAATTTTGCGTTTGAATAGGTTTTTGAATAGGCTGTTTTTTCTTCTGTGGTCAATACCCTCCCGAATTGGTTTAGGGCATATAACATGTACCCTAGCCAAGAAAAACCTACTACTATAAGTACTATTACTATTCCTATTAAAATCCTTTTCATAATCTGTTTTTAGACTGGTGCAATAATAACTTCACAAGAATTCGTAAACAAATCTATGCTATATATCGAAGAATGGAAACACTCTAAACTAATATTAACCGATGTTTAACCCAATTCTCTACTTTCGATCCAATTTGTTAAGAACAACCAATCTTCTAATCAATTTATACGGATAATGCTTAAAAAGGGGAACTATTTGCAGTTTTATTTTGTGATTTAGCTTTAACCAATCCATGTATTATAAAAATTGCACAATTAAAACAAAGCACAGTGAGCAACATACAAGAAATCAGGGCAGATTACGACAACAAAACAATCACTGTTTATCAGGCGTACAACAAGCAAATAGCGCTCCCAGCCATTGAAAACAACAAATTTGAAAAACCGTTTTCCTTCAACAGGATGACCTGGATCAAGCCCTCCTATCTATGGCTGATGGAGCGCAGTAACTGGGGACATAAATCTAATCAGGAGTTTATTCTAGGAATAAAAATAAAAAAATCTGCTTGGGAACATGCCTTGTCAATGGGAGTTTTGACGCATCCCGACGATACCGTCTATCCAAACAACGTGAATTGGGAACAAGCATTCAAACAAGCAAAAGTCCACATCCAATGGGATCCAGAACGAACATTGAGAGGAGCAAAAATGCAAATACGAACCATCCAGGTAGGCATCAGTAGTTTCTTAATTGAGGAATATAATACGGAATGGATCAGTGAGATAATCGACTACACCCCACTTACCAAAAAGATAAATCAACTAAGAAAACAAGGCAAACACAAGGAAGCGAAACGGCTGCTTCCCAAAGAAAGGGTATATGATGTTCCTGAAGATATTGCAAATCGAATTGGTATAAAGTAAATGCTCCCTAGAAGCGACATAGTGGGTGCTAGTGTTGGCAAATGAAATTGTTCTAATGTTTCACTCCTATGGAGCTTACGATACTATTCGATGAACTCCTCTGGAGGTACTTATATTTGTTGATATGAATTCAATCTTGGCTAAATCAATATTTAGATTTGTATTGTTTCTGAATCTAGTGACACACAATTACCAAGCATTCATCGAAAAATAGAAACATCCTATCTAAATATTAACTAATATTAGATCCAACTCCCGTATATTCGAGCCACGATGTTAAAAATAACCCAACTTCATAAATCCTATAAAACCGCCTACAACTCGTTGCATGTGTTGAAAGGTCTGGACCTTCATATCAAGGAAGGTGAATTTGTATCAATCATGGGATCTTCAGGCTCTGGCAAGTCAACCTTACTGAATATCCTGGGAATTTTGGATGAATACGATGATGGTGAATACCTTCTGGATAATAAACTCATCAAAAACCTGAGCCAAAAACAGGCCGCTCATTACAGAAACCACCTGCTAGGATTTGTTTTTCAATCGTTTAATTTGTTGGCGTTTAAAACGGCCAAGGAGAATGTCGCCCTTCCTTTATATTATCAAAAGGTAGATCGGAAAGTAAGACAAGCAAAAGCACTCGACTATTTAGAGCAAGTCGGCCTGAGAGATTGGGCAGACCACTACCCCAACCAGCTTTCTGGCGGACAACAACAACGAGTAGCCATTGCACGCGCCCTCATTTCGAATCCCAAACTCCTACTAGCAGACGAACCAACAGGCGCATTGGATAGCAAAACCTCCGAGGAAGTCATGGAGATTTTTAAAAAGGTCAACCAAGAAGGAAAAACCGTAATCATCGTCACCCACGAAAATGATATTGCAGAACAAACAGACCGAATTATTAGATTAAAAGATGGTGTAATTGAATCTTCCTAGAAAAGCAAGGCTATGATAGATGTTGACAAATGGCAGGAAATATTTGATTCCATTCGCAGGCATAAACTGCGAACGGCGTTGACTGCATTTGGGGTAGCCTGGGGAATATTCACTTTGGTGCTAATGTTTGGTGCTATCAATGGTCTGATCAATAGTTTTGAGCATAGTTTTCGAGATGACGCCGTCAACAGTTTATGGATCTGGAGAGGCACTACTTCCAAACCATTTAACGGACTTAATAAAGGACGCGAAATCCAATTTGACAATAGCGACTATGAGTTTTTAAAGACCAAATTTTCTGAAATTGATGAGATGACTGGTCGGTTTTATCTATCCGGAGATCAATTGGTGAAGTACAAAAAAGACGCGTTGAGTTTTAATATCCGATCGGTACATCCAGGCCACAAAGTCCTTGAAAATACGATAATTAGGAAAGGACGATTCCTCAATGATAATGACCTTAAAGAATTTCGAAAAGTAGCAGTCATCGGAAAAGTTTGCAAGGAAGAATTGATCGGAGATGGACCTGCTGTCGGCGAAGAAATAGCCATTGGCGGTATCGTTTATAAAATTATCGGTGTCTTTTATGACTCTGGTGGCGAAAGAGAAATGAGAAATATCTACATCCCGATTTCTACTGCTCAGAGAATATACGGAGACGGTGAAAAGATTCATCAAATCATGGTCTCCGGTGGAGACCTCACTGTACCGGAAATGGTGAAACTGGAGGAGGATGTTCGAAAAGCCCTTGCGGAGAGAAAACAGTTTGATCCGAAAGACCTTCGAGCACTTCGAATAAGTAATCGGGCAGAAAGTTTTGAAGAATTTTCTAGTCTTTTTCAAGCTTTCCATGTGGTGACCTGGGTGATTGGCTTTTTCTCTATCATGGCAGGAGTTATTGGTGTCAGCAACATTATGCTCATCATCGTCAAAGACAGAACCAAAGAAATTGGTATTCGCAAAGCGCTAGGGGCAACACCAGGTTCCATCGTTGCTATGATTTTACAGGAGTCCATTCTGATCACTTCTGTTGCTGGATATATCGGGATGATTTTGGGGATAGGGATCATCTATATGGTTTCTGGCGTAGAAGCCGATTTTTTCAGACAGCCTAAAGTCAATCTCGGTGTTGTACTAATGGCCATGGCTATACTTGTCATTTTTGGTGCATTGGCCGGACTACTCCCAGCCATCAAAGCTGCAAACATTAATCCTGTAACCGCCATAAAATCAGAATAAACGATGCTGGACAGAGATACATGGCAGGAAATATTATCCACGATTCGCAAAAATAAATTGCGCACGTTTCTGACGGCACTTGGTGTTTTCTGGGGAATATTTATGCTTGTTTTTTTACTTGGAATGGGCAATGGTCTTGAAAATGGAGTGTATCGAGGTTTTGGAAAAGGAGCTAAAAATGTCATGTATGTCTGGTCAAACAAAACAAACGTCGCTTACAAAGGGCTTCCTCCTGGAAGACGAATCCGATTAAATCTGGAAGATGTCCTTGCGGTAAGCGAATTGAAAGGTGTGGGTTCTGTATCTCCTAGGACTTCTCTGGGAAACAGGAGATTAGATTATGGGACGTTGTCTACGAATTATGAAATCCGCGGTGAATTTCCTGCAGGAAAGCAGGTGTCAGGTTATACCATGGACGAAGGACGATACATCAACCAGTTTGATCTTAACGAGAATCGAAAAGTGGCCGTTTTAGGACGAGTAGTAAAAAAAGAACTTTTTGGCGATGAACCAGCAGTCGGTAAACACATCCGTGTCTCAGGAATCGATTTGCAAATCGTAGGCGTCTTCGCATTGGAAGATGTCAAAGAATGGAATATGGAAGACCTAGAGGCGGTGATTGTCCCATTAACTACTTGTTATAAAACGTTCGGTGTAGAAAATAGAAGAGTCAATTTCTTTGGAGTAACAGGAGCAAATAAAACCCCCATTTCTTCCATTGAGAAAAAGGTACGTTCTCTATTAAAAGAACGACACTCAATAGCTCCAGATGATAAAACAGGGATTGGAGGCTTTAACCTGGAAGAACGTTTTCAAAGTGTCCAAAGTCTATTCTTTGGTATCAAGGCGTTGCTCTGGTTTGTTGGTATTGGAACGCTGGTAGCGGGGATTGTTGGAGTGAGCAATATTATGTTGATCACTGTCAAAGAACGAACGAAAGAAATTGGTATTAGAAAAGCCTTGGGGGCAACTCCAGGATCTATTATAAGTATGATTCTCACCGAGTCTATTTTTATTACTTCGGTGGCGGGTTATTTAGGATTGATGGCGGGCACTTTTCTGATCATTGGATTAAACTATATAATGATCGAAATGGGTGTTGAAAATCAGAATTTTTATGATCCAAAAGTCAATTTGACGATTGCTGTAAGCGCGTTGGTCTTTTTGATTTTTGCAGGTTCTATTGCTGGATTAATTCCGGCGATTCAGGCCGCTCAGGTTAATCCGGTTGTAGCTTTGAAAGATGAATAATTGTTAATGGTAGATTGGTTAATGGTGTACTAAAAACTCAATAACTTCGTACACTCAATAATCGAATAACTTAGTACACTTAATAACTTAATAATTACTATGAAAAAGGGATGTTTAATATTTGCATTGTTGGCGATTGCGGTGATGTCTGTGGGCTTGGTTTATTATTTTGTTCAGCAGAATCAAAGTGATCCGGTGGTTTATGAATATACAAAACCGAAATTACAGGACGTCATCAAAAAAGCAGTTGCCAGCGGGAGCATTAAGCCTAGGAAGGAAGTAAACATCAAACCTCAAGTGTCCGGCGTCATCGAAAAACTGTACGTAGAGCCAGGTCAAATGGTCAAAAAAGGACAGCGACTAGCCTTAATAAAACTAATCCCCAGCGAAGTAAATATCAACAGCGCAACTTCCAATTTGGAGTTGACCAAACTCCGCTACAACGACGCCAAAAGAGAACTCGACCGCCAACGAAGAGTCAATTCTGAACAATTGGACGTCCAACAAGCACAGACCAGCTACACCGTAGCAACAACTGAACTCGCCAGACAGCAAACACTCAACGAACAAGGCGTCGTTTCAGACCAGGAACTCCTACAGTTTAAACTAGATGCAGAATTGAAGAAAAATGTATTAGACAATATAAAAATCACCTCTGCCAATGCTGTAGCGCAAGCAGAAACAGAAGTCACCATCCGCCAGGAAGAACTAGCCGCAGCAACAAACAATCTGCAACTCCTCCGCGAAGGAAAAACGTCCAACTCCAAGCAAGTCGCCAACGTCGTCAACAGTACCATGAATGGAATGGTCCTAGACGTCCCCATCGAGGAAGGCAGCTCGGTCATCGAACGTAATAACTTCAATGAAGGGACAAACATTGCTACCGTTGCCAATATGAGTTCGCTGATCTTTGAAGGCAGTATCGATGAGTCGGATGTTGGAAAATTGAAAGTCGGAATGCCGTTGGTATTGAAAGTTGGCGCCATTGACAATGAGGAATTTGATGGTGTTCTGGAGTTTATTGCGCCTAAAGGGACGACGGAAGAAGGGACGGTCAATTTCAAAATAAAAGCAGCCATCAAAAACAGTTCTTCAGAGACGTTTTTGCGTGCTGGTTATAGTGCAAATGCCGATATTATCCTTGAAAAAAGAGAACTGGTGGTGGCCATTAATGAACGGGATATTCTGCTAAAAGAGGACAAATCTTTTGTAGAGAAAGTTGTCGGCGACCAAGAGTTTGAGGAGGTGGAGATTGAGACGGGATTGTCTGATGGTTTGATGGTGCAGGTGGTTTCTGGATTGGACACTACAGTCCAGATCAAGATGCAGACAGATCCTGGGGCGGAGGAGGAGAAGGAGGATTAGATAATGAGCATTTTTCTAACGCAGAGAGTTACTAAGATGCAAAGGGTTTATCACTAGGAAAAAGATCACACTGAATGTATTTGGGCCACAGATAATCAGCTTAGGCAGATTATCGTTGCGCATTCAAAGTTATAGTACGAGATTCCAGGATTTCAAAACCGAAGTCTTCTTCTAGGTTGATAACGATTGGTACCGAGTAGCTGTCTTGTTGGAATAACGGGCGGAACACTTTAAATTTTATTGTTTTTGACTGACCTGGATCGATGCCAAATCGGTAATAGTCAGTGGTTAACCAAGGTTGATTTTCGTCTACTTCAATGTTGGCTTTTACGTCGAGGGAGTTGGTTACAATGAGTGCTAATTCATTGATGTTTGATCCGAATTCCAGGAGATTTGTGGAGAGCATGGTTGATAGCATTGGGATGTCTACTTGTTCAAAAGAAGCGACAGATAAACTTACGTTGAGGTTGGTCGTGGTATAGCGCTCTTTTTGGGCATTTAGCGTATACTCGCCGAGGGGCATATTTTCAAATCGATAGTTTCCATTTATGTCGGTGACGGTGCTTTGGTTATCGGGTCCATTGATAAAAACACTAGCGCCGGAAATTGGACGTTGGGTGGTCTCTTCTTGGACTATGCCATAGACGCCGCTATTGCCTAAAGTAAAGTCATCAGGATCACAAGCAGTAAATAAAATCAGTACCAAAGCAATCGGGAGTATCAGTAGTAAGTTTTTCATATTGTTTGTTTTTTGGATACTCGTATTTCAATTTATATGCCAAAGGGGGGATGGGGGTGCAAATTGGAATTGGGAAAACGAATGATTAACTGCTGGACGTCAATGTTTTAAAATTGATAAAAAATAATTGTAAATCTTGCTTTTTTCTATCCCTTTCAGAACACCAATCGCCACCTTAATTCCTCTAAATTGTTCCTATAACCCTTTCCCAATAAAAAATTCCCAACAAAAAACTCTGAAACTTTCCATTATCAATAGGAAAACCTAAATTTGCCGCTAAAACAATAGATGAACATTCTAGTACTCAATTGCGGTAGTTCCTCCATCAAAGCAGAGATTATCGAGGCAGAAACAGGCCAACGGCTGAACGGACTCAAAGCAGAACGATTAGGAGAAGCACCAATTATCACTTTCGATTCCGGCGGTGATCAGATCTCCTGCAACACAAAAGGCCACGAAGAAGTCTTGAAAATTGCCCTCGATCTACTGCAACAACGGTTGAAAGGAACGCCCATCCATGGCGTCGGCCATCGGGTCGTACACGGAGGGGAAGACTTTGATCAAGCAGTAAAAATAGATGCCTCTGTCGAGCAAAAAATTGAGGACCTCATCGATCTTGCACCACTCCACAATCCTATCAACCTACAAGGAATTCGGATTGCTAAAGAACTGTTCAAAGATGTGCCGCATGTCGCGGTTTTTGATACGGCTTTCCATCATACGCTTCCGAAAAGAGCGAAAACGTATGCTATTCCAGTAGATTTAGCAGAAAAACATCAGGTTAGACGATACGGATTTCATGGGACAAGCCATGATTATGTGTCTAAAATGGCTGCCGAATTTCTACAATCTGAACTTAGAGAACTGAGACTGATCACTTGCCATTTAGGCAATGGATGTAGCCTGGCCGCTGTAGAATACGGTCGATCTATAGAAACCAGTATGGGAATGACGCCCCTAGAAGGACTCGTCATGGGAACAAGAAGCGGAGACATCGATCCAGGCATCTTAATTTATCTAAAGGAAAAAGAAAACCTATCGATCAATGATATCGATCATCTATTAAATAAACAAAGCGGACTCAAAGGATTGGCTGGGGTGAATGATATGCGCGACATTATCCAAAAATCAACAGAAGGAGACGATGGATCACGGTTGGCTTTGCAAGTATTTACCCACCGTGTTCGAAAATATATTGGTGCTTATGCAGCCGTAATGGGCGGTGTAGATGCAATTATTTTTACTGGTGGAATCGGCGAAAATAGTCCTGTTGTCAGACATCGGGTGGCGCAACGACTGGATTTTTTAGGTGCTGTCATTAACGAAGATAAAAATCATGATATACGCCTGTCCCATGAGCAAAAGGTGGTTGATTTTTCTATGAATCATAGTCGGGTAAAACTCCTGGCAATCAAAACAGACGAACAGTACTCCATCGCACAACAAGCAGCCAACCTCATCCAGGAAAAAAACAAAGTAAATACCGTTCCTCCAATTCCCATTGCCGTCTCTGGCCGACATATGCACATCACTCAAGAAACGTTGGAGCAGTTGTTTGGAAAAGGCTATGAACTGACGGTCAAAAAACCACTATCCCAACCCGGCCAATTTGCCGCCAATGAGCAAGTCACCGTCGTCGGTCCCAAAAACAAAATCGAGCGGGTGCGTATACTAGGCCCTTGTCGTCCTAAAAACCAAATAGAAATATCAAGAACGGATGAGTTTTTCCTAGGAATAGATGTCCCGGTACGAGAATCCGGTAAAACGACAAATACACCTGGATGCAAAGTGATTGGTCCTAAGGGAACAGTAGATCTTGAAGAAGGAGTAATCTGCGCATGGAGGCACATTCACATGACTCCTGACGATGCAGCAATTTTTGGTGTAAAGGATCGGGACATCGTAGAAGTAGAAGTATCAGAAGGCGACCGCGCTCTAACTTTCGGCAATGTATTAATCCGAGTATCTCCTAAGTATAAGCTGGAAATGCACATCGATACAGACGAAGGAAATGCTGCGGAGTTAAGCCGTGGAGCAACTGGCGCACTAAACGCAACTGGAGGCGCTGCTAAATTGAAAAAGCGGCGGATTTCATAGAAATAGAAAGGAGTGCTCACTGCCTTAAATAGCAAGGAATCCGTCTCTTAATTAGCACAAACAGGGATCTAATATTCAACTATCTGGATATCGCCTTGTGGATACAAAGACGAGAAAAAACAGGATTTTAAAACGCAGTTGGATAGACGAACGGTTCTACTCTCCCCTTCTTGTCTATCAATATTGAATGGCAATTTAGTTTAAAATCTTTCTGGCTTTATCGATTTCGGATTTGCTTAAATATTGTTCTAGCAAGGACCAATTAATAGCAGCTTGGTGTTTTTGTAAAAAAGCTAAATGATGCTTTTTTTTGTTATTAGCATTGTACTCACAAATCCTAATTAGTAATTCTTTTTCCAGAGTTAGGGTATAATATCCCATTTCCTTTGCACGAATATTGATAAACTCAGGGAGTTGGCTTTCATTAATATTAAAAACTTTGTAAGACAAGTCAATTTGATAGCAAAGAAATCCATTCAATTCAAATCGAAGTTTCTCCCCGTTTTCTTTTGGGATAGTGCGTATTTCATATTTTTCGCTGTATTGATTTTTGAAATCGTGCATGACTTGTTTTATCGACTCAAAATCTCTTTTTGCGCATAAAATATCCAAATCCTTGTTTAGAGGATATGAAGTTGGAAAATTCGCCGGTTGATAAGGTGTATCAACTTTTACCGCGACATACAAGTAGTCTTTTATTTGTTCTAGAAAACGATCTATTGCTAAATCCTTGACCAACAACTTCTTCATGTGAGTTGTATGCACGTCATTATCTCCTACATGAAAAAGGACATCATAAAAATAATTTTCTATTCTTTTGGAATACTTAGTTCTAACTATTTTTTTGATCAATTCAGCATTACAGGACAAACGCTTGCCATTAAGTTTCTTTTTCCTATAATTTGGATAATCCATATCAAACAGCACCAAGGTAACAGCCCTTGGATAAATGTCCATGTAGGCTATTTTTTTGTCAATTTTCCAGGTTTCAATGTCATCTATAGCGTACATTCCTTTCACAAAAGCAACATACTCTGCTTGGTTATAGAACCCTAAATCCTGTACTTTTTTTACTCGAAAAAACGCATTGATATCTGCTACAATTTCCTCTTTGAATGCAAATGCTGGCGACCAAATTATTGCCATAAATTCCGTCGGATCAATCTCTTGAATTTGTTTAAATCTTGATTTAATACAATTTATTTCTTTTGCGGTAAATCCGTTCTCCTCAAACCATTTTAAGGAATAATCAATTTTTCCTTTTGCGTTGTTATTCTGTTTTAAAGAAATTTCTTTAATGTTAAAACATAGGGCACATGCTAATCGATGAGACCCATCCTCCAGCATCCCATTGTGATTGGTGACAATAGGAAATTTACTATCAAACCCCCTAATTTCCATACTTTTAATTAATCGAAGAAAATCAATTTTAAAATCTTCTGGGGTTTTAATGTCTTTTTGAGTGGATACCTGACGGGCCTGCTGCATTTTCAGGTACAAATCCCAGCCAAAATCATTTACCCCCAAATATTCCTCTATGGCTAATATTCTAACAATCGTATCGAAGCGATTAAAAAGTCCTTCTTGAAAATGCTGTAGAAAAAAATTGACAGGATTTTGTTTACTATACAACTTAGGATTCAAGGAGGTATTTTGTAGGATACCTTTGTATATTTTAGTATTAGTTACAAATCTTATGACACGGTTCAACATATATAAAATACTATAAATTTCCCATCGTTATATCACCATAAAAACTAAGAGGCTTTTAATTTGAATATTCGATGCCCAAAATAGGTTATTCAAATTGATTTTGCCCTAATTTCACTTAATTTTGTATTTGGATTAAAGACGATCCAAACCAATTTTCCATTCCTTAAGCATTAACAATCAATCAGCAGAAGATCGAAGGAGGCTTCCTACGTTAATCGTTAGAATCCTGTCGAACCCATTGACTATTAAATAAAACGAGGGACTCCTCATTGCTTTACTATGATAAGTCCCTCGTATCTTAGGTTATTGTTGTTTTCGATTAAAAGCTTTAGAGTACATTTGTCTCTCTACTCAATTTTTATTGCTTCACCACCTTTTTAACTTGCATACCATTTGCAGTTTCAAACTGGACAAAATACACACCAGAAGGCAAATCATTCATATGAAAACGCAGAATGAAATTTCCACTGGCCAGTGTGTGCTCAAACAAGTTATTGACTAGCCTACCATTGATATCCATTAAATTGATTTTTATTTTTCCAGCAGCTGAAAGCGCATAGTTGATCGTCACCAAGTCGGAAGTTGGATTAGGATAGGTAGACAGCAACAATACATCATCTGGCACCTCCTCATTTCCAGTAGAAGTAAGTGGTGGAGCAGGAACTTCTTGAATTGCTTTTGGAGGAGCGGGAGTATTCGTAACGGTCAGAAAATTAGCATTGACGTCTGAATACAATCCAGTAGTAAAGTTTTCAGGATTTCCTGGTACTCTGACATCATCTATATGATAGAAATCGCCTTGTACCTTAGTCGGTGTTACATCAAGCACGATGTAACCATGTTTTCTAAAATTGAAAAACTTGTTATGTGGATTTCCAGCAGGAAAAAGTCCTTCTAAAACCTGAGTCACAATTGGTCCCAAAATTTCATCATAATTATCAGATGAAATACTTGGAGTTACAAACTCAACTGCTACCGAACCAGTCCCGGTGGCCGGATCATAAGTAGCCGGGTCGTCTGGTGTTTGTGTAATATCAAACCCCAGAGAAATATGCACATCTCCGGTCAAAAAGACTACGTTATCAATATTGTTGTCTTTGATATGATCGATAATTGTATCTCTTCTTGTAGGATACCCATTCCAAACATCAAGAAATAAATCCCGCGCACCTGCCTGAACAGGCTCTACATTATCCAATAACAATGGCGCGAAGACAATCTGATTTCCTATAATTTTCCATGTCGTAGAGTTGTCAACCAGTTTACCTTTGAACCAGCTCATTTGATCAGGACCAAGCAGTACTCTGTTTGGATCCAATCGATCAGGATCGTTGAAACTATCTACTTGAATAGATCTCGCGTGGTGCCGGGTATCCAACATCACTAAATCCATTAGATTGCCAAACTTTAGATTTCTGTAAACGGTATTGGTGGCATTATCTCTTAAGGGTGCCCATTCAAAAAAGGCTTGGGTGGCCCAATTTTTTCTATCAGCATATGCCCCTTCAGTAACAGGGTCATGGTTGCCTGCTCCATCTTTCCAGGAGTCGTTTGCTACTTCATGATCGTCCCAGATATGCACGAATGGGTGCTGACGCATGACCTCCTGAAGATCTGCATCCAATCGATAATGAGAATAGCGGGTCCGGTAATCACTAATATCAAGAATCTCCGTATTTGGAACATGCGATCGCATCGTATCTCCATAATAACCATAACCTCCCGTTTCGTATTCATAAATAAAATCCCCTAAATGCACAACTACATCAATGTCATTTCTTTTGGATAGTTCTCTGAAGGAAGTGAAATAGCCCGATTGATAGTTATTGCAAGAAACCACACCGATTTTTATGTGATCCACATTGGTAGACTGAAGGGTTTTGGTTCTTCCCATGATCGAAGTCTCTCCTAGTGCTGTAAATCTGTAATAATAAGTAGTCCCTGAAGCTAAGCCAGTGACATCTACCTTTGCAGTATAATCTTTAGTCATATCAGTATTTAACTGACCACTTTTTACAATATTTGCGAAGTCAATTGCGTCTGCTACCTCCCAGTTTACAGAAACTACCTGGTCTACAGGAGGAGTAACTCTCGTCCAAATAATAACTGCGTCATCTAACGGGTCCCCTGACGCCACTCCATGATAAAAGGGAGCCTGCATCACACTGAATGGTGCCGTCACTTCAGATGCTCGGTCACTAGTGTTAACAGATACTCCATATTGACCGAACAAGGTCATTGGAAAAAGCGCGGCTAGCAATAAAAATATACGTGTAAATTTCATTTAATAATTGTTTAGTTGAAAATAGTTTTAGAGAGCAACTTTACCTCTCAAAATAAGTTTTTTTGGAAGATTATTAAAGTAGATTCGGTAAATAGTGAAAATTGGGGGAGAGACAACTTCTATGAAGACTACGACTATTCAATCTGTATTTCTATAGATAATATCTATTTATTGTTTTTTACATCTTTAACACAATATTAAACAAATAAATACACATACACACTAGTGTCAATTGTCAGATGCCCGACTCTTTGCTTTCCTAATTTTACCATGATTCTTATTCCTAACTTTGTTATCTTTGGAATAGAATTTAACATCCAATTTCAATAACTATGTGCAAACTTTACACCTTTATATTTACTACTCTTTTTTTAATTGGTTCTTCCTTTTCCTACGGTCAAACAAATCGAACGGTAGATGGATATGGGAACAATACTGCTAATCCTGAATGGGGAGCCGCAGTCTCTCCCTTCAATCGAATCACCGGAAACGGATATGGTGATGGTTACGCTTCTCCCGGAGGCACGACAAGACCGAATCCAAGAACGATTAGTGTTGCCTTTGGCGCACAAACACAGTTTACACCAAACGAATTAGGGCTAAGTGATTATATTTGGGGATGGGGCCAATTCATAGATCATGATGTCAATCTAAACGACGACCACCCTACCGAGTTTATTCCGATTGCAGTTCCTATTGGCGATCCTGAATTTGATCCCAACCTTACTGGCACGGTAGAAATCCCAATGAAACGATCTCTTTATGATCCCAATACAGGTAATGGCCCTGGAGATTTGAGAAAACACATAAATGAGATCACCGCCTTTATAGATGGCTCCACCGTATACGGTAGTGATCAGGATCGAATTGACTGGCTAAGAAGCAACGTAGATGGAAAATTAAAAACCTCTGCAGGGAATTTATTGCCCTTTAACACCATCGATAATGAACAAACGAGTATGCATGATCCTGATGCACCTTTTATGATCGTGGATGGAATGACCTTCAGCGACGCCTTATATGTTGGTGGTGATGTACGGATCAATGAACATCCGGGATTGACTTGCTTCCACACCTTATTTGTAAGAGAACACAATCGTTTGTGTGATGAGATAAAAGCGGAAAATCCAGCTTGGAATGACGAGCAAATTTTCCAAAAAGCAAGAAAAATGGTAGGCGCTTATATTCAAGCGATTACTTTTGAAGAATGGTTGCCTGTAATGGGGTTTGTATTGCCCGATTATACTGGATATGACCCGACAATTAATCCAGGAATTTCTAATGTATTTTCTGCTGCAGGATATCGTTTTGGCCACACCATGATCAATGGCCGCTTGGTAAGATTGGAAGAAGGTGGAGATACCTTAAACTTTGGAAGCCTTAACCTTCGAGATGGATTTTTTAATACAGAAATCATTGTAGATGAAGGGGGAATTGAACCTTTTTTTAGAGGCATGGCTTCTCAGGAACATCAATTTGTGGATACTAAGATCATGGATGATATCCGCAATTTTTTATTCGGACCTCCCGATGCGGGCGGATTGGATTTATTATCTATTAACATCAATAGAGCACGCGAAAGAGGTTTGATGGATTTCAATACAATCAGACAAGAAATTGGCTTACCTGCGTTGACTACTTTTGCGGATTTGACTTCTGATACAGATTTGCAGGCCACGTTCCAATCTGTGTATGGCTCTGTCGATGAAATTGATCCTTGGATCGGATTTATGGCGGAAGACCATTTGCCGGGCACCATTCTAGGGCAAACGCTTTATGAATTGCTGATGCAACAATTTTTAAAATTGAGAGATGGGGATCGATTTTACTATGAAAACGACCCGACCCTTACCCAAGCAGAATTGGATGTGATCAAGAACATCAAATTGTCCGACATCATAAAAAGGAATACAGATATTCAGGTGATCCAGGAAAATGTATTCATTGCACAACCAACCAATACGGTAGCGATAGAATTGATTCCATTCAAAAACATCCGCAATATGGAAATCAAAGCTTATCCAAACCCAGTCCAAAAATACTTCACCCTAACGATCAACGCCTTCGATATTGGCAGTGCAGAATTGTCCATTATCGACAATGCAGGTAAAGTGGCTCTTACTAAACAAGTGGCTCTTCAGAAAGGAAAAAATACGCTCGAGTTTGAGTTAGACGACCAACTAGCAAACGGTTTATATACCATCTTCTTGAAATCTGCCGATGACAACATCGGCCAATTGAAAATTATCAAGCTGAAAGAATAGTCTTTTCCTAATGGGAATAATGCGCAACACCATTTAAAACAGGCAAGCTCAAACTATGGATACAAGCTTCAATTTCTGGCAAAAATGGTTGACGTATGCAAATGTGATGACATTATTTGTAGGAGTTCTTGTTGCCTTTTTTGGGAATAGTATTTTCTTTGAAATGCACAATGGCTATACCAAAGAGTTGTTGTATCAAGGAAAGGATTTCCCACCTGAGTCCATGATCCTAAAAAACTGGTTGTTTGGTATTATCGGCGGCACCATTGTCGGTTTTCATACCTTGATGATTTTTATTTCGGAAAATGCCTTCAAAAACAAAGAAAAATGGGCCTACCATGCACTCTGGTTAGGCCTACTTTCCTGGTTTATTATTGATTCAAGTGTGTCTTATTTTTATGGAGCCATTCACAACATCGTCCTAATCAATCTTGCAGCTTTGTTGTTGATTGGCCTTCCTTTGGTAATGACACGGAAGTATTTTTAATAGTTCAATTTCTCTACCCCACTGTAGAGAAATATTCTGCCCCTGTAGCGGTTTATCAAACACTAACCTAGGCGATTGAATTTGCCGCCACGAGACACGATATTTTAAGGGATGAACTTGTAGTGGGTTAGAAATCAACCTGAAAACTAAGCACTGGTACAAAGCCGGACTGTTTCTTAAAAATAAAATCATTCAAGGTATAATCATAAATAATCTCCCGCTGATTTTCGTAGTTCACAATATTCTGTGTATCCAAAATCAAGGACCAGGCGTACTTTGGTTTGTCTTTCCGGTAAGCCATCTGTAAATCTACCCGCCAATGATCTCGCAATTTATTTTCAAATGGCCTAGCCTCATCTTCTACCAAATCACCCAATATTGCTGAAGCAGAAGAATCTCCAGGGGTATATCGCAGACCTCCGTTGTACAAATTCCTTAAACTGAACGTTATCGTGTTGTTTTTCTTCAGCGTAAACTCTTTGCCCATCATAAAACTGGAAGAATAGCGACCATCGTACCTTGTGCTAAAAGTCCCTAGTCCATCAATAGTGTAAGTAGACTGATATACGGAGCCTGCGAGCAAGAAAAACAGGTTATTACTCAAGTATTTTTCAAAGGTCATCTCCACCCCAATATTCCTTCCTTTTCCTTCACTTACCAGTTGTGCATTGTCGAACTGTTTTCCGTAACCTTCCGGCACATTTAACATCCAAAAGGTACTTGTATTGCCAACTATCGGTACATTATACAAATGTTGATAATACACCTCTACATTGAAGTTAACGTTATTCTTAAACGATTGATCATAACCCAATATTAGGTGATGCGCCTTCAATAAATCCAGATTTCTATTGTCCGTCTGGAGATTTCCCATCAAGTCCGTTTTTTCGATAAAATAAGTTCCGACAGGAAGGGCTTGACTATGCATTCCATAGGCAAAGGTGAGGGAAGATCGCTCGGCAAGTTGATACCTCATACCAAGTCTTGGCTCGACAGAAAATGTATTATTCAAAGCAAGAAACAAAGAATGTATACCTCCGGTAATGGTCAACTTATTTGATGGACGATAAAGTGTTTGGAAATAGTATTGAAATTGGAACGTACTCCCGTTTTCGTCGATATCCATTACAAAGGAGTCATCTGTAAAATTATGATAGCCGCGCTCCAAATCATAAAATTGATTCCGAACAGATAAGCCAGTTTTGATGTTTAGTCTTGAGTTTATTTTTTTATTATAAAACGTTGTCAAGTCAACTCGACCATTTAGGTACTTTTCATCCTCAATCACCCCACGATTTAGTGCAACATCTACAGAGTCCCGGTCCCAGGTAATATTATTTGCAGATACGGACAAAACAGTCTTCAGGTACGCATCGTTATTGAATAAACGCACCATAGAAAGTCCCCCTGTCCCCATATTGGAGTTAAAATCATACCTCGTTTGATGATCAAACAAAAACCAATCCACCTCCATTTCTGTTTCCTTGACTTCTTTACTCAGACCACCGATACCCCATACTTGAAATATCGTTTTATTCTCCTTACCGGGAAAATAAAAATTGAAAGAAAGATCTTGAAAGTTATTTGTTGTCCGCGCATCAACTACATGCAGACCCGCAGCATTTAAAATGCCAAGTGTGGAGTATCTGTAATTGAATAGATAAGAGCTCCTACCCTTCTGTATCGGGCCTTCTGTAGCGAAATCCAACCCTAGCAATCCTGCCTTGATCGTGTATTCCCTTTTATCGCGATTTCCTTTTCTAAATTTCATATCAAACACACCAGAAAGTGCGTTACCGTATTCAGGAGCAAATGCGCCAGTTGAAAAATCCGAGTTACTCAACACACTGCTCGAAAAAGCAGATATTCCTCCTCCAGGTCCCCCTCGTCTGGCAAAGTGATTCGGGTTGTTGATTTCTACCCCTTCCAGGCGCCATCCTAGTCCTACCGGAGAATTGCTTCTTATTATTATATCATTGTTATTGTCCTGCCCCTTTTGTACACCAGCAAAACTTAGCGCCATCCGAGAAGGGTCTGCAATACTTCCTGGGTACTTCTGTGCTTCTTCAACGGAAAATGATCGAGAGCTGATCATATTCATTTCGTTGAGCGGTTTGTTGGTTTTCTTGGAGTTCGCATAAACGGTAGCGACTGAATCAGAAACCAAGTTTACCCCTTCTATTAGTTCGATATTGAGGACGAGTTCTTTTGCTGAATTGAGGATAATCCCTTTCGCAAAAAAAGGCGTGTATCCTAGATATTCGCAGACGATATCCACTCTTCCAATAGGTACATTTTCTATCTTGAAACTCCCGTCTACTCCAGTGCTGGCTCCTTTTAGTGGATCGGTATTGGAGACATAAACAGTGGCTCCGATCAAAGGGAATTGTGCATGTTTGTCGAGCACGTATCCCTTCACTGTCTGCGTGGGTGCTTCGCTTTGTGCAAATAAAACAAGGGTGCACGACAGCAAGCATAAAAAAGTCATTAATGAATTTTTCATTCTTAATCAATTTGTTAAAATAATAAAATTTAATGGAGCTATTGTAAATAATATGGAGATGAAGATTTGTTCTTCGGTGGTTGTTTCCCTTAATGACAACCTATTTTACATTAGCGTTTTGATTATTCTTACTGCAAATTTAGGAAAAATCTTTTAATATTCAGCCAAATACGTTTTCCTTTTTGATTTTTCCAATAACTGAACTACCGTCTGTTGGATTTTCGTTTTTGATTATTCTTGCCACCACTACGCTTTCCAGAATAGCCTCCTCGTCCAGAATGACCTCTATTTTTTGAAGGATTGTATTCTGGGGATTCCCCAATTTCGGCTGGGGTATCAAGCTTGTGTACAGTTTGTTCGATGAGTCGTTCGATGCTCTGAAATTTTCGTTGGTCCTTTTCATTAATGAAGGTGATCGCCACACCAGTAGAATCTGCGCGGGCAGTTCTACCAATTCTGTGAACATAATCCTCTGCATCATTCGGAATATCATAATTAATGACCAGGTTAATGTCTTTTATATCAATTCCTCGCGCCAGAATGTCTGTTGCGACTAAAATCTGCGTTTTTCTAGACCGAAAATCAAGCAGCACTTGCTCTCTTTCGTGTTGGTCCAAATCCGAAGAAATACTTTTCACTGCAAATTTTCGTCGTGCTAGTGCGGAATAGATTTCTTTTACTCCTCGTTTGGTAGAGGAAAATACGATGATGCTTGGGTATTGCTTCTTCCCATCGATCAACGAGGTTATTAGTGCGACTTTATGTTTGTCATAAACCATGTACGCTGCTTGCAATACACCTGCTGCTGGTTTGGAAAGTGCAAGACTAATTTGCTTAGGTTCTTTCTCCATCAACTCTTTGGCCAACTTCCTGATATTAGTCGGCATGGTCGCAGAAAACATGAGGTTTTGTCTTTTCTTTGGCATCTCCTTTACAATCGACATGATGTCTTCGAAAAATCCCATATCCAGCATTCTGTCTGCTTCATCGAGAATGAGGTGGACGGCTTTATCGAGTTTTACGTATCCAAGTTTGATGTGGGAGATCAATCGACCTGGGGTGGCGATAATGATGTCTGCTCCACGAGTCAGGGCTATTTTTTGCTGTTCCCAGGATTGGCTATCTCCTCCTCCATAAACGGGCAAGGAGCTAACGCCTGTGAAGTATCCAAGGCCTTCTACCTGTTGGTCAATCTGCAAAGCTAGCTCTCTAGTAGGTACAATGACGAGCGTGTTGACCGATTTTCGGTTTTCCGTTTGCATTATTTTATGAATAACTGGCAACAAAAAAGCACCAGTTTTCCCTGTTCCTGTTTGTGCACAGGCAATCAGGTCTTCATTATCAAGAATCAATGGTATTGCCTGTTCCTGGATGGGTGTAGCATTTACAAATCCCATAGCGTCTAAACCATCAAGGAGATCGTAGTCAAAATCAAAGTCGTCGAATTTCAAATTTTTCTTTTTTTATAAGGAGTCAAAGTAAGCATAAAGGCTTGAATCGCCAAATATGAACACCAGTAGTTTAGAGATTATTTGACACCTGTTTACGAATGATCGTCAGGAATGTTATTTAAAAAGGAAATTATCGTGTATTTTTGCACAAATCAATCACCAAATAATAAACATGAAATATTCAATTTTGTTTCTCGCTCTTGCTGTCCTAGTCGTTTTAGTTGCTTTCTCTTCTTGTAAAAAGGAAGATTTCAAGGTAATAGATGAAGAGCTCATCCAGGCATATATCTTAGAAAACAATTTAACCACTACGAAAACGACTGCCGGATTGCATTATGTCATCAATACTCCAGGAGCTGGCGGATCGCCCTCTGTCACTGCGACTGTTGACGTCGACTATTCTGGATATTTTATGGATGGGTTTGTTTTCGACTCTGGGAATGCCGTTGTTCTTAGCCTATCAAATGTTATTGCTGGCTGGCAAGAAGGTATTCCTAAACTTCAAAAGGGTGGCTCAGCAAAATTGTTGATTCCCTCGCACCTCGCTTATGGAGCAAGAGGTTCGGGATCTGTTCCTCCAAATACCGTTATCATTTTTGATGTTGTTTTGAATAACTTTTCTAATTAATGACCACCTCTTAGTCAGTAGTAGGAATTTTTTGCAAATTTATTTTTTTTGCTTTTCGGGAACTATCCGCTTCTACTAAGTGTATTAAGACTATTCCATAACAATAAATACTAAACGCCATGCGTGTCCTAAATACATATCAATACTAAATTAACTCCTAACTAAAAGGATTCAAATAATATTGAAGCCCGATTCTAGTAAGGATCGGGCTTTTTTTATAAATGTATGGTTTCTGAAGAAGCGATCTTCCTAAAGAAATCAATGAACACAAAATCATGGCTAATTTAAAATTAAGAGAGAAAGATCTTATAAAAATAGGTTTTCCCAAGGGGAAGGTCATTTCTGTGGCAATCAATAGAATGCTAGAGAATTATCGTAAGAAAAACAAACAATACGTACTTGGAATTCTCAAAGAAGTCCTCGAAAATCCTGACCAGTTTGCAGCGGACGAACAACTAGGAGACATCGTTTTTTACTTACAAGAAGAACTAGAAGAGCAAGAAGAAATCAAACTCAATCAAGAAGCAAAACCCTACCAGTGTTATGGCGCACAAAACATCGATCAAGGAGCAAAAAACCAGATCGAAATTGCAATGCGTCTGCCTGTAACCGTGAAAGGTGCGCTAATGGCCGATGCCCATACAGGTTATGGTCTGCCAATTGGTGGTGTACTTGCAACAAAAAACGCGGTGATCCCTTACGGGGTTGGCGTTGATATTGGATGCAGGATGTGCTTGTCCATTTTTGACTTACGGCCTGCTTATCTTGACCAAAATCGGTATTTACTGAAAAACTACTTGACGGAACATGCGCGATTCGGCCAAAAAGTATTTGACGATCCAATGGACGATCCCATTCTGGAACATCCCACATTCAAAGAGATCCAATTTGTAAAACGGCTGAAAGACAAAGCCTACAAACAAATCGGAACATCAGGTGGCGGTAATCATTTTGTCGAATTTGGACTCGTCGATATTCAGGAGCCAAACAACGAATTTGGTTTGCCGACTGGACAATATGTAGGACTGCTAACGCATTCTGGGTCTAGAGGATTGGGAGCTACCATTGCTCAACATTACACAAAGATTGCGATGGACACTTGCTATTTACCAAAAGAGGCAAAGCATCTGGCGTGGTTGGACTTGGATTCGGAAGCTGGACAAGAATACTGGGCGGCAATGAACCTTGCAGGGGATTATGCGTCTGCTTGTCACAATCATATACATAAAAGAATGTCTATTGCATTGGGCGAAAAAGCAGTCGCTGTAGTCGAAAATCATCATAATTTTGCCTGGAAAGAACAATCTGCAAATGGAGAAGAAATCGTGGTGCATCGAAAAGGAGCTACCCCAGCAGGGAAAGGGGTACTTGGTGTTATCCCTGGTTCAATGACTGCTCCTGGATTTATCGTTAGAGGAACGGGCAATCTGGCGTCTATTAATTCTGCTTCTCATGGAGCGGGACGGCTGTTTTCAAGGACTAAAGCCAAAAACTCCTTTACTAACAAGGATTTGAGAGCGATCTTGAAAAAACATCGGGTAGAATTGATTGGTGGCGCAATTGATGAAGCGCCAATGGCCTACAAGGACATTCATGATGTGATGGCTGCTCAAATGGATTTGGTAGAAGTACTGGGTACTTTTCACCCGAAGTATGTGCGAATGAATAGGAAGTAGTTTTTAATGCGAGAATGTATTAACGTATTAAAATACATTCTCGCATTCATTAGCACCTCTAGACATAATTTGTTACATTTGCCATCGATTTTGGTACTATACTTTATACTATGGGCAAATTTGAACAATATCTTCAGGATTTTACGAATACGATCAATTTTCAGGACTTTCTGATCAACTTGATTGTTGCTGCTATACTAGGAACTATTCTTCGTATTTTTTATGTCCGATATGGGAATTCTGTTTCTAATAGAGAACGGTTTGCTAGCAATTTTTTGCCATTGGCTTTGACAACAATGTTGATTATTACAATCGTTAAATCTTCGGTGGCACTTTCTTTAGGATTGGTTGGAGCGTTGTCTATTGTGCGTTTTCGGGCGGCGATAAAGGATCCTGAGGAGCTGACATACTTGTTTTTGGTGATTGGTATTGGTTTGGCTTGTGGTGCTGGAGAGCCGATCATTGGTATGGTTGCGATCTTGTTTATTTTGATATTAATTTATATAAACAATCAATTTGTAGGCAAAAAGTCCTACAAAAGTGAAGATAAAATGTACTTAAACCTGTCTACTGATGTAGACGATCTTACTCGAATCAACGAACTGGTTTCTAAGCACATGACTTATGTTGAGCTGAAACGCTTGGACAAACTGTCCTCTGGTCTTGACTTATCTTTTATTTGTAAGGCGAAGAATATTGAGCAGCTTAACTCGTTAAAAAATGAGTTGTCAGCGTTGTCAGATAAGACGACGTTTTCAATTATTGATCAGCCGGATTTGATTATTTAGGTTCAATCGGTGTGGCGTATTATTTTAAAACGGAGAGCCGCTGAGACGCTGAGTAGTTTTTAGAAGCCAAAGAGAAATACAGAGGATCAGCAAAGCTGAATAATAAAACCTCGTACTTTCTACTATATCCCCTCTACCAATACCTTCGATAAGTGTTTAATCTTAAAATTGCAGGAATTTGCAATAAAACACATTTTATTGGCTTCCGTATGCAATTCATTTGCCTTTGCAGCCATTTCTTTATTGTCTATTGTAACAATTGGATTTAGGGTAACCTCCTTGAATTTTCCACTTCCGTTTGCCGACTCTTCCATGATCCCGGTAGCATGATCAACATAGTCCGATACAACTATATTGTTGACGGTACACAGATGCAAGTACCAGAGCATATGGCACGCTGAAAGAGAAGATAAGAAAAGGTCTTCTGGATTGTATCTGGTTTTATCTCCTAGGAAAGAAGGGTCGGAAGAGGCAAGTATTTCCTGGTATTTCTCCTTGCCGGAAATGGTGTGGCTTCTACTGTAGGAGGTGTAGTTTTTTGTTCCTTGTCCTTCATTGCCTGTCCATTTTACAGTGATCTCGTATTCGTGTGTTTTCATTTAACTTGGTTTCACTTTAAAGCATTCAAAACATTAATAAACAACAAATTACAGTAAATTTGGGGCCTTTAACTTAAAAATAAGACACTTGTCTGACAAAACATGGGTAGCGCTTACAAAATTTTGGAGGCTTCAAAACTCTCCCCAATCAAGTAAGGCTGTAGGAGATCATAGTCGTTAGGAGCCACATCTTCATTGCCAAACAGCAGGATTTTTTTCGGCCTACTTGAACTTTTTTGACCAGTTTCCTTAGAACTAGATACGACTTCCAACCCATATTCGTCAAGTAGCCCCTCTAGGAAATCAAGGGTTTTAGAGTTTACACTTATTGTGACCGGTTCTTCCTTTTCACGCAACTGCTGAATTCCATGAAAATCTCTATTCCATTTTATAAATCCACCCGTATGCTTTTCATACAACCAGTGTAGTTTGCCTATGAACTCATCAAACTTGCTACGATCCCCCTTCCACTTCAATTCACAAAGCAGATTATCATATTGATAGGACCACAATAAAGGGTGTTCATCAAGCAAAACAAGTTTCGAAAAAGGCAGATAAATCGGCTGGAAAAGATTTCTAAAATTAGAAACCTGGGAAGCTTTTATTAGCCAAACTTCTTCTTTTTTCTCTGGATATTGCGTACTTAAACCTAGTTTAAGGCTCAACTCATTACTTGTAAAATCTTCTATGTTTCCATCAATCGACATTGGTTTAAGATCCCAGTGGGAATAAAATTCGACGGTATTTGTCTTTTCTATCAATTCCTGCAACATGAATCCTGATTTTTGTTATTTAATTTCCTTTACGGAATAAATCCGTCTCAATATCCCGACAGTCTCCAAGGAATAATCATCCGGGAAATCCAGCGGAAATATCATAAGTTGATCACTAATGCCTGCTTGAGTCTTCAGCCATTTTTTTAACTCCTTGGCAATTTTTATCAGTAATTTATAGGGAAGGTCGTATTTTTCTTTCAATTCGATCTCCTGCATTAACAAATTAGAGACTTTAGTTAATGCCGCATTTGCCTCCTTGTTAGCTAGCAATTCGAGCAATTCCAAATCAAAAAAATCCTTTAACATCCCCTCCGTTTCAAAATTCAATTCCACTTTCCGAAAACCAAACTTCAATGGCAGCCAATCCTCCGAATTGAAGGGATTTTCAAGAACTAACAACAGACAATTAGGCGTTTTATTTGAAGGAGCAATTAGTGCTGCTTTAAGCTGTCGCATAGTTTCCTCCACAAAAATAGTAGTCAATGCTTTAAGGGAGTACGCTGTTTGTTGGAACACCTCGATTTGCTGACCTTCCGGGAAAAAATCCGAAGGTGCATCTGTTCTGACAATCAACTTCAAATTGTCAAACTCATCATAGTTGATTTTGTAGAGCGGAAATTGCACATAAGGTTCACTTACCCACATCGTTCTAATTTCACTAAGTTTCCCGACCTCATAGGTATAATTGTCTATTGAGGAGGCTTTATGCCTGGCAACATTTCCAAACCAGGAGGGAATTGAATTTTCTAATTTCAACAACTCTATTTCATCAAGTTTCCCATTTCGTTTGAAGGTATAAGACAGAATTTGATTTACTTGGTTCAGGTAGAATTTTTTGTACCCATTTGTTGGATGATTGGTCCAGGCTTCTTCATAAACCAGCTGGTCGTTTGCATTGTATCCCATTCGGACGCAATATTTTTTTTCAGCGGGCTCGTTTTTCATCAGCCTTCCTTTGGGTTTCCTAGACCGCTCTATACTCAATTGCTCCAAGTAAAATTGGGGTTCGGTTGCCCATTGCCATCTTATTATAGACGAAAGCGCAGTCGCCTCATAATCTGCAATTGTTGTCGTATTGGATTCGAATTGTTCCTTCAATGATTTTAATAATTCCTGGTGTGCTTTCATGTTTTCTGCTCACTTATTTTTTGAACATTGGTAATGGATTCAAGGGATGTTTAACGAAGTTTTTAATGCTTTGAATAACTAAAAATCGATGAAAACCTAAGGTAGGAAAACGAGTGGAAATCTCTTTGATCTCAGAGCCTGTTAGCTTAAACTTCATTATGCCCATAGACACATCTATCCAATCGGATTTCCTGAATGTCTCGACCGTTTTTTCGAAAGCTCCTTCGTATTTACTTGTTTTATGGTGCATTTCTATGATTTGGGCGACTTCTGCACTCCAGGTTTCGTTATTGTTGTTGGTAAGGTATTCTTGTGCCAATTGAATTGAGGGGGCTAAATAATCGAAGGTATTGTGTGTCCATATTCCCAGGTCGTGATAGGCCGCCGCAATGGCGTATTTATCTTCGTTGCTGGGGTCATTGTCAAGTTTCAAGCAGAGGAGGAATACACGGTACACATGATTTCTATAGGTAGGAAAATCTTTGCCCAGTTGTTTCTGGTGAGCAGAAAGAATCGTCTCTATCAAAGGATGGGTATAGTTATTATTCAAATCAAATCTGTTTTGTAACTGTTCAGCACAAATTTAATCTAAAAATTCATAGGATTGATTTCATTGGTGATCGATGGGACTTATTTTTTAAACGCAAAGCCGCAAAGATGCAACGTTATTGACGCAAAGAAAACGAAAAAAATTACAGCGATGTGGTCCCTCAGTCCCGCAAGGGACGGTCTCCTACCCTACCACTTATAACATTTCACTTTGCCACTTTTACCAAATTTGCCATCTTGTCCTTCTTTTTTATTCCAGAATGGATAGACTCTTAACGCTACATAGAAGTCAGTGCCGCTTAGTTTTCCAGGGACAAAAATACTTCCAAAATCATCGGTTCCCAGCGTCAAAGGTCCTAGGCGCAAGGAAGCACCAACTCTCAAATCTTTGTCATTGTAGAGTACAATTGGCAAACCAGCTTCTACCCAGCGCATTTCCAATCTAGGAGTTACAGCCAGAATATTACTCCGTTCTACTCCTGGCTTGAAATAGCGCAATCGGCGGACCATAGTGGCATTCACATAAAAATTTTCAGTAAATCCCATATCTGCACTCAGACTAATCCCCCCCGGCAACCACATCGATGTTCGATCTCCCGTCCTGGAGGCAGTGATATTGTTCAAAATATCATCGCTGATCAGTTGGGTCAGTTCTTCCTCAGAAGTTACATTTTCATAGTCAGTGAGGCTGATTTCTATAGTGCTTGGGGTGGTGAGGGTATGACGCTGTCCAGGCATTCCCACTTTGCCAAAATCAATTAGCGAAGCGCCTAACTTTAGAGGTAATCCATTTGACTGTTCTATTTCGTAGACTGCCCCGAGGTCTACAGACATTCCAAATCCGCCTTTGCTCCCGTTGTAGGCCAACTCTTCGTCTTCGTAGGAAAAGCCATTGGAGAACGAATATTCCATATCTACCCCACCAGATCGAATCGTATCACTGTTGATGGTTGTGACAAAAATGGGCGACTTACTTTTGAAGTAAAATCCTTCTAGTGGTTTGATAAATTTTAGATTACCCGCCAGCGATAAATTTCCAGACCCCAATTCTAGTTGATGGCCATAGTGCAGCCCGACTTCTCCCCAAGCCAAACCTCCGGCTTCAACAGGCCCTATTTCGACCTCTTCACCATATTCTGTATCATAAAATTCGTAGTAGCCAAGGATGTTCGGTATGCGATTGGAACTAACGACAGCCCTTGCGTTTGTAAACAACCCAAAGCTATGATTGCCCGTTCTAAGCATTACAGAAGGGCCAGTAACAAACGTATTTAAGTGGATAGATTTCTGCTGGTTGTTATTAAAAAAATCAGCGTAGAACCTTGCCCCTTCCTGATAATTTTCTGGGTCAACCTGTTCTACTGTTCCTACATCAAAATCACTTTTTATCAAGGGAAGTAAAGCAGCTTTGCCAACGTATCCATAATTATTTTCAAAGAAAAATCCGGCAGATATCAGATTGACATCCCATTGCAATTTTCCCGACAACCCTGAAGCAGGATTGAGCAATAAACCATTTGCCCCTGCGTAATTACCTAACCGCAAGCCAGTTTGCTCTTGCGCCATGGTTGTTTGGGCAATAAGGCATAACATTCCTAGAAATAGGCTGAATCTCCTACAATATTTAATAAGCATAGCAATTATTTTTCCTGACTGGTGAATTAGGTATAATAATAACAGTAGCGCTAACGCCAAAGTGTTTGAATAATGGTTTTGTGACGGCTTTCTGAGTAAGATTCGGAAGGTGGTTCTCTTCTTTGTAGGTAAGACACAATTAATACGAGTTACCACTCTATATTATTGCATTTACATTCAATATTTTTTTAACTTATTCTAAAATAACCGTTTCATCCTAGTAGTAATTGGCGATTACACCATTGACAAACTTGGAATTTTTTGTGAGTCGAAAGGGCAAATGTTGAAAGATGTTTTCCAAATGCCGTTCTTCGTTTTCGCCGTATTTAATTTCCAGAATGATGTCTGGGTCTTTTAGGAAATGATTGCCAAAAATTAGGTTATTGTTGACCAAAGTATGGCGGATGTTGCTGTCTATTGTAAGGCGGACGCGGTGATCAAAAGTTTCATAATAGCTGCGATGGTAAGCGATCAATACTACTGGATGCAGGCTATTTAAGTCGGGCAAATTGGTGGCCAGATAGTCCGTCAGGCTGAAATCAGCATCCAACACAAAATCAGGGAGCGACTGCCGTTCTTTAGTGCCTAGTTTATTGATTTTTATCTTCTTTTCGAGAATGGGTTGTTGTGCTACTGTCCAGTTGTCTCCATACCAGCGAATCCGAAATTTCGAGCGTTCTGCAATGCCATTCAAATTGTCCTGGAGTGCCGCAAACTGTGGGTTGTCCAGGTACAGACTGTTTACCTGTCGGTCAGGGAAGGACGTCTGAAAAGAAACGGGCGACTGCAAAATGGCTTGTTTGATTTCTAGAAGCGTGGCCGCTTCTATTCTGTATTTTCGTTCATAGCGATAGTCCATTATTCTACTACGTTTTTACCATTAAGAGATAGAATTCCTCCCTTTTCCAGCGCATACAGCTTTCTTACGTCGGTTGATTTATGCTGGACAATTGTTAGTTTGCCTGGCTCGTAGGAAGGATCTTTCTTAAACACCAAAAATCCCTGATCCACGTTGGTTAACTCTATGTTTTCAATAGAAACGACTGAATTGTCAAGGGCTTGAACTCCTTTTTTGCTGTTAATTATTTGCTGGATCCCCATTCCGCGGACGATAGCTTTTTGATTGGCAGTGATGGCAGCATTCATGCATTTTTGGACGGTGTTATTCATCAAGGTCAATTTGCCCCCAGAGACTTCAATCGCGTCTTTACCAATTTGGTCGAATTGATTGTCTACCAAAGTAGAGGTTGAATAATCTGCATCAATCGCATCACCAGAACAAGTCGCAAAATTCGAGTTGCGCATCGTCATTTTGCTGCGGACCATACTCAGCCCATCCTTCGTAAATAAGTCCTTGAAACTGCAATAATTAAAGGCGACATCCGCCTCATAAAAATTGACCGCCCCATCAAAAAATTGCCCACCCTGACGTACCGATTTCAGCCCCTGGAAAACAACATGCCGGAACTCGGACTTGCCAGAGGTACCAATCACTGCAACTCCCTGCCCTCGTCCCTCTTTAGCATAAATATGAATAGGAAGATCCGACGTTCCAAGGGCAAAAATGGGAGAATAGGAAATGATGGAGGCATTATTCGTTAATTTTAATACGCAACCTGCTTCCATTTTCACCTTATAGCCATTTGGTATAATAAGGGAGTTGTCCAGTTCGTGGTTCCCGCGTTGTATTCTGATTGTTTGTTCATGGATAGTTATAAAATCAAAGTTGGTCAATGTATTGATATCTGGATTTTTTCTTGCTGCTAAAGGAGTTGGCGGTGCCCATTTGGTAATTGGAATATGGACAATGGAATCAGTACCCAGCGTCTTAAAAAACAGATGTTTGTTTTTCCCTGTTACCTGCACGGTATCACGTGTCACCGGATAATCAGAATTGTAAGCCTCCAGAATTTTAGGTGTAGTCAGAGAATAAATCATTTCAATTTCTCCCGTCCCCAAGACCTCCAACGGCAATTTATGAAAGGATTCCAGCACAATCGTAGACAATCCGCTACTCCGCTCCAGATAATACGCTCGAAGAGATACCTCCTCTATTGGATACAAAACGGTCTGGATTTTTGGCCCGTTTCGCAGAAAGTGATTCAAATCAAAGGCATATCCCTGATAGTCTTTCCCAATAAATTTTGCTCTTTCCTGTGCTTCCAAAGTCAGGTCTTCTACTATTTTTTCTAAATATTTTTTGTTGGTGAATTGCTCCAGGTACTTCGCATAGACGGCCATAAACTCCATATCGCTCATTAGATAATAGAAAAAATGATTGTTCTTTATAGCATATTCACTTTTGGGAATTTGCTGGTTAAACCCTTGTCCAATCATACTCGGCAGTCCAAAACCCCCTGTTCCATCATCCGTATAACCGTCATACCCAACAGGTTCCAGCAATCCTGTAGACGGATTAAAATAAAAACGGAGATTGGTCGAATTCGTAGCATGAAAAGCAATGGACAAATCTACCAATGCATAAAACTTTCCTAGTTTTTCAATATCAAATACGGCACTTACTTTTTTGTTTCCATTTTTAAAATCAAAAAGCAAGTTCTGGGCAATCAGAAATTGTTCTTTCAAATTTTCAGAACTTAGAATAGCTTCTTTGTCAAACGGTTCGATAAGCGCGCTTTCATACCAATGTAGTTGGTCGCCTCTAAGCCTTTTTTGGGTGTTGTTCCACAATCCATCCTCATTGATTCTGATAATTGGCCCTGGGGGACGTTCGTTGTTTTTCAGCACAGTCCCGCCAAAATGCTCCTCGTACGCATACACTCCCAGAAATTCCTTATTGATATAAAAATCAATAAAATCATACTGCGTGGTAAGGACTTCTTCTCTGAATAATAACTGGTGAAAAACCCATTCATTCAAGTGTGATCGGGAAGCGGAATTATGTACAGAAAACTCGACCATTTCCTTCCAGCTTTTTCCTTTTTCTGGAAGGATTCGAAAACTCCATTTTTTACTTCTCAAATGATCCAGCAAATCTCCTTTTAGGCGAATATCGACGTTTATGTCTGCTTGTTCGCTCCTCAGTTTGGCAGGTACAAGATCTTCTTTCCCAGCAATTAGATTGCCTGTGGCAAAGGCGGATTGGCGTTTGTCGGTGAGTTTTTTGTAGGAGGTTTCTTCGATTTGCAGATCAATCTTGGCAGGCTCGAAAGTCATTGCGGGAGCGGCACTATTAGTTTTTTCAGAAGCTAACTTTTGAATACTTAAATCATCAAAATACACATCGCCTTCCTTGTTTAGATTGTAGGCATAACATTTCAACTTTCCATCTTTCACAAAAGAAGGAACTTTGATTGTTAGTACTAACAATTGCCATCCTCGTTTTGTCTTTGTTCCAGTAGTCGTAGCAAGATATTCTCCCCAATCCCCAGAAAAAACTAATTCTCCTGGTGAATTTTCACTCTTTTGCCAGACGGTTGCCTGATATTGCTCATTTGCTTGTACTGGGAAGGAGAAGGTAGGGCCGAACTTAGATGTTGGTGTACATTTTGATGAATACCTTCCTGAAAATTTGTGTTCTGAAGATTGGGTTTTGCCATTTTCGAATTGGGCATTTTCTCCTACAAAATAATTCCCTGATACTGATTCCATATCACAGAAATAATCGCTCTTTGTACTGGAAGCATTAAACACTATTCCAGAAAGGAAAAACACCCCAAGCAACAACAATGACGGTATCACCAGCTTCATTTTGGAGCTAGATTTTTGATAGGTTGTTGTTCCTTTTATTCGCATAAAATTGAAAAGTTAATTGGTGTGAAGTGCTAGTTTTTTGTTTCTTAAAATTTGGTGGCGATACACCATAAACAATGCATAGAACGCCAAGCCCCCAAGTACCAGATAGACATAATTTTCATAAACCGTAGACATCCAATTCTGCTCCACCATCAACTTCATTTTATTGTATTTTGGAGTTTGGTTTTGTTGGAGGTCCGGGAATTTGGTCAGGATCCCTTCTTTTAACTGTTTGTTTAGAAGGTCCATTTTTGCACGTTCTGTGGCATCTGCATCCGTGTATAACAATTCGTTTAGCTCCAATTCGAGTTCGGTGAATGCTGGGTATGGAAAATAAAAACCGGTCACCCGATCCAGTGTAATTGTTGCTAATGGTAAGTTGTTTTTGCTAAGATAAACACGCCTTCTAAATTGTTTTACTTTGACAGATTTTGTGAGTGCAGCCCCTTCGATTCCGAATTTTGCCAAGCGAAGATTGACTAGGGATCGATCTTTGGGAGCAATGTGTTTCCAAAGCGGATAGGCAGATAGTCGGTCGTTCTTTTTTACCTTATCGTAATGATCAAACTTAAATTCTTGTCGGACGACCCCATCTCCTTCTTTGAAGGACAGTTTTATTTGCACCAATTCTTTCACCAGTGTATCACTTACATAACGCTTTCTATACCTAACTCCTGCTTGATTTTCAAAAAGAACCAGCGATTCATTATCAAAATATTCATCAATAAAATACTCCGCCGAAACCACGGTCTGAATTGAGGAATCCAAGTAACGGACCACCTCTGCACTCCTCTTTTCAGTAAGAAATTCCCATAATGCTTCTTCTTGATCCGCAGGCACCGAAAGTTTGTATTCCGCTTCTAATCTGGCTTCCTGTGGTTGAGCTCTCAAGGACGTTCCCAGAAGGACACATCCGATGATCAGCAGCCATATGCCATTTTCCTTCATGATTAAAGTGCTAAATTCCGTTGTTCTACAAATGAGAAACTTAGGTTAGGTGCTTGTTCGACCAGGGCATTTTTCGCCTTGTTTATATGATCAATATCCTTGGTTTCTATAATGTAGGAAAGATCTAATTTTCCTTTGAATTGATCCATTCTTTTTAACTCTACCAACGAAAAATGATCGCTTAAAATCTTATTGATTTCTTCGACTTGAATTTCGGTTGTTGAAATATTGATGAACATGTTTTCGGGTGCTCTGATCAACTGTTTTCGCTGGACCATTGCTTGTATAAGGCCTATACTTATTATGATGACAAAGGCCAAAACGGTAATTCCTGGCTGATTCGACCCCATTCCAATACCAATACCGATGACAAGAAACAGATAGACCAACTCCTCCGGCTCCTTGATGGCAGCTCGAAATCGGACAATAGACAAGGCGCCAACCAATCCCAAAGACAATGCAACAGAAGACTTGACTATATAGATAATCAACATTGTCGCCAAAGCCAACAAAACGAAATTGGAAGCAAATTTTGAGCGATTGACAATGGTGTTTCCAAATCTGGAATAAAAAAGCCCCAACAAATAAGCAAGCAGTGCTCCTAATAGAGCGTTAAAAACAAACTGTTTATGGCTTAATGGATCTGCCGCAAATTCACTAAAAAAATCTTCAAAATTCATATTGATGGATAATTATCTGCTATTTGCTGTAAAGATAGTTTTTTCCAAAATAAGTTATTCCCCTCCTTACATCTAATAATACAAAGAACCTATTTAGTTTCTATCAATTAATAGCTGATTGTTATTACCTTTGCCGTGAAAAAAATATGCTTGATGCTTCTTAAAGACGAAGAAAGAACGAAACGACTTTTTCCCCGCATGTCCAGGACAATGCTTGGGATTGGTGTATTGTGTATCCTCGCTTTTTTTGGATTGACCTATTTTTCACCATATATCGGTATGGCTGATGGTGATGTTGTTTTTTGTGATGCGGAGCATGCTCGTAATGGAAAATTCATCAATAATGGTATTGAATTTTCCTATGGAAAATATCAATCTTCTGAAGAAGCGCATTCTGGGAACTACTCCTGTCGATTGGATTCTACTAGTAATTATGGGTTTGGTTACGAGATAAAAAACCCTGAACCAGGTGATCGATATCGAGTGTCTGTTTGGAGAAAAAAAGTAGGTCAGACCCCAGCAAACCTCGTAGTTTCTGCCCCTGACTCAAAATCATATTACCAATATGCTAAACTTGCCACTGAAAAAGGACCAGACGGCTGGGAACAACTAGTAATCAACGTCCAAATTCCCTATCTGAAAAAGGTAGATCGGCTAAATGTTTATGTATACAAACCACATGGTGAATTGGCCTATTTTGATGATCTAAGAATTGCAAAATTGGCGGACACCACCACCAGCAATGGTTTCGTGATCGAAAAACTGGAATTGCAGATCCAGGAAAAAGGCATGGAAAAGCTACGCAAAAAAAGAACAGAAGCACTGAGAAAGGGAATCCTTAGTAGTGCCGATGACGATTGGGTCGGCGCAAAAATCCTAAAAGGCGAGCACAAAACAAACGCCAAACTCCGTCTAAAAGGAGACTGGATGGATCATCTGAAATCAGAAAAATGGTCCTTCCGCGTCAGCGTAAAAGAACCAGAGTCCTGGAAACGACTGCAGACGTTCTCCATACAAAATCCAAAGACTAGACACTATTTGAATGAGTGGTTTTATCATCAGCTGCTTGAAAGTCAGGATGTCCTCACCACCCGTTTCGACTACATTGAGCTCGAAATCAATGGTCAGGCGCTTGGCACTTATCTTTACGAAGAGCACTTCCTAAAACAATTGCTGGAATACAAAAAAAGAAGAGAGGGACCAATCGTCCGGTTTACTGAAGATGAATATTGGAACGGCTATCAGCGCCAATTCGATATGCTGGGAAATCTCTATTTCGTAGATCATAAAAAAGACGCCATGCGTGCCTCCCCTATTCAACCGTTCGGCACCAACAAAACGGCAAACTCCCCTACGCTTTCCAAGCAGTTTGAAATTGCCCAAGATCTAATGCATCAGTATCGGCACAATCAGAAAAAACCAAGTGTCATTTTCGATATTGATCAAATGGCTAAATTTTATGCGATTACGGATGTGGCAGCTGCTTTTCATGGATTGACGTGGCACAATCAGCGGTTTTATTACAATCCGGTGGTTGGCAAATTGGAGCCTATTGGGTTTGATGGGTTTGCGGATGAACTGACTCCCTGGTCTCCTGGGGACGGATTTTTTATTGCGCAGGGCGTTTTCAATAAGGGATTTCTAGGAGTAGAAGCGTACAAAAAGTTATTTTATGATAGAGAATTTATCGCTTTATACCATCAGTACCTTAATCAGTTTTCTAGCGACAATTTTTTAGAGTCTTTTTTTATGAGTTTGGAGCCTGGACTTACCCAAAGAGAAGCCTTTTTGCAACGAGAATTTAAAGACTATAAGTTCAACAAAAAAGACTTGTTGGTAAGAAGCAAAAAGATACAGGCAATGCTATATCCTTATCACAACACTGGTATTCAAGCCTGGACACAAGCTAAAACCAGCAATTCAAAGGCACTAAAAATAAGTAACTTCCATTTTACCGCCCTAGAAATTCTCGGCTCCGGTAAAAATAGGAAAACAATGAGCAATAAACTCGAATCTCCTATACTCATCATCCCTAGAAAACGGAATGAAATTGCCAAATTTGCAGACCTCAGCGTAGGACTAGAAGACCAATATCTGTTTTATGGATTGCCTGGTATTGATTCTGTTTTTCAAACACAAATATCTACTTTCCGAACGGCACTTCCTACCACTCCGCAACAAGAATTGTGGGAAAACGTTGTCCTCCAATCGAATGAAGTGTATACCCTGGAAGGCAAGCGCGTCCTATTCAAAAAAGGAAAAATAACTACAAATAAAGACATTCTTATCCCCGACGGATATCAAGTAGAATTTGAGGAAGGTGTAGAGTTGAATCTGACCAACAAGGCTAAATTTATCTCGAAATCTCCTATCAAAATGAAGGGAACAGAAGATACTCCAATTCGGATCTATTCTTCCGATAAAACGGCCAATGGTTTCACAATTATTCAATCTCCGATCAAGTCGACACTGCAATACGTGTTGTTTGAAGATTTGAATACGTTGAATCATAAGGGCTGGCTGCTTACCGGGGCAGTGACATTCTATGAGTCGGATGTGGCCTTGAATCATTGCACGTTTACCAAAAACCACTGTGAGGATGCGCTGAATATTGTACGTAGTAATTTTGACATGACCCATTGTACAGTTAGTCAGACATTTGGAGACGGTTTTGATGCCGATTATTGCGTAGGAAGTATTAATTATTCAAGATTTTATAAAACAGGAAATGACGCGATTGATTTCTCTACAAGCACTATTACGATCGCCAATTGCAACATTGAAGACATCGGAGATAAAGGAATCAGTGTGGGAGAGCAGGCTACGGTGACCGTGTCCAATACCACTATTGACGGTGCTGTTATTGGTGTTGCTTCAAAAGATCTAAGCGAACTTACCATTCAAAGTATTCATCTCAAAAATTGTAGGCAGGGTTTTACTGCTTATCAGAAAAAACCAGAATACGGAGGGGCGTCGATTGAAGTTGTAAAATATCAAGCAGAAAATATCAATCAATTGCACCTGATAGAAGCCGGATCCAGACTAAAACTACCAGGAGATAAAATCATAGGAGAGCAAAAGCAGGTAAAAAATCAGCGCCCTGATGGCCTGGAAGATATAATAAGATAATGCGCTACGAACTAAAATATAAAATCGATCATTTTAGGTTGGAATCTGTAATCCAGGCTCTGCGCCTGCACCCGGCTGGATTTAGTAAAATCTATCCTGATCGGCAGATCAACAACATTTATTTTGATTCGCCTTCTTTGACCACTTTCGAAGATAATGTGGCTGGCGTTTCTGAACGAAAGAAATACCGGGTACGTTGGTATGGCGAACAGCCCACAAAAATCAACAATCCACGTTTCGAAATCAAAATCAAGCACAATATGCTAGGGAGCAAGGAAATCTATCCTGTCCCTGAGTTTGATTTGACAGCGCTTCGGACGACTACAAAATTGGTCAACTCCTTGTCTAAATTGGCGGGGGGGGCACTGCGGCCTGTATTGATGAATTCTTACGTTCGTTCTTATTTTGGTACTTCGGATGGGAATTATCGGATTACGGTAGATCGACAAATGCGGTATTTTTCTCTATTGATGAGTCAGGGATTCACTAGATACACCATAACAGACAGCGGCATTATCCTAGAATTGAAGTATGATGAATCGATGGATGGTGGTACTGACCGAGTGACACAGCCCATGCCTTTTCGACAAACTAAAAGCTCCAAATATGTAACTGGGGTTTATCTGACGACCTAGTTTCCTTTAGGATAAAGCCATTGCGCCATTGCGTTTCCTCTTACTCCTCCAACGCCTGACAAATATCTCCCAGACTCGAGATCAACGCATTATAGGAAATCGTAGCACCAGAAATCCCATCCACTTGCGGATGCTGAGAAGAAAACGAACAAAGCGCTTTCCCATGATATTGCTTCAAGTATTTTTTGGAAGTTACCTCATACCCATAATCTGAAAAGTATTCCAGGACAATAATGGACTTAATGTGCTTGGATTCGTCCGTTACTACCGCAATATCAAAGTATTCCGACCCTATATTATCATTCAATGATTTTCTGGCAGTACACCCATTCAAGCTACAAGATTTCACTTCCAATATCGATAGAAATCCTACTGTTTTCAACTGATTGGTGATTCGGTACAACTCCATGCCTTTTTTGTCCGTTTCCAGAGAAGAAAGGTTGGTCGAAAGGTCGTTCTCCGCATCAAATACCTTGATCAAGTGTTTATTGATTTTGGTTTGGTATTGTTTAAACAGCTTTCCTTCAGGAGCACCGATAAAAAACAAGCCAATAGCCAGGATGATATTTGTTATTTTTAAAACCATACTCCAATTCCAGCGTTTATTGTGAAAGATGCATTATTGTCCAAATCCGTCAATTGACCATCCAATTTTAAAACCGCTCCTTTTGCAGCCATATAGTTAAAACCAGCGGTGATGGTGTGATTAATGTTGTTATTGCCTTTCGTTTCAAGTACATTATCCATGAAGGAATATCTCCCAAAAGCAATCCATTTTTCATTTTTAGTGAATGGACGTCCTAGTTCTACGTACATTCCTAAAGAGGATTTTCCTAAACTAGATCCTGTTTTTTCCTGATAGGCTTCAATTCCACCGTTATGTGCAAAAATCAATTGACCTCGCAAGACAAAATTATTCAAGTCAAAATTGGCGTGAAGGCCTGCCATACTAGTAAAAACTGTAGTGCTATCTGCTCCTGCTTTTAGTTCTTTATTCGACCGCTCGACTCCTTGATAGGCGTCTGTATTTGACTCGCCTGCATAAAGAGATAACCCAACTTTTCCATTTTTAAATCCGAAGTATTCAAGTTGTCCAGAAACGGCTGGAAGGCTGGAGAATATAGTCTTTATTCCTTTTTGTCTACCACTTCGATAAGCGGAGGAGGCTCCAAACTTAGCTGCGCCATTTTGATACCCCAGTAAACCATTGACCAGGTACAATTGATATTTGAAATCTCCTGGAAGCAAACCTGTTATTCCTGCTCCAATGTCTCTCCAGGTGGAAGGCACTAGATTTCGGTCTAGGAGCGGTCGATCAACACTAAAAAAGTTGTTCGGTTCGTGGTTTTCATTGATGATTCCCATCGGTATTAGCAGCATTCCTGCCTTGAGACTTGTTTTTCCTTTTAGCTTATGCTTGATGAATGCTTGCTCGAGGAAAATTTCATTGGCATGTTCCAACTCCCATTCAGTGACAAACTGGGTGTTTCTGTTAAATTGGTAGCCAAAAAGAGCGACAATTCGTTTTGCGTCAAATTGCCCCGCTTCAAATGTACTTCCTCCAACTGGCTGATAATAATGGACTTCACCATACATTCGGATAAACAGGTTACCTAAGGTACTTTCCTTAGAAAAATCTATGTTTTGAGCGTTCGCTTGGATCAGGCTACCAAACAACATAAAAATCACCAAAATTCCATTTTTCCAACTCCAATTCATGCTACGACTAATTTTTTATAAATCGAAAATTAACTGTGGCGCAAATATAGAAAAAGTTTCTTATTTAGATATAGTCTACTTAAGAATAGTGGGATTTTTATTTTTGATATTTATCTAATGAATCCGTCTTAATACGAGAAAAAAACTCATAAAGCTATTGATTATCAATCTCTTGAGAAAGAAAAAAGGATTTTGTCTGGTGGTTCAAACTACCATACATCAATGTTCCATCTTTTGAGGTCAGTCGATACCAGCCTCCTCCATTGATTTCCAGGTTATACGTGTGTTCTTTTTGCACAACCACGCCCTTATACACACAAGGTAAATGGTCATACTGATGTTTGGTGGGGCCATCGATCTGTTCTGACAGTTTCAAGATTTTTCTAATCTGAGGTTCAGTCAACTTCCAGTCTTTGCAAATGGAAGTGTCTTTAAAGGAGGAGGGATAGTCGGCTGCTTTTTGTAGATTTTGAATCTGATAGTTTGAATTGGTGTTGAGTGCTGGAGTAACTTTAGGTAAAGGACGTTGCACTGCTGCATCTGTAGCTTCTGTTACTACTGTTGTGGATTGTTTGGTAGAAACGTTGTTACAAGAAAATAGAAAGAGGAGCATTACTGAAACATAGAAATACTTCATGAGTTTTTTTTGCTAGGAAAGATACTATAATTTGAAGATTATGGAAATAGTATTGAGAATTTATGGAAGCTTGTAATGTTGAGGACTATTCAGAAATCAGTTGGTCGTCAAACTGACTTTAGCACGTTCCAAAACTAGCAAAATATCCTTATGAGTAGTGGAAGGCAAATTATTATAATCACGAATAATATGCTTGTATTTTTGAGAAGAAATTTCCCTAATACCATTTCGAACTGCTTTCATCACAATTCCTCGATGTTTGTATTCTCCGATATACTTCATCTGGCCTTCGTACAATGCACAATATAAACTATACGTTTTGCTGGCCTGATCGTCGGCACAACTCCGATCATCTATTTGATTCCAACTTGTTGGATGTTGAAGCAGATCATTGGCAAACTCAAGTACCTGTATTGCTTGTTGGTCCTCAACAAGAATAACTATTTTTTTAGTACTCGTGCAATTAACGGACAACAACGATACCACTAGCATTAAACCTATAACTTTCATAAAAAAATTTCTCTCTAAATTCAGCACCTTCTACTAACGGTGTTCTCCTTTCAATTATTTCAAGTAAATTAGCAATAAATTGGCAAAACAAAGTATGGATATTAATTGCGACATCGGAGAAAGCGTTCCTGGATATGATATAGAACGCGATTTTGAAATTTTGTCTTTCGTCAGCTCTTGTAACATTGCTTGCGGATTTCACGCAGGAGACCCAGTGACAATAGCAGCTATCATTGACTTTTGCAAGGATAAAAAGATAAAAATTGGAGCACATCCGGGATTTCCGGACAAGGAGAACTTTGGCAGGAAACCAATGGATTTCCCCCAAGAAGAATTAACTGACCTTCTGATTTATCAAATCGCTGCACTCCAAGGACTAGCCAAAACAAAAGACTACCCACTCCACCACGTCAAACCACACGGTGCCCTCTACAATATGGCCTGTACTCAAGAAAAAGAAGCACAATCCATCGTAAATGCCATATTAAAAACAGACCCCAATCTAGTACTTTACGCTCCAGGAAATTCTATAATGGCGAAACTAGCAAAGGCAGAAAAAATCACTGTCCACTATGAAGTTTTTGCGGATCGAAACTATACAGCTGACCTGACTCTTGTCCCACGATCAGCGCCAAATGCCTTAATTCAAAACCCAAAACAAGCATTTAAACACGTCAAAAAAATGATCACCCATGAACGGGTCCGTTGCACAGACGGCATTTCCAGGCGGATACAAGCAAAAACATGCTGTGTCCACGGAGATCATCCAAAAGCCATCGAAATTCTCAAAGCCTTACAACCTTTAGTCTCTTGAGTCCTATGACTATTCGACAAACGGGTCAAAACTCCTTGCTTGCTGAATGGCCGCCAATCATTAGCCAATCCAATTTACTAGCAATCAAGCAGGCAGTCGTTTTGCTGGAAAACACGTTCCCTGATGGACTGATTGACCTTGTGCCTGCCTATGCTTCGCTTACCGTTTTTTTTGAAGAAGACCTGCTTGACGCAGCACAAATCGCTGCTACCTTAAAGGCGCTCGAACACCATAAACCAACTTCCGATTCAAAAAACAATCATTGGACTATTCCAGTGCTATTTGCAGACGAATCGCAATGGGATTTGACGGAACTCGCAGCTGCAAAGGGGCTGACTATCGTTGAATTTGTCAAAATTTTCACCACACAAGTCTACTTGGTTCATATGATTGGATTTTTGCCAGGATTCCCCTATTTAGGTGGATTGCCAGCACCTTTACACCATCCAAGGAAGTCCGTTCCCAGAACAAAAGTCCCGAAAGGAGCAGTAGGAATAGGTGGCCAGCAAACAGGCATCTACCCTTCCGAAAGCCCAGGTGGCTGGAATATCATTGGACAAACACCGATCAATTTATTCCATCCAAACAAAGAATTGCCATCTCCTTTTCTAATCGGAGACCAGGTTGAGTTTACTCAAATTGATCAAGCCCAATTCCAGAAAATCAGTTTATTATCAGATCAAGATCCTTTCTATTTAAAACCAGATAACCATGGGTAGGTTGTTAATGATTAAGGCTGGATTATTGACGACTATGCAGGATTTGGGAAGGTTTGGGTTTCGGAAATTTGGTGTCCCTGTAGCTGGAGCAATGGACCAAAACCATGCGCAATTGGCCAATTTGATATTGGGTAATGATTTGAATGCGCCGCTATTGGAGATCACCCTGATCGGCCCAGAATTAGTTTTTGAAGCAGAGACAGTTGTTTGTATTACAGGAGCAGACTTTTCTCCTACGTTAAATGAACTCGCTATCCTTCCAAACAAAAAAATAAAAATCAATCAAGGAGATCGACTAAAATTTAATCGACTGCAACAAGGCTGCAGGGCGTATTTGGCCATAAAAAATGGTTTTCAGACGACTAAAGTACTAGGAAGCTGCTCCTGGTGTTGCACTGCAGAATTAGGGATAACTCCCTTGAAAAAAGGAGGCGTTTTATTCTACGAAAGTAGTACAATTTTTAGTGCTTCAAATATGGCTATCCGCTTACCCGACTTCCAATTTAATCAGCGGAATATTCCAGTAATGAAAGGCCCCGAATACCACAAATTTTCAAAACAGACGATTCAAAAACTCCTTAAGACTTCCTACAAGATATTAGCACGCAGCAACCGAATGGCCTATGCTTTGGAGGGGGAACCGGTGGTGTTTGATTCGCTAGAAATGTTGTCGTCTGCCGTTCAGCCAGGGACGGTTCAATTGCCGCCTTCCGGGCTGCCGATTGTTTTGATGAGAGATGGTCAGACGATAGGTGGCTATCCCAGAATTTTCCAAGTAACCGAAGAAGGCATTGACCAACTCGCTCAACTAAAATCAGGATCAACTATACAGTTTACAACTGTTGAATGTACGCCATACAAAGATCTATTGTCGCTTGAATCCCCTTGACATGCGTCCGCTCCACACCATGAGAAGCAGCGACTCCGGGCCCGATCAACCCCACCCTCAAATTCTGTCCTGCTCGCAAAGCGGCTGAACCATCAGAACGATAAAATGGATAGACATCCAACTCAAATGCAATGTTATTTTTCTCGCTTAGGTGTACCAGTTTTTTTCTAAAGTTATAATCGTAAGGACCACTTGCATCTTTTGCACAGATAGAACAGGCCGTTTCTCTACCAGCACAATCTTCTCCTACCACTCCCATATCAATGACTAATAGCTCGTTGACGGTGGAGGAATAACCTTCGGCTCCACCATGTCCTACTTCTTCATAGTTCGTAAAGTACAATTCGACAGGAGCGGTTTTACCTTGCTCGCCTAACCTTCTTGCTAATTCGAAAAGGACAAAACATCCAGCCTTATTGTCCATAAATTTGGACTTGATATACCCCGTCGGCAATTCGAGATATTGCGGTTCAAAGCAGATAAAATCGCCAGGTCTGATGCCTAGGGACTTTGCTTCTTCTTCTGTGAATACTTCTTCATCCAAACGGATGTGCATATTTTCAATTGTTCGGTTGGCAGTCCTTAGATTTTTGTTTACATGAATTGCTGGATCATCCAACTGCAAGGTGCCACTATAAACCTGATCTTCAAGGGTATAAACTCTACAATAACTCCCTTCATAAGCTGGCAAGGAAGGCGAACCCACTTGTGATATCCGTAAACTGCCATCACTTTTGATCTTTGTGACTACTGCTCCTAGCGTGTCTGTGTGCGCTGCTATTCCTGCAACCGGGTTTTCACCCAACGCACAAACTACAGAGCCTTTGTTGGTCCATTCTGGTTTCCAACCATACTCTGTTAGTAAATCGTAAATATATTGACAAGCTTTATCCGTAAATCCTGAAGGAGAATCAATGGCCACCAGCTCTCTTAACGTTTTTAAATCCATTATACTTTTGGGTTGTTTGAGTAATGTGCAGACCAAATGTAAGGAATTAATTCAACTTGAATAAAAAAGCTACTAGCCTCACTAGCGGCGACTTCAGTCGCCCAACTCAGAGTGATATTAGTTTGTAAATTTGATCGTTAGGTTGTTCAAGCGACTGAAGTCGCCGTTACGAAGGCTCGAATGATTTTACCAACTAGTCTATTTCACATCAGCCAAGGGCTAACTTGACCCTATTTCCAAGCGTAATCAGCCGGCTGACGGTTTCGTTGCTGAAAACCAGGCGGACGTATTGATTGCTATGTTGGTCGCCCCAGTGTGTCATTGGAGTAGCGGCGATTTTTCCTCTTTCTAGTAATAATTGGGAAGCGGTTTCTGCATCAAATCCGAGTTGGCCGACATCCAATATCTGTGACCAGCCACCAGCAGCCTCTTGCATTGGATAGCCTTTCAATTGCCGATTGACCATATCCCTTCGTTTTTGCCATTCGACAATACAATTTTCTAGTCCGTCTTGTGGAGAGCGCAACGCTGCTATTGCTCCTGCCTGAGAGATGCCAGTTGCAGTCACCGTGTTATAAATATGGACTCTTGCGATATCGCTGATGATGGATTTTGGAGCAACGACCCAGCCTACCCGCCAACCGATCATTCGATATTCCTTAGACATGGATCCTATAATAATAGTGCGCTCCTTCATTCCTGGAAGGGTGGCTGGATGAATTAGTGTTTTGTTATCGAATAAAATTCGCTCCATTGAGGCATTATAAATCAAAAAGATATCATTGGTTCTACAAATCTCAGCGATCATATTCCATTCTACTTCATTTAAAACTGCGCCTGATGGCATGCTCGGATTCATAATAAAAAGTGCCCTTGTTTTAGGAGTTATAGACGCTTGCAACACATCCAAATCCAATCGCCAGGTTCCCATAAAATTGTAAAAGGGAACAAATATGGGATTCGCTCCGACTAACCGAACTCGCTGGATCATTCCTGCATAAGTAGGGTCGGTCAATACGATCTCATCACCAGGATCTGTGGTAGCGAGTAAAGTGTCGAGCATCCCTTCTGTCGCGCCACAGGTAATGCACACGTGCCATTCATCATAAAAATCTTCATTGATTTGCCGATTGATTTTTGTAGCGACTTTTGTCCTCAGTTCGTCCCTGCCGATGAAGGGCAGGTAGCTATTGTCCTGATCCTCTCCAATCACGGCTTTTGTAGCGATGACGGCAGCAAATGGCGGCTGTAAATCAGTATCCAGGTTTTCCATTCTTAGTACTTCAGGATCATTGGCAACGGCTCTCGCCACCTGATCTATAGAAAATCCGGGAATATTCTTTAAACGGTTTACGCTCATTTGGCTTTCATTTTTTTCAGCGGCAAGATAAGGGAAATATTAGTTATCGATTGGATTTGTTTGTTGTTAATAGTGAACTTTTTAACGGTTGCTCGATTGTTCTCAAAGTATTAACAGATTTTCCTTTATAAAATCCATTAACAAATAGTATATTTGCGGAAGTACATAAACACCCAATTATGCTAAAATATAAAGCTGACCGGAGAACCCTCGGCATTGTAGCAACTTACTTTGCAATTGCAATAGGCAGTTGGATATTTTACGATCAAATGAGCATACCCGTGCTTGTTCTTGCTATTGTTTTGAACAGTGTTTTCGCCTTCTTTTGTGCGATTATTGTTCACAATACCATCCATGTACCTATTTTTAAGAACGGTACGGCAAATCGAATTTTTCAAATGGTCCTTTCCTTGACTTATGGTCATCCGGTAAGTGCCTTTGTTCCTGGGCACAACTTTAGCCATCACAAGGAGTTGTCTACACCCAAGGATATTATGCGGCCCTCAAAAGCCCGATTCCGACTAAACTTTTTCAATCATTTGTTTTTCTTTTTTCTAGTATCTGGTGCAATTATGCGATCAGAAATCGATTTTATCAAAAAAATGAGAAAGGATCGACCGAAATGGTTTAAGCAATACCTAAAGGAATTTTTTTTGGTGTTTGGTACAAAGATTATTTTGTTGATCATTGCACCAATCCCTGCAATTTTGTTGGTTGTCATCCCGCATCTCTATGCTGCCTGGGGCATTGTAAGCACCAACTTTTGGCAACATGATGGTTGTGATACTGCACACCCCTACAATCACTCCCGATCCTTTAAAAGCCCATGGCTAAATTTCTGGACTTGCAACAATGGCTATCACGGAGTCCACCATATGCGTCCTGGTCTGCACTGGAGCTTATTGCCTCAAGCACACAAGGAACTATTGGAGCCCCATCTCCATCCAAATTTAAATCTGAACTCTTTGGTTGCTCACTTATGGAAAGCGACTATCTACCCCGGTATTCGAACGGATTACTTTGGCAATCCGATGGTCTTAGAACCAGAAGTGCCTGATGAAGATTGGATTGAAGGGTTGAAAATAACTCCACAAATGGAGGAAAAATATGGACCGATTTAATGGTTGGATAGTTGGTAGAAAGTATTGAGAAAAGGGACTTGTTTTGCTGGGCAAACCTGTTGGTAGAAAGTAGAGTGCGACAAATGCACCCACCTGACCTAAACCCTAGAGGGTTGAAATAAACCTGAAACCTAATCCATCAACAAGGGTAAAACGTCCAGCCCCTTCTTCAAACTCTCCGGTTTTCCAACATCCAGCCACACATCTTCGTCATGCTGGTATCCCTTGATTTGATTTGTTCTTGCTAAGTCCAGATAGACATCAATTATAGAAAATTTTCCCGTTTGGTGAATAAGCTCTAAGAACTTTGGTTCTATGATGTGAATGCCGCTAAATGCTAGTGGGATAGGCTTTGTCTTGGTTTGTTTGGCGATTTTCACCTCTCCCGTTTTAGCGTTTGTCCAACCGCAGAGGTTTTTTCGTTGATTAAAAAGTAGGTACCGGCTCGTTTTCCGGTTTCGAATCGCTAGGGTTGCTATTGCGCCGGAACGACGGTGCACATCCAGCATTTTTGAAAAATTGATGTTCGTTAAAATATCAACATTGCAAATCAAAATTGGATCCTTTCCCATTAATAAATTTGCTGCTTTTTTTAAGCCACCGCCCGTTTCCAAAAGCTGGTCACGTTCATCAGAAATGGTAATCTTTACCCCAAAATTATTATGATCTTTCAAAAACTGGATGACCTTGTCGGCAAAATGATGCACATTGACCACTATATCCGTAAAACCATGGTGAATAAGTCTTCGAATAACAATTTCCAGCAAGGTTTTACCTTCTAGTTCGACCAATGCCTTCGGGCGGTCATTTGTTAATGGCCTTAATCTAGTTCCCAGGCCAGCAGCGAAAATCATTGCTTTCATTTGGATGTTTAGTTATTAAGTTACTGGGTGGGATTAGTAGGGTTGGTTGATCCAGTTTTTTCTTTCTTGTTCAACGTGGTTTACGACTATTTTTACTGGGAATTTTTCTTTGAGGTGAGTGGCTAGCGCGTCGGCACTGTACACGGATCGATGTTGACCGCCAGTACATCCAAAACTAACCATCAGATGCTGAAAATTTCGGTCCAGATAAACTTTTACGGAGCGATCGACTATATCGAAAGCAGTTGCCAGAAAGTCTTTTATATCCGTTTTTTCTTCGAGGAAATCGATCACCGGTTGGTCTCTTCCGGTAATTGTTTTATAAGGTTCGAATCTTCCAGGATTCAGTATCGCTCTGCAATCGAATACATGACCTCCCCCATTGCCTGATGGGTCTTCAGGGATTCCTTTTTTGTAGGAGAAACTGGTAATTGTAATTTGTAGTTGTGCGTTTTCGTTCATAAAAGATCTTTCAGTTTTTCGGATTGCAACATTCGATGTAAAGCGGGAATTAACTCCTTCAATTCAATTGGCAATTCTTGATTTTGTAGCCACCATTTCAAGTTATCAATTCCAAATGGGATACTGGATAAGAAATGTGCTTTTCTTTCAAAAATTCCGCGAAACCCGTAGGCTCCAAGCACTTGAAGGAATCGGACTACTTGAAATCCGACGTAATATTTACGAAAGGTCACGGCATTAATCGGAGTAATTTCGTTAGCTGCATTTAAATAATGTTGAAGCAGTTCTTCGCGAATTTCATTGGGAAGATTGGCTTTAGCCTGGTACAATAAAGAAACCACATCATACTGAAGTGCTCCACGTCTGCCTCCTTGAAAATCAATAAAGTAGGGTCGATCTTCAAAGATCATAATATTTCTGGCTTGAAAGTCCCGAAACATAAAATATTGAGCATCTGCCTCCAGTAAAAAATCAGCAAGTTGGTGAAAGTCGTTTTCCAGTCCTTGTTCATCAAACGGGGTATTCAATAGTTTGAGGAAGTAATATTTGAAGTAATTTAAATCCCAAAGGATGGATTGTCGATCGAAGTGTTTGCGCTGCCAGCAAAGCGAATTGTCAAGGGTTTGGCCTGCTGTAATCTGTAGTCTGGCCAGTTGGGAAAGCGCTTGCTTGTATTGATCAAGCGCCGCCGGACTTACTTCATTGGTGGATCTATTCTGCGAAAGCAGACCTAACAAAGGCTGATCGCCTAGATCTTGAACAAGGTAGACCTGATTGGCAATGTCTGCTCTTAGAATATTTGGAACGGGTAATTGATATTGCTGAAAGTGGTGCGTCATTCCAATGTATGCCTGATTTTCTGCTTGGTTATTATTGAAAACGCCCAAGACAGATTGTTCATCAGATTGTAGTCGGAAATACTGCCGATCGGATCCAGATTTTTGGAGGGGCGTTATTGTATCAGGTGTTCGGTCGAACTGTTGTCTGTAGAGTGCTAATAAAGGTGGTGGAATAGTATTCAAAATGTGCCTGATAGTTTGTCTACATTAAAAATTAAGATGCCAACAAAGATAATTAATATTGCATATCGCTGTCGTTTTGTGAGCCGTTCCCCAAGAAAAAAATAAGATAAAACAGGCACTAAAATATAGACAACTGGTACAATAAAGGCCAATTCCTTCAAAGGAATCACTTTCAAAAAATATAGATTGAGCAGCGTTACCATCACAAACAGTACATATCCCGATATTGAAAACGTATTCAAATACAACGCAAGAAAAGACCCTTTATCCCTACCAAAGTTGGCTCCTTTTTTAAGCAAAATCTGGGCAATCGAAGTGACCAAAACTGACAACAATGCAACTAGATAATACTTAAGCATGTTCTTCCTTTCTTGTATTCATCATGATAACTCCCATCAACATCACCAGCGTACCAAGAATGTTGTTCCAGCTAATCGTTTCGTCAAACAACAAATAGCCAAATATTAAAAGCAACACCATATTCAAACTCACCGCCGGGTAAGCAATCGACAACGGCAAATGCTTCAAGACCAACTGCCAAATCACGCTCCTGACAAAAAACAAACTAAAACTGACCAGATAAAAGACATTCGTTATGATCGCAACAAACGAAAAAGTCTCCAAGGTAATCGCCGCCTGCTTAAATAAAATCAGAGTAAGCGCCTGCAACAAAATAGTCGCTCCCAATAATCCCCAGACAAAGAGTTTGTTTGCTTGTTTCATAGATTAATCCCTTCCTTTACAACTAACATATGGTTTTATTATTTTTTTTATCTTTGCAAACTTAGTAAAATCACGCTACTTCTTCCCATTTTTACGGAAGTAAGAGAAAACCGAACACTGAAATGGCGAAGAAAAAAAAGTCAAAAGGATCACATAAACAAACTGGTCCTATCAAAAAAAAAGCAGTAAAATCTGCTGCAGGAAGTACTCCGTCTCTAAAGATAAATGAGAACTATCTAGCGTGGGGTATACTAGGTATACTGGCGATATTGGTCATTATCATTCGTATGAATTTCCTTAGTATTCCTATGGAAAGGGATGAAGGTATTTATGCTTATTTCGGGCAGTTGGTTCTGGATGGACAGACGCCTTATCTTGATTTTCATGAGTTCAAATTTCCTGGTATTTATTATGGATATGCCTTGCTGATTGCCATTTTTGGTAAAACGGTGGAGGGCTTGCATGTTGGGATTCTGATTTTGAATCTGGCAACCATCTATTTCTGTTTTCTGATTGGTAAAAAGTGGTTTAATACTACTGCGGGGATTGCCGCAGCAGTTGGATATGCTTTACTTTCCCTTACTTCACAGGCGTCTGGATTTACGACTCAATCGGAGCATATTGTTACTTTTTTCGCTTCAGGAGGCATTGCATTGTTGATTCATTCTTTACAAAATGGTAAAAACTGGCAGTTGTTTGCAGCAGGTGTGTTGATTTGTCTTTCTTTCTTGACGAAGTCGAATGGGATGTTTTTCATTTTGTTTGGTGGTCTAATAACCGTCATGCATTACTTTTTCAAGGAAAACAAGCAAGACAGCGATTCCACTTTGGAAAACACTATCCCTGCTGGGCGAGACTGGATGGAGATTATCAAAAAAGGAGCAATTTATTCTGCTGGGGTTTTTGGAATTTTCGGATTGGTTTGTCTGATTATGGCAGCGCAAGGCGCTTTGTCAGAAATGTTTTACTGGACCATTGAAGCACCGAAAGCTTATGTAGGAGCAGTAACACTTGAATACGGAAAAGAACGGTTTCTCACCACGCTTCCCAGAGTCACGAATGGCTATATGTCTTTCTGGATACTGGCAATGCTTTCCTTGATTTTAGTGTGGCTGACGAAGGTTTCTATGACCAAAAAAATTGGATTATTGCTTTTTGCGGTTCTTTCCTTTTTTACGATCACACCGGGAATGCGGTTTTATGGTCATTATTGGTTGCAGTTGATGCCTTGTCTGGCAGTTATGCTTGGCGCTACCTTTTTTGCTGGCCAGGAGCTACTTTCAAAGTTTGTTAACAAACAGATGGTCACTGCTGGACTTGGGGTTGTTTTATTTTTGATGGTAGCTATGAATCTATCAACCTTCAAAGAGTATTATTTCAATCCAAATCATAAAAAAGTACTCCGTGAAACTTACGGGATGAACCCATTTCCAGAGGCAAAAGTGATTGGCGATTATATCAAAAAACGGACGACTAAGGAAGACAAGATTGTTCTGATCGGCTCTGAGCCTCAAATCTATTTTTATGCAGACCGGCGCTGTCCGTCTGAGCATGCGTACTTCTCGTACCTGATGTATGACAAGGATGACCCAAAAGTTGCCCAGTCCATCAAGGAATTCAAGGAAGATGTAGAACGCGACCTGCCAAAATATGTGGTGCTATTCAATCATCGAATATCCATCCTCGCAAAACCAAACAGCGACATGACCATCTTCAATTGGTACTCCAACTATATCAACAAGAATGGCTACAAAAAAGTAGGAATGGCAGACATGCTCTCCGCCAACGAAACCAAGTACATTTGGGACGACAATCCCCAACAATTGAATACCTATAAGCCGAAGAGCCAATTTTGGATCGAAGTATTTCAAAAACAATAAGGAAGTTGTATACCTATGAATAAAACTCAACCTCATTTAATAGAATTCCCTAAAATCGGAGAATCCTCCATCGGCTACATCAGCGTAGGTGAAACCCACAAAGATATTCCGTTTACGATCGAGCGGATTTTCTGGACCTACTACACCCCGGAAAGTATTGTCCGTGGAAGACACGCCCATCATGAGACTGAAATGATCCTGATTGCTGTTAGTGGGCGAATCACGGTCGTTACGGAGATGCCTGGTGGAGAAGTCAATACGTTTATTTTGGACGCGCCAAATAAAGCGGTTTATATGCCAAAATTGTGCTGGCACACGATGCAGTATAGTCATTCTGCGGTGCAACTCGTCCTTGCTTCCACGCACTATGAAGCGAAGGACTATATTCGGGAATATGAGGATTTTGAGAAGTTGTAAAGTAGGTGTTTGTAAAAGCTAGCCAACTTCAAAATAATTGACTAAAGCAACCCGTGCCCATATCTCCATGTTCGATGCGATGGCTAAAGCCTGCCTTCCATTTGCACAGCAGGCAAGCAAATTATCCCGCAGGTGAAGTTAATCAGCATCTTTTTGGTGTTCTATTTTTCTTTTGATTTCAATGATGTTATTTTGTGTTTATTGATCACAACTAATTTCCAAAAATTGGAGCATCCGAGCCTGCATTGCAACAACTTCCTGATGGATTGGCTGGGGTACTCTGGTCGCAATATGGATCAGAACCTCCTGCACATTCTGCGTCATTATCAGCAAGATCTCCATCCCAATCACAAGGACCTAATGCTGGATAAGTATTTAAAGCGTCACATAAATCTCCTGCGCCGGTTACGTTTGGATTTGGATTGGGTATACAGGGGTTTTCGTCATCTGGATCTACTCCATTGTCGACACCGTCTTCGTCACAATCCGCATTGGCATCTGTCAAATCACAGGCTGGAGGTACAGTCCCACAGATACCAACGCCATATGAATTGGACGAATTTCCATGATTATTTGTCTGCAAGGTCAAGCTGGTAAAAGCAGCGGAAGAAGTGGCGATAAAAACGCCAGCACCATTATTAATATCTCCACTTGCAAAGGCCATCGTATTCCCTGAGATACCTAGTGCTCCACAAGTTGGGGTAGATGCGGTGATCGTCAACGTACCTGCATTTGTCGTGAGTGTTAACGTTTCATTCGTACCAATAGGATCCATAGCCACAATGGTAAAAGTAAATGTGGTAATCGGTTGAGATAATGTGAGCACAGCAGACCCTCCTGATGGCATCTGGTAGTTAAACGTAGGAGTAGCCACCATGCCGCCATTCGTACAAAAAGGCCAAGTAGATCCGCCATTTAAAAAAGCGCCGCCACCTAAAGTTTGGCCAATTACTGTGGAGGTCGTTCCTTCTATATAATTTCCTAGATTTGCTCCAATAAGACATTGCCCCTTCAGTTCTCCTGAGAGGCTGAATAACCCAAAACAACCTATTATAACTAGTAATAGTCTAATTTTTTTCATGAAATTGTTTGTTAGCTGTTTTTTAATTGCTCCACATCCTATTTTGCCTACATCAAAAATAAGAAAAAAGTAGACTTAATTTCCCTAAACAACCACAAGCAGCTTTTCCAACTCCCTCCCTTTGCAAAATACATGGATCTTGAATTGACAGAAAATCATCACTACACAAAGGAAAAGGATTTTACGAATTGCATCACGTTTATCAAATGAAACAAAGGACTATATCCAGCAATACCGAGATTTTGAAAAATTGCAGCTATAAATAGGGCAAGGAACAACAAAATTTAGCGCTTTTCCCAGGAATATCTTCTAATTTTTCTTAGATAAAAAATAAAAATATTTCTGCTACAAAAAAAATATTCCAACTTACTGCACACTTTTATTTAGCCGCTAAATGATTGATGAACGCTTGACATGCTTTGTTAAACTGCTCACATTTTGCCGTTTACATTTTGAACAATTCTGTATACTATCAAAACACAATAGTCCCGTTCAAAATTTACACTCTATCACTCTGCTAAAGAAGGTAGGGTAAGCCAATATAGTTGTGTCGTACCAGTATACTTTACGTATCTTCACACCAAATTTACCATCACTCAACCATCTATCCATGAAATCGAATTTTATCTACCCTAAAATTTTGATTTGTCTATCAATTCTTCTCCCTGCCACACTTTTTGCACAAAAAAAGAATTTGTGGAAGGACATTTCAGAATCAAAAATATTCTTAAAAGGACAACGACAAATCATCCCGCAGAAATATCGAACAGTTTCGCTTGATCTGAATGCCTTACAACTAAAACTCGCACTAAGTCCACTAGAGTCTACAACTACCAAGAAAACAAGCTCTATGGTGGTTACTTTCCCGATGCCAGACGGACAAATGCAAAATTTCAAAATCGTCGAGTCTCCAATAATGGAACCTGGGCTAACCGCCAAATTTCCAAACCTGAAAACTTACCTGGCACAAGGTATCGATGATCCACACGCCACCATGCGATTTGATATTACACACAAAGGTTTTCATGGGATGATTCTTTCCCCTAACGGAGCAGTTTTTATAGATCCGTATAGCTCAGCAAGCACAGACAACTACATCACTTATTACAAGAACGATTACGTTGCCAACAAAAAATTTGTTTGCCACGTATCTGGAACCACACAAAACTCCAGCAACACAGGAAACAATGCTAAGTTAAATGTATTTTCAAATGGAACAACGCTTCGCACGTATAGAATGGCAGTAGCTGCTACAGGGGAATACACCAGCTATCATGGAGGATCAGTGGCCGATGGCCTGGCTGCCATAGTAACAACGATGAACCGGGTCAACCAGGTTTATGAAAACGATTTTGCGATACGAATGATACTTGTTGCCAACAACGACCAAATCATTTATACCAATGGGAATACCGATCCATTTAATAACAATAATGCAGGCACTCTGATTGGCCAAAGCCAGACCGAAATTGATGGGACCATTGGTAGCAACAATTATGATATTGGGCATACTGTAAGTACGGGAGGTGGTGGACTTGCCTCCTTGCGTGTTCCTTGCTCTAATGGCTCCAAGGCAAGAGGTATTACAGGTAGTGGCAATCCTGTCGGAGATCCATATGATATCGACTATGTTGCCCACGAAATTGGCCATCAGTTTGGAGGAAACCATACTTTCAACGGAAGTTCAGGAAGTTGTGGGGGCAATATTTCCAGCCATTCTTATGAGCCTGGAAGCGGATCTACGATTCAAGCCTATGCCGGAATTTGTTCGCCCCAAAACCTACAAAGTAACAGTGATCCCTACTTCCATTTTGAAAGTCTTCGGGAAATGTTGGACTATGCGACCAACGGCACGGGTAATGGATGTCCCGCCAAAACTCCAACTGGCAACACACCGCCTGTAGCTAGCCATTCCATGGCAACTTCACTTACTATTCCAATCAATACCCCTTTTGAATTGACAGGAGAAGGCACAGACCCCGACAATGATGTACTAACTTATTGTTGGGAGCAATTTGATTTAGGGCCACAGGGAGCACCAGAATCTCCTTCCGGGAATGCGCCCATCTTTAGAAGTTGGAATCCTAATCCTAATCCTGTGCGGACCTTCCCCAGGCTAAGCAATCTACTTGTAAATTCTATCCCTTATGGGGAAATTCTTCCTACTTATACCCGATCTTTGGAGTTTAGATTGACCGTCCGAGATAATCGTGCTGGTGGTGGTGGCGTTCATTGTGCAGGCTATTCCGTTGATGTAGATGACAATTCGGGACCTTTCCTTGTAACGACTCCTAATACTACTGGAATAGTTTGGGAAGCTGGTTCTTCTCAAACTGTTGCATGGGATGTTGCAAATACAACGGCAGCGCCTGTAAGCTGCGCAAATGTAGATATCTTGTTGTCGACTGATGGCGGGAACACCTACCCTACTGCCTTGGCGACAGGTATTCCTAATAATGGATCTGCTTCGATTGTTGTTCCCAATGCACCTTCTACAACAGTTCGAATTAAAGTAATTTGTTCAGACAATATCTTTTTTGACATTTCGAATCAAAACATAGAAATACTAGTTACCGGACCTGATTTTTCTCTGTCTGGCCTGCCTTCTGACCAATCTGTGTGTACCCCTGACAATGGGATCTACACGATCAGCCTGAACGCGGTAGGCGGGTACACAAACCCGGTAAACCTTACAGCAACTGGACTTCCTGCAGGTATGAATGCGGTATTTTCCCCAGCAACAATTTCTGGAGGCTCTGGGACTTCTTCTCTCAGCTTGAATACAACAGGTGTCACCCCAGGCAACTATTCCATCACACTAGAAGGCGATGGATCTATTGGAACCAAGATGACGACCATAGATATCGTTGTACTTGAAGGTATTCCAGGAACTGTTTTGCCTGCAAATCCTGAAAATGGGTTGGTAAATGCATCCGTATTTCCGGTTTTCTCCTGGGACGTTTTGCCAGGTGCAGAGAGGTATACTTTTGAACTTGCTGCAGATCCAATGTTTTCTCAACTACTGGAATCTGCTTCTGGGTTGACCGTTCCGAACTTTGACCTCGGGACTACCCTCTCTCCAAATACTTCTTACTACTGGCGCGTCAGGGCTGATAATTTTTGTGGTGTTGGAAGCTATTCATCTGTTCATGTTTTCCTTACGGAGAATGTGACTTGTTCTACTTATAGCAGCACGGATATACCAATCAGCATATCTGATTCAGGCACTCCCTCCATCACTTCTGAGTTGACCATCCCTGATGCCGGAACAATCTTAGACGTAAATGTATTAAACCTTGCAGGTGATCATACCTGGATCAATGACCTTGAATTTGTGCTGACAAGTCCCGATAATACTAGTGTCGAAATTATCAGCAGAAGTTGCGGAAATCAAAATAATTTTGATCTTAATCTGGATGATGATGCTACGGGCACCTGGCCTTGTCCTCCTACAGATGGAGGTACTTATCCACCCTCCCAGGCACTATCCGCATTCAATGGAACAAACTTAAATGGGACATGGGGGTTGACGGTCAATGATAATGCAAACCAGGATGGTGGCTCACTAAATTCCTGGGAATTAGAAATTTGTTATTCTGTCCCTTCTTCTATTGGAATGCCGATAAAAGTGTTGCTTGAAGGACCATATGATGATGCCACTGAATTGATGAATGACGCACTTCGAGTTGGAGGGGCAATACCGCTACTTGAGCCCTTTACGGGAATAGGATATACTTTTGTCGGAGGCGGCGGAGAATCCACCACCAATCCTATTTTTACCACAGGAGGATCTGCTGCGATTATTGACTGGGTAGTTGTTGAGCTACGAGATGCTGCTGACAATACCAATATTGTTGCCTCTCAAGCTGCATTGTTGCAAGCGGATGGTGATATTGTCGGATTGGATGGCCTGCGATCAATTAGCTTTGCTGGATTTTCAGGTGCTCATTTTGTTGCTGTTAAATCTCGAAATCATTTGAGTGCGATGTCTGCACAACCCATTGTTATTGATGATGGAAGCGTTGTGGATTTCACGGATCCCGGATTTGCCACTTATGGTACAAACGCACAAACGACCCTAAATGGGGTTCAATTGCTGCATACCGGAGATGCCACAAGCGATGGCCAGGTAAATGCTGCCGACAGAAGTAAGGCTTGGAATGACAGAAATCAACTCGGCTATTTTCTCTCTGATGTAAACATGGACGGGAATTGCGATGCTTCAGATCGAAGTAGTATTTGGAACAACAGGAATCAAGAAGAGCAACTTCCTTAGGAGATGCAGACAACTGATATCAAATGAAGGGCCTATTTGAAGGTATGCCCTTGATCTGAAGGGTTAGAAAGAATGAAGGCTAACTTCTTTTAGCTGAAGTTCTATTGATTTTGCTAATGCTTCTAATTTTGGATCTAAATGGAGTTCTAATTGTTTGTGAAAGGACGTTGGGCTGTATAGTTCCTTTATTGGGACGTAGGTTAAGTCAAACCCCCATTTGTTGGTCAGTACTTCGAATATTTGTTGGTCTTTTGTTGCTAAATCTGCGACAGAAACCACAAGGTAATTATCGGATGGGATATGAGGCAAATGGTTCAGGATGTCTTGATTGTGTCGGATCCACATGGATAGATAGTCCTTGCATTTTGCCGCTTTTTGTTCCAAGTAAGCTGCTTGTAGTTCGTTTACTTTTGTTGGATTGTCAGGATTGCGGACTTCAATTTTTTTGAATTCTCTGTTGTATAGAGAAGAAACAACCTCCTTGTAATTTCTATAGGGTACAAAATAATGGCCTTCTGGGTTGGCTGCTCGCCACATGTCTAGGAATAAGGTAGCTCTGGGTTGCTTGACGCCCCACTGACTGGACAGTTGATTGCGCAAAAAAATCAGACTTTTCGCCCTAGCCAAAAAATAGTCGTCATAGACCAATGGTTCGTCCATTTTCGCGTAAAGCGTATTCTTATTAAAACGCAATAGCTTCTCATGAAACTCTACAAAATCGAGGTCTTCAAAATGGCCAAAAACATTGCTAAATGTCGCTCCAATCAACTGATGCCCCATGTGCAGACCACATCGATGAAACCAGTTGGCAGCCAAGGAAGTTCCTGACCGATGCATCGCTACAATAAATAAATTTTTCGAAGTCATTCTATTAAAAATAATCGTAAACCAATCACTCTTTGCCCAAAGTAGCCAATTCTTCCCTTTTTATTCATCAAATAGAATTAAATTTAAGTATCTTCATCGTTTATTTTAATGCTAAATACTAGCTGCTTTTAACAGGTAAAACTCGAACAACCTATGGCAAAAGATGATCAGGATCAAATAACGCTGGATGCACTTCCACCAGACTATTTTGACCAGGATGATAGTGACAACGTGTGTTTTTTGTGTAACAAGCCAGATTACAAAACGCTTTTTGAAGTCAATCATTTCGAATTTCCGTTTGTTTTCAAGCAATGCCAATGCGGGATTGTGAAACAAACTCCAATGCCCAATGAAAAATTCTTTAACTGGTTTTTTAATTCCAGTGCCTTTTTTGATGTCAAAAAAACAGAGAATGAAGAGATTTGGGGATATTATGATTATTTCGCGGACGAATCCAGCAGAATTTCCACTTCTACCAGAAGATACAAGAAGTTTAAACATATTTTTGAGTCGCTTGACCGCCCAATGAGTATTATGAAAATCGGGCCCGCAACAGGAACGATGCTTCATGTTGCCAAACAAAACGGCCATCAAGTGCGCGGTTGCGACGTCTCTTCCAGATTCGCAGAATACGCCAGATCAAACTACAGCGTAGAAATTGACAATGGTCGATTCGAAAAAATGAATTATGAAGAAGGCCAGTTTGATGTGGTTTTATTGTTTAATGTCGTAGAAAACGTGCCCAATCAAGCCGAATTTCTAGAAGCCATCAACCGATCCTTAAAACCAGGAGGTTACTTTATCTCCAACTATGTGGATATGGAGAACAATTTGGTGGAAAAATTCCAGAAATCCCATTATTTCATTTATCGTCCGCCAATTTGCTACACGTACACCAAGCAAGTCTATCATAACATTTTGAATAAATTTGGATTTGATGTCATGGAAGAACAACGGGATGTCAGACACATGCACCTGGAAAAAATCTCTACCTTATTGCGGTGGAAGTGGCTACTCAAATTGACAAAGGCACTGAAAGTTTCCAGAATCAATTTCCCAATTTACGCTTATCCATCAAAAATGGTAGTGGCTAAAAAACGATAATTTTTCCTTGAGAATATGGCTGTAAAAAACAAAACATTGTCCGTTGTCCTTCATTCCTACTACAGTGGGGACCGGCTTCGGTCTGCCAGCCAGAAGATCATGGAAAAGATGGATGCCGAGTCGATTCCACTAGAGATTATCATCATTGATGACGGTTCTACCGACAATTCATTTGATATTGCTTGCGAACTAGCGGACCAGTACCCTAGAATCAGCGCCATTCAACTCAGTAAAAACTACACCACTCCGTACGCCAAATTTGCCGGACTTCAAGTCTGCAAGGGTGGTTGCGCTGTTTTTGTCCCGGACGACTTACAACGGCCCCTTGAAAATGTGGTCGACATGTATCGAATTTGGGAACAAGGCCACAAAATTGTAATCGGCTATCGAGCTTCTAGGGATGATGGATTCATGAATGACTTGTTTTCGAATACCTATTATAAAATAATGAACTTCTTTAGCGAAGTTGATTTTCCACCTGGTGGAGCAGACGATTTTCTGGCAGATCGGGAAGTCATTGATGTCATCAACGAACATATTAGTCCTAGAAATACTTCTCCGATTGTGGAAGTACTTCGACTTGGATTTAGTCCTATATTGGTGCCTTACGACCGACCAAAAGGCATGGGCAAATCCAGATGGACCATGAAGAAAAAAATCCGTCTGGCAAAAGACACGTTTTTTGCTTCGTCCTCCTTCCCTATCAAGTTTATCACTTACGCAGGGCTGACCATTTTCACCTTTTCGATTGTGTTAATTATTGCAGTTATTTACGCGAAGTTATTTACGTCCAATCGACTTTTTGGACTTCAGATGGCTGGCTGGGCGACCACGCTGACTTTGATTACTTTTTTCAATGGATTTACCCTGCTTTGTCTGGGCGTCATTGCTGAATATATCTATCGGATTTTTGATGAAGTAAAAGGACGTCCCGGGTATATCATACGCCAAACCGACACCTCAAGGGTGAAGTCTGCGCAAAAAAGTGAAGAACAAAACTCTTAATCCTATCATTCCAATACTATGAAAGTTCCTTTTTTATCGTTTGATGGTATGCATCCAGGCTTAAAAAAAGACATCCTGGCCAACTTTGAATCTTTCTACGATTCCAACTGGTATGTCCTAGGCCAACAAGTCCGCAATTTTGAAGCAGAATATGCAAGCTATAATGAAGTAAAACATTGTGTTGGTTTAGGCAACGGCCTAGAAGCACTCATCCTTTCTTTGGAAGCCTTGGGTATTGGTGCTGGAGACGAAGTGATTGTACCTTCCAACACCTACATTGCGACTTGGTTGGCGGTGACCTACATGGGAGCGACGATTGTGCCTGTTGAGCCAAGGCCTGACACTCACAACCTCAATCCTGACTTACTTCCAGCAGCGCTCACCGAAAAAACGAAAGCCATCATGCCGGTGCACTTGTATGGTCAGGTTTGTGAAATGGATGCGATTATGGCTTTCGCCGAAAAGCACCAGCTCAAAGTCGTAGAAGACAATGCACAATCTCAAGGATCAAGGTATAACGGCAAACTAGCTGGTAGTTTTGGACATTCCAACGGGACCAGCTTCTATCCAGGAAAAAATCTTGGTGCTTTAGGAGATGCAGGCGCCATCACCACGGACAGTGAAGAAGTAGCAACAAAGATCAAAGCGTTAAGAAATTACGGTTCTCACAAAAAATACTACAACAAATACCTGGGAGTCAACTCTAGGTTGGATGAATTGCAAGCAGGTGTTTTGAGTGTAAAGCTCCCTCAATTACCTTCCTGGAATGAACAGCGGATTGAAGTGGCAAATAACTATTACAAATTGCTGGCGGGTGTTGGCGATTTGCAACTTCCTGTCATTGCTGATGGGGCGACTAGTGTCTATCATCAATTTGTGGTGCAAACTGCCCACAGAGATGCGCTCCAGGAATATCTGAAGAGTAAGGAGGTGGGTACATTGATTCACTATCCAGTGCCTCCACACATGCAGGAAGCTTATGCAAGCTTACCATTTAAGGAAGGAGATTTTCCAATTGCGGAGCGGATTGCTAAGCAGGTGCTTAGTTTGCCGGTATATCCTGGGTTGACGCTGGAGCAACAGGAGTTTGTTGCCTCTTGTGTGCGTGCGTTTTTTGATTTGTAATGCAAGAAAGCTTGAGTGGTTTCAGTATCTCCTATGTAATAGGTTCAAGTTTAGTTTCATCTCGATATAAGCCTATCTTACCTCGTGCAAAAACCTGTAAAAACTGCAATTGACTTTTATGTGATTCAACCTAATTAGTAATGCTGATTTGTAGTAAGTTAGACCACAGCGCCTCTGCTTCCTGAACCAGTTCAGTATTGGTACATTGGACTTGCTCTTCACTCAAAAGTTCTGACTGATAGATTTCCTGTAAAGAACTATAATTTAGCTCAAATCCCCAGTCCTTGGAAATGGTAGTGAAGATTTGGAGGTCGAGTTGTGGGAGGTTTCTTGGTTGGAAGATCAGGCATTTTTGAGGACCGACTTCCCTGTAATGATTTAGGAGATCTTGGTTGTGTCTTATCCAAACAGAGAGGTAATTGTTGCAACTGACGTCCTTGGCTTGCTGAAATTGGGCAAGGAGCGCTTTGGCTTTGGTAGGTTCGGTTTTTTCTAAGCTTTTTATTTTTCCGCAGGCGCGTTGGTAGAGCGAATGGACGACTTCGGAGTAGTGTCTGATTGGAGCGAGGTAATGGCCGAAAGGGAGAATGGAGTGCCACATATCCAGGAATACCGTAGCGCGCGGTTGTTTGAGGCCCCATTGTTGGGAGCGGGCAGATCGGCGTTGGACAAACTTTTCTGCTTGCATTTTGTAGAGTTTTGGCACGTGCAGCTGCGCTTCTTTTTTGACGTACATGGACTGTTTATTCCAGCTGAGGAGCGCTTCGTGGTATTCTACAAACAAGGTATCTTCGAAGTGGCCGTTGGGATTACTGAAGTTAGGCCCTACTAGTTTTTCGCCCATGTCCAGCCCACACGCTTGCAGCCAATTGGCTACTAATGAAGTCCCGGAACGATGCATTCCAATAATAAAAATCATCTTTTCTGACATACTCACAAGTTACTAAATTGAAAATAAATAAATCAGTGAAATACTGGATATGTTTTGATTTTGCGTATATTTGCAATCGAATTAATCCTATCTACAAAACAACTGTCAATAAGCACTATTGACATTGTATTTTTCTTAGATCAAAACAATTGGCAAGCATCTTGTATATATTCCAAATTGAACCTTAAAATAATATAAAATGAAATTTTTACTTCCTAGCCTTATCTTCTTGCTATTTGCTCCAATTATGCTGAATGCGCAAGTAGCCTCTTCAAAAGAAATCACCTATAAAGTAGGTAGTCCCTACCCTGTTGTCGATGCCATAAGCAAAGACTATTTTGAACATGAAGGAACGATTATTACCGTTAAGGTAAGAAAAAAAGATATTGTCATTCAAAAGCTTGACGCGAGTACTCTTAAGTTTAAAAGTGTACGCAATTATAATGATATGCCAGATGATTTTGTCAGGGAATCCCTGCTACAGATAGCAGGTCGTTTGTTCTTCTTTTATTCAGTTTGGGATAAGCCAAAAGAAACCGAACAACTATTTTATAGAGAAATCGATTTTGACAAAGGAACCTTTGTGGGTAGCGGAAAAAATTTGATAAAGGTCAAAGGAAAAGTAACAGGGACACTAGCCCAAACAAGCGGATTTAGCTTTGCGTATAGTGGATTGGGTGTTGTCGATAAATTTGCTGTGAATACTTCTGCAGATGAATCTAAAGTGTTAGTCCAATATAGAAAGAAACCAGAAAAACGAAATGATGATATTAGCTATGATGTAATTGGGTTTCATGTGTTTGATCAAAACTTAGAAAAAGTGTGGGCCGAAGATGTGAAGATGCCCTACACAGAAAAGAAAATGAATAACTACGACTACACGGTTGATGCTTTTGGTAATGCTTATATGATGACGACGGTGTATCTTGACAATTCGACTAAACGGTTTAAAAAGGATGGAAGCTGCAATTACCGAATGGAAATGCTTAAAATCGATGCTTCTTCTCAGGAGCTTAGCAAGACTAAAATAAGCCTAAAGGACAATTTTATTAATGGCGTCTGGATGTATGAAGCATCGAAAGGTGAAATCATTTGTTCTGGTTTTTATAACGACGATGGCCGCGATGCCTCTGATGCTAAAGGAATTTTCACCACCAAACTTAAAAGCGATGGGACTTTTGAACCGCTTGCTACCTATGAAATTCCTTTAGAAATATTAAACCAGTATGCAAGCAAAAGAACACAAGCGAAAAATAGCAAAGACAATAAGAAGGACAAGAGTGAGTTTCAGGAATTAGAAATTAGAAAGCTAGTAACCAATGACGATGGAAGTGTCGTAATCATTGGAGAACAAAGCTATGTGGTTGTCAGAACGTCTTACTCCAATGGAAGAACAACAACAACTTATCGATACTATTATAACGATATGTTAATCACTAAAATAAATCCTGACGGTTCCTTAGCCTACATGAAAAAACTGCCTAAGAGACAAGTAGGCTCAAGAGGTCAAGGCGGGATGTCCTTCCAACATTTTTATAAGGAAGGTAGTCATTACCTAATGTTTTTGGACAATGTTAAAAACCTGGATGCTCCGATCGACAAAAGACTGCCTGGAGTGCATGGAGATGGTGCAGGAGGATATCTAACGGCCTACAAGGTAAATGATACCTCAGGAGACGTAAGCAAAATATCTATCCTCAATGTCAGAGAAGTACCACAAGTAGCTAGCAAAGAGCTCTACCAATTCTCTGTAAATCGAATTCTCAATCTGTCAGACAAGGAGTTTGTAGTAGAGTTTTACAAGAAGAAAAAGGAGGATGTCCTTGTTAAGTTTACTATTGAATAGTGCGTGAATGCCGCTCGCTTGCTATAAAAATAGTCTGCAAACTATCAAATATTCGACGACAATACCCATGTGTTTATTGTTAACTTAATTGACGTTTTTGATGAACCCGAATTTTTAGAGTGGACTCAATGCGTGAATGCATGAATATTTTTTGAACTTATGAATGCACAAAGACGCAAAGTTTTTAACGCCTTTAATAAAGGTCATTATATAATCAATCAAATAGCGATCAAGTCTGTTTGCCACACACCAGTGTTTGCCACACACCAGGTAGGTGTTTACACATTAAAAATATTAACGCATTCTTGCACTCTAACAAAAATAAAATGAAAACACTATATACCGCACTACTATTTCTTTTCACCTCTCTTTTGGTGAATGCTCAACGAGAAATTTCTTATAAGGTGGGCACTCCATATCCTGTTGTAGATGCTTTTCCGAAAGAATATTTTGAATATGAAGGGTCCATCATAGCTATCAAAAAAGCGAAAAGAGACTTGGTTATTCAACGATTGAATGCTAGTACCTTAAAGTTGGAAGGCAAGGAGGGTTATCGGGATATGCCAGAGAATTATATAAAGGAAGGAATCATAAAATTTGATGGCCGACTTTTCTTTTTCTATTCGCTTTGGGATAAACCGAATAGAGCGGAACAGTTGTATTATCGGGAGATTGATTTCAAAAAGGGGACATTTGTAAGTGAAGGAAAACGGCTGATAAGGGTAGACGGGAAATTGAGTGGTGTCGGTATGCCGGATGCTGAGTATCCTGTAAGAATGATCGGTTTTCGAGGAACTAAAAAGTTTGACATTAGTACTTCTGCCGATGACTCAAAGTTACTAATAAGGTATAATACTACTTGTGATGTTTATCAAGGAAACCTGGAAAAAATTTGGTCAGAAAAAATCGAGATTCCTTATGATTATTTTAATCACATTGACTTTTCTGTTGATGCATTTGGGAATGTCTTTATTTTATCTAAAGTCTATTTGGATGACACTTATAAGGATTTTAAGAAGGATAAAAGTTGCAACTATCGAATGGGATTACTGAAGGTAAATGGGACTACCCGTCAAATCACACAAACCAATATTGATATAAAAGATAAATTTACTCATACGGCCTATATTTATGAATCCTCCAAAGGAGCTATAATTTGTGCTGGCTTTTACAACGAAAATGGTCGCGATGGCTCTGATGCTAAAGGGGTTTTCTCTGCAACACTAAAAAAAGATGGCAGTTTTAATGAGTTTAAGACACATGAGATTCCTCTGGAAGTTTTAAATCAGTATGTCAATAAAAAAACACAAGCAAGAAATGAAAAGCAGGATGATAAAGGAAAGGGAGAATTTGAGAATTTAGTCCTTAGAAAAATGGTAACTTCGGATGATGGAAGTGTCCTTCTTATTGGAGAGCAAAATTACATTATTACCAAAACAACTACCTCTGCTGATGGCAAATCATCCACCTATTACAAGCATTATTTTAAAGATTTACTAATTACTAAAATCAATCAGGATGGAACACTTGCCTGGATGAAAAAACTAGCAAAACGACAACGAGGAGGCTACGGCAGAGGAGGCATGTCCTTCAAACATTTTACTAAAGAAAACAATCACTATTTTTTGTTTTTAGATAACGTAAAAAATCTACGGGCCCCAAAAGACCAACTACCTGAAATGCATATTGATGGAGCCGGTGGCTACCTTACTGCCTACAAAGTGAATGACAGCTCGGGAGAAGTAAATAAAATTTCCATTTTAAATCTAAAGGAAGTAACCAGGGTAGACACCAATGAACTTCGTCAATTTGCAGTAAACCGTGTCCTCAACATATCCGATAACCAGTTCATCATCGAATTTTACAAAAAGAAAAAAGAAGATGTCCTACTGAGATTTACTATTAATGAGTAAACTATGGAATTTTCTAGGACTACTAAGGAACCACAATCATGCCCCTTGTATATTTGGTTATTGGTAGTTAAATTAAGTTATTGGTTGGTTATACTTTCTTCCGGTGTGCCGGCTCTGCTGATACCTACGACCAAATAAAAGACTAATTCCCCATCACATTATAAGGAATAACGTAAAAATTGCGGTCAATCTTCAACTGCGGTTTCTTAGGTAAATTTTCCAGATTCTGCCAACTCGCGGTGGGTTGCAGCCATTTTTCCTGGCCGTTTAGATAGACTTTCAAGGGGATGGCGAATCCTTTGACCGTATTGGACCATCGGTAGGCCAACTTCCCATTCAAAAATCGATATTCAAAAACGGGGATTCGGACATCTCGCAGGTATTGCGTGAAAAAAGCTTCCAGATCCATCCCTACTTTCTCACTGATGTAGGTTTCTATTTGGTGGGTCGTCACTGTTTGGTGATAAAAATCTTTGTTTAGTCCTCGTAAAATAGAACGCCATTTTTCATCATCATTGATCACTTGGCGTAGGGTGTGCAACATGTTTGCGCCCTTGTAATACATATCGCCAGATCCAGAAGCATTCACATCATAAGGAGCAATAATCGGTACGTCATTTTGAATATAACTCCTAGTACCAATCACATAATCTTCCGCTTCCTTTTTGCTAAAGTGATAATTGACAAACAGATTTTCGGAGTAGGCAGTAAACCCTTCATGGATCCACATATCAGCCATGTCCTTGTAGGTAATGTTATTGGCAAACCACTCATGGCCGGACTCGTGGACTATGATAAAATCCCACTTCATCCCGACCCCTGTCTGACTCAGGTCTCTTCCGCCGTAGCCATTCTCAAATCCGTTGCCGTAGGTCACTGAACTTTGATGTTCCATTCCTGGATAGGGCACTTGGACTAACTTGTAGCTGTCTTCATAAAATGGATAAGGGCCAAACCAATGCTCGAAAGCTTCCAGCATTTTGGGTACTTCGCGGAAGTGTTTTTTTGCTTTTTTCTTGTCATCCCGAAGCACATAATAGGTACAATCCAACTTCCCTTTCTCTCCATTATATTTTTCAGAAAAACTGACATAGTCGCCAATATTCAGGTTCACACAATAGTTACTGATTGGATTTTTCACCACCCAATGGTAGGTCTTTGTGCCATCTCTGTTTTTGTCTGTTTTTTCAAGTCGTCCGTTAGAAACATCCACCAAATGCCCTGGTACCGTAATACTCATCTTCATCCCTTCCGGCTCATCATACATATGGTCTTTGCAGGGCCACCACATACTTGCTCCTTCTCCCTGGCAGGTGGTGGTGATAAAATCGATCCCATTTTTATCCTTTTTCCAGGACATTACTGCTTCCCAAGGCGGTCGTTTACTTTCCACAGGAACTCCTTCGTAATGAATCTTGATTTCTCGTTTTGTTCCTTTGATCTGCAAATCATTTAGCGTTACAAAATGGGCATTTCCAACTTTTTTTACTTGGAGGGTTTGACCACTTTGTTCTGCTTTGGTAAGAATCAATGGGTCCTGCAAATCTATTTGTAGAATCTGCTTAGATTCTAGCACCTGGTAGCTGATCGTATTGGATCCTTTCAGACTTTTGGTTTCCGGGTGCACGCTTACTTCGAGATGATAGTAGGTAAGGTCCCACCAAGCTCGTTCTGGTGTAATAGTCCCCCGCAGGGTATCTTGCTGGGTGAAATGGTGATGGTTATGTTGAGCAGTACCTATTGTACTAAGCACTATAAAAACAAGGAAAGTCATTAATTTTTGGATCATGGAATATCGTGTTTCTTTTTTGATAAAGATAGGAGAAAATTTAATGCCATATTTCAGAAATCCATCTTAAATGCAATGCATAGATGAAATTTCTCTTTAGCATCTGTAACAAAGTCGATATTATTCTTAATTAAACCCAATTCATGCAATAGAAAATTCATTTTATGCTGAAACCTCTGCAAAACTGCGCACGTCCGTCAATTTTGATTCTCACCGTAATCTTACTACGTCTGCGAGTCAAAATCACCGTAGAGCGCACATTTTTATTGAGTTT
>CALLWB010000003.1 GCA_938016265.1 uncultured Saprospiraceae bacterium
AATGGATGCTTCTCATCAATCGGTACATAGAGCGCGGTGCCATATACTTCAGAAGTAGAGGTGTGGATGATTTTTTGGCATCCTGACTCTAGGGCTGCCTGACAAATATTGAGTGTTCCCTTGATGTTGGTGTCAATATAAGAATCAGGTGCGATGTAGGAGTAGGGGATTGCAATCAGCGCAGCAAGGTGAAAAATGACATCCACCTCCTTGCAAATGTGCTTACAATAATGAGGATCTCTGACATCACCAGTTAATACTTCAATGTCCTTCAGGCAGTTGATGTCTTCGAGCCACCCCCAATTGTTGAAGGAGTTGTAATAGCTGAGTGCTTTTACTTTTGCTCCTTGTTGGTGGAGTCGTTCTACGAGGTGTGAACCGATGAACCCATCAGCTCCTGTCACTAGGACGGTTTTGTTTTTTAAATCCATTGTTGAGTGTTACTAGTTTTGCTTGATGAAGTCAAAAAAATCTTCGTATAAATTTTCAGCGCTGAAATTTTCTTCCCAGAATTTTCTGACTCCTTGTCTGAATGCTGGGGTATTTTTTTCTGAATTGTTGAATGCTGTTATCCATGCAGCGGCTTCTTGTGGTTGGAAGTCTGCTGATATTAGTTTTCCTGTTGTTTCGTTTACTATTTCAGAAACACCACCTACATCCGTTGCAATGGTTGGAATCCCAAAGCTTATTGCTTCTTGTATCGAGACAGGTAGTCCTTCTGTAGAGCTGGTATTTATAAACAGGTTGATTGATCTGTTTTTGTAAATATCGATGATTTCCTCATAAGTAGAAAGATAACCCGTAAATTCTACCTTGACATTGGATGGGAGTTTTTCTGCTAGTAATTCGATCGCTTTCAAATTCTTTTTTTCTCCTCCAATATGCAGCCAGGTAATTTCAAAATCAATATGCTGTAAAATTTCAGTGATTAAATGTGTCCTCTTGACTGGATGAATTCTACCACAGGAAACCAGACAAAATCGATCGGTTGATGAAAAAGGATTGAGACCATAGTTTAAAGTGCCGAGGTAGAACGGTTTTATCTTACTAGGAAAAATATTTTTTTCAAGTAAATAACTGGCTGATTTTTTGGAGTTTGGGACAACGTATTTTGTATGAATGTAGTTGTATTTTCTAAACGGCATGTAGTTTCCTTTGCGTCTTTCATCGTAAATATCTATGCCATTGCATCTGAAAACAAACTTATCGATTTTTCCCTGATCTTTTAGTATGGAGAGTGCCAATGCCCAGGGATTCATCCAAAAAGAATAATAGCTGATTGCCTTTTCCTTAGAAACAGTGGATTTAATCGATTGGACCGTTTTTGAAATTGCTATGCTTGTTATGACGTTTTTTGCCCAGTTGTGAAGGTTTGATAAAAAGAAAATCTTCTTATCTGTACCTAGAAATTCTATTAATAAAATTTTGAAGATTAATGGGAAGTTCATTAGAAGAATACCCATTTTTTTAAGATTGGAAATTGGAGTGTTAGTACAAATTTCTGCGTTCTTTGGAATTGGTCGATTATTGGCCACCGTAGTGTTTAGTGGGAAAATATAAATGTAATCAAAAATACTACCGTAGACTTCCAATTCTGTTTGTAAAAAATTTTCCCCTTTCCCGTAAGGGTATTGAGAAGTAAATACAAACAGAATTTCGTGCTTGGATTTATTGGTCTTCAACGAAGTATTTTTTGGATTCATTAAACTACAGTGCTATTATAAAAGGAGTTCCATTGCGATCTAAAATCGAGTTCTTTTTGATAATAGCGTTGACAATTTTCTCTCAACGTCTTTTCCTGGCTTATTATTTTATTCAGAATACTACTTATAGCAGTATAGTCTTTATCGATTGTAAAACCAATTTGCTCTTTATCCACAAAATCAAAAGAGGGCAAAACAGAACAAATGACTGGTGTCCCCAAAGCCAAACTACGCATAAGTTTTCCAGATGCTTTCCCAACATAACTCACATTATTATTATCAGGTCGATAAAGGGCAAAACTTGCTTTACAATATTGGATTAAGGAATCAAGTTCTGGAAGCGTTAAAAAATCGTCATAAACGATAATATTGTTTTCTATTCCTTCCGGCATTACTTTTTTCAAATAGCCTCCACCCCAGCCTTTCGAATGTATTCTGAGAACAAGGATGTTGTTTTCTCCCCAGTTTTTTACTGACTTCAATAATTCTGGGGTCATGTTGTGGTCACCAACACCTCCAGCATGTACAAATAGGTTTTTGTCTTTACTAACACCCAACTTTGCGTGCCAATCAATTTTAGGAATATCTTTAGTAGGGAATGGAATATTGATCAACTCGAAATGTGGTTTGTCTTTTAGCAGTGGTAAATCCTCACACAGAAATTTAAACCGGATTTCGTCGGGTACTATAGAAACATCAGTTACCGCCGATGCTTGAAGTTCTTTCTTTTTCCATATACTATCTGGATAAACTTCGGGGAATTCATCATTTAAAAGAACAAGCTTCCCTTTATTTTTTTTAGAAATAATACTTGCAAAATGCAATCCTGCTTGTCCCATTCCAAATACCAAGTCATAATTTTTTTGAGGTAAGGAAGCAAATTTTCTGTTCCCCAGAATCAAAGAAACCCGATCGGATAAGAATGATTTACGAAAGTACTTTTTCGGTTTGTTTAAAAGCTCCGGGATGAAGTTGAATTTTATTCGATCAGAAAACCCAGTAATATAATCGTCATGTGGGTGTTCTGCCAAAAAAACATCTACGTCCCAACCCGCTTCATCCAACATGATCAAGACATTGAATGAAAAAGGCATGGCAGACACTTTCGCTCCGACGTAGTGCCGGCAAAAGACAAAAGCCGCTTTTTTAGAAGAATTTAGCATTTTTTATAAATCGTACACGCATTCCATGTATCTATACCCGGTTTTTCCAAGGTCAGCCAATGAAGTTGTTTTAAGCATTCCATTTCTTGTGCGAACAAGTGGAGTTCTGCCAAAAACAAGTAGCGCATTTTATGGGTTTCTTTAAGTTCCTCAACCGCTCCAGTTCCTTTATCCTTGATGAAAATGTTGTAGTTGACGTCCACGCAATTGTCGTTTGGATGAAGCACTGGCTCCGCTATGCGAGTTATGTGAATTTGCGGATCTTCTAATCGTTTTACACGAACGACCGGCGGATCTGTTAAAACACCCGGGCCATACCAAAAGTCAAAAATGAAAATGCCACCGTCCTTAAGATGTGATTTGGCTGTTTCGAACGCCGCTTGCAAGTCGGCATTTGAGGTTTGATAACTCATGACGTGGAAAAGCGAGACGACAACGTCATACTTTTTGTCGTTCTGAAAGCTTCTCACATCACCAACACTAAAGGATAGGTTCTCTTTTTGTTTTTGGAATTGGGCTTGCAGATTTTGTTCTGCGATTTCAATCATGGAGGTAGAAAAGTCAACACCATCGACTTGATATCCAAGCTCCGCCAAGCAAAAGTCATGTTTGCCCGTACCGCAACCTAAGTCAAGGATGGTCTTGGCGTTCGGCGCTACGGATTGTATTAACTGGTGGATATATTCTGCTTCTCCCTGGTAGTCTTTACTTCCATACAGTAAGTCATAGTAGGAAGAGTATTTTTTAAATATGCTCATTTACGGCTTTAATTAGTGTATCAGCAACTGTTTTAATTTGATCCGGCTCAATGCCTAGCCCTGCAGGAATATAAAAACCATTTCTTGCCAATTTTTCTGCATTAGGATAGGATTCATTCTCGAATAATCCCATTTTTTTGAATACGGGTTGTTCGTGCATACACCAGAAAAAAGTACGGGTTCCGATTTTTTGTTTTCGAAGCTCCCCGATAAGGGCATCCCGTTGTGCTGTGGATTCGGTCATGAGACCGTATACCCAATAAATATTTTCTGCGTATTCGGTATTCGCTAATGGAAGTTGTATTTTATGTTGTATCGGCTTTAAGTATTCATTATAAGCACGGCCAATTTCTCTTTTCTTTTCAATGTGCTTGTCGATGTTTTCCAATTGAGCGACGCCGAGGGCTGCTTGTAGGTTGGTCATCCGGTAGTTCCAACCCAATTCGTCATGTACGTATCGTTGCTCTTTTTTGAAGCAGAGATTTCTAAGGGATTGACATCGTTCTAGGAGATGGTCATCGTCAGTTACAATCATTCCTCCCTCCCCAGTAGTAATATGCTTGTTGGGGTAAAAACTGAATATGCTGATATCACCAAATGATCCGCAACGCTGGCCGTTGTATTCCTGTCCGTGCATTTCTGCTGCGTCTTCAATTATTTTTAAATCGTATTTTTCAGCCAATTCGAGGATTTTGTCCATTTCAACTGGCAAACCATAAATGTGGACGACGATTATCGCTTTTGTTTTACTAGTAATTTTTGCTTCAATTTGATCGACATCCATGTTCCAGCTATCCGGTTTGGAGTCTACTAAAACAGGCTTCAAACCAGAATAAATCAGAGAAGCCGCCGGAGAAATAATGGTGAAGGTTGGCAGGATGACTTCGCTGCCTTCAGGCAATCCCAGGGCCCGGACAGCAATATCTAGTGCACCTGAACCATTGGCGACAGCAACGCCATATTTACGGTTATTGTAGGCTGCAAATTCTTTTTCGAATCGTTTTACAAATGGCCCTTCGCTGGATATCCATGAGGTATCAATACACTCCTGTAGATATTTTGCTTCGTTGCCTGCTAGTAGAGGTGTGTTTACTGGTATCATTTTATTATGGCTTGTTTTGAACTTATTGGATCAAATCGCACTTTATCTTTTTCGCCGCAATACGGTCCTTGTTTTACTTCGATTATTTCTGCCTCTTCCAACATTTCAAACCCATGTCCGCCGGCAGCAAGCAAAATAACGTCTCCTTTATTCAGGATCGTACTCTCCAAATACTTTTGATCGTCATCGTAAAAGTCTACGCGCACTTTGCCCGATTTTATATACAACACCTCCTGAGTTAAAACAACCTCACGGGGCACCAAATTGTGGCGGTGCGGAGCAATAACATATCCTTTCGGCCTCTTCATGTAACCCAACTGCTGGGAAAAATCATCCGAGGTGAAAAACTCAATCCCTTCTTTTTGATAAGAATGACGAATTACAATAGAAAGTAAAACTTCGTTGTTAAAAATTTTATTAATCAAGATTCGGTTATTTAATTTTAAAAAATGGCATTTTTTCTATGAGCGCGAATTGCTTTTCCCAAGAACCTCTAAATTTATCAAATTGATAGAAGTTTTCTTTGAATGTCAACCCTTTGTTTTCTATAGTTTTCAAAAATGCAGATTCAAATTCATCTTTATCTATAAAAAAAGCATTTACTCCATTGGAGTCTACCGTTACAAATTGATAGTTTTGGCTTTCGAAGAAGTTTTTCCACCCTTGTATTGCCACCCCATAGTATAGATGCGAGTCATGAGCTTTACTAAGTACAAAGTCTTTGTCGTACTCGATAGTAATCGGCGCATCAGGTCCGTAGGCGGAATTGTATTCTACTACAAACAATTTAGGTCGTATTCCACTATCCAAAATTGCTTTTGCTAAAAAGTAGTCGTTTCCGTCAATATCCAATGAAAAGAAATCAGGATTACTATAGGTGATTTTATTTTTGAGGTCTACGATATTCGTCTGGTCAACAAAAGAACATTCGTAGGAAACGCCCAAATTGTGCCGAAGTCGTTTTGCTTTTTTGACGGCTTTACTGTTTGCATCAATCATCAGCCCACTAAACTTCCGACAATATGCAAGCCAGGCAGAATTGTTTGCAAGTCCGTCTGCAGCGCCTATTTCAACGAAGTATTTGTTCGGGTTTTTTATTTTTCTGGTGATAAAATCAATTATGCCGTCCTCTCCATTTTGGCTAAAACCGGAGAATTCCCAGGAAATTGGGTCATCCTCCTGAATAACGCGACAAGCGGCACTGGCTCCTCCCATGGACAATCCTTTTTGAACCGTTCCTAAAACGATAGAATCTTCCATTCTTGAAAGCAAGGGGGAGAGTAATTTTTTGATTGTAGACTTAATCATTTTCATTCTTTTTAATTGCTATTTACTTTTGAAAGGAGATTATAGGTTAGACGTTCCACTCTAGAAAGACCATCGTATTTGCTTGTTAAGTATTTGGAAGGGAAGAAAAATAGGTTCTTTTTTACCTTATGTTTTTCTAAATCCTCCTTGATGGCATCGAAGTCGTAGCCAAACAATTCTACTGTTTCTTTCCCAAGTTTGTCAAGGTATTCGATGGCCCATTTTTTCTTTAAGCCAGTATCGATGCTTTTTTTCCAGGCATCTTTATAGGAATCTACTGGTTTTTCGTGTTTTCTGACACTTTTGGGGTCAATTGCTGTAGAGTTTGCAAAATTGCTTTTCACCTGATAATTGCCCAGATCGGTTTGCGGTAATTCGATGTTTAGGAATTGATATAAATCGATTAAATTTTCAGTAGGGTTAGAAACGATTTTTTCATATTTAATGTAGAAAATGTTTTTTTCCTTTCGATTCTTGAAATCGATGATTTTTTTAGGAGCAATAAACAAATCTGCATATCTATCCTTGTAGGATATGCGTTTTAAGTTCTTTTTTGTCAGTTCAAGCATCGAAGCGAAAACGGCTAATGGATTTCTGACAAGCACAATAAATTTGGCGTTCGGAAATAAATCAATTAACTCGTTGGTAATATGAAAATACCGGGTTGTTTTATCTAAAAATAGCTTGTCTGGGTGCTCTTGCAGCGTTTTTCGATAGATATTCAAAGCGGTATCTCTAATTCCTGATTTCAAAACTTCCTGGGCTTCAATAGAATCTAGAAATCCATTCATGCTTTTTTGAGCATAGGCAAAGTTGTAGTCGGTAGCAGCCGTCGCGTCCTTTTTGAACGTATACACGAGTGGCAGCATTAGCCAAGGCTCCGGTAGGGAATGGATGTCGGAATGCCCGCTCAAAATTTGCTGCAGCATTGAAGACCCAGAACGGGGTTGACTAATAATAAATACTAATTGTTTATCAGTCATAACCAATTAATGTTAAAGCTTTTTTATTGTTTTGAATAAATTTATTTAAGTCTTCTTCAGAAAAATACTCTTTCCATTGTTCTGTTGTACCCTTTCTAAAGAAGTTTATTTTTTTATCCTTAAAAACAGTTGTTCCTCCTTTTGTCTCTTGTTCTTTTTTAAGCTTATTAAAGCTGGAATTTTCAACTGCTTTTTTTATGTCGTTATCACTGATGTCCTGAAGTCCAATAAATGAAGCTACTTTTTTTAGCATTGATTCACTGTTCAGTTTGACATCTTCATATTTAAGAATCAGCACATTGTTTGGTGCCTCGTTTTTGTATTCAATAGCATTTAAGACATGTTGTCCCCAGGATCCATAGCTTTCACTGTGCAAGGAGGAATTGAGAAACTCGCTAAAGCTTCCGGTATAAGATTTTACATCTTTCAAAAAATGGTAGTACGAGACCAATGCATCTCTTCCATCCCTGACCACATATACCACTTTCATTCCTTTTTCATAACCTGCTTCATGGCTCTTTATAATTCTCGGGCCACTGGCGGATTGAATTTTTTCGATAGATCGATAGATGGAGGGAATGTAGCTTTCGAGTTCATGATATTCGACCGCTTCTCCTTTGATAAGATTGGCAATCAAGTAGCGCAACCAGGTATTCCCAGATTTCGGATAAGAGATTAAAAACACATCGTTTTCATTGATCTCGAAGTTCAATTTTGATGGATTATGATTTTTAAAAAATCTATTTTTAATCTTTTTATAAATAGCCATAAAAACTATAGTTTTCTGAAGTTAGGTTGTAATATAAGCGGGCCGTATTTAAATCGATTGTGAAGCACCCCTGTTTTGAAAATGTCTTTATCTTCGATTTTAAATTTAATGATGTTGGTAAAATAAGCGAGTCTTTCCAATCGAGGAATTGCCATCCATACATCAAGATAGTATTCTCCCCCAGAGAGCTTGTTTCCTAAATCATTAAAAGAGTATTCACACTTAAAAGCTCCTTCTACATTTGATAAGGCAAACCCTGTTAATCCAGGAGCAACTGTAGAAACAAGCTCGTCGTTTAATGTTTTTATTTTAATTCCTATACCGAGTTTGGCGTAATGTTCTTTTGCGTTACCTGTTATTCGGATGGTCAGGTCTGATTTGTCAGACAGAACTTCGATATTTTCAACCTTAATGTTTGATTTATTCTTTTCTAGTACATCGAGATCGATTTCGTTCAAATTGATATCGTTTGCTTTTTTCATGTAGGCTTCGAGTGCTTCATCAACCGATCCTATCATTTCAACTTTGCCGCTTGAGAGAACGATCCCCTTTTGACATAAATTTTTAACGGCTCCCATATTATGGCTAACAAATAACACTGTTCTTCCACTTTTGGCGACTTCCCCCATTTTCCCAATACATTTTTTCTGAAATTCGGCATCCCCAACGCTCAATACCTCATCGATGACTAGAATTTCTGGCTCAAGGTGAGCAGCGACTGCAAAGGCTAATCGGACATACATCCCTGAAGAATATCGTTTTACGGGAGTATCCAAGAATTTTCCAACGCCTGAAAATTCAACTATTTCATCAAACTTTGAATTGATTTCTCTTCTACCCATTCCCAAAATAGAGCCATTCAGGAATATATTTTCCCGACCGGAAAGCTCTGGATGGAAACCTGTTCCTACTTCTAGCAGGGAGGCAATTCTGCCATTCACTGTTATACGGCCTGTCGTAGGTTCTGTAATTCTGGAAAGCACTTTGAGTAGTGTACTTTTTCCTGCTCCATTTCGGCCGATAATTCCGATTACCTCTCCTTGGTTTACCTCAAAATTAATATCGCGCAATGCCCAAAATTCTTTTTCCGCAGCAAGATCTCTTGCATTCCCTCCTTTGATCTTTTCCAAGAAGTTCCACATGGTATGATATAAAGTACCTGCTCCAATAAGGCCTAGCTCATACTTTTTCGAAACGTTCTCTACTTTTATAATTGGTTCGCTCATAGGTTATATAATGTCAGCCATTTTTCGTTGTACCTGATTGAAATAGAAAGTGCCAAGTACAAAAAACACACAAATTATTGCAAAAGAAATATAAGCATAGCTGTTTGGAGGTGTTCCTCCAATAATACTCCATCGGACGCCTTCTACTACACCAGCCATTGGGTTCAAGTAAAACAACAATTGATATTTTTCGGGTACTGAACTAGCTGGAAATGCTATGGGCGTTGCATACATCCCTACTCGCAAAAGCAAAGGTGTGATATGCACAAAATCTCTGAATCGTACAGTGAGCGCACTCATCCATATTCCTCCAGTAAGTCCTGCAATGATGGCAATCAATAAGAAAAATGGCAAATAGATTAGTGTTGATTTTGGCGGAATACCATAGTAAACCATTAAAATCACAATAATAAAAAGGACAATCATCAGATCTATAAATGCGGTGAGTGCTTTAGAAAGGGGAATGACCAACCTGGGGAAATAGATTTTTTTCACCATCCCCTGTGCTCCGATTATAGAACCACCCGCCCCTGCTAATACAGCAGAAAAGTAGGTCCATCCGCACATTCCTGCCGTAGTATACAATAGGTGGGGAACATCCGAGTTGCCAGTTCCGACTTTAGCTATCGTACCAAAAACGAAACTTAATATCAATATTGAAAAAATAGGATTGATAAATGCCCAGGCAAACCCAATTGCTGTTTGTGCATATTTTACTCTAAAATCACGATAGGTCAATGTCCACAGAAGTTCTCTGAATTCCCAAAGCTCTCGGAGGTTTAAACTCAAAGAGAATTTAGAAGGTTCTATTACCGTTTTATAAGGCATTTACTGCTAATTTTATAAAGCTTCGCTGATGATAAGTCGCAACTTAATCTCCTAGAAAATTTTTTGTTTGTAGTTCTGCCAGCAATCGTACCTCTGGCCAAATCCTTTTTATAGATCATATAGTTAAACAAGAGCGCCAACCCGGTTCAAAAGAACAGGGTTTACGCTTACTCGCATGCTGTATCCAAGGCGTTCTAATTCTATTAGAACTTCTTTTTTTCGTTGGTTGTCTACCAACCTTCCCCGAAGACCAACGAGTGGTCCACTTGCAATTTCCACCGTATCTCCCTTGCTAAAAAGAGTTTTCTCTACGCTCATCTCCAGGTTAGTGCCAAGTACCCGTTTGATGACCTCAATCTCCGCATCGGGAATAGAAATTAGATTTTTTGAAAACCGAACAAAGTTGATCACATGCTCTGTTGCCAGAACCGTGACGTATTGTTCTTTGGTGATTTTTACAAAAATGTAACAACTGATAAGTGGGAGTTCGACGACTTTCTTTTTTCTTACATAAAGGCGGGTAACCTTTTGAATTGGCAGATACACCTCAATACCAGACTCCTCCAATCTTTTTCTAACGATTTTCTCTCGTTTGTAGTTGGTGTATACTGCGAACCATTTAGGCTCGGTAGGGTGAAGGTGGTTTTCAGGTGCTAATGCCATTGTATTAATCCAGGATTTTTACTTTTGAATCAATAGTCGTTCGGCCAATGCTTTCGTAGTAAAAGCCTAGTTCTTCCATATTTTCCAGACTATACAAATTTCGTCCATCAAATATTACTTTATTCGTCATCAATTCTCCCATCACTTTGAAGCTAGGTGTTCTAAAAACACTCCACTCTGTGATAATAGCCAGCGCGTCAGTATCAATCAACGCTTCGTAAGGATCACCAGTCAATTGAATTTTACCACCATAGATAGATTGCACATTTTTCATCGCCTCAGGGTCGTACGCCTTTATTTTGGCGCCAGCTTCTAGCAATTCGTCAATAATGTAGAGCGCAGGAGCTTCTCGGATGTCATCCGTATTTGGTTTAAAAGCAAGTCCCCAAATAGCAATTGTCTTTTCTTTTATTTTTGATCCGAAATACCGTTTTATCTTTTTAGAAAGGATGGTTTTTTGAATCCGGTTTACATTCATCACTGACTGTAGGATTTTGAAGTCGTACCCATTGTCTTCTGCAGATTTGGCAAGCGCTTGCACATCTTTCGGAAAACAACTGCCACCATAACCGACGCCAGGAAATAAAAACCGTTTTCCAATGCGAGAGTCCGTACCCATTCCTCGTCTTACCATATCAACATCTGCCCTCAGTACTTCACACAGATTGGCAATCTCATTCATAAAAGATATTCTTGACGCTAAATAGGAATTGGCGGCATACTTAGTCATTTCTGCTGACCGTTCATCCATAAAAAGGACTGGATTTCCTTGGCGTACGAAAGGATCGTACAAGCGTTTCATCGTTTTTTGAGCACGTTTAGAGGTCGTTCCAACAACCACTCGGTCAGGTTTCATAAAATCGTCGACAGCCACCCCTTCCCTTAGAAATTCAGGATTCGAAACGACATCAAACAACGCTTGTGGTATTTTGGCCAACAGTATTTTCGATACTTTTTCCGCAGTACCAACAGGAACGGTACTTTTGTCGACAATCACCTTGTAGTCTGATATTAGATCACCAAGTTGGTCGGCAACTTTCAAAATAAAAGATAAATCAGCAGACCCATCACCTCCCGGAGGAGTAGGCAACGCCAAAAAGATAATTTCTGCATCCTTCACTGCTTCTTCCAAATTGGTGGTAAAAAACAATCTTTTCTGCTTTGTATTTCTTTCAAACAGGAGTTCTAAGCCCGGTTCATATATAGGTACTTTCCCATTTTGCATCAAAAGCACCTTCTCCTTGTCAATGTCTACACAAGTAACCGTATTGCCTGTCTCTGCAAAACAAGTACCCGTTACCAGGCCAACATATCCTGTCCCTATTACCGCAATGTTCATAACAAGTCTTTTAGGTTAATACAAACTCAATAAATCCAACGCCATTCTTCTTTACTTCTACTCGAATTTCCTGTTTGTTTGATTTCTTGAATTTTAATGCGCAAAATTAGGGAAATTGTCTTGAATAATTGCACTTCGAAGTACTTGAATCCCCAACTTGGATCAGATATTTGCTGATCACTTTTCGAAAAATTTTAAAACGTGTTTTGAAATGTAAGCTAATTGTTGATCAGTCAGTTCTGTATGCATAGGTAAAGAAATTACACATTCGCATAATTGTTCCGTTACGGGCAAGAAAAATCCATCCGTGACCCATTCTTTGAACGCTCCTTGTTTGTACAATGGAACTGGATAATAGATCATGGATGGTATTCCTTGCTCCTTCAAGTAAACTTGTAGGTTGTTCCTGGTTTTGGGTGGAACCTTTAACGTGTATTGGTGATACACATGGTTCGACCAGGACTCGCTTTTGGGTACTTGAAGCTCTTTGCAAGAAGCAAGAGCCTCCGTGTAATATGCAGCGGCCTTTTGCCGTAAAGCACAATATTTATCTAAATTTTTCAATTTTATACTAAGAATAGCTGCTTGAATCGAATCCAATCTGGAGTTTACCCCAATCATCGAGTGGTAATACCTTTTTGACTGTCCATGATTGGCAATCATTCGAATTCGAGCACCAAGCGCTTCATCGTTGGTGAATATCGCACCTCCATCCCCATAACAGCCCAAATTTTTGGAAGGGTAAAAGGACGTGCAACTTATGTGTCCGATAGTACCAGATTTCACAGAAGTACCGTCTTTCTTATAAAAGTCAGCTCCAATAGACTGTGCATTGTCCTCGATTACGTAGAGGTTATTTGCTTTCGCGAATGTTACGATGGATTCCAAGTCTACACACTGCCCGAATAAGTTGACAGGTACAATTAATTTTGTTTTTGGGGTAACTGCTTTTTGGATTGCTGAAAGTGTAATATTGAAGGTGTCAGGATCTACATCTACCATCACAGGTATTAGTCCTAATAGACCGATAACTTCCGCTGTTGCAACATAGGTGAATGCAGGAACGATAACTTCATCGCCGGGCTTCAGATCTAAGGCCATTATGGCAATCTGAAGGGCGTCTGTTCCATTTGCACAGGGGATCACACAATTAATGTTGTGGTAATCAACAAGTTCTTGTTCGAATTGTTTTACTCGGGGCCCGTTGATATAAGCGGTAGAAGAAATAGTCTCAATAACTGCCTGATCGATTTGGTCTTTGATACTCAGGTACTGCGACTTTAAGTCCACCATTTGTATGTCCGTATCAATACTTCTCATATAGTGGCCTATTATAAAAAAGTTAGTTTAGGAATATTAAGTTGAATGGAATTTGCTAAGAATTGTGGACACCTGTCGCCAGAGGAATAGTAGATGCTGGAATAATTCCTGGAGTACTAATTCCGATCAATTTTTTTGTTAGTGTTTTCCATTTATCAACCACGTAAAATAGAAAACGTTTTAACGTCAAACCGGGTACTGACCGGACTATTCCGGCACCTACTGGGGTAATGCTAAACGCCATACAAATCGTTTATACATTTCCGTCTGGCATAATATAAAAACAACGACAAGAAGATTTCACAATCTTAATCTTTATTCCAAACCATCAGAGGTTCGATTTCAAAGTCGCTCCATTCGACATCCTTAAATTCTACTTCACTATAGATTAGATAACGAATTTTACGGCTAATCATTTTTTCGACCTTCTCGATGAGATTGATCAAATATTGTTTATCAATATCTCCTATAAAAATCAAATCAATTATTTTGCTGTCCAACCCTTTCGACAAATCTCCTGCTAAATAAACACGGTCTACTTTTCCGAGACGAGTAACGACCTTATCAATGATGTGGTCTATTCCGACATACTTTAAAATAATGTTGTGTATGTCTCCAAAAAGTGGATGCTTTGTGTTTGCAGAAAAGATTTTTTTGTTTCCTTTCAAGAAAGATTGCAGCATTCCTGCATTCTCCATTCGGTTGAGCTCAATTCGGATAGAATTGGTAGATTCACCAAATTCACTTTCCAAATTGCGTAAATATGAACTGTTGTTGCTATTCAAAAAGAATTTGAGCAACAGCTTGATTCTGGTTTTAGAGGAAATTAATGTTTCAATCATAGTTCATAATTGAGTAACAAAATTACTCATAATATTTTAATGTCCAAATATTGCTGTGCTTTTTTAAGAATTATTTAACACGTGAGGATAGGCAAACAGTGGATAAGAGCCTTTTATTGCAAGAATAAATAGGCAACCACGCATTACAAAAACTTGTGTAGAAACAGATGTTGAGGAAGAATTGAGGTGTGAATTGAATAAGAATACTACTCAATAAGCAATAAGCTAGATATGGTAATTTGAAATTACATGGCACCTAACATAGAGTAGTAATTCGGCAAAAGCCAAACATTCTATACTCCCGGTTTCGGCAACTTCACATTTGAATTGTGAGACCAATGATGCGAGATCGTTCTAAAATCCTAATTATTATCGCGGGAGTTATGGCAAGTTGTTACAGTGCCCAATATTCGATGCCAGTAAGATTTTGTTGGTTGTAAATGCCTTTCACGTCAATAAGAACAGGGTTGGTGCCCATTATCGATTTGAAATATGCTGGGTCAAACTCTCGGTACTGCTCATGGTTTACGGCAACAATTACTGCGTCATAGTCGCTATTGATTTGATCAATCAGCCCAAATCCGAATTCCTTTTTCAGTTCTTCATCAGAAGCATATGGGTCATGAACTTCAACTGCAACGGAATAGTCATTGAGTTCTCTGACAAGATCGACGACCTTCGAGTTTCGGATATCGCTTACATTTTCTTTGAAGGTTATTCCAAGCACTAGTATTTTAGTGTTTTTAGGATCTTTTCCTTTCTTTATAAGCAGTTGGATTGATTTTTTTGCAACGTAAGCTGGCATTTGATCATTTATCCTCCGACCACTTAAAATAACCTGAGGATCATAACCCAGTTTTTTAGCTTTGTAAGTCAAGTAATATGGATCAACCCCAATACAGTGTCCACCCACAAGGCCCGGGTAAAATTTTAGAAAATTCCACTTAGTGCCTGCAGCATTGATGACCTGATGTGTACTGATGTCCATTTTCTCGAAAATGATGGAGAGCTCATTCATAAATGAAATATTGAGGTCTCTTTGCGAGTTTTCAACCACTTTAGCTGCTTCGGCTACTTTAATTGTTTCTGCCTTGTAGACGCCTGCTGTAATTATAGAAGCATAGGTCTTGTAGATTTCCTCCAAAGCCTCCTCGTCACTGCCGGAAACAATTTTTGTGATATTGGCAATCGTATTTTTTTTGTCTCCTGGATTAATCCGCTCAGGAGAATATCCAATTTTAAAGTCTTTTCCGAGTTTCAACCCGGAGTGTTCTTCAAGTATTGGAAGACAATCTTCTTCTGTACAGCCAGGATAGACGGTAGATTCATAGATTACATAGTCTCCTTTTTTTAGCGCCTTTCCAATCGCTTTGGAGGCACTCAAGACAGGTGTCAAATTAGGCACCTTATGCTCATCAACAGGTGTCGGAACGGCCACCACGAAAAAGTGAGCATCCTTTAAATCCTCTGCGTTTGCAGTAAACAAGATATCCTTGTTTTCAAAATCTTCAGATGGCACTTCATCGGAAGGATCAATTTTGTTCTTCATCAAATCAACTCTCTTTTCGTTGATGTCGAACCCGATAACGCTAAATTTTTTGGCAAATTCCAAGGCAATTGGAAGCCCTACATATCCTAGTCCAATAACTCCAATTTTCTTTTCCTTGCTGACGATCTGTTTGTACATTTTCTAAATTTTGTGCTAAATAAGATTTTTTTAATTAAAATTCAATTCTTATTCAATTATTTCGGAAGCAAACCCATAAGATACTGTCCATATCCACTTTTAATGAGCGGGTCTGCAAGCGCTTTAAGTTGTTCCTCGTCTATAAATTCTTTTCGATAAGCGATCTCTTCAATACAGCCAATTTTTAAACCCTGTCTTTGTTCAATGACCTGGATAAATTGGCTCGCCTGCATCAATGAGTCGACTGTTCCTGTGTCAAGCCAAGCCATTCCTCTGCTGAAAACGCCTACGCTTAGGTTGTCTTCTTTTAAATAATGCTTATTCACATCAGTGATTTCGTATTCTCCTCGGGCACTCGGTTTGATATTTTTGGCGACTTCGATTACAGAGTTGTCATAAAAATATAAACCAGGTACTGCATAGTTTGATTTTGGCACTTTCGGTTTTTCTTCGATGGAAATAGCTTTATTGTTTTCATCAAATTCAACGACACCATATCGTTCTGGATCAGAAACCGGATAAGCAAAAATAACACCACCTTCAGGATCAAAATGCTGCATTAGCGTTTCTTGCAACCCAGAGCCATAAAAGATATTGTCTCCAAGTATCAGTGCCACCTTGTCATCTCCAATAAACTCTTCTCCAAGCACAAATGCTTGCGCCAGGCCATTAGGTATCTTTTGCTCGACATAGGAAAAAGAACAACCAAATTGACTACCATCTCCCAGCAATTTCTCAAAATTAGGGAGGTCATGGGGAGTGGAGATAATTAAAACCTCATTGATACCGGCCATCATTAGGATGGATAAGGGGTAATAAATCATTGGTTTATCATAAATTGGCATTAGCTGTTTACTTAATGCCATGGTAATAGGGTATAGTCTTGTTCCCGATCCTCCTGCCAGAATGATTCCTTTCATTGTTTGTGTTGTTCTTTGGTGTTACAAATAAAAATAGGTCCAAAACGCAAATAAAAGCGCACAAAGATAAAACAAATTGAGCTAAAATAGCGTATTGAATCGTTGATGCTTCCAATGGGTTGTTCTTCAGGTCGTTTTACGAACTACATAAAAACGAACTTGATTGGAGCCAAGAAGTTCATAAACGCATAATCTAAGACAAACTTTCAACAGAAAAAAAATATTTCCGTAGATAAAATCAAGAAAATTGCGTAGTTTATTAAGAGGTGTTTTTTGTGCAAAAACACTTTTTTGTATAAAATTTTTATTTTTGCAATAAATTTGATCCGCGAATCGTACATCAGTGTGTAACAAAGCGGCATCGTTTTTGATAAAAAGGTTAATTATAAAAAGGTAATATTATGGCTGAAAAATCAAGATATTCAGACAGTGAATTAGAAGAGTTTAAAATTTTAATTCAGAATAAGTTGGCAGAAGCAGAAAAGGACTTACTGTTCTGCAAAACCCAACTTGAAGAACGAGCAGACAACGCCGATGCTAAACTGAAAGGTTTAGAAGATGGTATAGGAACTGCCGAAATTGAACGAATTTCCGAACTTGCTGGTAGAACAAAGAAGTACATCAGTCACCTAAGAAATGCCCTTATCCGTATTGAGAATAAGGTCTACGGTGTTTGTCGTGAAACTGGAAAACTCATTGGTAAGGAAAGATTAAAAGCTGTGCCTCATGCTACATTAAGCATGCATGCAAAAATGGCTCAAAGTAAAAAGTAATTCGTCGTTTTAGGATGTTATCCCATTAACAAATACAATTATCAGCTTGAGGAGATCAACCCTTATTCTACTGATCATTAGTTCCGTTTTACTCTTTGATCAAGGAATCAAAATCTGGGTAAAAATGAATATGTATATGAACCAGGACTTCCCGGTAATGGGATTGGATTGGTTCAAAATTCATTTTACTGAAAATGAAGGAATGGCCTTTGGTCTTACACTTAGCGGAAGCTATGGTAAGCTAGCACTCAGTGTTTTTAGGATACTGGCGGTTATTGTAATGGGGTACTATCTGAATAAATTAGTGAAACTTAAGGCTTCGAAAGGATTGATCATCAGTCTTTCTCTTATTTTCGCAGGTGCCCTGGGCAACATCATCGACAGCGCATTTTATGGGCTGTTATTTTCTAGCAGTTATCATGGCGTGGCTACCTTTCTGCCCGAAGGAGGAGGGTATGCAAGTTTTCTTCACGGTCATGTAGTAGACATGTTTTATTTTCCGATGTGGTCAGGTAAATTTCCTACTTGGTTTCCATTTTGGGGGGGAGAGCATTTTCTCTTTTTTCGATCCATCTTCAATGTGGCAGACATGGCGATTACCTTTGGGGTGATCCTGATTATCTTTTTCCAGAAAAGTTTTTTCGAAGCAGAGGAAGAAGCCCAGCTCCAAGAATTAGGAAATACAGATGGTCTGTCAGAAGAACAAACAACACTTCAGGAAGTCAAGTAAGAAAAATCAAGCAATTCCATCCCCAATCTAAAAGAACAGACTGGGACAGCTAACGAATATAACCCAACCTATCCAGTTGAATTAGCTACGTCAAGTTGTTGCCAGAATTCCCTAAGGAAAGCACTAAACTTCCTTCTACGAAGTACTCTTTGATAACTCCTAGTCAACAGAGAATAATTCCTACAAAGAAAATTTTCGAGTTAAATTTAACACATTGGCCTTGTGCAGGTCTATTTTAAATCCTATTTGATCGAAGAAACCACCTCTGTTTTTAATGTCGCTGGTCGTTACTATTGGCATATAAATTCCAACTACATCCCAAAGCTCAACTGCTATCCCAACCGCTGCAAGCGAACCCCATTCGCGTCCACCATTGATAAATCTTTTTTGGTACACTCCAACATCAAAGTAAGGCTTGATGGGGAGGTCTATCTTTTTGAACGGTAGGTCTCCTTTTATATGAAGCGAGAAAGCCATTTTGTCGGAGGCACCTGCTCGACTACCGACAGAAACCGGATTATGAAACCCGCCTCCCTGATTATTGTTGATTTGTTGCGATCCAATTAGAGGATTGCCGCCGTTATCTCCATTAAATGAAGAATACCTTTGGAAATAATAATCTTCAAACGTATAGTCAGCGTTCGTCCCATTGACTAAGCTGATCGGGAATTGATAGGTGTTTGGCTTTATCTGTTTGTTGTCTAATGCAGTTGCACCATAAAATCGAAACTTAATAGCTTTTCCCTTTTTATAAAAATACTTATAGTTGGCTTCCAAGTCAATTTTTACCCTAGACATATTCCCACTACTAAAGGCGATTTGAGCATATTCGATAGAAGGTTTAATTGAAAAAGGATTCAGCCCCTGTTTACTGCTAAAAGTGTAAGTAAGTTTAGGATATACTGTCGTTCTGTGTTCAAATTTATCGAAAACGATGGTGTCCATTACGGTAATAGTGGAGTCAACGGGGTCTATGATAATGCCAAGGGTATCTTTTCTAACGCCCCCTTCTTTGAGTACAATGACAGGCACGGTGAGGTCAAGCACCTGTTTGATTGGGCTGCGTGCATTTTTTTTCTTAAATTCTAATTGTAATTTTGGTGCTATCCGATAGTATTTCTCATTCCAATCAAAAACCGGATTCTCGAAATGATTAAATGACTTCACGCCCACGCCAACAGTCACCCGTTTGAAAGCACCATTGTTGAAGTACGTATGATATTTCAAATCTCCCATTCCAACCAGCTCCTTGGTGCCTGTAGCAAACATGGGGGCTAGATTGTACTCGAGCCGTTTGCCAGGAATACCGATGTTATGAAGCGACAATCCAACCATAAATTTATCATAATGATTGTATCCTACCAAAGGAATAAAATTGAAGGGGCTCGTCTTTGGATTCTCCAGACTTGTCAATGGTTGAAATTTGAATTTTCTTTTTTGGCCATTGTTTAGTCGGTTGGTTTCTGGGATGACTTCTATTGCGTCAAGCCGGACTTCATCAAAATCGCCACTAGGTATGGTCACCTCCTTGGAGTCTTTGATGCCCTCATACCATTGCGTAGCAACTATTTCGCCGTCCTTCAATGTAGAGATAGAGAACGGCCCTGCCACGGTCCCTTTGTTGACTACTTTATAAGAACTTCCCGATTTTGATAACGCATAATCCATGATTGGCTCCTTTCCACTGATACCGAGTGCCCCATCAAAAAACCAGGACAAATCTTTCCCTGTCTCTTTCTCAAACAACCGTCGGAAATCTTCAGGATAAGGATGTTTAAATTGATATTGAACATAATACTTCTTCATGATTTTATCGAAGGTGTCTTCTCCAAGATAAGCTGCCAAATAAGCCAGAGCAGCTGCCGGCCGCATATAAGCAGACAAGAAGTAGTTTAGCGAAGTTAAATCCTGTGAAGGGGTTTCTATTGGCTGGGCATCCGTTTTTCGTGCCTGGTACAAATAGAAATTGTACCCCAGTTCTGCCCCCTCACCGTCTATCAGTTTGACCAATCCTTTAGGTAACATATAGTCCAACTCATCCCGTTGATTGTAGTATTTTTTATTGTACAATGCCTCGTAGTAGGAATTCATCCCTTCATCCATCCAAGGATGTTGGCGCTCATCGGAAGCCAAAATCCCATAAAACCAGTTATGCCCGACCTCGTGGGTGATCACTATATCCAGGTCGTGGGCCGTTCCTGATTTGCCGATGACTGTGATCATTGGGTATTCCATGCCAGCGCCAGCACTCAGGGCACTTTGTACAGCAGTGGCATGGCTATATGGGTATTCTCCAACTTTATCAGAATAAAATTTAACAGATCGATCAACATAGGCAATGGCATCTTGCCAAAGGTTGGCTTCTGTATCCGTAAACATTACCCAGGTGTCAACTACTTTGTCTGAAGGAAGGCGCACTTGTCCTTTCAAAACGTGAAATCGTTTGTCTGCAAACCAGGCAAAGTCATGGACATTAAAAGCTGTATATCGAATCGTCTTATATTCAGGATCTGAATCTGGGAATTCTGCAAACTCATTGACGTCGGTGAAGTCTTGGCTTTCTGTTTCTTTTACCCGCTCAGCAAGAAACTGTTTTTCGCTTTCTGTTTGTAGTTCTCCAGTTGCTCCGACCACATAGTTTTTAGGTAAAGTAATTGTGACATCAAAAGTGCCGAACTCGGAGAAGAACTCTCCTTGATCTAAATAGGGCATTGGGTGCCATCCTTTGTTGTCATAGACTGCTGGTTTTGGATACCACTGTGTCATTTGATAAGACTGACCAACGTGTCCAAGTCTGGATACGGATTTAGGTATTTTTACGGAGAATGGCGTTTTTATTTCAATAGTTGCTCCACTTGCCAAAGCCGAAGGGAGATTCAATACTGCGATGTCAGGATTTTCGGTATCCAGCTCCCAACTCGCTGTTTTCCCGTCAACTGTAAAGTCGATGTCGTAAATTTTACCCCGGTGTTTCTCCTCTGAAAAGTAGAATTTAGAACTTCCGTCTTCCATTTTTTGTTGTCCAAATGCGGTCTTGGAATCAAGGTAGGCATTCGGCCAAAGATGGAAATAAATAAAGTCTAATTTATCTGGAGAATTGTTGGTGTAGCTAATTTCTATATTTCCTTCCAAAACATGATCCTCATCATTTAGTGTCACATTTATTGTGGTAGATACATCTTGCTGGAAGTAGTTTTTTTGTTGCCCATATGATGAAAATACAATAAGTGTGCATGTTAGAAGAGGTAGCAAATATTTAATCATGAGTTCGTTGTTACGGGTTAATGCAAATTAATATTAAAATAGTGCTAACTAAATAAACCATTTGTATCTAAATGGATTAGTACGTGAAAAAATCAAAATAGTTTACCTATAAGTATAGATTTTTTTTCAGTCTGTAAAACTAAAGCCTTATTCGGTAAATAAAAAACAAAGTTTAAATTCTTATTGCTAGGCATTGACTATCAAGTATATTTTTAGTAATACGTTTGCCAGTTCTCTGTCACTTAAAAGATTTGGCATCATGGTTTTGACCCTTACTTATTTTTATATTTAGACAACCAAACCCCGAATTATGAGAACCTATAACGACAATGAACAGACAAAATTGCTTGTGCTCCGGTATGAAGAGATGTTGAGAGAGGAAAACATACAGTTTTTAGATTTATCTTCATTCGAGCAAATTATAGACTTCTACAAAGCAAAACAAAACCTTTCCAGTGCCCATTTGGTTGCAGATCACGCAATGGAACAATACGCCTATTCTTCTACTTTCTATTTAAAAAAGGCCCAACTCTTTTTTGAAGAAAAAAGATGGAATGGTGCACTTGCCTTTCTAGAGAAAGCAGAAGTTTACGACGCTTCCGAAATAGAAATTCACTTATTGAAAGCGGAGGTTTTTAGCAACCAAAGCAAATATGATGCTGCCAACGAGATAATAGACTACCTGTTATCGATAGTGCCAGATAATGAGGTTGATGCCGTACACCTTACAAGAGCTGCAATATTTGAAGACATGGATCGGTATGATTTAGCATTCGATGCCTTGTGTGATTGTCTGACAGTCAACCCTAGAAACCTAGCAGCTTTAGAGCGTATTTATCTCGCCATAGAAATAGCAGAAAAATATAAGGAGAGTGTGAAAATTCACCTCGAGGTTATTGATGAAGATCCATATTCCTGTCTCGCCTGGTACAACTTAGGCCATGCCTATTTGAATTTGGACCAACATGAGGAGGCAATTGATGCGTTCGGCTATGTTATGGTGATTGACGATAAGTTCGAATTTGCCTACTCCGATTGCGCAGATGCTTATTTTTCTTGTGGTATGTATGAAAAGGCACTTGAAATTCATGAAGAATACATTGAGCTGTTTGATGCGGATGTCGAAGTGTACACCAAATCAGGCATGTGCTATGAACAGCTCGGACAAATTGAAAAGGCTAAGTTGTTTTATCTTTCCGCAATAGAAATTGACCCTGAAAATGATTTGCCCCACTACCGATTGGGAGAGTGTTTGGCTAAAGAAGATAAATGGGTGGCGGCATTAAACTGCTACCTTAAAGCAATAGAATTAAATGATACCAGTTCTGACTATTTTACAGCGCTAGGCATCGCTTATTTCCATCAGGAAGATATTGAACAGGCCAACGAAATGTTTAGCAAAGCTTGTGATTTGGCACCAGATGAATGTGATAAGTGGATTCAATATGCCATTTTTCTACAGGAGATTGATCTTGCTAATTCGGCACTGGATATTATCGAAGAAGCATTTGTCTATAGTTGCAACTCGAAGTGCCTTTATTATTGTAAAGCTGCCTGCTTGTTTGGGTTAGGTAGACGAAAAGAAGGATTTCAAGTGCTCAATGAGGCCTTGACGCTGGATACAGAAAAGAGTGATATGCTTTATGAATTTTTACCTACTCTAAAGGAAGATACAGAGGTCGCAATGGCCGTCGCTTCCCACCGCGCCTAACGCTTAGAACATATACATCAACCGAACAGTAACCAGTTTGTTGGTCTGCCTGATAAGTCTGCTATTGTCTTGGCCTGGAAATTTTAGGCCGCCAGCGTAAGCGTCCATTAAGGAGTATTCAAATCGGGCATTTGCCGCTATGTGTTTATTGACATCCAGATAAAAAGTCATACCAGCCAATAAACTGATGTCCACTTTCTTAAACCCTTCTGCAATAAGTGGGTCGTCTATCCCCGCGTCCTTTACTTTTGCTTTTACTAATTGATTGTAGGCGGCTCCTGCGGTAAACTGCACCCGGCGATCAACATAGTTCATCATCAAAGGAATAGAAATATAATCGAGAGAATACTTGTATTGCAGCGGGCCAATACTCGTTTCTAGGGTGGTTTGACTACCTTTTTGATTATAAAGCAGCTCAAATCCCGGCTGCCAGTGTTCATGGAGCACAATCATCATTCGGCCACCCAAATTCAAACCTAGTTTGGTATAACCAGCAAACCCGTCGCCATCTACCTGTGCACCATTCGCACCAACAATCAGCCCCGCCTTGAAGGTGCCAACTTTGTCCTCTTTGTACTTTGGCTGGCCATCGTCAACTTTTCGTTGAGCACTCATCAATAGTGGCAGGCAGGCAATGCAAATCAATAAAAACTGCTTCATACTTAATTTTCCTCTTATTTGTCAATATCTTTAACGAAGATAAGGGAAGCGTATTATATACCCGCATTATTTATTAGGATTTTCGTTTTGAAGAGGCTTCTGCTCTAAATAAAGGTGCTAATGAATAAGGAAAGTACACTACAAGCGTCTTCTTATTGAGTAATTCTTAATTAATTGACTGGAAATGTTTAAATATACTGTTCATACACAGAAAAAAATTCAGGGAATATTCGAAGAACTCGAATACAAGGTCCGGTATGAAAAGGGCAATTTCAACTCGGGGTATTGCATTGTAGAGAACAAAAACATTGCAGTCATCAATAAATTTATAGACACCGAAGCAAAAATCAACTGCCTGATTGATATCCTCGCCAACTTAAAAGTTGACGAAAAGGTATTGTCAGAAAAAAATGCAGAATTTTATCAAAAACTAATGAAGTCGCATGCAGAAAACAGAGAACAAACCTTGTTCGACCAAAACAAATAGCTTCCAAAACGCACATTTGAACCAAATCAATCTATGAAAATTACCTTTTTGGGAACAGGCACCTCGCAAGGAGTACCTGTCATCGGATGCGACTGTACTACTTGCCAATCTACAAACCCCAAGGATAAACGACTTCGATCTTCCATCATGATCGAGGACAACGGCAGAAATTTGATCATAGATGCCGGCCCGGACTTCAGACAACAACTCCTTCGCGAAAACGTGAAAGACCTCGATGCCATACTCCTCACTCATGAGCACATCGACCACATTTTTGGGCTGGATGAAGTCCGCTCTTTCAATTATTTCCTCAACAAAGACATGCCTGTGTACGCCAATTTGGAAGTACAAACAGCGCTAAAACGAGTGTACCAATACCTCTTCTCTTCAACGGCCCACCCTGGTTTGGCAAAATTGGAACTGCATACCATTACCAAAGAAAAAGAAATAAAAATTGGGAATACAACACTTTTACCCATCGAGGTAATGCATGACGATATGAAGGTGCTAGGGTTTAGGATTAGGGATTTTACCTACATCACAGACGCAAAAACGATTGCTCCCGAAGAAGTGGACAAAATACGAGGAACGAAGGTATTAATAGTAAATGCCCTTAGGAAAAAATTACATCGCAGCCACTTCAATGTAGAAGAGGCCATTGCACTAGTAGAAGAAATAAAACCAGAAAAAGCCTATTTTACCCATTGCGGCCATTTTCTTGGTTTGCACGACGAAATAAACAAAGAATTGCCGCATCCTATAGAATTGGCTTACGACGGCTTACAAATCGAAACAACATGAAAGACGCCTCTAAGAACCAACTGATATTCGGACGTCACCCAGTCGTAGATGCGATAAACTCCGGCAAAGCAATTGACAAAGTATTGCTCCAAAGGGGAACGACAGGAAAGATAGAAATCGAACTCCGTAAGTTGTGTAAGAAATTCGAAATCCCACTACAATACGCGCCAAAAGAGCGCTTAGAAAAATTTGCAAAAGGCAAAAACCATCAAGGGATCATCGCTTTTTCAGCCCTCATCCCCTACTACAAGTTGGAAGATTTGTTGCCCTTGTTGTTTGAACGTAATTATCCACCTTTGATTGTTGTGTTGGATGGGATAACGGATGTCCGAAATTTTGGAGCGATTGCCAGAACAGCAGAAGGTGCAGGGGCTCACGGTTTGGTTGTGCCCAAAAAAGGAGCCGCGTTGATCAATGCAGACGCGATGAAAACATCCGCAGGCGCCCTAACCTATATCCCCGTTTGCCGAGAGACAAGCATTAGTGCAGCGGTGGACTTCCTAATTATGTCAGGTGTTCAGGTAGTCGCTAGTGAGTTAGGTGCAGCAAAGAAGCTTCAAGATATAGACTTTTCTCTGCCCACTGCGATTGTGATGGGATCGGAAGGCGATGGCATTAATCCTGGAGTATTGAAAAAGGCGACAGAGCGGTTTGTTATACCCATGAAGGGAAAAACGGATTCTTTTAATGTTTCGGTTGCGGCAGGAATGATTCTTTATGAGGCGTTGCGACAGCGGGGATAACTACCATTGGACTACTGTACCGTGTGCCCTGTTCAAAACGGTGGAGGGCAACGATTCGAGAATGGTCTCCTTCAAAAGAGAAATCAATTTTCGCTTGATGTAGCTTCTGTGGACTGCGATACTAATTTCACGAATTGGTTTTGGGCGGTTGAATTGTCTGATTAGTTTACGTTTTCGGTCATCGAGCTCAATGGTCGCTAGTTGCGGGAGTAGGGTATAGCCTGATTGTTGTTCTACAATTTTCATCAAAGTGCTTAGACTGCCGCTTTCAAATTTGAGTTTGGATTGGCGGAATTTTCGTTCCTGGCCACAAATATTCATCATTTGATTTCTAAAGCAATGGCCTTCTTTCAACAGCCACATCTCGTCAATATTCAAATCGTCTACATTGAGGGTTGATTTGCTGAATAATTGGTGGTTGGGGTTCATATAGCAAACAAAATCCTCGTAAAACAGCGGGATTTCAAGTAAATTGCTGCCCACCATAGGAGTTACAATGATCCCGACATCCAATAAATCGTTGTTTAGTTTATAGCTGATATCTTTCGTGAGCATTTCTTCAAAAATCAACTCCACCTCCGGGTATTTGGTCATAAATTTAGAGATGAACAAGGGGAGTAAGTAAGGACTAATGGTTGGAATGATGCCCACTCTTAACAATCCAGTCAATTCGTCTTTTTGATTTCTGATGATTTCGTGGATTTTTTCTATTTCCCGAAGGGAATTTTTCGCCTGCTCGATTACTTTTGTCCCGATGTCTGTTGGAAGTACAGGTTTTTTGCTTCTGTCAAACAAAATAATACCAAGCTCTTCTTCTAGTTTTTTTACCTGCATGCTCAGCGTTGGTTGTGTTACATAGCAGTTCTTGGCCGCTAAGGCAAAATTTCGGTAGGTATTCAACGCTAAAACGTATTCCAATTGAGTGATAGTCATGGCAAAATTTTGTTACAAGATAAGGAAAATCAATGGAAATTTTAAATTTAATAGAGCGGCTCTATGTTGGAATGCGTATCTTTATATACTTTAGTATAGTTGCCAATTGTTAGTGAGTGGAGCGTGTTGGAGAACATAGTAAATACCTCCTCCCAGTAAGATCCTTCTTTCGGTGTGCTGGCTCAGCGGAAGCCGTTCCAGGTCTACCAATTACTTTCAACGATCCTTTATTTTTTCAAAAAACGAATTCTTTCTTAAAAATTATTGTTACACTAATTAGAAGGAATTGATTGACACTAAAAGACAACAAATTATGGAAGCAGAGAAAATTCTTGACGAGGAGTTCGCAAACGACGGCAATAAGGCAGAAATCGACTTTACTCCGGATGAAATGAAAAAGGGAGACATCATAACTGCCAAGATCTTTACCCTAGATCAAAAAGCACAGTTTTACAAAGCCAAATTGATCTCTGAAGGCATCAAATGTTTTTTGACGAATGAAAATACTGCAAACATTCTTTCTGGTTATACCATTGGTCTTGGCGGCCTTGAGCTGAAAATATTGAAGCGAGACGAAGAAGCCGCATTGAATATTATCAATCTACTGGATCACCGTGATTTGTCAAACGATGAAGAAAGTTATGATGCGTCTTTGCAAGAGGGAAACAATGATTTTACCTTTCGCATAATAATTGGAGCAGTTATCGGTTTTATTATTCTGACACTAGGCAGTTATCTTTTAATGATTCTATAGATGAAAGATCCCAACATACTGGACGACCACCTGTCTCACAATAAAGAAGCTATCAGAGAAGACGTCATTATCAAAGAGTTTGAACCAGACCTCTATGCCCACATCATGAGTGTGTACAGCTGGGAAAAAGCAGAATACTACCTAAAAGCATTCGAACAACGAGGAATCAATATTTTATTGGAAGAACGATCTACGCCGAATATTACTCGGATCGACCTAAAAATACCACCAGAGCAACGAGACCTAGCACTACAGAAACTTGATGACGTAAAGGCAAATGCTCCTGGGTTCAAGTTCGCTGCCGGCAGGTTTGACTTGATGCTGCTTCTTTTCCTTTTGGTGATTACCTATATCGTTTACTCTTGCTTTTTTTAAACATGTCTTGCCAATCTTGATTAATGTATTGGCAGGCCTCCTTACTGCAAACTACCAGTAGACTTCTTTCCTTCTTCGAAAGCTGGAGTGACCAACTTTTTTCCCTACTTTTGTACTCAAACCAAGAGCGCAACTCATTCAATGAAAAAAATAGGAAAGTACGGATTTTACGGCCTGTTGATTTTAATCGGAGTATTGATGTACAATACATTAAGTACACGGTCCAAGCAAATCACAGTAGAAAACATCCCAGAAATTGCAGTGGACAATAATGCTGCAAAACGACTGTCAGCATCCGTCAAAATCGCAACCGTCTCCCATCCGGGAAAGATCGATACCTTCGCCTTTGTACAGCATAACAGATTTTTGGATTCGGCCTACGCAGATCTAGACACCTTACTCAATAAGACGTACGTTAATAAATACAGCCGCTACTACAGATGGCACGGCAAAAATGACCTTCTTAAACCCATATTGTTAATTGCGCACCTTGATGTGGTGCCCGTAGAGGGGAAAGCCTTAAAAGAATGGAGTGAAGGACCTTACAGTGGGAAAATTCAAGACAATTTCATCTGGGGAAGAGGGACGATGGATGACAAAGTATCCGCACTAGGTATTTTAGAAGCCGTTCGAGAACTAATAAAAGAAGGGCATTACCCGGAACGAACAGTCTATATTGCCTTTGGCCATGATGAAGAGATTCTTGGAGCAAACGGAGCCGGGGCAATGGCCAAAATCTTTAAAGAAAAAGGCATCACCTTTGATTATGTGCTCGATGAAGGACTGGCTATTGTAGAAAAGGCCCTTCCGGGAATAAATGGGCCTGTCGGCTTGATCGGTCTGGCAGAAAAAGGCTACTTGACGCTTAAGTTGACTGCTAGTGGAGCAGGAGGTCACAGCAGCATGCCACCCAAACACACAAATATTGGAATATTAAGCGAAGCCATAAAAAACCTGGAAGACAACCCACTCCCTTCAGATATTTCCGGTCCAACAAAAGAACTGTTTGAATACGCCGCTCCTGAAATGTCGTTCCCGTTGAAAATGGTGATGTCCAATCTATGGTTGTTCGAAGGAATAATCAAAGGGCAACTCTCCAATAAAGGCACCACCAACGCTACGATTAGAACAACAACAGCCGTTACTATGATTGAAAGTGGCGTCGCTGAAAATGTACTGCCAACAGAAGCCACGGCCACTGTAAATTTTAGAATACGACCTGGAGAATCGGTGGACGATGTCGTTCGATTGGTTCAGGATCGAGTAGGGGAGCACATTAAAATAACAAAATTGGAAGGCGGCAGACCGGCAAGTAAAGTATCTAGCTCAGAGGCCTTCGGATTTCAAGTGATACAACGGACGATTAGGGAAACGTTTCCTGAGGTGATTGTTGTTCCTTCACTGGTGATGGCGGCGACGGACTCCAGGTTTTATGAAGACGTTGCCGAAAATGTCTATCGCTTTCTGCCATTACAATTAGCGCCGGAAGATATGGAACGGATTCATGGCATCGATGAGCGAATCGCCATTGATCATTACAATCAAATCATCAGATTTTATTACCGCCTGTTAAAAAACAGTACCACCTAACACCCAAATGATTGATAAATAACTCCTCACTGTAGTATTATCATTCTTAATGAATTAAATCCAAACCGCTGTTTTCCCTAATTTGGGTTAATTTTCTTACCTTTGACGAACTTTTTTTAAGGAAAAAACCTTATCAACCTACCAGCACGTTATAACGCTGGAGAATAATCAATTATCAACTAGAAAATAGTAAAATTAAAATGTACAGAACACACAATTGCGGCGAATTACGCCTTGAAAATGCTGGCAAAGAGGTAACTCTGTCTGGCTGGGTGCAGAAAAAAAGAGACTTTGGAGGTATGACATTTATCGACCTTCGAGATCGTTATGGTATCACGCAATTAGTGTTCAATATGGATGATAACGCAAATCTATGCGAAAATGCACGTAAGCTGGGGCGCGAATTTGTAATTACCGCAAAGGGAAAAGTGCGGGAAAGAAGTAACAAAAACCCAAACATGCCTACAGGTAATGTCGAAATTGAGATTACTTCCATGAATGTACTCAACAAGTCAGAAACACCGCCATTCACCATCGAAGAAGAAACCGACGGTGGAGAAGACTTGAGAATGGCCTACCGATACCTCGACTTGAGAAGAGACAGCTTACAGAAAAACATCATCTTCCGAAGTAATTTGGCAATTGAAGCCAGAAAATACTTAGCAGAGTTAGACTTTATAGAGGTAGAAACTCCTTGCTTGATTAAAAGTACACCAGAAGGCGCAAGAGATTTTGTTGTACCAAGCAGAATGAACAAAGGACAGTTTTATGCCTTGCCACAATCTCCCCAAACCTTCAAGCAGTTGTTGATGGTGGCTGGATTTGACAAGTATTTTCAAATCGTCAAATGTTTTAGAGATGAAGACCTTCGAGCTGACCGTCAACCAGAGTTTACTCAAATTGACTGCGAGATGTCCTTCGTTACACAAGAGCAAATATTAAATACTTTTGAAGGACTGACTAAACATTTATTCAAAACAGTTTTGAATATTGAGTTTCAAGATTTTCCTAGAATGTTCTACGATGATGCCATGCGATTGTATGGTAATGATAAGCCCGATTTGCGATTCGGTATGGAGTTCGTAGAAATGAACGACGTAGCTAAGGACAAGGGCTTCGTGGTTTTTGACAAGACCGAATTGGTCGTTGGTGTTTGTGCGCCAGGTGCCGCCTCTTTTACCAGAAAAGAACTGGATAAGTTGGTCAAATGGGTGCAACGCCCTCAAATTGGAGCGAAAGGTCTCGTCTATGTGAAGTGCAATGAAGATGGCTCTTTCAAATCTACCGTAGATAAGTTTTTCGATCAGGACATGCTAAAAGCGTGGGCGGAAAAGTTTGACGCTAAGCCGGGGGACTTACTTTTAGTAATGGCAGGAGAAACGGATAAGGCAAGAAAACAATTGAGCGAATTGAGATTGCACATGGGCGACTTGCTGGGACTTCGCAAAAAAGAAGACTTCAAACCGCTATGGGTAATTGACTTCCCACTCTTAGAATGGGATGAAGAGTCAAACAGATTCCACGCAATGCATCACCCGTTCACTTCCCCTAAAAAAGAAGAAATCGGCAGAATGCTAAACGGCGACCATGAAACTATGAAATCACTCAAGGCAGACGCCTACGATTTGGTCATCAATGGCAATGAAATCGGAGGAGGATCCATAAGAATACACGATAGAGAATTGCAAAGTAAAAACTTCGATCTACTTGGATTTACGAAGGAAGAAGCGCAGGCACAATTCGGTTTTCTGATGGGCGCATTTGAGTATGGCGCGCCGCCACACGGGGGAATCGCATTTGGATTTGACCGACTTTGTTCGGTGATGGCCGGTGAAGAAGGCAGAATTCGCGACTTTATCGCCTTCCCCAAAAACAATCAGGGTAGAGACATTATGATCGACGCACCTTCACCAATCGACCCAGACCAATTGGTCGAATTGTCGCTGGATCTAAATATTCGAGGTTAGCTTTTTTAATGATAATTGTAATATTTCCATTAAAGAACTTCCAAAAAGAATAAAATGTTAAATAAACTAGAAGCAATAAAAGAACGGTTTGAATATATTTCAGGTCAAATGATTGACCCTGAGGTAATCATGGATACTCCCAGGTATACAAAAGTCGGAAAAGAGTACAAAAACCTGAAAATTGTTGTGGATGCTTATGAAGAATATAAGTCGTTGCTCAGTAATATCGAAACAGCCAAGGAGATGGCTTCCACCGAAACGGACCCCGAGATGCTCGAAATGGCAAAAATGGAATTGGACGAATTGAATCCTAAGAAGGAAATAATGGAAGAGGAAATTCGACTATTGCTTATCCCGAAAGATCCAGAAGATGAGAAAAACGCCATTATGGAAATTCGCTCAGGTACTGGAGGCGATGAGGCAAGTATTTTTGCAGGCGATCTTTATAAAATGTACACCTACTATTTTAACGAGAAAAATTTCAAGGTAGAACCCGTAACCATCAACGAAGGAACCGTCGGCGGATACAATAAAATCATTCTCGAAATAAGTGGCGATAATGTATACGGTAGCTTGAAATATGAAAGTGGTGCACACCGTGTACAACGCGTACCAAAAACAGAATCTCAAGGACGAGTGCACACTTCCGCAGCAACCGTTGCCGTAATGCCAGTATTCGAAATGGAAGATGTTGAGATCAATAAAGCTGATTTATCGTGGGATACCTTCCGCGCAAGTGGCGCAGGTGGTCAGCACGTAAACAAAACGGAATCTGCCGTTCGGGTGACGCACGCTCCAACAGGGATCGTCGTCGAGTGTCAGGATGGCCGTTCCCAGCTTAAAAACAGAGACATCGCCTTGCAAAGATTGTACGTGAAAATTCACGATCAAAAAAAGGAAGCACACGACGATGTCATCGCCAATAGAAGACGCTCTCTAGTAGCTAGTGGTGACCGGTCTGCCAAAGTCCGCACCTACAACTACCCACAAAACAGAATGACCGACCACCGTATCAATCTTACCTTATATTCTCTGGGCGATTTGATGACAGGAAAGGAAGGGAAACTACAGGATATCATTGACAAATTGACGATGGAAGAAAATGCCGAAAAGCTAAAAGAAGGCCTGAACGAATAAATTCGCTAAATCAAAAAAACTTCATGGATTTATCTGTCGTCATCCCCGTGTACAATGAAGAGGGCAACCTCCCCAATCTACACGAACGTCTGCAAAAAGTAGTTCAGGAACTTGGCGTTTCTGTCGAACTAATTTTTGTAAACGACGGGAGCAAGGATCAATCCATGGCCATTATCCGCGCACTAAAGGCCAAAGACAACAACGTTCAGTTTATCAACTTCAGTCGAAATTTCGGGCATCAGATAGCCGTTTCTGCTGGGTTAGCCAAATCCTCTGGAGATGCAGTGGTCATCATTGATTCTGACCTCCAGGATCCACCAGAATTGATCGTGGACCTATACCGAAAACACAAGGAAGGATTTGAGGTCGTCTATGCAAAACGTCGAAGCCGAAATGGAGAAAGCAACGTCAAACGGTTTATCAGTAGCCTGTTTTATCGTTTGTTGAAGTTGATCACTTCTCATCCCATTCCAGTCGACACTGGTGACTTCCGTATTATAGACCGAAAAGTCGTGGATATCTTAAATCAGATGCCTGAGCAAAACAAGTATTTACGTGGGCAGATTTCCTGGGTTGGCTTTCGGCAAACGGCAGTGGAGTTTGATCGTGATGAACGAATGTCTGGCACGACAGGGTATACCTATCGGAAAATGATTAGTCTGGCGCTAGACGGGATTACTGGGTTTTCCAATTTTCCTTTGCGAGCGGTTTCGATTAGCGGGTTTTTGGTATCTGGGGTGGCATTTTTGTTAATGCTGTATGCGTTATATTCCAAGATAATAAAACAAGAAGTCATCCAGGGATGGACCTCCTTGATGCTTTCTGTCCTGCTACTAGGCGGCATCCAGTTGATCAGTGTTGGTGTGATTGGGGAATACATCAGCCGAATCAATCATAATGTAAGAGATCGGCCGCTTTACATAATTGAGGAAGATACCTTTGATGAAGTGGCAGTGACTACTAATAAAAAAGAAAAGCCTTCCTCGTAAGAAAGACTTTTCTGTTTTATTTCTCTAGGGGTTTGTTATTACCCTTTGATTTTTAAAATTATAATCCTGCTTTTGCTGAAATTTCTAACATCCGGTCAATCGGTAGTCTTGCGCGGTCGATGATTGCAGGATCTAGTGTGATTTCTGGCAATTCATACTTCATGCACAGGTATAGTTTTTCTAGCGTATTCAAGCGCATGTGTGGACATTCATTGCAGGCACATGTGTTTTCTGGTGGTGCGGGGATGAACGTTTTGTTTGGACTCTTTAGCTGCATCTGGTGGATAATCCCGGACTCCGTTCCTACGATAAAAGTATCTGCCTCATTTTCCTGGGTATATCTTAGCAAACCACTCGTAGAACCAATGTAATGAGCAATATCCAGAAGCTTTTCCTCACATTCAGGATGCGCAATAAATTTGGCTTCAGGATGTCGGGCCATCAATTTTACGATTTTCTCCAAGGCGAAGATTTCGTGCACCATGCAGGCACCATTCCATAAAACCATGTCTCTGCCTGTCTTTTTGATCAGGTAAGCGCCCAGGTTTTTGTCTGGAGCAAATATGATCTCTTTATCTTTTGGGACACTGTTTACCACATGCTCAGCATTGGTAGACGTACAAACGATATCGGTCAATGTCTTCAATCCTGCTGTGCAATTGATATAGCTAATGACCACATGGTCAGGATGTTTTTCCTTGAATTTTTTGAATAAATGTGGCGGACAAGAATCTGCTAGCGAGCAACCCGCCTTCAAATCTGGAAGCAACACTTTCTTACTTGGAGAAAGGATTTTTGCCGTTTCTGCCATAAAATGAACGCCCGCAAATACGATAATATCCGCATCTGTGGAGGCTGCTTTTTGAGAAAGTCCAAGACTATCCCCTATATAATCTGCGACGTCCTGTATTTCAGATTCCTGATAATAGTGGGCGAGCAAAATGGCGTTTTTCTCTTTTTTGAGTTTTTCAATTTCCTCGAATAAATCAAGGGTTGGGTCGATTTCCATGTCTAGAAATCCACGTTTGTCAAGTGATTTTGTAGCTGTTGCTAATTCTTGCATGGTATTGTTAGTAGTTTACTGATTAATTTTGTTGGAAGATACTAGTTTTTTGATCATGTATCAAGAACTTTGTTTTCTTTTTAAACTAAGTAGATTCCATTTGGTTCATTTAGTACTAAAATTATACCAGTTCTTATACGAATGATTTGACATCTTGTTTTGAAAAGTCCTATCTTTAAACCGTGGAAAAGAAAAACTATCACGAGCAAGTCTATGAAGTTACTCAAATGATCCCAGAAGGTCGAGTAAGTACCTATGGCATTATTGCAGATTATTTGGCGCTTGGCTCTGCGCGGATGGTGGGTTGGGCACTGAACAAAAGCTTCAGCTCAGAAAACCAGATCCCAGCACACAGAGTCGTCAATCGAAAAGGGGAACTGTCAGGCAGGGTGCACTTTTCTACTCCAACACTAATGCAGGAATTGCTAGAAGCAGAAGGGATCACTATCGTAAATGACAAAATTGTCGGTCTGGAATCTGTCCTTTGGAAACCATGGGAAGACGAGGAGGAAGATTAAAAAATTCATCATGAAAAAAATTATCGGAATAGTCGTTTTACTTGGTATCGGACTACTGTCTTTTTATTTCCTTACGGAGAATAATACCGAATTTTCTTCAGAGCAGTTTGCAGAGGTGCATCCCGACTCCACCTACGCTTGCTTGCTGACAGACGAAAAGTTGTTAAGTCGAATGGAGGAGATTCAACAAAAAATAACCAACAAAGCCACTGCCGTCACTGAATTGCCCAACGGCTATAAACTTAGTTTCGACAATGACCCTGAGATGCTTAAAACACTCACCCACTATATTGCTTTAGAACAAGCCTGTTGCCCCTTTTTCACCTTTCAACTGGATATAAAGGCAAACGGCAAAGGCATCGATATGTCCATAAAGGGCAATCGCCTTGTCAAACTATTTGTGAAGTCCAATTTGGAAGGACTAGGCCTCCAGCTTTCCTAGCAAATCACCAGGTTTTATTAAAATCAGGTAACACATTTTTGTCTCATTTTACTTTGAGGTGTATTTACAATTTTTAACACCAAAAAAACAAAACAATGAGAAATGTAAGTTTATCAATCACATTAATTCTGTTGTTGGTGAAATGGTGGTTTAAATCCAAGTGAGTTTAGCTTTGAATTTAATTCACTAAGTGTGCCCCCTGCAAATACTGGTCTGGTAAATCTTAAATACGAATTAGCAAATGCTCAGAATGTAGTAATATGTATTCAGGATGTTAATAGCCGTGTTTTAGACGAAGTAGCTAGCGGATGTCTAGACGCTGGAGTAAACTATGCGTGCTATGATGTTTCCAACCTAGAGGCAGGATGGTATATTTATTCTATCCAGCAAGAAGATGGATCAATGATCAATAAAAAATTTTATGATAATTAAATAGTAGTTCAGTTTTTGAGTTTGTGTCCGTATTGATGAGTAGGCCTGGAGTAAGTGTCTGTTAATTGATACGGACTTTTTTTATTCATATCTGTAACAAGTTGTTCGTTTTTGGGATGGAGGAGGGTACACAATTTTTAACTCCAAAAAACAAAAAATGAGAAATGTAATTTTATTTATTTTGATGATCCTCTTCTGTCAAATCAGTTGGGCGCAGCAGGTGAACAAACGCACAGCTGAGTTAGTAGCTAAAAACTTTTACTACGAAATGGATCCTTCAGCAACCAGCAGACAACAAGTACAAATCACAAGCACCGATGTAGAAGCAGACCGTCTTGGCGCTTTAATCTACAGAGTAAACATTGGGAATTCTGGTTTTGTAATTGTTGCAGGTGATGAACAAACTGTTCCGATATTAGCGTATAGCATCAACGCTGGAGGTGACCTCAGCGAGACAAATCCCGGGTATCTGGAATGGCTGGAACAAAAGAAATCAGAGCTAAGAGAAATCAAGGCCAACCCTTTTAAACCAACAATTTCTAGCGAGCAGTCCAATTGGGAAAAATTAAAAGATCCTAACTACCAAAAGAGCGGGAGCAGATTTTTCGGTGTAGGGCCACTTATGTCTTCCACATGGGGGCAAGGTGGATTTTACAATGATAGTTGTCCTTCCAATGCCAGTGGACAAGCTATTGTAGGTTGCGTTGCTGTAGCGATGGGCCAAATCATGAGATACCATGGAGCTCCTACAAAAGGAGTAGGAAGCAGTTCTTACAATCATTCTACGTACGGCAACCTTTTTGCAAATTATGGCAACACTACTTACAATTGGAGCAACATGCCAGATGCATTGTCTTCTGCCAATTCTGATGTAGCAGACTTTTTAAGAGATGCTGGTGTTTCTGTAGAAATGAACTATGGTACCGGATCGTCTGGAGCCTGTTCTTGCGATGTAGATGACGCAATGGAAGACCATTGGAACTATGAAACCGATGGCTACGAAAGAAAAAGTGATTTTACAGACGCAGAATGGAAAACTAAACTAAGGAATGAATTGGATAATGATCGACCAATTTATATGCGGGGAACCGGACACGCCTGGGTTTGTGATGGTTATTATACTATTATTTTTGGGTGGCCGGTATTAAACGTTTACGAATACTTTCACATGAATTGGGGGTGGAATGGAAGTTTCAATGGTAACTTTCTTCTTGATGATCTGACACCAGGTACGAGAGACTATAACAGTGGGGAGCGTATGGTCAAATGCGTACCGCCATCTGCAGATCTTCGCATTGTAAATACTTTCGTCAATGATCACAGCTTAATTTCCTTTCAAAACTTTACCGTTTCTACGACTATAAGAAATGATGGTCCTAGTAGTTCTGGCGCTAGTTATGTGGAGTATTGGTTGTCTTCAAACGCTTACTTGAGTTCTTATGATACTTATCTTGGGAATGATTATGTAAGTTCTATTGGAGCAAATTCTACAGGCTATGAATATGAAGGCCTTACCGTACCTCTTTCTCTCAAAGGATCAGGAACGTATTATTTGTACTACAAAGCAGACGCCACCAATAGCATCCGGGAATTGGATGAATCAAACAACACGGCCTACGAAGTAGTTACAGTAATCGATCTGTTCCGACCAGAGGAAAATGAAAACGACCTATCAGAAGGATTGCGTACCGACGCCAGTGGAGAAGCGACTATTAGTGATCCTGAAGTCTATCCAAATCCGGCAGCTTTCGGCATGGTAAATTTAAAATATGAGTTGGCAAACAGTCAGGATGTTGTTGTCCGAATCCAGGATATCAATGGCCGTGTGCTTGACGAAGTGACAAACGGCTATCAAAACGCCGGCGTCAATCATGTACGATATGATGTCTCCAACCTAGAAGCAGGATGGTACATTTATTCTATACAGCAAGAGGATGGATCGATGATCAATAAAAAATTCATGATAATTAAGTAGTTCCTTTTTTTGAAGTATACGTCCGTATTGATGATTGGGTGGTTTGAATATCCCTATTATCGATACGGACTTTTTATTTAATCAGACGAATTGTCCGTAATGAAAAATCAATAAAGTTTTGGATTAAAAACAAATTGAATTATCCTATTTAAACAATTTGTGTTAAATTGCACCTTGCATACTATTCAAAATATTGAAGTTTTCAAGCAACTTCATAACAAGGTGTTTTACTATGAAATTTAAATTAGTTTCCAATTTTGAACCAACAGGAGATCAGCCTGCAGCTATCAAAGAACTGGTCGAAGGCATAGAATCTGGAGAGACATCTCAATGCCTTTTGGGGGTTACCGGGTCGGGTAAAACGTTTACGATGGCCAATGTCATTGCTCAAACACAGCGCCCAACGCTTATCCTAACACACAACAAAACACTGACAGCTCAACTATATGGGGAGTTCAAAAATTTCTTTCCTGAAAATTCGGTAGAGTATTTCGTTTCTTACTACGATTATTATCAGCCGGAGGCCTACATCACTTCTTCGGATACCTTTATTGAAAAGGATTTATCCATTAATGCGGAGATTGATAAATTGAGATTAAGAGCGACGGCCTCCTTGCTTTCAGGAAAACGGGATATCATTATTGTGGCTTCTGTTTCTTGTATTTATGGTATGGGAAATCCGATGGATTATACCGCCAGTATTATCCGACTGCAAAGAGGAGATAAGGTAAGCCGAAATAGCATTTTGTATCGCCTGGTAGACGCCTTGTATTCCAGGACAGAACGGGAGTTTACCCGATCTACCTTCCGGGTAAAGGGGGATACTGTAGATATCAATCTTCCCTATGCGGATCATGCATTCCGTATCATTTTTTTTGGAGACGAGATAGAAGAAATGATGAGTTTTGACACCAAAACTGGAAAACGTATTGAGGACCTAGACAGCCTAGCGGTATTCCCAGCCAATTTATACATCGCTCCTAAAGATCGAATGACAGGAATCATTCATGAGATTCAAGATGAATTGCACGAACAAGAAAAATACTTCGAAAGAGAAAGCAGATTTCTAGAAGCAAAGCGGATCCATGAACGGATTACTTTTGATATAGAAATGATGCGCGAACTGGGCTATTGTCAAGGAATCGAGAATTACTCTCGTTATTTTGATGGACGGAATCCAGGTACACGACCATTCTGTTTGCTTGATTATTTTCCGGATGATTATTGTTTGTTTATTGATGAGAGTCATGTGACCATCCCACAAGTAAGAGGGATGTTTGGAGGTGACCGCGCTAGAAAACTTAACTTGGTGAATTACGGTTTCCGATTGCCTTCCGCTATGGACAACCGCCCCTTAAATTTTGACGAGTTTGAGCAATTGACCAACCAGATCGTTTATGTCAGTGCTACTCCCGGCGACTATGAACTGACAGATTGCCAAGGGGTTGTTATTGAGCAGGTAGTGCGTCCAACTGGATTGCTGGACCCGCCAATTGAGGTCCGTCCGAGCTTAAATCAAATCGATGATTTGCTGAATGAAGTGAGTCTTCGGGTAGATTTAGATGAGCGGGTACTGGTTACCACCTTGACAAAACGGATGTCGGAGGAGCTGGCTAGATTTATGGCTAAAAATGGAGTGAAGTGCAGATACATTCACTCGGAAGTAGATACGTTGGATCGAGTAGAGATTTTGAGAGACCTTCGACTTGGGGTGTTTGATGTACTGATTGGGGTCAACTTGCTTCGGGAGGGATTGGATTTGCCTGAAGTTTCGCTTGTTGCGATATTGGATGCCGACAAAGAAGGGTTTTTGAGAAATGATCGCTCCTTAACACAAACGTCAGGTCGGGCGGCTCGAAATGTCAATGGATTGGTCATCATGTATGCTGACAAAATAAGTAGAGCGATGCAACATACCATCGATGAGACGGGAAGACGCCGTGCCAAACAGCTAGCCTACAATGAAAAGCATGGCATTGTTCCTAGAACAGTATTAAAATCAAAAGAAGAAATTTACAAACAAAGCTCTATCCTCAACATCAAGGCAGACTCTAAAGCTCGGTACTACCAAGAACAAGAAGAGGCAAGTGTTGCTGCAGATCCAATCATCCAATACATGGACCGCGATCAGCTGGTGAAGACCATCAAGCAAACAGAAAAAAGAATGCAACGGGCTGCCAAGGAGCAAGACTTTATGCAAGCTGCTCAAATCAGAGACGAGATGTTGGCGTTGAAGCGGGATTTGCAGGAGCGGTTTCCTGAGTAAAATGATAGAATCAGGGCTTTAGGATTAGTATGATTTTTTCGGGGTGAATAAATCAACCTAATCCTGCAAATCCAGATTCCGCGTTTATTTTCCAAGTAACATCCCCAAATAGATACATCCGAGGCAAAGGGCAACATTGCCCAAAATGTTCAGACCTGCAACTCCGAAGTTGCCTGACTGCAACAATTGAAACGTCTCATTCGAAAAGGTAGAAAAGGTGCTAAACCCACCACAGAAACCGACCATCACCAGCAATTTGACAGAATCACTAAGATTTCCTTTCAGTGCTTGGGCCACAAAAAAACCAAGAACAATACAACTTAAGACATTGGCAAAAAGAGTGGCGTAAGGGAAAGTGGATTGCCAGGGAGCAACTGCTTTAGCAATACCGTATCGACAAATACTACCTAGCCCACCGCCAACAAATACGGCCAGATAATTCATGACATACTTGCTTTAGAACGAGGCCTGGCCACTAAAAACAGTAAGGTAGATAACAAAGATGCGAGGAGCACCAGGATAATAATCAGATAAAAAGATCCAAGATGCTGCAAGAAATATACTAGAGAAATGAACCCTATGTTGACAATAGATAGCACCCCAGTTGCCTGCATGTGCGATAGCCCAAGATCAAGCAACAAATGGTGAATGTGATTGCGATCAGGATATAAAGGTGATTTCCCATTTAATATTCTTATCGTAAAAACCCGCAAAGTATCAAACAATGGTATAATCAAGATCCCAAAAGCAACTGCTGGTACTGATTTAAAGGCATATGGATGATCCATGACCTTGCTGTTCATCTCAATAAATGAAATGGCTAAAATCGCCATGATGAGACCAACAATCAGCGAACCTGTATCCCCCATAAATATTTTTGCAGGAGAAAAATTATACTTCAAAAAAGCAATCAACGAACCAGATAACGCAAAAGCAATAACCGCCAATTGGATATGGTTTGTTTGAAAAAACCAATATCCAAGAGTCACAGAGACAATGACACCAATACTACCGGATAGCCCATTGATCCCATCAATGAGATTTACAGAGTTGATAATTACAATAATAGTAAACAAGGTCAAAGGAATACTCACGTATTCAGGGATAACACCCACTCCAAAAAGACCATACAAACTGGTCAATCGCACATCCGCTTTGAAGATCAAGATTAAAGCGGCCAGAATTTGCCCAATGAGTTTTTTCTTAGGAGTAAGAGGAACAATGTCGTCTTTTGCCCCAATCAAAAAAATAATTATCAACGCGCAAAGGATATACTGCAATTCGCTAAAAACAGTAAACGGAGTCCAAAAAGTAACCGAAAAAATCAGCCCAGCAAAAATACCCAAACCACCAAGGGTCGGAACGCTGGAAGAGTGGGAGGTACGCTCTCCGGGCTCATCAAATAAATTCTTTACCCTGGCCACATTGATGATGGAGGGGATCGCCAGATAGGTGATCATGAATGCAGTAATGAAGCTCAATATTACATCAAACATAAATGTCTTTATATTTTAGACGCACAAATATAGTCATTTGAGATTGTTGGATACTAAATTTCCTAGTAACTTTGTCGGAATCATATTTATGGAATATCTCGTACCGGTCATTTATGTTGTTTTATTATTCGTTCTAGTCAATAAAATTAAATTTTTTCGGCTAGCAGAGTTACCTGTTTGGGTAGTCAATATATTGCTTGGGACGAAGATGGTGGCTGCTCTCGCCTATTATTATGTGCATGAATTGATGTATCCGATTGACCAGTCTAACTACTTTAGAGCAGGGAAAATCATTCATTCCTCCTTGTCGGAAAGTTGGTGGTATTATATACGATTGGTATTTGGGCCCAGTGGTGGATTTTTAGATCCTGCTATTTTTGAATTTGCCTATTTGTCTAATTATTGGAGCCATACGGGCAATTATAGTATTGTTCGCTTTCATGCCATTGCACGTCTTTTCTCGTTTGGGTATGATTTAGTGCATGTAGTTTTGATGGGATTTATCTCGTTTATAGCCGGAGTTTTGTTTTATAGAACCCTTCGGGAGTTAAAGATGTTTCGGCCTATTGTTTTGGCGTTGCTGATCTTCTGTATTCCTTCGTTGGCGTTTTGGACGGCGGGGATACACAAGGACGGATTGGTTTATTTTGGAATAAGCATCTGCTTGTACCATGCCTACAAAATGACAAAGCATCGTGCTCGATGGTCGCACGTTTTTTGGCTGGGTATAGGAATTCTATTGGTTACTACCGTGCGGGACTACCTGGCGATTTTATTGATTCCGGCGATCGTTATGTTAATTTTCACGCTGTTATTCCCGAAAGGGGTATTCAAAAAATTTCTAATTGCTTATGCCCTTGGGGGAATGATTGTCCTTATTATTACAGAAGTGCCCAATGACTTTGACATCTACAAAACAATTGCTCATCGGCAGTGGGGTTTTCTTGCGGAGCCTGGAGGAAGCGACTTTGAGGTGAAAAAATTGTACCCTAATCCAGTAAGTATTGTTACTTATTTTCCAACGGCGATGTTCAATTCTATTTTTAGGCCGTTGCCATGGGAGGTTAGTAATATTGTACAAATCATCTCCTTTTTGGAAGTCAGTTTATTAGGGCTGCTGTTTATTTTGGCAATTATTTATCGACGACACAAGGTCAAGTGGCATCCGGTATTAGTATTCCTGTTGTTTTATAGTTTGTCCAATTTATTGCTCATTGGTTTGTTGTTGGATAACTCTGGCACGTTGGTCCGCTATCGATCTATCGCGATCTCCTTTCTGGCCATCATCTTGTTGTACTTTGTTGATTTTAAGGCTTTGCAATACCAGGAAGAGGTGGTTGCGGATGATTGATAAATGGATCTGAATTTTAGAGCGTACTAGAAAAGTAAATACCGGTCGAGTCCTACTTAAAATTAAAAAAATGAGATTGCATAATTGTATGTTAAAGTAAAATAATGTAATTTGTGGTTCACACCTGTAGTATTATTCCAGACTAATCCCACAAGTCTAGTTATTCCAATTTATTTTAACCGTGTTATTCCAACCGTATTATTCCACCGCTCATTTTTGAACGAGTAAAGGATCCTATCTTTTACTGTAAAACTTTCATTTTATGTTTAGTTTAAGATTTCTATGCCTACTAACATTTTTAGTAGGCCTGTTGTGTAATGCAACAGCACAACAACCAATCGTGGAAGCTGGTACGTATACCTCTGGTGTAATTGACGATTCGTTCCTGTACAATGACACGTTATATACATTTGGTACGGTGTCAGATGTAGCCGATGTTATTGTCCACAGATACAATTACTGCGACCTACAGTTAATTGATTCTGTAAGTTTGTCTTCCCCTGCATTAGAATTTGCTGAAAAGATTTACGTTGACGAAGCTGGTATTTATCTATTTGGCAATGTTATGGGCATTGGTTTTCCGACAACAGCTAGCAACTCTACTCCTGCAGGTAGTTCGTTTGATGTAGGTTTATTTTTTACTTGCCTGGACAAAAGTTTAAATATGACCTATTCCACCAGAATCGCCACATCACGACCTTCTCAACCTGTCGACATTCAGATCGAGAATGGAATAGCGCATCTGTTAATCTATTCCAACTCCCCCGATTTTCCAATAACAATTGGCCCTCCAATGCTAGGCAATTGTGCATATATGGCCATAGATCTTGACGCTAAAAATTTGTTGTATTCCTCCTATCTTAATACTTCTAATGGAATAATGAAAGTAAAAGATGGCATGGTGCACATAGCTGGATTGGGAACATATATTGCCCAAATCGATGTTTCAACTTTCAACATGCAAATTGGTTCAGTCACTCCAACAAATTCTTACACGGTGTATGACATTGATGCAATTAACGATCTCACGGTCATCACAGGCTTCACTCGTAATCTTAATTATCCAAGTACAGATGGCACAATCAATCTTGATGAAAGTCATTTTATTACCTATGTGGATGCAAATCTGAATATTGTTTTTTCTACCTTATTAGCTGGGGAGGGAGATAATAGTAGAGTTGCCGCTGATGGTAATTCCGTATACATAACAAGCGCTACTGACATCTACTCGCATCCAACAACAGATGGGACAGTAGGTAGCAGCACAAAAGCTATATATTTTCAAAAATTCGATGCTACAGGCAATGAGTTGTTTTCAACATATATTCATGGCAATGATGTAGTTGACTTGCAAATTGTTAGTGGTAAAATACATATTCTACAAAATAATAGTATTCCAGGTATTCCAACCACTGACGGTAGTGAGTCCTATGGCTTTACAAGAACATTATATAGTGTTTACGATACCGACGGAAGCCTTATTTCCCAAATATATAACCCTTTAAGGCAATACTGGAGCTCCGATCCTCTAGCTGCATTTTCCATTAAACACCAAAACGGAAAAGCTCATTTTATAGTAGACGGCAGTCGTACGACTATCCTTGGAAAAACATCGGGACCTTTAGTAACTAATGGGACCAGCTTTATCGGTTATGGACATGGAGGAATTAACATTTACGAAAATTGCCCATTTTCTTCTTCTTGTTACTCCATTACCCCTACAGGTAATCCAACGTTAAGCCCAGCCTCTCAAAGTGTTTGTGTTTTTAGTTTAGTTACAGAAATTGAAGGGGAAAGTTTTTCCATCGATGGAACGTCCTTGCCAATGATCACCTATCTAGGTAATGGCCCTATTCCACAAAGTAATATTTATCTCAACTATCAATGGCAGCAAGCATTCTTGTCGTCTGGTCCTTGGATCGATATTGCCGGGGCTGTCGAGCAAAATTATACGCCCGAACCTCTCGGTACAACCACCTGTTTTAGGCGGATAACTAAAACTGGAGACTGGTGTGGGAATGATACGTTACAAATAACAGATGTTCATTGTGTTAATGTTGATTTAGGCTTGGGACCTGTAGTTTCTGCTGGCGGTATTTATAATACTTGCCCCAATATGCCCATAACAATTGTTGCAACCACCACCGCAGGAACAGCCCCATATTCCTACGTCTGGGGAGAAAGTGACAGCCCAATTGGCAATACTTCATCTCTAACCGTAAGCTCAGTAATAGAAGGCGGAGTGGTATACACCGTTACCGTAACTGATCAGCAGGGATGTCAACAATTGGACCAAGCTATTGTAAATAATTATGTCGCTGATGCAGGGCCCGATACGACTTTTTGTGAAGGAGCCTCTGTTTTGCTTGGCGGAAGTCCAATACCAGGATTGGTAGGAGTAACTTACGCCTGGTCTCCCGTCACAAATTTGAGTTGTACTGCCTGTGCGCAGCCCGAAGCTTTACCCCAGGATACAACGACCTATACCCTTACATTGACCGTTCCGGTTACAGGTGGAGGAACCTGTACCACCACTGATGAAGTCACCTTAACTCCTGTACCATCACCAATGGCAAATTTTGCAGGCCCTGACTTAGTGGTTTGCTCAGGTTCTTTTGACGACCTAGGGCTACCTGCAGAGCAAGGTTTTTCCTATGCCTGGACTCCAGAAATACATTTGAACTCTTATAATAGTATGCCAGCTCAATTTAATTATGGAATTGGAACTTATCCAATACCCAACCCCATTACCTACCAAATAGTAGCAGAGCAAGACGGTTGCGAGTGGCAAGACTCCTTGACTATAACCGTAATAAATGCTGATGCAGGACCCAGCATTTGCGGTGGCGGAATTATAGGAACACCAGATGTTACCCCCAATATTGACGAAAAGTATTCCTGGCAAGTTGTTTTGGGAAATGGGACGATCATTGGTCCAGCAGATCAACCTCAGATAACTGTTTCGGCCTCAACTTCCACTACCGTTTATGAACTAACGGTGGAGTACAATGGAACGTTCTGCACAGATTTAACAACAGAAAGTTGCGCTCCACCTAACATTTTAATAACCAAAAATTGCCCGGTTAATGGTGGTAATTCATCTTTGACCGCAATTCCACTTAATCTTGGGCCTGGTCCATTTGACTATTTCTGGTCACCAGCAGTTGGACTTTCAAATAATTCAAGTAGCACTGTTTTTTTGACAGATAGCATTGAAAGGACCTATACAGTCGTTGTCACTAGTCAAATAGACCCCTCATTGACAGCAACTGGATTTGTAATTGCAAATATTCCATCTTTACCTCTAACGTTTTCTGCTCCTGATCAGTTGGCTTGTAAAGGTGAAATCTTACAAATTGGGTCTTCTTCTGACGCAGGATATTCCTATTTTTGGACACCCGGTTTGGGGCTTGACAATAGGTTCGTTTCCAACCCAACCGTAGTGGCAAATACTACTATGCAGTATACTGTTAGAATTACTGATCTGGCTACCGATTGTGTGGTTGAGAGAGACATGTTATTGACGGTTATTGACAACCGGGCAGAAGCAGGACCAGATCAAGTCGTTTGTGATTTTGGTACCGTAACTATTGGGACACCTGCAGTACCAAATGTCGAGTACTCCTGGACGCCAGCTGGAAATTGGCAAAATGGAACAGATTCTACCTCTGCTCAACCTGAAGTACTTGTTGATATTAATACGATGTTTACGGTTACCACTACTAATCTGGTTTATGGATGTGTTCGTGTAGATTCGGTGATGGTGACTACAGAACCTGTTGTTCCTCCGTTTGCACTGCAAAATGAAAGCTATTGTCCATCGGATGGTCCGGTGACGCTTGGACTAGGATCGCCTTCTGGTATGCCAATCTATAGTTGGTCGCCAGCAGCTCTGTTGGTAGATCCGCTCGTGCAATTTCCCCAAACCATTGCTCCTCCACCTCTTGTCCCAACTGTTTTTACACTAACTATTGGAAATTCTCCTGAATGTCAGCGGATAGTAACCGAATCCATAACTCCCACAATTTCTCCTCCAACAGTAGGAGGTCCAATGACCCTTTGCCTAGGAGAAACGATGGCTATTGGTAGTTTGAATAACCCAACTGGTGCGAATATTTCTTATAGCTGGGATCCTGCGACAGATCTCGATGATCCGACTTCTCCTACGCCAAATTTTACAGCAAACACCGCAGGTTTATTCACTTACACCTTAAGTAAAACGGAGGATGGATGTACTTCCTTTGCCTCTGTTGATGTGGAAGTAGTTGACTTTGAACTGCCACCAGTTGCATCGGTAACTGCTTGCGAAAATGCTTGCCTTCCGATTGGTGTCCAGGCAGAGACTGGCGTGTCGTATTATTGGAGCCCGACTACGGGATTGAACGATCCGACAAGCTCAAATCCGATTGGTTGTGTTTCTGAAAATACGATTTATGAGCTGACTGCTGTTGGTGTGAATGGGTGTGTAGATAATGCCAGTGTGCCATTTTTTCTAAATCCTACTCCTGCTCCTACGGTTACAGTACCTTCAGTAACTGCTTGTATTGGATCTGCAGGGAATGTTTTCTCGCCAATTGTGAGTCCTGCCGGCAACTATTTGTTTAACTGGGGACCGAACAACAATACGTTATTGTTTCCTAACTCCGGATCTCCTGGGATCATTGTTAATACGCTTGGATCCAGTACTTATTTTGTTACGGTTACTAATTCGTTGACGGGTTGTTCTACTGTGGCGGAAGCCTTGTTGACGGTAGAGGCATGTGTGGTCGCTGTCCCTCTTGAACTGTTATTGTTTGATGGAATAACTGCTGATTGTGAAGTAGAGCTAGGGTGGGTCACAGCAAATGAGATAGGGTTTTCTTTCTTCGAAACTCAACGAAGTATTGATGGTAGTGAATACACCACGATTGGGAGGGTAGACGCCATTGGAAACAATCAGGCTGGAAGTAATCGATATTCCTTTACAGATTCAGGATTGATTTCGGGAGCGTACTACCAACTTAAAATGGTTGATTTTGATGGTTCATTTAAATTTTCAGAAGTAATTTATCTCAAATCGAATTGTAGGGAGCTAAACGGAAATCTGAATATATATCCTAACCCTGCCTATTCCGAGCTAAACGTTGAAATCGCTGATGATAAAGAAGGGGATGTTCAATTGTTTGTAGTAGACCTTTTGGGAAGGGTTTTGCTAACTAAAGAAATTGGGCTTACTGAAGGCAGAGACATTGTCACTGTTGATGTGTCATCGCTTGCTGCTGGGGCATATTTTATTCGTGCCGAATACGAGGAAACATTTTCGATCACAATGAAGTTTACCAAAATGTATTAATAGCATTAAACCACTAGTTTTTAATAAGGTGTCGTTTCGTTTTGAGAGGGCACCTTATTGGGAACTTGATAGGTAGCAACCCCAGTGGGAGGCCATGTCTGTAGCAAAGTGCGAAAAGCGCTGGGATTTAATGAACAGAGACCAAAAGGCGCGTAGTACCGCCCGCCTAATTAATCCTAGGCTAAATCAGCAAAATAAGCCTCCGTCTTCCGAAAAACAAAGACCCCAACCAACAATAAAACAATCGCACTTACCCAACTTATCCCAACCAGATCCCAACGCACAGGAGCGTCAATAAATGCATAGCGAGCCATGTTGATAGCACCAGCCAATGGATTGAGTGCAATCAGATATTGTGCCCATTCCGATTTGAAAATTGAAGCAGAATACATGATAGGATTCACAAAAAGAAGTACCCGAAGAATATAGGGAACCACATATCGGAAATCTCGATACTTGACATTGAGCGCAGCAAGCAAACACCCCAAACCAAAAGTGGTCAGGATGGTAAGTAATAAACTCAAAGGGAAGAAAACAACGATCCGGGACCAATCCGGCACAAATTGATAATAAACCAGAATGACCAGAAAAATCAGAAACGCAATCAAAAAATCAAACACCGCCACCAAAATCGCAGACATCGGGATAATCATCCGCGGGAAATAAATCTTTTTGATCATTTCAGCATTCATCACCATGCTTTGTGCCGCTCCGGTAAGACCAGAAGAAAAAATATTCCAAAGCAACAACCCTGAAAAAACAAATATCGGATAAGGAATGCCATCTGACTCCACTTTTAGCGTATTCCCAAAAATAATGGTCAGCAAAATCATCATGCCCAATGGTTGCAAAATAGCCCACAAAAATCCAAGCACCGTCTGCTTGTACTTTACCTTAATATCCCGCCAGGTGAAAAAATAAAACAACTCCCTATAATCCCAAATCTCTTGAAGATTGAGGGAAAACTTCCCAGGAGGGGCAATCAAATATGTTTTATCGGTATCAGACATTGATTTGAAGTAACAGTTTAAGCCCCCAATATACTCAATAACTTAATTTTATAGGCCTATCCATGTTAAAGACACTCATTTGGGCTAGCGCAAAATGCCAGTCCAAACCCAAAAGAGGTAGGTAATTAGTTGTTTTTATTAAAGAATGAATTCGCCATTACGTAGAACGCGTCTCCCAAGCCCAAGCAGTACGCATAATATCCTCAATATCCCGAGTTGGCTCCCATTGCAGTTTCAATGCAGCTTGTTCATAATTGGAATAGATCGCCTCTACATCTCCTGGTCTTCTAGAACCAACTTCATAGTTGAGTGAAAGGCCCGTTACTTTTTCAAATGCATTGATTGCTTCTAGGACGGTGACTCCTTGACCGATTCCTAAATTAAAGACTTCACAGTTGGAAGCATTGGCTTTTTTTGTCAGGTATTGAATCGCCTTGGTGTGCGCATTTGCCAAATCCATGACATGAATATAGTCCCGAACACAGCTGCCATCTCTGGTAGAATAGTCACTCCCAAATACAGTGAAGGATTCTCTTTTCCCTGCTGCCGTATCCGTAATAACCGGAACCAAATTGGACGCAGGCCCAAAGGTCAGCTCCCCAATTTTTGAAGACTCATGCGCGCCAGCAGGATTAAAATAACGCAGCAAAACTCCATTAAGACTTGGATTTGCATTGGTGAAATCTCGGACGATGTGTTCTCCCATTTGCTTGGTTCTTGCATAGGGACATTCGGCCTCCATGAAGGCGGTGGTCTCTGTTACTGGCAGTTCGGCGGTATTGCCATACACAGAACAAGAAGAGGAAAAAATAAAATGGGGAATCTCAAATTCCTTTTGACAGGCAAGAACAGAAAGTAAGCTATTCAAATTATTATTAAAATAATCCAAGGGTTTCTCTACCGACTCAGGGACACTTTTTAGCGCAGCAAAGTGAATGATACCTTTGATTTCTGGGTGGTCTTGGAAGATGGTTCTCGTGGCGGCCTTATCGCAAAGATCAATCTTATAATTTTGAACGGCGACCCCAGTGATCTCCTTGATACCTTCTAGCACTTTTTCGCTAGAGCGAATCGTACTGTCTACTGAGATGACCTCAAATCCATTGTCGATTAAGTCAACAATAGTATGGCTTCCAATATAGCCGCAGCCTCCAGTTACAAGTATTTTCATTAGGTATAAATTAAAAAAAGGGTAGAATTTGACAATATTGCCTTTCCACCCTTTTTAACGAATTATTGTTGACAATGTTGCTGGATTATATAATCATTCCAGCACCCATTGTTTCATTTGTTCCTTCGTCCACCAGGATTATACTTCCAGTGATTCTATTTCTTCGGTAGCTGTCGTAAAATAGTGGTTTAGTTGTACGAATTACTACCCGAGCGATATCATTCATACCAACGGTAGTATCTTCTTCATTTCTGTGTAGGGTGTTAATGTCCATTTTGTATCGGATCTCTTTGATGATGCACATCGCATCCTGAGTCGTATGTTTGATCACATATTTCCCCTTTACCCGAAGTGGGCGATCGTTAAACCAACATAACATGACTTCCAGATCCTGGCTGTTTTTCGGTACGTTGTTTTCTCGCACAATCATATCTCCCCGGCTCAGGTCAAAATTATCTTCCAAAAGCATGGTGACAGACATCGGAGGGAAGGCTGTTTCGACTTCTCCTTCAAACGTATCAATCTTTGCGATTTTAGTCGTAAATCCTGAAGGAAGTAACATGACTTCATCTCCTTTTTTGAATGCGCCGCCTCCTACACGACCAGCATATCCTCTATAGTCATGGTATTCATCTTGGTAAGGACGGATGACAAATTGTACTGGAAATCTGCAATCAATAAGGTTGTGATCACTTCCAATATGTACATTTTCCAATAGATACATCAAGGTAGATCCTTTAAACCAAGGCATGTTTTGAGATTCGTCAACTACATTGTCTCCTTTCAACGCACTGATGGGTACAAAGTGGATGTCATTGACGTCAAGTTTGGACGCAAAAGCGCTAAAATCCTCTTTGATTTTTTCATATACCTCTTCGCTGTAGTCTACCAAGTCCATTTTGTTGATACAGATGACGATGTGCGGTATTTGCAACAGAGATGCGATAAACGAGTGTCTCTTCGTTTGCTCGACGATACCGTGACGCGCGTCGATTAAGATCAATGCAAGGTTGGCTGTTGAAGCACCGGTCACCATATTTCTGGTGTACTGAATGTGGCCAGGTGTGTCAGCGATGATAAATTTACGTTTTGGCGTAGAGAAATAACGGTAAGCAACATCAATGGTGATACCTTGTTCTCTTTCTGCTTTTAGGCCGTCTGTAAGTAGGGCAAAGTTGACCCCTTCTTCTCCTCTGCGTTCACTGGTTTCTTTGATCGCATCATATTGGTCTTCGAAAATAGACTTACTATCGTAAAGTAGTCGTCCGATCAATGTACTCTTCCCATCATCTACACTACCTGCGGTAGTAAAACGTAGGAGGTCCATTTTTTTATATTCATCAAGAGTAATTCCCTTTTTCATTATGATTAGTTGTGATTGTCTAGAAAATAAATTTTAGAAATAACCCTTCTTTTTACGGTCTTCCATAGCGGTCTCTGATCGTTTGTCGTCTGAGCGGCCACCACGTTCGGTTATTCTTGTCGTTGCTACCTCTTGCACGATTTTTTCAAGGGTGTCTGCTTCGGAAAGCGTTGCACCTGTGCAGGTCATGTCTCCCATAGTACGGAATCTGACGGTCATCATTTCAGCTTTTTCCGTCGGTTTCATTTCTACGAATTCATTTTTAGCAAGGATAACGCCGTCTCTTACGAAACATTCTCTTTGATGTGCAAAATAGAGGCTAGGCAATTCTATCCCTTCGATGAGCATGTATTGCCAAACATCCAATTCTGTCCAGTTACTAATTGGGAAAACACGGAAGTGTTCACCCATGTTTTTATTTCCATTAAAGATGTTCCAAAGCTCAGGACGTTGGTTTTTAGGATCCCATTGTCCGAATTCGTCTCTATGTGAGAAGAAGCGTTCTTTTGCACGTGCTTTCTCTTCATCTCTTCTAGCGCCACCCATAGCTGCGTCAAATTTGTGCACTTCCAGTGCTTCCAGCAGTGTAGCAATTTGAAGTCCGTTTCTACTAGCATTGACCCCTGTTTCTTCAACAACCATCCCAGAGTCAATGGCGTCTTGTACAGATCCTACCATTAGTTTTACCCCGAGGTCTGTTACCAGGCGATCTCTATATTCAATGGCTTCAGGGAAATTATGTCCAGTATCTACGTGCAATAATGGGAAAGGGACTTTGGCAGGGAAAAACGCTTTCCTAGCAAGGTGCGTCATAAGTATTGAATCTTTCCCTCCGGAAAACATAAGAACAGGTCTCTCAAATTGTGCGGCCACTTCTCTAAAAATAAAGATGGATTCCGCTTCCAGTTCTTTTAAATGTGTTAAGTGATATTTCATTAAGAATATTTTATCAAAGGCAATATAAAGTCAAAAATGATTTGGGCAGATTCGTCTACCGTCAAATTGTCTGTTTTTATTTCAAGTGCTGGATTTTGAGGAGCTTCATAAGGAGAATCGATACCTGTGAAGTTTTTTAAGGCACCGCTTCTTGCTTTTTTATAAAGCCCTTTCACATCTCGATCTTCACAAACTGAAAGTGGTGCATTAATAAATACTTCAAGAAAATCGTCTTCCCCAATTATGGATTTAGCAAAATCTCGAATTTCCTCTGTTGGACTAATAAAACAGTTGATAGTCACAATACCACAGTCGACAAATAGTTTAGAGACTTCAGCGATCCGCCGGACGTTCTCCTTTCTATCTTCTACTGTAAAACTTAAATTGTTATTTAGTCCACTTCGGATATTGTCGCCATCTAAAACTTGTGTTTTAAATCCTTCCTTGTATAAAATCGCCTCCAGCTTTTGGGCAATTGTACTTTTTCCTGATCCGGATAAGCCTGTTAACCAAAGGGCCTTGGCTTTTTGACCTAGGAGTTTCTCCTTTGCTGTTCGTTGTAGCAAACGGTCAAATATTGGATATATATTTTCTGGTGTCTTATTCATTCGAGGTGCAAAGGTAAAAAAAAGTGGATAGAACGCCAATATGAAAATAAGATTGTCTTTTTTATCAAAATTCGAACTATATTTGACTGAATTTTACTAACCCGATTGCAAATGGCTCGAGAATCTCATTTAAGGAGTTTGTTGAAAGGAATATCCTGGCGTTTTATTGCTACAGGAACCTTAATGGCAATAGTCTATCTGGTCACAGGTAGTATTGAAAATGCGATAGCTATTGGAGCAACAGAATTTATCGTAAAGTTGTTCATCTATTACGCACATGAACGAGGTTGGGCGTATTATCTTAAAGATAAAGAGCAAACAAAAAAAATTAGCCTATACAAAACCCTCGTCTGGAGGGTTATTGCTTCCACTACTTCCTTGTCTGTTATTATTTGGACTCAGTGGAAAGGGGGAGATGCGCTGTCAAGTACTTTTGCTGGTGCAGGTTTGATTGTAACCATTGAGTTTTTTGCAAAATTTGTGATTTATTACTTGCATGAACGAGCTTGGCAGGTATTACCATTAGGAACCATCCGAAATTTTTTTAGAATTAAAAAAAGAAAAAAAACTTCTTCTTGATATGAATTTTCAACCATTGATTGATCAGTTATTGCCAATTGCTGTAAAAGCTGGAGAGGCAATTCTTGAGGTTTACCATTCTGCTTCTGATATAGAGATTGTCTCTAAGGCAGATGATTCCCCATTGACAAAAGCAGACAAAGCTGCAAATGATGTAATCTGTGCCGGCCTGGAACAAATGGAAAACCCATTTCCAATCATATCAGAAGAAAACAAGGCTATCCCTTATGAGACAAGAAAGGACTTTGACTATTATTGGTTGGTAGATCCACTGGACGGAACTAAGGAGTTTATCAAAAAAAATGGAGAGTTTACCGTAAATATTGCCCTGATCAATCAAGGAAGACCGGTGCTGGGTGTTGTCTATACACCTGTAACAAAAGAGATGTATTGGGCTGCTAAGGGCGAAGGCGCTTACCTCATAAAAGACGGAAAGACCACAAAACTTGAAGCCGCGTCTTTTACCTTGAAAGATGCAAAATTGAATTTAGTCTGTTCAAGATCGCACCTGAATGAAGGTACCCAAAATTTTGTCAATCAATTTGACAGTCCGTCACTGGTGTCAAAAGGCAGTTCGCTGAAATTTTTAATTATTGCGAATGGACATGCTCATATCTATCCGAGGCTTGCGCCTACTATGGAATGGGATACCGGAGCAGCGCAAATTGTCCTGGAGGAAGCCGGCGGATCAGTTATTAACGCAGAAACCGATTTACCACTAGAATACAACAAGGAAAATCTGCTAAACCCTCATTTCATCGCTTACGGGAATGTCTCCAACTAAACCCATTAATCAATTCCCATGAACAAGATCGCCATTTTCGCATCTGGAACGGGAAGCAATGCTGAAAAAATCATTCAGTATTTCAACAGCCATTCCTCTGTGGCAGTAGATTTGGTAGTTTCTAATAGGAAAAATGCAGGGGTGCTAAAAATGGCCGAAGCAAATGGAGTAGATACGCTAATTATCGAGCGATCATCGTTTTATGGTTCAACTAACATTCTGAACACCTTTAAGGAGCGAGATATTTCTTACTTGATTTTGGCTGGTTTCTTATGGCTTATCCCTGAAAAATTAATTGAACGTTTTCCAAAAAAAATAATAAACATACATCCTGCATTGCTGCCAGCGTATGGTGGGAAAGGGATGTATGGCATGAATGTGCACAAGGCCGTTTTCAATGCCAAAGAAAAAGAATCCGGGATTTCTATACATTTTGTGAATGCTCATTATGATGAAGGAGAATTGATTTTTCAAGCCAAATGTCCGATACATTCATCAGACACTCCTGCTACTATTGCAGCCAAGGTTCTTCAGCTTGAGCACCAGCATTTTGCCGAAGTGATAGAAAGGGTAATCGCGGACCAATAAAGATCAAAAAAAATTATTAAGAATATTTGATTTTTTCTATCTTTAGCCATGTATACGATGAACAGGTGGCCCATTGATTTCACTATCTGCTCTCCCAATAAAATCTACCTAAAATGATGAGAAGTATTCTAATAATAATATTGTGTTCTGTTTCTTACCTTGCTCTTGGCCAAACGATGAGTAATATAAGTTGGAAAAAGAAACGAAGTATTGCAGATGATTTCTTTTTAATTGGAGATTTTAATTCTGCCGGACAATATTACCGAAGCGCCTGGAAAAGTAAAACGTCTATCCCTGAGCTTGCTTATAAAGCAGGCATTAGTTTTATGAAAGTAAGGGATTATAAAAGCGCCGCACAATCTCTTGAACCGATCCAAGGAAACAGAGATGACTTTATGGATGCTGGCTACCTGTATGGAGTTGCCCTAAAATATTCTGGAAAATATGATAAAGCCATTGCCGCTTTTACAAGTCATATCGAAGGATATACAGGAGAAGATATAAATGATCTTAAGTACAAAGCAGAACAACAAATCAAAGGATGCAAGTTGGGAAAATCCTGGGAAACCAATGGAGGAGCTGGTAATGATGATTTTGTGCATCTTGGTAATGGAGTGAATACCGGATCGGTAGAATTTGGTCCAAGGGCAATGGGCGAAAATAAATTTATTTTTTCTTCTGTTGTTAATGGAATGGCGAAAATATACTCTAGTGAGTTTGAAGGTGAAAAATGGAGCAAAAGAAAGGTGTTTCCTATTGGAGGCTTGGAAATGCCACACTATGGCAATGGATCATTCACTCCAGATCTTCAGCGATTTTACTTCACGCAATGTGATGTAGACTCAAAAATGGAAACCTACTGTGCTATTTTTGTAGTAGAAAAAAATGTAAATACCTATTCCTCACCTGTTCAATTGTCTTCAAAAATTAACGTCCCGGGCTCTACAAGCACACACCCATTTGTTTATGTGGATGGGAATATGGAAATTTTATTGTTTACTTCTGACAGACCGGGAGGTGAAGGAGGAAATGACATCTGGTACACCATAAAAAAGAAAGGTACCCCAGATGACAGTTTTCTTGAGCCAGAAAACTTAGGTCCAAAAATCAATACCCCAGACGACGAAACAACGCCATACTATGACCGTGCCTCCAAAATATTGTACTTTAGTTCTGATGGCCATGTGAGTGGAGGAGGGTACGACATTTTTAAATCAAAAGGATTTCGTACAACATGGGAGAAACCTGAAAACTTGGGTGCACCCTACAATTCAAGTGCAGACGATCTATATTATTCGCTTGTCCCGGACTCAGAAAACGCTTTTTTTGTATCCAACAGAATGGTGTCTCCTCATAAAATGACCACAAACAGTGATGATATATTTACCATAGGCAGCAGCACCCCAGGCGTTATAGTCAGCGGGTTTATCACCGATGCCTCCGATGAAGGAGAAATTTTGGATGATGTGAATGTTACCCTTTTCGAAATATTAAAAGACGGAAGTTTAAACTCTGTGAAAACAGACAACTTTAAAGATGGTAATTACGAATTCACATTAAAACCCCAAAAAGAATATCGCATAGAAGCTCAGAAAAGTGGCTTTATGAATGCGTTTTTCGATATGAAAACATACGATGTACCAGAGTCTATTACTATCAACCAAAATGTTCCACTGGAAGCTGAAGAAGTGGCAGCGATAAAAGAAAAAGAAGCCGATAAGCCTAAACTTACTGAAAGCGATATATCTGTAATCATCCCCGATGGAAACATTCCTATTCCCGAAATAAAACTCTCCGAGGCAGAAGAAATGAAAGAACCAGAATTAGAACTGGAAGAAGACCTCGAAGTAGAATCAATAGCCGCTGAACTTCCTGAACTTGAAACAGAAGTAATAAAACTTGATGATCCAAAGCTACCTGAACCAGAAGTGGAAACACCAGTACTTGAAGTAGAAACCCCAGAAGTTGAGACTCCAGTAGTTTCCGTCCCGGAAGTGGAAATTCCAGATGTAGAAGTGGAGACGCCAGCTGTTGCAGTAGAAACCCCAGTGGTGACTGCACCAGAATTAGAAACCCCAGCACTTAAGGTAGAAACTCCAGAAGCAGAAACACCAGTAGTTCCCGAACCAGAAGTTGAAAACCCAGCCGTCGCAGTAGAAACGCCAGTGGTGACCGAACCAGAAATCGAAACTCCAGTGCTTGAGGTAGAAACCCCAGAAGTCGAGACACCAATCGTCTCCACACCAGAAGTCGAAACCCCAACAGTAGAAGTGGAGACGCCAGCTGTCACAGTAGAAACGCCAGTGGTGACCACCCCAGAAATCGAAACTCCAATCGTCTCCACACCAGAAGTCGAAACCCCAACAATAGAAGTGGAGACGCCAGCTGTCGCAGTAGAAACGCCAGTGGTGACCACTCCAGAAATCGAAACTCCAATCGTCTCCGCACCAGAAGTCGAAACCCCAACAGTAGAAGTGGAGATGCCAGCCGTCGCAGTAGAAATGCCAGTGGTGACCGAACCAGAAATCGAAGCTCCAGCACTTGAGGTAGAAACCCCAGCACTTAAAGTTGACGAATCTGTCGAAACTCCAATAGTTGCGACACCAGAAATAGAAACACCGGCAATAGAAGTCGAAACTCCAACTGTGGTAGTCGAAACACCATCCGTGTCCGAGCCAGCAATAGCAACCCCTTCTGTTGAAATTGAAACTCCAGCCGCAACTGTTGAAACACCAGTTGCAGAAGTGCCAGAAATAGAAGTATCAACTATAGAAACACCAGCTGTCGCCATTGAATCACCAGTTGTGTCTGAACCCATTATTGAGACTCCTTCTATTGTAGAGGCAATCTCCACAAAAGAAGTGGTGAGAACCGAAATATCGACTCCTGTTTATTCGACTCCTGCTCCTTCTATTGTCTATGTAGAACCATCTGTACCAACAAATAGATATTTTACTGGAGAGGTAGATAGTCGGATTTACGATTATCCAGGAAATGCAAAAGCGAACTTTGATGCACCAAGAGTAGTAACCAACTATGAGTCTGCTCCAACGGTCTCCTATTCTTCAGATTCCTATGTGACAGATAGTGATGTGACGGGCATCTATTCTGGGTCTACGTATTCAGAACCAATATCTTATAGTTCTCCAGAACCTGTATACTCTGAACCTGTATACTCTGAGCCTGTTTATTCTGAGCCAATTACTTATTCAGAACCAACAACGACGAGCAGCTCAACTTATGAAAGTGCTTCTGCACTTTCTCAAGAATACAAAATACAAATAGCTGCGGTGTTCGAATACAATCCCGTTCGATATAGCCCGGTAGAAGCTTTAGGGAAGTATATTGCACTTGAAGATGTGGAAACAGAATCGGGAGGAATGATACGAGTGTTAATTGATGGATTTACCTCAGCAACCGAAGCCAAAGATTATCTAGCCCAGGTACAAGGGAATGGATTTCCAAGAGCCTTTATGATCCGTTATGATAACGGAGTAAGAATACCACGCACCATGAGAAGATAAGCAGAAATGCTTGTTTTGTGGAAGGGTTACAAGAAATTGTAACCCTCTTTTTTTGCCCATTTTGAAATGAAATCTACCGTTCAAAAAAAAAGCATTTTCCCAATTGAAAGGAAAATGCTTGTATCTTAATATCACTTTCGTGAATATTTTTCTTTTTAATAGACTGGGAATTAGTCAATAATCCCTAGTTTTTTTCCAACTTTTGCATAGGTGTCGATGACGAAATCAAGATGTTCGTCATTGTGTGATGCCATAAAACTGTTTCGCATCATTGCTTTTCCTGGAGGTGTTGCTGGAGCGATAAACACATTGACAAAAATACCTGCATCAAACAGCCCTTTCCATAAGTGGAATGCCTGGTGGTCATCACCAATGATAACTGGGACGATGGCCGTTTCTCCAGGAATGACATTAAATCCTAGGTCGATGAGTCCTTTTCTTACTTTGTTGGCATTGCTGGCCAGTTTAGTCACTAACTCTGGTTGTGCTTCAACTATATCGAGTGCTGCCAGCGCGGAAGCAACGGATGCCGGAGTAGGAGAGGCACTGAAAATTAGTGCTGGGGAGTGGTGCTTTAAGTAATTTATCACCCTTTCTTCTCCTGCAACAAATCCTCCAATTGAGGCAAGTGTCTTACTAAATGTGCAGACGATTAGGTCTACCTCATCCTTCAGGCCAAATTTGCTAGCAGTTCCGCGGCCACCTTCTCCAATGACTCCAAAAGCGTGCGCATCATCAACTATGATTTGCGCATCATATTCTTGAGCTAATTTTGATATCTGTCCCAAATCAGCAATATTTCCGAAAGTACTAAATACTCCATCGGTTACAATCAACTTTCCTGCTTCAGCGGGAATCTGCTTCAGACGGCGTTCTAAATCGCCCATATCGCAGTGTTTGTATCGGATGATATTGGTGTTCATTCCTCCTCTTGCCATTAGATTGCCGGAAACGATACTGGCGTGATTGTCCTTGTCTGAAAGTATATAGTCTCCTCTTCCAACAAGCGGCTGGATCACGCCTTGGCCGGTCATATATCCAGTGCTAAAAAGTAATGCGGATTCCTTTCCAACAAACTTTGCTAAACGGCGTTCTAATTCTTCATGCAGATCGATGGTACCTGTCAGGTATCTAGATCCAGAGCAGGAAGTACCATACTTTTCAAGAGCTTTGATCGATGCTTCTTTTACACTAGGGTGGGCAGTGAGTCCTAGGTAATTGTTGGACCCAGCCATAACAATAGGTCGGCCTTCCATATGAACAACAGGGCCCTCACTCTCCTGTATTGGTCGAAACCAAGGGTATATGCCCTCCGCTTTTACATCATCCGCACGAGTATAGGCATAGCATTTTTTAAACAACTTCTTATCTGTTGTTGTTGGAAATGAATTTTGCATTAGGTTTTTATTTTTTATCAAATGAATCGGTCAAATTGTCGTTTTTAACAATCTTCGTTTTGTTAGTTTCCTTGTTTTTAGAAACATTTGATAGTTAAAATTAATATCCCAAATCCTTTTATTACTTGAAACAATGGAGATTTGGAAAACTTTTGGTGTTTTGATTTTATTGTATTTCTAAAGTTTCAAAACACATTCGTGGGGCAAAGATAAGTACCAAATTTGATTTGTTCTAACTTCAAATTTAATTTTAGGTGTATAGAGGGGGTATCTGCAATGAGGAATGCCTATAAAGTAGCAGGTATTTTGCATAATACAAGCGGTGTTGTAGGAGGGAAAAATAGTATTCACTTGTGTTTTATTAGGATTTCTTGCCAAATTGAAAACTTTAGTGCAGAAATTGATTCAAAAATTCCCCTATTCAAGCAATTTTGCATTAGTTTTTAGAAAATGAGTATTTTTGCTGAAATAGAATAATGGGTGTTAGAGTTTAACCCTGGATCATAAGATGAATCTCTGGCATTATTCAAAACAAGTAGTATAAAATCAAAAAAATGTCTGTAGCTGTAGTAACCGGTGCGAATGGTTTTGTAGGTAGTCATCTTGTCGATTTGTTGCTCGAGAAGAAGGAAGAAGTACACTGTATTGTCAGAAAAACAAGCAACCTACAATGGTTGGAGGGCAAAAATGTAACACTCCATACCTGCGGCTTGGCCGATTTGGAAGCGCTAAAACCAATTATGCAGCAGGCAGATTTTGTCTATCACATAGCAGGGGTCGTAAGTTCAAAGACCAAGGAAGGGTTTTATAAAGGCAATGTAGGCACCACAAAAAATGTGCTTGAAGCTTGCCTTGGAGCAAAACATCTCAAAAAAGTGTTGATCACCAGCAGCCTTGCCGCAACAGGCCCAACAAAAAGAGGCCATCCGGTATCAGAAACGTCCCCCTTAAATCCTGTAACCACCTACGGTTTTAGCAAACAAGAACAGGAAAAAGTGGCCCATTCGTACGATGATCGACTACCAATAACCATCATTCGGCCACCTGCTGTCTATGGGCCAAGGGAATCAGAGATTTTTCTATTTTTTAAAACAATAAATAGTGGATTGTTTACTCAGGTGGGATTTGATGAGAAATCACTGAGTTTAGTCCATGGTAAAGATCTGGTAAACGGAATGTGGCTGGCAGCAAACAGCGATAAGTCGACTGGGGAAACCTATTTCATCGGATCCCATCCTGCAGAATACGATTGGCCATTGGTTGGCAAAATCAGTGCAGAGGCTGTAGGCAAAAAAATATTGACACTGAAAGTGCCTCACACCTTATTGTATATTGTCGGTGGTGTTTCGCAGTTTTTCGGAAAATTTAGCAAAAAGCCACCAACATTAAGCATCGAAAAGGCCTCCGAAATTTCTCAATCTTCCTGGTCTTGTAGCTCGCAAAAAGCAATGGACGAACTAGGATACAAAGAACAATACACTATAAAAGAAGGAATTGAAGAGACCATTACATGGTACAAGCAGCAAAAATGGCTGAAGTAAGACAACTTTTTTGTGTTAATTGGTGCTAATAAATAATAATAAATGCCAACATTTCTTTTGATTGCTCCGGTATTCTTGATAGGAGCTATACTTTTTTTTCAAGCACCGATGACTTCGACATGGGTCACATGGATGGTGCCATTTGTGTTTTATTGCATTTTGGTACTGATCTTTAAAGCACAAATCAATTTTTTGTGGTATTCTAAATTTCCGCCCAAATTAGATAAGGCAGCACAGGCTTTTTTAAATCAGTATTTCCCTTATTATCGGAATCTGGATGAACCGTTGAAACGGAAGTTTGATGCTCGACTTACTTTGTTCAATCATGATAAAGAGTATATCTCTAAAGAGTTGCCGGTGATACCAGGAGATGTGATGCTATTGACTGCTGCGTCAGCGATACAAACTACATTTGGGCTAAATACATATTTGCTAAAACATTGGGGACAGATCGTCTTGTATCGGCAACCTTTTCATTCGCCCCACCGTCAATATTTTCATTCAGGAGAAGTCCACTACGATGATGGATGTGTCATTTTGGCTGTTGATCCAATGATCAATGGCATACAAAAGCCCCAAAACAATTACCACATTGGTCTGCATCAGTTTGGTTTGGCCTTGGAATATGAAATGAAGATCGAAAAGAAAGATTTTTTCTTTTTAGAAACCAATGATTTTTTGGGGAGTGAAGATGAATTTGTAATGATCGAACTATCAAAAATAAGAGGGTGGGAAGACCGTTTTGAACAAATCTACAAGGATATTCCTCCAGAAGAATTATTCGGTGTATGTGTAGAGCACTTTTTCAATGCTCCAAAAGCATTTGAATTGCATTTGCCAAAAATGTATCAAGCAATAAAAGGTATCTTAAATCAAGATCCGCAAAACAGCGAAACCCCTTCTATTCACCCAATATCAGAGGAAGGATACAAAAAATAGAACGCCCATTATTAAGGAGGTTAAATAGTAAATAATCACTCTATTTATTTTTTTAATATTAAAACGTAACTATTTGTTTAAATTTGCGTCTAATTAGTTAAGGATGACGAGTACCAGATATTGAAACCAAAACACCTTGAAAAAAAATAACACTCCAAAACTTAGTGATAATGAAGTAATTGACTTGTATTTGGACACCCAAAGCCAGTATTACTTTAGTATGCTATATGCTAGATACTCGAATAAGGTATATAGCAAATGTTTATCATTACTTAAGAATGAAGCAGCCGCTCAGGATGCTTCACAGGATGTGTTTATGAAGATTTTCCTAAATCTTTCAAAGTTTAATCAAAAATCACGTTTTTCTACTTGGGTATATTCAATTACCTACAATTATTGCATAGATTTTTTACGACGTAAGAAAAAAGAAAAAACAGTGCTCACTGACGAAGATCAAGGAGTAGAAGATGTAGTGGAAGAGGTCGGAGACAAGGAGATTTTTGAAATGGAAATCGACAGATTAAAAGAAATCCTAAACAATATTCCTCTGGAAGATAAAATGGTACTGCTCATGAAGTACCGAGAAGGACTATCAATAAAGGAAATTGGCGAAGTGTTCAAGAAATCAGAAAGTGCCATCAAAATGAAACTTAAACGAGCCAAGCATAAAGTACGAGAACAATATAATGCTAGTTTTAAAGGCCGTTTTCTAGTGACTTTCTTTTTTACGAGCGTCTTAATAAGGTTTTTACTCAAACATTTATAATCTTCTGCCATGAATGATGATGAAACTAGAATGAACCTGCTTGAAGAGGAGAAAGAGGCACCTCAAGAAGTTAAGAAAGGAGTAGAAGGTAATTTAAATTTCCTTAGATTTCTTGGAGAAGTTGTCGATCTGTACATCGGAAAATCAGGCAGCGTTTTTTTAGGCCTTATGGAAGGGTTCGACCAACCCGAGAACAATAACGACACCAAAACCTAGGTGAGCGAAATGCATTAATTTTTATTTTTATTTTTTGTGACTTGACTAATTTATAGCCGTCTCAAGTACTGTATTTCAAATTTGAAATATTCACAATCAAAAATAAACGAGCTAACACACACTATTTCTATACTTATATTTTATTTTTGCACACTTATTGAGTTCACCTAAAAATGTGTAATGAATTTACTAAAATTAAATACAACAGAATTACTAACTGACTTACTGCGACAATTTGTTGCAGTAATACCAAGAGTTGTCGGTGCAATCATCATCTTGATCCTAGGATTGATCATTGCCAAAATAGCTGCCAACATCGTCAAAAAAGTATTGAAAGCTATCAAAGCCGATGACTTGGCAGACAAGCTTCATGCTATTGAGATGGTCGATAAGTCGAATATCAAAATAGTACCTAGTAAGATACTATCTAAGGTCATGTATTATGTTGTGTTTTTTGTTTTTATGGTCGCCTCTGCTGACTTCTTGGGTATGGAAGTGGTTTCTGACTTAATAGGTCAATTAATTGCCTATATACCGAAACTTATTTCCGCTGGACTCGTATTAGCACTCGGACTATGGATTGCTGACGCAATAAAAGGATTGGTAAGGAGTGCCTGCAACTCACTAAAAGTGCCTGCAGCTGGTATTATTAGCAATTTTGTCTTCTACTTCTTGTTTATCAATATATTGATGATGGCCATGAAGCAGGCAGGTGTAAATACTGATTTCCTTACCTCCAACCTGACGATGATATTAGGAGGTATTGTAGGCGCATTTGCGATCGGTTATGGATTTGCGTCCAAAGATTCAATGGCAAATTTGCTAGGAGGGCTGTACAGCAAAAATAAATTTGTAGAGGGAGATGAAGTAAAAATTGGAGATGTAAAAGGGACCATCATTGCTAAGGACAATACCTCCTTGACAATAAAAACACCAGACTCCATTATCATCATGCCAATGGGCAGACTATCTAGCGATCATGTAGAAAAATTTAACTCGAAATAACTTTTAATATTTTTTAATGAAAAGGGAATATTAATTTCTCTAACCCGAAACTAATTTAAAAAACGAAATTTTAACAAAATGATTAAGAAAATTTTATTTTTCGCCGTTACATTCTTTTTTGTAGCAAGCTTGTTTGCTCAAGAAGACGAATTAAGAAACAAAGAATCGCTTTCAAAAGTTGGCGAAGGTCTTCCTAATGGATGGACTACAGGAGGTACATTTGGATTGAACTTAGACCAATTATTGATCATCAACCCTCGTGCAGGTGCTGGTGACAACAAATTTGGCTTTGGAGGAAACGTTGGTTTCTTCGGAACGTACAAAAAAGACCGTTTCGTTTGGGATAATACTTTTAATCTTCAAGAAACTTTCCAACGTTTAGGAAGAAGCCAAGGAGGTCTTATCGGTGGCAACCCATTTCAAAAGACGATCGACATGCTTGAGTTTTTTACAAAACCTGGTTATGCAATAACTGCTGATGAGAAATGGTACGCTGCTATTGAAGCTGGTCTGCAATCACAACTGTTCAAAACATTTGCTGGAGCTTACCTTAAAGATGCTACCAATTTAAACGCTGATCCAATATCTGCGTTCTTTTCTCCTGCTGCTATTACTATTACACCTGGTGTAGAGTGGAGACCAAATGCAAACTTTTCTTTGTTAGTATCTCCTATTGCGGTTAGAATGCTTATCGTTGCAAACGAAGATATTGCTGACGACTACGTTCTTGATGCTGATGGAAACTTTGTTGGTTCTGTTCACGGTAACCCAATAGCAGGTTTTGATCCATTGACTGGAGCCGCTATAGGTGTTGAAAGTATGGATTTCCAATTGGGTGCAGCTGCAAAAGCAAAATACCAAAATACATTCTTAAATGATAGAATTTCTTTTGCTACTACTGCTTATACTTACTACAACTACTTGGGAGGTGCTGGCGACAAAAACTTGCCAATCTTCGAATGGACAACAAACACTGGATTTAACATCTACAAAGGGTTGTCTTTGAACTTGTTGACTGGGTTGTACTATGATTACAACAAATTAGTTAGCAAAGATTATGACGCTGACACTGGAAATTTCAGAGTACAAGGTGCTCACGGTGCTATGTTCACTGAGCAAATCCTAATCACTTATTCTAAAATTTTCGGAGCAGAGAAAAAAGAATAAGCACCACAACTAGATAAAATATACCTATGACATAATTAGGTCATCCTATTGACCCATCTTGATTTACTTTCAAGGTGGGTTTTTTTATTGGATAATGCTGGATGGGTTTCTACTTTATAGTGGTACTATACAACTTATCCATTAACAATCAACCAATCCCTATTCCCATTCCACTATTACCCATTAAAATATTATCTTGCGGGCAAAAGAAAATAAAAATGTCAGAAGAAAAAAAACTCTTCCTACTTGATGGTCACGCCTTGATTTACAGAGCCCATTTTGCCTTTATAAGCAGACCACTGCTCAATTCTAAAGGGATGAATGTTGGCGCTATTACTGGGTTTGTTAGAACATTATGGGAGGTTATTTCGAAGCAAAAACCAACACACCTTGCGGTTGCCTTCGATTTGAGTGGACCAACATTCCGACACGAAATGTACGAACCCTACAAAGCCAACCGCGAAGCACAACCAGAAGACATCCGGGCAGCATTCCCCTATGTCAAAAAAATAATCAAAGGATTCAATATTCCAATCGTTACAAAAGAAGGATTTGAAGCAGATGATGTCATCGGAACACTCGCCAAACAGGCAGAAAAAGAAGGATTCAAAGTATATATGATGACTCCTGATAAGGACTACGCCCAGCTGTGCTCCGAAAATGTATTCATGTACAAACCAGCACGTTCAGGCAATGATCCAGAAATATTAGACGGTGCTGCTATTTGCGAAAAATGGGGCATCCAACGAGTAGAACAAGTGATCGATGTCCTAGGATTGCAAGGCGATAGCGTAGATAATATTCCCGGCGTGCCGGGCATTGGTCCCAAAACGGCAAAGAAACTCCTGGCCCTTTACGACTCTGTAGAAGGACTAATTGCCAACTCCGATAAGCTCAAAGGCAAACAACGAGAAAACGTTGAAACATTTACCGAACAAGCCTTACTGTCAAAAAAACTTGCGACAATCATCACCGATGTACCGGTCACCTTTGATGCGAAGGAGTATCTAGTAGAAGAAATGAATAAAGAGGTGCTTACTCCAATTTTCAAAGAACTAGAGTTTCGAGCACTTTCCAGGCAAATACTCGGGATCAATGAAGACAACGGAGGCCAAAAGGACTTGTTTGGAAACGCTGTATCTCCTGTGAAATCCCGCAGCACAAAAAAATCTATTGTCGGCGATAAAAATATTGTAAATACGCCCCATGAATACCACCTGGCAGATACTGCAGAAAAACGAGCAGCGCTCATCAAGCTACTAGGAAAACAAAAGGAATTTTGCTTCGATACAGAAACGACAGGCATTGATGCAAATGATGCCGAGTTGGTAGGAATTGCTTTTACCGTCAAGGCAGGTGAAGCATATTATGTTAATGTCCCTGAAGACCAGGAAGAGACCAAAGCAATTGTCCAGGAGTTTAAATCGGTGTTGGAGAATAAAGACATTGTTAAAATAGGTCAGAACATAAAGTACGATATGACCATACTGAAATGGTATGGGGTCGAAGTTGCTGGAACTTTGTTTGATACAATGGTGGCGCATTACTTGTGTGAACCGGATTTGCGGCACAACCTTAATTTTTTGGCGGAGTCTTATCTCAATTACTCCCCTGTTTCTATAGAAACAATCATTGGGAAAAAAGGAAAGATGCAATTGAGCATGCGAAACGCAAGTCTCGATAAAATAAAAGAGTATGCTGGCGAGGATTCTGATATTACGTATCAGCTAAAATCTGAAATGGAAGCCTTAGTCAAAGAAGCCAACCTTGAAAAACTCTACTACGAGATGGAAGCTCCAGTTATCAAAGTCTTGGTAGATATGGAGTATGAAGGAATAAATTTGGATGGGGCATTTTTGGAAAATTACTCCAAAGATCTCGCAAAAGAAATACAGGAAACTGAAAAAGCAATCTATGAAGAGGCGGAAGTGCAGTTTAATATCGGATCTCCAAAGCAAGTAGGAGAGATCTTGTTTGATAAAATGAAAATCCCTTATCGATGGCGCAAAACATCCAGTGGCCAATACTCAACTGATGAAGGGAAGCTGACGGAACTGGCTGAAAATCACCCTTTCGTAGCAAAAATATTGAGCTATAGAGGGTTAGCGAAGCTAAAATCTACTTATGTTGACGCTTTACCTAAGCAGCTGAATCCAAAAACAGGACGGATACACAGTTCGTTCAATCAGGCATTGGCGGCTACAGGGAGATTGAGCTCTAATAATCCCAATCTGCAGAATATTCCCATCAAAACTGAAGCAGGACGTCAGGTGCGGAAGGCCTTCATTCCTAGAGACGAAAATCATGTATTGTTGGCAGCGGATTATTCTCAAATTGAGCTTCGAATTATTGCAGAAATTAGCGGCGATGAGGCAATGGTCGATGCCTTTCAGAAAAATCTCGATATCCACACAGCTACCGCCTCCAAAGTCTATGATGTACCTTATGAAGAGGTGACAAAAGAGCAGCGTCGAAATGCGAAAACGGTCAATTTCTCCATTATTTATGGTGCAGGATCAACCAACTTGTCCAAACAATTGGGTATCAAACGAAAAGAAGCCAAAGCACTGATTGAGCAATATTTTACCCAGTATGCAGGGCTCAAAAAATATATGGACGATACGGTAAATGTGGCTAGGGAAAATGGTTTTGTTACCACCTTGATGGGACGCCGCCGAGTGCTGCGAGACATCAATTCTCAAAACGGATTTATCAGGAGTAATGCAGAAAGGGTAGCGATCAATACACCCATTCAAGGGACTGCGGCCGATATGATCAAAATGGCAATGATCAAAGTACACACAGCATTAAAAGAAGGACAATTTGCAACTAAAATGATCCTGCAGGTGCATGATGAACTGGTATTTGATGTCCCAAAATCAGAACTCGAAGCAGTAAAACCGATTATCGAAAAAAATATGGCGGAAGCAATTACAGGTCTAAAAGTCCCGATTCTTGTTGGAATGGATACTGGAAACAATTGGCTGGAAGCACATTAACGGCCTCTTCTTCAGTATAGTGTTGCGATTAGGGTTTTTAGTAATTTAGTAAACGCCAAAAGTGTAGGTTGGGGGGGAATCAATATGCCCGCTTTCGATTGATTTGAGTTAGAAGTTGAATCGTCTTTTCTTATAGAATAGGTTATTTAATAACTGAATCCACTAACAACCAATTTGTCTCGATACAATCACCTGCCATTGTGGGGCATTCATTTTTTTAGATTTCCTGTCACGTTTTTCAGGAAAAAATGATTTTTATTGTTTTTTTTTATAAAAATTCATCCATTTGTCTTAAATTTAGATTCAGTATTCGGAGTCAGATGGTGATTCTAAATATCAATGCAACATTCACTTACGTTTACTCTTCTATTGTTGTGTTGGCTTCTTACTAAAAAATATTTGAATTGATACATCACGTTTGTGAGTAAATTATTTCGCGTTACCCAAACCGAGTGGTTGGCTATATTTGAAAAAGTAGGCCAACTACTTTTTTTTTGCTTGATTATCAATTAATTTCCTGCCAATTCCGCCACAAATTTTTCTTTTCTAGTGACAATAACTAGGTCCAATTTTATCCAATCCTAACAAAAATTCATAAGGATATAACAAGCTGCCCCAGCTACCTATTGAAGAAATTCGAAAAATAAGCTAATACAAGGAACGATTTTTGAGCATTAAAAAGCACAATTGCCACCAAAACAGATGTTGTAACAATTTATTAACTTTGTAAAAATCCATACTATGCTTTTTGGAGGTAGCAGCTTAAAAACAAGAAAATTCGAATACAAGCCTCGGTATTATGATCCGAAAAAAGAAGAGCGCGAGCGCAAGGAAAGAACGCGTGCACTGGGAAAAGATCAATCCATCGAAGGAACAAAAAGTCGAATATCAGAAAGTTTTAAAACCAATAGACAGCGAAGAGGCATGGTCTCCTCCTCCAAGTCAAAATCAAATAAAATGATATTCGTTATCGTTGGTTGTCTTTTGCTGCTTTTTTATTTGGCTGCCAAAGATATTTTACCCATTTTACTAGAGAAATTTGCGATTTAATAACATCAAAAAACTCAAAATAAATGGCTGACCTCATTCAGCTACTTCCTGATCACATTGCGAACCAAATTGCCGCTGGCGAAGTTATTCAGCGGCCAGCATCTCTCGTAAAGGAGTTGATGGAAAATGCAATTGACGCAGGGGCCACTTCCATAAAATTGGTCGTCAAAGATGCAGGAAAGACCCTGGTACAGGTGATTGACAACGGTTGTGGAATGTCTGAAATGGATGCTAGAATTTGCTTCGCAAGACATGCCACCTCCAAAATCAAAGAAGCCAATGACCTGTTCTCTATCAAAACAATGGGATTCAGAGGCGAAGCACTAGCCTCCATAGCCGCCATCTCCCAAGTAGAAATGAGAACCAAAAAAGCAAGCGATGAACTAGGTACAAAAATCGTCATCGAAGGCTCTGAAGTCAAAACACAAGAAGCTTGTCAATGCGCAGCAGGAACAACGCTCTCCATCAAAAACCTATTCTTCAACGTTCCAGCTCGCCGAAAATTTCTGAAGTCAGACGCGGTGGAGATGAGTCACATTTATACCGAATTTCAGCGAGTAGCACTTGCCAACCCGGATATTTTCTTCTCACTACATCACAACGGCTCTGAGGCCTTTCACTTGCCAGCAGGCAAATTGCGCCAGCGGATAGTCGGCATATTTGGCAACAATTGCAATAAAAAGCTGGTGCCTGTCGGTGAAGAAACGGATGTCCTAAAAATATCAGGTTACGTCGGCAAACCCGAATTTGCTAAGAAAAAAAGAGGTGACCAATACTTTTTTGTGAACAATCGGTTTATTAAATCCGGCTACCTGCACCACGCAGTCATGACCGCTTACGAAGATATTCTACAAAAAAATACCTATCCGCTATATGTTGTATTCATTGAAATGGATCCTTCAAAACTGGATATCAATATCCATCCGACTAAGCAGGAGATAAAGTTTGATGATGAACGATTGGTCTACAACTACTTGAAAGTAGCTGTGCGTCATGCACTAGGGCAATACAGCATTAGCCCGGTACTGGATTTTGATCAGGAAACATTTTTTAGCAATCAGCCAAAACCTCAGCAAACAGAAAACAGAATTTCCAGAGAACACGCACCCCTCGATTTTACAAAATTCAGTGACGGTACTCCTGTTTCAGGAGGGCAGTCGTACAAAAAAGAAGAGCACCCACTCCACGAACCCAACCTCCAAAATTGGCAAAAAATGTACGAAGGTCTTCAAGGAGATTCAAATAATGGAGACGATCAGGAACAGGAATCAATGACCATAGAAAGTCAATGGACAAATGATGCGCCACTGGATGATCAGGAAGGGACGTTTTCCAAACCACAAAAAAGACCTTATCAAATACACAATCAATACATCGTCAATCAGATGAAATCTGGTTTTGTTTTGATAGACCAACAGGCCGCACACGAAAGAATCCTCTACGAACGTTATATGACGGCATTCGAACAAGGACAAATCGGCTCGCAGAAACAATTGTTTCCTAAAAAAATCACCCTTTCTATTCAAGACATGGAGATGATGCAGGAAATACTACCGCAAGTCAACCAACTGGGGTTCGAGATTGAAGAGTTTGGCAATGATACATTAGTCGTGCATGGCGCTCCAGTAGACCTAAAGAGCGGAAAAGAAGAAGAAGTACTCGAACAATTGCTTGAACAGTACAAACAAAACATCGATTTGTACGTTAACATACAAGATAATCTGGCGCGATCTCTGGCAAGAAGTATGGCCGTAAAACGAGGGCAAGAACTTGCAGAAATCGAAATGGAACAACTCATTGACGAATTGTTTGCTTGTCAAGTCCCATTTAAATCGCCCGGAGGAAAATTTTGTTTTATAACATACGATTTGGAGGAACTTGCAAAACGATTTAGTAGTTAATTAAACAAAGAATCTAATATTAATGTTTGGATATCAGTTAACAGATGTAGTAAAGAACTTGATGCTCATCAATGTGGTGATGTATGTCGGGTCTATGTTGGTAGGAAGTGGGGCATTAGGATTTAGAATTGACCCAGGCGTTTTAGCTTTGCATTACCCTGGTTCTGCTGATTTTAAGCCTTTTCAAATCATTACACACATGTTTATGCATGATCAAGCAGGGATCATGCACATTGCGTTCAACATGTTTTCGCTATTTATGTTTGGGCCGCCTATAGAGCAAAGACTGGGACCTAAGCGATTTTTCTTTTATTACATAGCTTGTGGATTTGGTGCATTTTTATTACATCTCGCAGTGTTATATGTAGAAATCAATCACTTGGGAACGGCTAGTCCGAATGCTGCAATGTGGGGAGCTTCAGGTGCAATATTTGGTTTGTTAGCTGCATTTGGTATGCTATATCCAAATCAGAAAGTGATGCTGCTAATTCCTCCAATTCCGATGAAAGCAAAATACTTTGTGCTATTGTTTGGAGTGATCGAGCTGTATGGCGGAGTTAGAGGGTATGGATCAAACATCGCCCATTTTGCCCACTTGGGGGGAGCAATTTGTGGAGCGCTGTTTATTCTGTACTGGAAAAAAACGGAAGGCGGTATTTGACATTAGTCTACTTTTTTGTTCCCCTTGTCGGGAATAGTTAGTATTATTTTAAAAGAAACCATAGATTAGAATTCATTTGATTTAAGACCATTTATGTTTACGTCAATTTGGGAAGATATAAAGCGGGAGTTTCAGTATGGTAATACCTTGACACAGATTATTCTTGTGAATACGGGGGTATTCATACTTGTCAATATCATCCTGGTTATTTTATTCTTCATCTATCAGGGTGGAGCGCACATTCGTTTGGACTATATCTTACGATGGTTTGAAGCGTCTCATGATCCATGGCACATTCTGACACGGCCCTGGACTATTTTTACCTACATGTTTTTGCACAAAGGATTGTTTCATTATGCGATGAATATGATCCTGCTCTATATTTTCGGCCGGATATTCCGTGATTTTTTGGGCAATCGAAAAATCCTTCCATTGTATGTTTATGGTGGGTTTGCTGGGTTTCTGGTGTATTTGCTTACTTCCTTTGTCATCGATGATGTTGGGATGTACATGCTTGGCGCTTCTGCTGGAGTATGGGCGATTGTGATGGCTACAACGGTACTTCGCCCGGACTATGTTATTCGGCTGATGTTCATAGGCGACATTCGCTTGAAGTACATCACCTTCGTACTGATCGTCTTAAATTTGATCGCTATCACTGGTGTCAATACTGGTGGGCAGATGGCACATATCGGAGGCATGTTAGTCGGGTGGAATTTTATCTATATGCTACAAAACGGAACGGACCTATCTGTTCCTTTCAATAAAATCTGGGACAAAATTGCAAATGCCTTCGGCTCGGTAGTGGACAAACTTAGAGGCAAGGGTTCGCTGGATCGTGAATTCAAAAAGAAACCAACTTCCAGCTTCATGACCAAGCGCGCCTCTGACGACGAAAAATATGAAGAGGAAGCCAACAGACAAGAGCGCGTAGACGCCATCCTCGAAAAAATAAAACGATCAGGCTACGATAGCCTCACCCAAGAAGAAAAAGAATTCCTCTTCAAGGCAAGCAAGGATCAATGAACAAACTGAATGCTGTTTTGATCGTACTCAATCTGCTGGTTACAGTGGGATTGGTGTGCGCTATTTCTGCTTATTACTTTAGTCCGCTGGAGGCACGGCTTCCTGTACTTGCTGGTTTTTTCTTTCCTTTGTTTGCTGTCGCGCAATTTTTATTTCTTGGTTGCTGGTTCTTCCGCAAACGAAAGTGGATGGTATTGCCCGTGCTAGGTATTTTGGTCGGTTGGCCACAATGGAGCGCCACTGTTCAGCTTAATTTATTAGATGGGAATAGGCCCGATTCTGTCAAGGAGATCAAAATTGCCACCTACAACAGCAAGCGCTTTTTGGTTACTGCCTACAAGCCAGAACGACAAATCGCGAAATTCAACAAAAATGCAGGATTCCTAAAAGGAAAATCCTTCGACATCTTCTGTCTCCAGGAAAGCTTTACCAACAATAAATTCTTATTGAAAAAGGTCAAACAACTCACTGATTTAAACTACCATTATAGTGTCCCTTACGGGAATGCCATCCTGTCCCGCTACCCAATAGTAAATACCTTTACCGATCCAGCAGATACCCGTTTGAATCCCTTTATATATGTCGATATTCAAATTGGAAAAGACACGATCCGTGTATATAATGTCCACCTTCAATCCCTTCATTTCGGGGAAAACGAATACGACCTACTAAAAAATCCGACCCCTCAACAAAAAAGCGAAACCCGTTCCTTGCTAAGAAAAGTCCTGAGCGCCAGCAAAAAACGAGTCCCCCAAGTACAACGTGTCCTACAATCCATAAAAGAAAGTCCTTACCCAGTCATCCTATGCGGAGATTTCAATGATCCACCAACTTCCTATACCTACCATCAGATGACCAAGGAACTCAATGATTCATTTGTTGAAAAAGGGTGTGGGATTGATGCGACATTTGCTGGGCCAATTCCGGGTTTGCGTATAGATTATATTATGGCGGATGAACGCTTCAGAATTGTAAACCATCAGGTGTTGCAGGGGGGAGTGTCAGACCACTATCCCGTCATTTCTGAAATGGTTATAAATCAATAAAATGAAACAGCTCAAAGAAATCATTTTAGGAAAAAAAATCAGCAAAAAGTCCTTCCAATACGCAGACGATATTGCCAATGATAGTTTTGAAGACGCGAATAGAAATTTTAATGTAGAGGTTTCTTTTAGAACACACCAAATCAGTTTTACCAGACAGGATTTTGAAAAAAACAAATATAGATTACTAGAGCCGCAGATGTCCAAAATCGACTGGGATAAACTTATCAAGGCCTCAAAAAATAGAAAAGGAGCGCTAGTAGATATTCCGTCCTACAAAACGAAAGATGGACTTTCTGCTTATTTTTATGTGGTTGAATCTCCAGAATCAGGCTTGTCCTATTTGATCTCTGTCGGATATGGTGAATGGCAGCCTGCCGGTACGTCTTTACGATTGAAAGCATTCACGAAATTGAATGATAAAATATTTACGGATCCTTGCTAAGCTTTCTACCTTTCTACTTCCAAGGCGGACACTTCACACTTGCAAAATTATAAACCAACGACAATCCAATCACTGCATAACTGTCTTTCGACTGTGAATCACCCCGCTGACGTTCAAATTCCCCAATCGGTGCTTCTGATACTTCCCAAGAGCGATCTGAGAGTAGGACGGCAAGTTGGCCTCGATCATTTTCCAGTGTTTGTTTGTCAGGATACGAAGTACTGATATCATCGAGATAGTCAGTAAACAAAGATCGAGCACTTAGCTCAAGGTTGAGGCTCCAGTAAAAATTCAAATCAAATTTGAAGCCTAGACCATAGTTGAGGGCCGGTTGTAAAAGGAAGTACTCATTGTTTTTTCCTTGACCTTCGGTGCCTAATGGTTGAAGAGACACCCATTCGCCTTGATATTTTGCTCGCGGTTTGTAGTAGAAGATGCTCAATCCTCCAAAGAGATAGGGGGAGAAAAAATGATCTTCATGACCATGAATAAATTTCAAAAAATTAAACTCAAACTGAAACGACCCATCGATCAGATGAGACTCGAAGCTTAAATTTCGTGCTTGCTGAAAGGCATATTTCGAATAAGAATCGTAAAAACCAATCTTTGCATAGTTGGCGCCTAATTTTATCGCCAGCCGGTCATTAAAATTATAACGACCAAAAACTCCACCAGCAGGTCCAGGGTGTTTCAAACTAAAGTTAGTATTCAAATCACCGAAGTAATAAGAAACACCAAGCCAACCGCCAGCTTCAAAAGATTGTGCCTGCACAAAATAGGCACTACATAGGAAGCTGAATATGATAAGGAGTTTTTTCACAATTTTTTATTTAGAGAACGCAACAATAGTATGTTACACGTATCTTTATCAAGAATGTTCTATAAAATTAAGAGAAATCAAGGAAATAAGTCAAAATGTATCAAAATTAATATAAAATGTTCGGATCATAGGGACACAAAAACCTTTCCGATTTTAGCAACATTCAATAAAAATAATCAATACTTGTTACTTATTTCATATCTGTCTATCAATTTTGTGACAACAAATCGCATTAATTTCTTCGATCCAGTCCCCAAGCTAGCTTTTCGCGAATAGTTCCTAAGAAATTCGTGTTGTCTAGCCGGATAAGACTGATTTCAAAATCTGCTTTTCGCACCGCAATCGAAACCGTAGAATCAATTTGCTCATACCTAGAGTCGAGCGTGCATAAAAAGTGCCGGGCCCGTCCCTCCACTTCAAAAGAGACCACCGAATTGTCCGATATAACGATCGGCCGCACGTTTAAATTGTGTGGAGCCACCGGCGTGAGGACAAAATTGCCCGAATTCGGAAAAATAATCGGCCCTCCACAACTCAATGAATAACCAGTAGAACCAGTCGGTGTAGCAATAATTATCCCATCCGCCCAGTAAGAATTCAGAAATTCTCCGTTTATATAGGTATGTACTGTAATCATGGAAGAGGTGTCCCGTTTCAGCAAGGTCAAATCATTCATAGCAAATGTATTCCCATTGAATAAAGGAACATTGGAATCCAAATGTAAGAGCGACCGCTTGTCTAAAACATAAGCCCCCTTCAGAAATGACTCCATCGCCAACCCAATCGACTTCTTCGAAATAGAAGCCAAAAACCCCAACCTGCCAAGGTTGATACCCATGATTGGAATGTTGGATCCTTTCACAAGCGTCAATGTGTCAAGGATGGTCCCGTCGCCGCCCATTGTGACAACAAGATCAATTTCCTGATTCAGGATATCTTCATGCGTATCAAAAACGGTGACTGGCCGATTGATCTTGATCTTCCCATGTAGCTGCTCAAAATAAGAACCAAACACGTGGGCATGCAAACTGTGCTTATCCAATTGGTCAAACAATTCCTGGACATACGGCACGTCCTTTGGCTTCAAAATCCTACTATATATGGCGATGTTCATCAAAATAAAAACTTATAATGTAAATATAATCCTTTTTCCCCTAATCGATTGACGCTAAATTCTAATTGGATAACATATTCATGATATAAAACAATGTCAATTGCTGGACCACCTCCCCAAAGCCACTGATTTTGTAGTTGGTTGTCGGGTGTTCGGTACGTATTGTTTACAAATCCATTATCACTATTTAGTTTCAGATAGAGTTGGAATGGGATGTACTGCAATCGGCGAATGGGCATGACCTTCGTGTTTATTTCCAGATTCAATAGTCGAAATCGGAGGGATGATTTCAAGAAGACAAAGTCCTGGCCATCAATAACATAAAACTCATACCCACGGATAAAATCCGTTTTGTACCCCAATCCGCGCTGAAGTTGATAATAAGGCTGTTGGCTTCTGATCAAGTTGGTTTTTCCTTTGGCTACCAATACTAAACCCCATTTTTCGCCGATTGAAAAATACTTGGCTAACGTAGTTTCCAAGGTGAAATTATTTATCTGTTGGAATGCTCCAATCCCATTTTTTTCGACTTTTGCGAGTAGCAGGTGGCCTTTTAGTGGATAGGCTGCCTGGTCTCTTTGGTCGGAGGAAAACTGGAAAATCAGCGAGATAAACTGCTGTTTGTTGTCTGTTCCAGCCAGGAATTCCGGGTTGCGAACGTTTAGGGTGTCCGAAATTCTGTAATTGTGATAATAGGCGCCAAACTCAAATCGCTCCCTCAACTTAGGCCGATAGGTAAGCAACGCCCCCGTCCTGAATCTTCTCAAATCAACCTGATCATTGGCATCGGGTTCTTCCAAAGGTATCGGTTTGTCGCCGATCGTAATATAGTTGATCTCCCGGTTTTTAGAGTACAGTATATTGTAACTCAAACCCAGCGACTGCCCACGATTGAAAAAAGGTAAGCGATAGTCAAACTCGTATTTTTGAGTAAAGCCAAACTGAGTGATGAGTTTTAAACGGTCATTCCTTCCCGTAAAATTCTCCCAATAAAATTTCAATCCCCAATTGAGGCGATTGAACGCACGATTGCGATCACGCCACCATTCATTAAAGTTACGATCGGCCAACTCGAGGGTGGGCAATGGGTATACATACCAGTCTTCCTTTACCGAAATTAGTAGTTTCAGGCGATCGGCCTCTAGGTTTTTGATATTGATGTCTACTTTGTTGAATAACCCGGTACCGATCAGATATAGTCGGTTAGTTTCGAGTCTGGAAGTGAGGTCAGCTTTTACTAAGGTGTCTCCTATGCTAAAATCCAGTTCTCTGAGTATCGTTTGTGCTTTCGTTTTTTTGTTTCCTTCGATCAGGATATCACTTACCACCAATCCATTAGTCTGCCCCATTCCTACTAGGAATAACAAACAACAAAGGGTTAGCAATATTATATTTTTCATAATGAATCGTCTGCTAAGAAAATGCAAGTTAAGGATTCCTTCACGATCTCGTAGAGTTTTGAATGACAATTCAAAAAGTGAAGGAACTACGACGGCGGGTATTGCCTTTAGCGCATTCATAAATTAGCGATTACCTAGCAGACTAAGCAAACGGCAATTTGTTTCGCAATTTTTTTTAGTGCTAAATAGTTACCTCAAAATACAAACACAAATTTTCAAATTGGACTACTTTGGCACAGTTTTATCACTATTCAAATAAGCTACAAAAGGCAGCTAAACTACAGACAATCACTTAAGTATTTCCTAAAAAAATAACAGAATCAGTTAATCTTATGTTAAAGGTATATTAAGAAATAACACCTACACCTGAATTCCGTTTATATTAGCACTTACACGAGGAAATAGTAAATGAAATTTGATAAATATTCTCAATCCGATTTTTTATGAAACAACTAACATCATTAATTTTTGCAGGACTAATTGGGGGGCTTTTTGCCTTAGGAGGAAGTATTCTTTTTGCTCCACAAAATGATGTTCAATTAGTCAACAATGACAACCCTGCCAAGTTTACCAACTTCAATACTGCTCGAATTTCCAGCACGCCAACAGATTTTACAAAGGCGGCAGAAATCGGAATGCCAGCCGTAGTGCATATTACAGCAAGGCAAACAGAACCAGGTAACCAACCAGCAGGATTTGACAGGAATATCGACGAGCTGTTTAAAGAGTTTATGAATCCTTTTGGTTCACCAACGCCCAGACAAGGGACTGGCTCAGGAGTGATCATCGACGGTTCTGGATATATTGTAACCAACAACCACGTTGTCGAATTTGCAGACGACCTGGAAGTCACGCTAGCGGACAAAAGAAAATTTAAAGCAGAACTCGTAGGCACAGATGTCAACACCGATATCGCGGTCATAAAAATAAACAGCAACGAATTACCAGCACTCAAATACGGCAATTCTGAAAGAGCAAAAGTAGGAGAGTGGGTGTTAGCCGTTGGAAATCCGTTTGATCTGACATCTACGGTTACCGCAGGGATCATCAGTGCCAAGGGAAGAAATATTGACATTCTGGGCGGAGGAGCAGCAATTGAGTCGTTCATCCAAACAGATGCAGTAGTCAATCCGGGCAATAGCGGTGGCGCATTGATCAATCTGGATGGAGATCTGATCGGAATCAATACGGCCATTAAAACAAGAACAGGTTCCTATGCAGGATATTCCTTCGCAGTACCTTCTACTATCGTTGAGAAAGTAGTGAAGGACTTGATCGAATTTGGATCGTCCCAGCGTGGATTCCTTGGTATTAATATCGCAGACCTTGACAATGACACCGCAAACGAGTTAGGCATCAACATCACAGAAGGAGTGTACGTCGTGAGTTTGGTCAATGACGGATCAGCGATTAAAGCAGGTTTGCTACCAGGAGATGTGATCACTAGTGTAAATGGAAATCCAGTAAAATCCTCACCAGAATTGCAGGAGCAAGTCGGAACACTTCGCCCTGGAGATACCGTGTTACTCTCGGTAAACAGAAGAGGGAAATTAAAAGAAATAAATGTTCGCTTAAAGCAACTTAATTAAAATTATTTTGTTGTAATACATAGAAAGTGGCTGGTATTAACCAGTAAAAGATATACAAGACGTTTTTGGGTTTCATTTGGTTTTAGAGCACCTGTCTCACTTTTGGGGCGGGTGCCATTTTTTTTTAGATTTGTAGCAAATTTCAACTATGGCTACTTGGTATGATGGCAAAGTAATAGAGATAAAGGACATTAGTCCTACAACTAAGCACTTCCTGTTGGAAGTGCCCGAATTGGAGCAAATCGACTTCAGGGCGGGGCAGTTTATTACGATGGATTTGCCGATTCATGAAAAACGACTTAAAAGGTGGCGCAGCTACTCCATTGCCAACCCTCCAAATGGAAAAAATACGATCGAACTTTGCATTGTATACCTCGAAGGCGGTCTTGCCTCTGAGTACCTGTTCAAAGAGCTCCAATTGCATGACACCATAAAATTTAAAGGGCCAGTGGGAGTGTTTGTTCTTCCTGAAAAACTGGAGGATTCGGTCGTTCTGATTTGTACAGGGACGGGGGTCGCGCCGTTCAGAAGTATGATTTACGATCTTATTCAAAAACAGAAACTTCCTAAGCACTTACACCTCATTTTTGGAACTCGCCTACAAGAAAACATCCTTTACCGAGAAGAATTCGAAGCATTACAACTAAAATATCCCGAATTCAAATACACCGTCACGCTATCTCGTGACAAAAACTGGAAAGGAGCAACAGGCTACGTACATGCCATCTACGAATCAGAATACGCCAAGCAGCCAAGCACAAAATTCTACCTCTGCGGATGGCAAACGATGATCGATGAAGCAAACGTTCGACTACAAAAAATGGGCGTCCCAACGTCTAATATTGTGTATGAATTGTATGGCTAGTATCTACTGACCTCGGATCACCAATTTAGTCTGCAAAATCTCCGCTCCTCTGAAAATACTCAGGAAATAACTCCCCTCAACGAACTCAATCTCTTCAAGATGGAGCGTGTGCGCAATTGATCCGCTCACAAACACCTCCTCTTTGTACAACGAACGTCCTGCGACATCAAACAAACGCAACTCTAACAATTCTTTCTTGTCAGATTGTAGCTCCACTGTAATTTGATCTTGAAATGGGTTGGGGTAAATAGCTTGTATCCATTGGGGATTTCCTACGATTGGAGCAGCGATTTTTTGTTGGCCTTCTATGGTGACGATCTCAATGGTGTTCTTTTTGTTTTCTGTTTTTTTGGTGCGACGGTTGGCTAGTCGTTCCTTACGGTTTACCAATAATTGACTGATCTTTGCCGTTAGTTTTTGAATAGCAACTCTGCGTTTATACTTGCTTTTCTTAAACATTTTCGGGTATCTAACATATCCAATCCCTCCTACTTTTGCTACGGTTTGTAAAGATATGTCTCCTTTTGACAGTGGTACTTGATATGCGGCTACTGTAACTGTAGGATGATTGCCATTGGCAGCTAGATCTATTTGGACGACCTGACCATCTAGGAAAGAGGGGGCAATTTCAAGGTATTTGGTTTCATATCCGAAGGCGTAAATTTTTAATAAGGTTTTGCCATGATTGACTGGGATTTCTATAGAAAAAGCACCTTTGTTGTTTGTAATGTTACTAGCGGAAGTCCCCTCCATTCCAACGTGCACATTAGGAAGTCCTTGCTTACCATCGTGGACATATCCTTTGACCGTTTTTGTTTGTTTTGGAATGTTGGTTGATCCAGAAAATGTTGCTGCTATCTTATTGTCAATTTCCAAAGAGGAAGTAGGCTGACCATTCATAAGTCCAGTTCCCAGTAAGCCAGACAGCAACAAACCAAAAGTTTTCCATTTAGTGGCCCTCACCATTTCCGAATCCAGCTGAATATCTCTGCCTACTTGAGTTGAAAGCATTCTACCGCATACCCTTCCTTCTGCCTGTTTGATTGCTGTAATAATCTGGCGGTCTGTCTTCCCGGTAAAATCGACGACTGTTTTTTCGCATTTGTCGCAATGCCTGCCCTTGGCGTTGGGCATCATCTCGTCCCAGTTTTCAGAACAAGGTTCAGCAATGTTGAGTTGATAAGTCTGCTTGTTCATAAGGGTATGATTTTAAAATGGTTACTACTAGGTGTTGGAGAATTCAGTCAACCACACAGAACAAACTTGCACGCATGGTCATTAAAAACAGGAGACCCCCTATTCAGCGAAAGCCAAAATGAGCGTCTCCTTAGAAAAAACTATTCGTTATAATGAAGAGGATCGACTATTGCCCGTCGCCTCGGATCATCAATTTTGTTTGCAATACCTCCGCTCCTTGCAATACACTAAGGAAATAACTGCCGTGTGGTATTTTCAGTCCCTTCAAATTTAGCGTAGCGGTTGTCTGTCCATTGGCAGTCAAATGGGGGGTAGAAAATAATTGGCGTCCCGCATCATCGTACAATACCAACGTGACTTCTTCTTCTTTGTCAAACTGCAAGACGACATTGATTTGTTGTGAAAAAGGATTGGGGTAGGCGTTGACTATCCATTCTGCGGAAGACAGCACCTGAGTATTTTGATTTTGATCTTTAGTAGTTGAGGTTTCTTTTCCTGTTGTCTCAAAAAATCGGGTTGCTTTATTGAGCTGCCTGTTTTCTCTACGTTCCTTACGATTTGCCAGGAAATTCTTTAGTTTATGAAATTTATTCCTGGAATGTCGCTTGATTGCTTTAAATGGGTTTTTTGATTGTTTGGTATAAACCACCATACCCACAAGAAATGCTTGTGTATCTAAAGGCATCAAAATGTCAAAGGAGTGCTGCTTTTTTAGGTTTGCTTGTGTTTCGACCGTTGTATAGCCTAAGTACGAAGCGATCAAATCAACATTTTCTAAACCTTCTGTGAGTTCTATCTGGAAATTCCCTTCAAGATCTGTTGCCACCCCAAGTGAAGTATCCTTTAGAAGGACAGTTACAAAAGGAAGCGGTTCCCCTGATTCCTCATCCAATACGCGACCGGAGACAATGTTTTTTTGCTCGGTGGTTGTTGGTAGATAATCCACTTCCCCTATCAATTGCATCTGCTCTATTGGTGAAGATTCTGGAGGGACTTGAGCATAGGACGTGCCTGTTCCCATCAAACCAGCGATCATCAATCCGAATGTTTTCCACTTGGTGTTTCGAACAAATTCATAATCAAGTTGGATGTTTTTCCCTGTTTGACTTTGACGCAATCTACCGCAAACTGAGCCAGTTGCCTGCTTCATTTCATTGATAATCTGTCGATCTGTTTTTCCGGTAAAATCGATGACCGTCTTTTCGCATTGGTCGCAATGCCTGCCCTTGGAGTTGGGCGTCATCTCACTCCAGTTCTCAGTACAAGGTTCAGCAATGTTGAGTTGATGGATCTGCTTGTTCATAGCGTTTTTTTAGTGGTGAATACCGATGGCATGATTTAAGGGATATTAAACTTCCTACATAAGTTTAATAGTATAGATGCGGAAAGAGTTAGTTTTGGTGTATGGCCGTTATTTTTTCCTTACGGCGAATAATTCCTAATAAAAACAATGTTTTCGAACGCCTTTTTGCCTGTCCATTCAAATAGAAGATTCCCTTTTTAAAAATCAAGAGAATAGGATGTATCTTTGGCCAAGACATGAAGCCGATTTTAGAAATAAATAACGTATCCAAAAAGTACCAGTTGCGAAAAGCGCTAAGCTATCTCAGCCTTCGCGACTCCATTGCCAACTCCTTGACCCTGAAGTCAAGAGGGAAGAATACGGAGTTTTGGGCACTCCAAGACGTGAGCTTTGAAGTACAACAAGGAGAAAGCATCGGTATCATCGGCAGAAACGGCGCAGGCAAATCGACCCTGCTAAAAATATTGTCCAAGATCACCCCTCCCACTTCTGGGTTCATTAAAGCACGAGGGCGGGTCGCGAGTTTATTAGAGGTCGGCACCGGATTTCACCCGGAACTGACAGGCCGTGAAAATGTCTATCTCAATGGCTCCATCCTTGGACTACGCAAGCAGGAGATTGATCGGAAATTTGAAGAGATTATCGATTTCGCTGGCACAGGACAGTTTTTAGAAACACCGCTCAAGCACTATTCCAGTGGTATGAAACTCCGACTAGCTTTTGCAGTCGCCGCTTTTCTGGAGCCGGAGGTTTTAGTGATCGACGAAGTATTGGCAGTAGGTGATGCGGCTTTTCAAAAAAAGTGCCTGGGGAAAATGGACGAGGTTACACGTAGTGGAAGGACCGTTTTGTTTGTCAGCCATAACATGGGATCTGTTCGCCAACTTTGTCCTCGTACGATAGTTCTTGAAGGTGGGCAAAAAGTGTTCGATGGCCCAACAAGTCAGGCAATCAATTCCTATCTTGAAAACACTAAAAATATAGCCAACGAAATCTCCATTGGTGAGCGTAAAGATAGGGATGGCGGCACGAAATTCAGGTTTTTAGATGTCCAATTCCGCATCAAAAGCATTGGTCAGCCAGTACAGTTTGTCTCGACGGGAGAAGAATTGAATATTGAGTGTTTCTATCAATGTCAGCAGGCCTGTTTGGGAAATGAAGTGGAGGTGTCTATTGCTTTTTATAATGCTTCTGGAGCTTTTCTTTTTGCCTGCAGGAATTCAGCAGCAGGGTACCCACTGTCCCTTAATAATGAAAAAGGAAAATTTTGTTGTACCCTAGAAAAAAATCCCCTTAAGAAAGGAAGGTATTCTTACAATTTGATCGCATTTATCAACGGAGAAGTGGTAGACGCTGTAGGAGAAGCCGGTTTTATTGATGTGCAGATTGGAGATTATTATGGGACAGGTAAAACTCCCGCAATAAATAGGCCAGGGGTTTGCGTAGACTATAAATGGAAATGAGCACCGAATTTATAAAAAATAGACTAAAATCACTTTTTAAGCAAGGACTAACGGACCATTTACCGCAGTACAATAAATCCATCATAAAAAGAGACGTCCGATACCTGGGAGCCAATCTGCAGATCGGAAAATTTGTCCGAATACAACATCCCGAACTTTGTATACTAGGAGAAAATGTATCTATTGGTGAACGGACTTCCCTAAAGAATTTGGGAGGTATCGTTGTAGCAGATGGCTGTAAAATAGGCGCCAACGTTACCTTCGGTGGAGACCTGACTACCATGGAGTCTTTGCCAATTGTACTTGGGCAACAGTGTGTCATAGAGGATAATGCAACCCTTTCTCCCGGTACAATTTTGGAAGATGGCACGATACTATCCAAAGACGGTACCACGAAAGTAAAAGATCTAGAACGTCCTAAAGACTATGATGGTGAGGGGTTGTTTTTTGTCGTTTCTACAGGGGGCGCTGGTAGCAAATCGGTGGCAAAAATTCTGGCAGAACATCCTGACATTTCTTGTCGCCATGAGCCGAATACCTTATTGATTTCTCTTTCTACCAACTATGCTCATGGGAAAATAGACCGCACTTTTTTAAAAAATACGCTAGCGGCGATCTACTGCAAATCCTCCATTTTTAAAGGGAAAGTGGTTGGGGAGTCTGATCAGAAATTGGGAAATCTAATCCCGATTTTAACTGAACTTTTACCTGAAAGTAAATTTATTTGGATTAAAAGAAATGCATATGATTTTGTTCAATCTGCCGCCTACAATAAACATTGGTACTCCGAAAACCTAACAGAGCAGGTAGAAATGCCATTTCTCCTCCAAATGATGTGGGTAGAAAATCGACTAAACGGAGCGCGATGCAATGCAGTAGAAACCTCTATGTGGGAGAATATGAATATTATTGAGAAAAATGCCTGGTATTGGGACTATTGGAATGGGCTAATTGAAAATAGCCTGGCGATCATTCCACAAGGACAAACAACAAAACTTAAGCTTGAGTCGCTGGAAGACAGTCTTCAAAAGTTGCCAGAATTCCTGCAGGTTTCCAATCACGAGCTAAGTGTCCGCCATGAAAATAAAAGCCCTAATCAAACGACCAACAAAAAACTCTCCGAAGAAGACCGCAAACTGATCACTAAAATCTGTGCGTCAAAAATGAAAAAATGGTACCCTGATCTGCTTGACTAGTAAATCTATTGCTTCCTCAATTTTTCTTCTATTGCTTTAAGTCTGGCTTCCAGTGTTTCTATTTTTGTGTTTTGTACATCGATTAATTCCTGTTGTTCTTGAACTGCTTTGGTTAAAACAGGCACTAGCTTACCATAATCAACACCCCAAAGTTCAGTCACTTCATCTTTAGGTCTTTGGACAGCTTCGGGTACTAACTTGATTAAATCTTGAGCGATAAATCCAAAGTCTCGGTGGTATTCAGGATCTACCTTAATGTCGTATGATTCTTCTTTGTAAGAAGAGAAATGATGATCATAAGCAAGAGGTTCCAATGCCATGATCTCCTTTAGTCCATACTTCATTGGAGCGCGGTTACTTTTTAGACGACCATCGGAATAGGTATTCCAAGAAAAGGCTTGGGCCCGACCAACATCATTAGTAGCATTATTAGGCAATTGTAGGGCATAAGTTGGATTGTTTAATCCAATACCTACATCTCCTCCATTGTCGATATAAAATTTAAGATAGGCCCCTCTGGAAGCGTTATTATTGTGAGCTCCTGTCGTCTTCAAATACCGACCAATTCCAAATCCATCACCATTTACTGCTAGCACATATTCAGAAGGATTTCCTGCAAACCACTCTACATTTTCTTTAACTCTGTTGAAATAAATCCCAGTAGCCATTCGCTCGGAATAGGTATAACTCGGTACTTCTAAAAGAAGTCTTGGTCCAGCTTCATAATCATACCCTCCAGCATAGTTGCCTGTACCGCTAATTCTCACAGTAGCGCCTTGATTTGCGCTACTATATGCATCGAAAATATCGACAACATGGTCTGGTGTTACAGTACCAACTCCAACATGCTTGTCAGCATGCTGTACATATATAGCATCATTCCCAATACCAACGTTACCAGATGCTAACACGACATAATAAGGTCGAAAAGTATTCCAACTACCATCTGCAGTACTGGTAAGCAATTGATAATATCGAGTTCCATCGTTTCTATGTATGACAGATCGAGTGGCGCCCCTCAATCTAAAGGCATTTGCAGATCTAGAAGTTATCTCTCCATTTACATCAAGTCTGTAGTTGGCAGTTGTTTGTCCTATACCGACATTGCCTTGTGTGTACTGATTGTCGTTAATATTGTTGGGGGAGTTCGTACTCCCTATTTCATACCAATCATGATCGTTGAACGAAGATAAAGGGCGTTTTCTGAGCAACCCTGCACCATTGGCTGTTACCACTTGATCTGCTGTAGTTCCAGCAGGAAGTGTACGGATTCTAGCACCACCATTTACATCAAGTCTTTCGGATGGACCTGTCGTTCCAACTCCCATATTCCCGTTTAGTAAGATTCTTACTTTTTCAGAATTATTTATAGACATAGTAAGATATTGGTCATGAACAGAACGGAAAGTCCAATGGCTATCTCTATCATTCAATCCAAAGTTTACGCCACCAGATTGCCCTACAACTGCCCCGGTAAAAGTATTCGCATTGTCATAAAGCCTCAGTTTGACTAATGCTGCACTATTACTGGTGAAGTTGAAGTCTGAAGCACCATTCCCAAAAATATTTTGAGCAGGGCCTAAATAAACCCGAGCTCCATCCGTACGTATACTTCCATTAACGTGAAGTTGCTGCAATGGATTTGGAATCCCAATACCTAAATTCCCTTGTGTAAACTGGTTGTCTGTTATCGCATTTGGAGGACTTGTTGTGCCTACCTCATAAAAGTCATGATCAAGACCTAAAGATGCTTGTGCTATTTTCCTGATAACACCTGTAGCGTTTGCAACAAGCACTTCATCCGCAGCGGCACCAGCGGCAATCGTCCTAATCCTTGCTTCTCCATTTACATCCAATGTTTCAGACGGAGTTGTTGTTCCAATACCTAAATTACCAGCAAGAGTCATCCTCATTTTCTCTACATTACTTATCCTCCAGGAAAGACTGTTGCCTAAACTAGAAAGAAAAATCCATTGTCCATTACTATCCATTAGACCGAAATTGGTACCATTCCCACTACCATAAAGTCGTCCATATTGATCGCCTTGCAAATCACGCATCAGAAATTGTGTAACTGTCGAATGGTTATTGTAATAATGAAGAGCGGAGGAGTTGTCACCTAATAATCGTTGAGATGCTCCAAAATAGTAGTTTCTTCCATCCGAACGAATGTTGCCAGCAACATGAAGTTGTTGAGCAGGAGTTGTTAGTCCTATAGCTACGTTTCCTTGTGTAAACTGGTTGTCTGTTATTGCATTTGGAGGACTTGTTGTACCCACCTCATACCAATCATCGTCTGATCCCTGGCAGTCTAGGGCACTTCCTATACCATCATTATTTATATCTTCAGCGGTTTCTAGTGTACCATTGCCGTTGAGATCCCAACAACTATTGCCTGGGTCACCCTGTGCTCCTTGAGCGCCAGTAGCACCGGTTGCCCCGACAGCACCATCTGCACCCGGAGGTCCTTGGGCGCCAGTAGCACCAGTTGCCCCGACAGCGCCATCTGCACCCGGAGGTCCTTGAGCGCCAGTAGCACCAGTTGCCCCGACAGCACCATCAGCACCCGGAGGTCCTTGAGCGCCAGTAGCACCAGTTGCCCCGACAGCGCCATCAGCACCCGGAGGTCCTTGAGCGCCAGTTGCCCCGGTTGCCCCGACAGCACCATCTGCACCGTCAATGCCCGGAGGCCCTTGAGCACCAGTTGCACCAACTGCACCGTCTGCACCATCTGCTCCCTGACAATCTAAAGCATTTCCTATTCCATCATTGTTTATATCTTCGGAGGTTTCTAGTGTGCCATTGGCATTGAGGTCCCAACAATTGACACCGTCTACACCTGGTGGCGTTATTGATATCCATGTTTCATTGGGGAGATTATAGTTGTTAAGGTATTCTACGCAGTTGCATGCCGCGGAGTAACGCAAAAGGCAATAGGTTTGCCAGACAGATCCTTGATAAACATTTACACAATCTTCGTCAGTATTAAAAATTACTAGTCCGTCCGCAGGTGCGGTAATACCATTTCTCTCTGTAGTAGTTAGTCTTGGAGGTAAAAAACCTTTAGCATTGCTAAAAACATCTAAAGCTGCAGAAGGATGTGCGGGCGTTGCGAGGTTTGCATCTGATGCAACTTTAACCTGTGCAAGAATTGCAAGAGGGAATATTAAGATGACAATTAGAGCGGAGACAAATTTTACGGGTCGATTTTTCATAGCAGTAGGGTATAATAAGGAGGCAAGGGGAGCCATGTCACAAAAAGCGATATTTAGCACATTTGTGGTGAGCTGTTTATCAATGTTTCTTAAAGTTAATTAATAAAATGAATAATACTAAAATAGAAAGGTGTTAGCAGTTTGTTTTCATATATTTTACTATATAACATATAATGTAAATTTAGTTTTATTCGCGAGGCAAAAGCTAAAAATAAATGAGTTTGTTAATATGTATAGAATGGATAATCAAAGGTGTTTTTAAAAATGTTAGCCTAAAACAGTTACACAAAGGTCAAAAAGAGTATTCATAATTGTACAGATTTTCATTTTTCATTTTTTTATGAAAGGATTTTGCAACTGAATCCGTTTTAATTTGTTTAATTCTTAGGATATTAGCTGTACTTTTACACCACAAAAGAGTAAAATGGAGCCAACAAAGACTACAAAAAAAGCAACAACACTAAAGGAAATTCAGACTCCTATTGCTGAAGAACTGCAGTTGTTTGAGGTGAAGTTTAAAAAGTCGATGCAGAGTAATGTGGCGCTTTTGGACAAAATCACGAGCTACATTGTCAAAAGAAAAGGGAAACAGGTTCGTCCAATGTTTGTTTTTTTATGTGCTCAACTTTGTGGCAAAGTATCTGATTCTTCCTACAATGCTGCAAGCCTAGTAGAGATTTTGCATACTGCAACATTAGTTCATGACGATGTGGTGGATGAATCTTATGAAAGACGCGGGTTTTTCTCTATCAATGCCCTTTGGAAAAATAAAATAGCTGTTCTGATAGGAGATTTCCTGTTTTCTCAGGGAATGTTGCTTGCATTAGACAACAATGAACATCAACTTTTGCAAATAGTTTCTCGCGCCACTAAAGAAATGGCAGAAGGAGAGTTACTCCAAATCGAAAAGGCCAGACGCCTCGATATCAAGGAAGATGTCTATTATGAGATCATCCGCAAGAAAACAGCCTCCCTCATCGCTTCTGCTTGTGCTGCAGGCGCCGCCTCCTCTACCTCCGATGCCGAAGAAGTAGAAAAAATCAGACAGTTTGGGGAATATATTGGTATCGCTTTTCAGATCAGAGATGATTTGTTGGATTTCGGTGATGAGGATATCGGAAAACCTCGTGGTATTGACATTAAGGAGAAAAAAATGACCCTGCCTTTGATTTACGCGCTCAGCCAAACTTCTAAAATGGAGAAGCGTAAGGTGATCAAAATCATTAAAAATAATAGCAAAGACCCTGCTAAAGTAGCAGAAGTCATACAGTTTGTTCGATCTAGCGGAGGGCTGAAATACGCAATGGATGCCATGTATGACTACCGTCAAAAAGCATTTGATATTCTACATTCCTTTCCACTTTGCCCTGCCCGCGAATCACTAGAGCAATTGGTGATTTTTGTTACCGAACGCAAGAAATAATCACAGATTTAATTCTGGCATATCTATTTTCCCATTTTGTACGTTGATATAGTGTCAATTGCGCATTAAATGGATAATTTTCTTTTTTATTTAATGGCCAGGCAACCTTTTTTGTCTTTGGTGCACCATCTAAATAAATGTAAGAATAAGACCTTTACAAAACAAAAACCTGCTTCTTGAATCTAACCGATAATCAGTTGGCAAAAAAATGCCAGAAAGGTAATCCCACCGCTCAACGTGCCTTGTATGAAAAGTACAAAGTACCAATGTTTCGGTTGTGCCTGCGGTATGCCAGAGATCGACCAGGGGCAGAAGACATTTTGCAAGAAGGTTTTATAAAAGTATTTAAAGACATCAAGGGATACAAGGGGACAGGGGCATTAGGTGGCTGGATTCGAAAAGTAATGGTAAATACCGCTTTAGCCCAAATAAGAAAAGACGCAAAACTATTTGTAGTGGAAAATCTGGATAGCGCCACCGATGTCCCAGGGCTGGAAGATATATATTCGATGCTCGAAGCAAAAGCGTTGACCAAATTGATTCAAAAACTGCCTGATGGCTACCGAATCGTCTTCAATATGTATGTGGTGGAAGGATATGCGCATAAAGAAATTGCAGACCAGCTTCAAATAACCACTAGCACCTCCAAATCACAATTGAGTAAAGCGAAAGCACATCTCCGAAAAATGGTGCTTGCACAAATGGAGATAAAAAGAACAGTAGGATAATTCTTAAATGAGTATAAATGAAAAAACAATTACCTAACAATCCAATGGAATCTGCCTTCAGAAAAATACTGGAAACGCCTTCTGATCAGGACGCGAGCTGGGAAACTCCTGGCGACCAGGTGTGGGAAGGCATTGCCTCGGAAATCAAAGAACCAACCCGCAAAACGCCATTTTGGTGGTCAATAGCGGTAGCGTTGGTCATCGGGATCGGTTTTGGCTATTTGCTGTTTACTGTAAAAGCACATAACGATCTTCCTACTGCAGCTAATGGTGCAGAAACTATTGAGGAGGCAGCCGAGCGGCATAACTTCCCAACTGCAGGACTGCCTTCGGTTGATTTGAAAGGGGCGCTGGAGGTAGATCCTTCGACCAACTCAAAAAAAGAATCAGGCTCCCCCTCCTTTGAAAACAATCCAGTTGTTAGTAATGCGGAGCATTCTGCGAAAGTAGTATCCCCTAAACCAACAAAAGATTTGTTGTCAGATAACCAGATGAAAAAAAATAATCCATTAACCATCAAGAAAAATCAGGAAAGGAAAACCTCTATAGAGCCATTGTCATGGAATATTACGCAGCAGACTTCTCAAGAACGACTGCCCAAAAACAGAAATACAGTAACTCCTATCAATAATATACCAGATAACACACCTACTCGAACTCAAGAAAACTCATCTTCAAATCAACAGATAGCAATAGTGAGCAAATTGCCAAACAAGGCAACAACCCTTACTTTGAAGTCGGAAATGCCTTCTTTAAAATTAGTCAAGAGTCCAGGGCCACCGCCAATAGATCTTCCAAGGAAACAAACAAACTGGTATGCAGGCCTTACCTTTGCTCCAGCACTACAAACAAGAACAATAAATGGAACAAAAAAGGACACGAAGAAAAAATTGAACGATAAAGAACAACCCGTATTTACTTATGGTACCTCCTTGAAACTTGGTTATTCTATGAGTCCAAATTGGAGTGTGGAGACGGGGGCTGGTTACTATCGATCTAAAGTTGTTTCCTCGGATAAGAAAAAAATTGTTTTTACTAATGTAGGCGAAGTGCAATCGGCAGATGGCTCCTGGAAAGGAGCGTACGACACTGATCTGGAAACTTCTTATGGAGATCTAAAAACAGATTTGACGTTGATTAGATCTTCCAATACCTCCATAGATGAGGGCGAGGTGATTTTTGTAAAAATAGTCGCCGATCAGCGGTATCACTACCTGCAATTTCCTTTGTTTGTAAAGTACAAGATTGGAAACCAACGGATAAAAGCATCAGCAAGGGCCGGATTGGTCAGCAATTTTTTGATGCATAAAAAAATAGACATTCAAAAGTATCCTTTTGATGATCGTAGGGTAAACCTTGGGGATTCTGCTACCTCCAGCTATTCGGAAAAAGGAGGAATGAAATTCTCCAATTTGGATGTAGTCCTTGGTTTTGGTACGGAAATCTCCCTGTCTTCGAGATGGAGTTTTGTTCTAGAACCCACTCTTTCTAAGAGCATAACCGCATTAAGTAGTAAGAAAGAACTGAAGACTTACCCGCTATCTGCCAATTTGAATGTAGGACTTAACTATTATTTTTAATCCCAGGCAACCTTTTGCCCTTTAGTAGCACCAAGTAAGTAAGAAGCAAATCACGAATTAATATTTGCCAGGAATCGCCTTGCAGGCCACAAGAAGATTCCCAATATTTAATAACCATAAAACAAATTAGAAATGAACAGATTTTTGTTAGTATTTATGTCCTTTTGCGTAGTAGGTATTTTGGCCTCCTGCAATAAGAAGGAAGATTTGACAACAGATGAACTATTGATATTGGAAATCAAAGATTCTTCCAACAAACTCGAAGTAGAAAACGCGGAAATTCCGACTAGTATCAAGGAAGAAACTGATAAAGAATATTTTGAAACCTATATTGATGTTGCTTCTCACGTTGAGCGAAAGGGGTATGAATTGACCATGGGTAGCAATGATTTGGCTTACTTCACGGAAGATGGTAGAAGACTGAAATGGCGCAAGAAAAAGAAAGGTAAAGGATGCGATGCCACCATAGTAGAAGTAGCAGATTTGCCACAAACGATCCAGGATTATGTTTCACTCAATTATCCGGGGTCAGTCAATCTTGGCGCAAAAAAGTTGGATGATGGGACGTATCTTGTCGGCCTTGATACCAAGGAGGTTTTAGTTTTTAAAGCAGATGGTACTTTTGTTAAGGCAACCGATTGTATACATCATTGTGGGGATGGAAAAGATATGGGAGATACGATCGAGACAGCAGACTTACCGACCACGATTCAGACATATGTAGGGACCAATTATCCAAATGCAGTGATCCGTGTTTCATTTTTGAAGGATGGAGAATACATTGTAGTTATTACAGAAAACAACGACAAAATTGTACTTGGGTTTGATGCGAATGGCGCTCTGCTCTTTACCAAATAGAATAAACGAAAAAATAATAGCCCTGTTCACGCTTGTGGATAGGGCTTTTTTTATGGAATGTGACGAGTTACAACAGATGGCAATCTTCTCGCAATGGTTTTGCTACCCAACGAAAGAAGGAAAACTGCACGCTCTTGCTATTTACAAGTTCGTGTATATAAATAAAGCGCTGTACCTTTTCAGATACAACGCGCTCTTTTTTATATATGCTATTCTTTTTCTTTTCCTTGAGTTCTTAAGTGCCGACTATCTGAGTAACTTCTTATAACTTAACGCACTTCATAACTCAATAGCTAGGCTTATTGGCCACAAAATTGACCGCCTTCATTGTTTGTGAAGGTATTGTTTGATTCCTCAATAAGCGCATTTTCTCCTTGGGTTTGGTGGGTTGCGAAAGCACAGCCATCACTATCTGCTATTGTCGAATTGTAGATGTTTAGTTTGGCCGCATGCACACCAATATTTCCTCTAACAGGTAGTAGCTGGTCATCAAAGGCCGCACTGCCGCCATGTTTGACGGTGACGTATTTTAACTGACTAGTTTCTCTGGATTGTTCCAGGAAAATGCCTTTCCAAAACCCTTTTTCTGCTTGTTTGCCTTGAAAGGTGATTTTTTTATACGCTTCTCCAATGGCAGTGATCCTCCCGACATCTGCTTTTACTCTTAGGCTTGCTCCTTCACCGAAACGAAAATTTACGCCGGGTTTGATTTCTAGATTGGTCGTGATTAGTAGCTCTGCAGGAATAGTCGGATCTTCATTCTCAATCAGATAACTGGCAGAACCGTCATTTGTTAGTGTTTCCCAGGGAGCTGGGCAAGGGCCGTCTTCCAGCGTGGACGATCTGACAAGCACACCATTATGTCCATTTCTGGCAAATTCTTCATTGATGCCAATCGCATGGATCTGGTCTGCTGTTGTTGAAATTGCTGCTTTTGCTATGTCTGTAAATTGACTTTCGATTATGTATAATAACCGAGCAGAGTTGCTAGTCCTAATACCATATCCTGCTGAATGTTTTAGGGTAGAATTCATGAAAGAAAAATCTCCCTCGGTATTGATTGCAGCAGCATTGGGATCTTGCCCTAGCAATGCTCCACCTGCATATTCTACAATAGAATAGCCTAAAATAACTCTACTTCCGGGATGGCCAATTATTCCTATCCAATTTCCAGCTGTTTTTTCTGTACTGGTCAACCTTATGGGGCTTTGGTCAAAATTTCTACAATAGAGCACGCCATTTTCTTGAACATCGATGGATGCGTTTTTTGCAAACTCGATCACAACGCCTGATTCCAACGTTAGTGTTGCATGTATCTCCCAGGATGGAAGGGTTACTCTATAATCAACCCTATTTGGGTCGGCGTGTATATCTCCTAAGGTAGTATTTGTAACGACATGTTCGGTAATGTCCTGAGTTTCTGTATAGATGGGGGCAGATGGTTGTATGGGTTGTCCTGTTGGATCTGTTTGCACAGCATCTGGGTCGTAATTGTCAGGATAAATTGTTTCTTTTTTATCACATCCTGAAAAGGTGATTATCAACAAAAAGAAAAGCAATCCAATGATCCGATTTTTGGAAATTTGAAGACCATTATTTTGATGGGAATTATTCATAATAAATGTTTTTTGAAGGATTTTAAATCGTAATTCTGATGCTCTTGCCTATTAGTAGCCAATTTTTTAAAAAATGTAACTAATTATAATTAGAATAAAGATGTGGTATTTGTGATTGGAATACAAAATGCTGGAGAAGATTTCCAAAATTTAGTAAATATGTCCTGGTGGGAATAGTGTCACCGATAATATTGAATAGGCATACAAAACAGACGGTCTGCTGAGGAGACCGCCTGTTTGATAGTTGGAATTTTATTTTTGAGAACCTTGTATAGCTGTGTTGTTGACTTCAATAGTCTGCGTTTTAAGAAGTTTCATAATTTCATTTAGTCGATGGTTTATAACTTCGAGCTCTTCCTTCAATTCCTGATTTTCCTGTTTCAGCGTTTCATTCGTTTCAGAAAGGGTGGTGATTTGTTCTTGTTGCTCTTGAGTTGCACTAATCAAAACAGTATTCAACACATCCACAAATGGAGGAGTACCTGAGTGAACAATAGGTTTGCCAGGCTGCTGTTTGAAATACATTAATGCAGTCTTCGTCTAAATTAAAAATTACTAGTCCTTCTGTTGGAGAGACTATTGCATTTCTTTCAGCATTGGTTAGTTTTGGAGGTAGAAATCCTTTTGTTTTGCTAAATACTTCTAGGACCGCAGACGGGTGTGCAGGAGTGAAAGAGCTAGTATCTGATGCTATTTTTACTTGAGCAAAGGCAGATAGAGGGATTAAAAGAAATAGAATAAATTGAATTGAGAATCTTAAGGGTAGGTTCTTCATAATATGTAGATTTGGTGTAGAGCAACTAAAGGTAGCCATGTCACATGTTTTTGAATTTATTCCGTTAATAATGAGGGACTTACCTGTGTCTACTAAAGATAATTAATAAAAATTAAAAAAGTTAGAATAACAGAAAGCAAACCTTGAAAGAGAAGAAAGAAACGATGAAGTAACTTGTTGATTAGCATGTAGTTTTAATAAGTTGGTGTGGATTTTTTGTGTTTAAAGTGGGTTAATGAAGTGGGTGGGGTGTGAAGGGTAGTGTCAATAGTAGGGACTATTCGTAAGGAAGGAAAGACAAAAAACAATTGATAGTACTCAGTTGCTCACTCACCTGTACTTTTTAAAAGTTTATTAGACCATGAGAATAGAAACGCTTTCTAATCAGCTTCTCAAAAAGAAGTTGACTAATTGAGAAGAACCGACCAAAAAGCAGTAAATTTGATGGCAATTTGCACTAACAAACTAGCAGAATGGCTCTTTATATCAAGGACAGTCTAAATTTCGCGTCTAAAATACGGCCCCACCGAATTTGGAATGCAATAAAGGTGATCAGCTCCTTTTATGTGACGAAGTGGACAAAAAAACCGGTGCAGTGGGGGCTACCTTTCACGATTTCTGTGGAACCAACCACTGCCTGCAATCTTCGCTGCCCAGAATGTCCTAGTGGACTCCGTGCCTTCACCCGCCCAACTGGCAACTTAAAAGAAAACTTTTTTAGAGAAACCATTGATGAGATGTACAGGGAGCTGTTGTATCTCATTTTTTACTTTCAGGGAGAACCTTATATCAATCCTAAGTTTCTTGATATGGTGAAGTATGCACACGACAAAGGCATTTACACTATCACTTCTACCAATGGCCATTTCTTAAGTGAAGAAAACGCAAAGAAAACTATTGAGTCTGGCCTGGATAGAATGATCATTTCGGTAGACGGAACTACTCAAGAGGTGTATGAAAACTACAGAAAGGCCGGAAAATTGGAGAATGTTCTGCAAGGAGCACGCAATGTTGTAAAATGGAAAAAGAAATTAAATTCAAGCACACCACATATTATTTTTCAGTTTTTAGTAGTCAAACCCAACGAGCATCAGATACCAGAGGTCTACCGCCTTGCTGAAGAGATCGGCGTGGATGAGGTAAAACTGAAAACAGCCCAGGTGTACGATTATGAATCTGGTAACGATCTTATTCCAACCATCGAAAAATATGCTCGGTATAAGGAGATGGAAGATGGAAAGTGGGTGGTCAAAAATGAATTGCTCAATCATTGTTGGAAATTATGGCATTCTTGCGTGATTACCTGGGATGGGATGGTGGTTCCTTGTTGCTTTGACAAAGATGCTGAGCACCGCCTTGGAGATCTCAAAAAAACAACGTTTAAGGAACTGTGGTTTGGGGAAGACTATCAAAACTTCAGGAAGCAGCTGCTAATGGGACGCGATCAGATTGATATTTGTACCAATTGTACAGAAGGATGCAAGGTCTGGGCGTGATAGGTAGAGAGTATGAATGCGATCTGTTATAACAAGCTATTGCTTTTGCATAAGAACCCACGTCAACCTATTAAATAAACGCTGCGTTTCCAGTCCTTGTTTGATAAATAAACTATTGTTCAAGAATGCGACGAATTCGCAAGATCAGTTCATTAGGGATGAATGGCTTTGTGATAAAGTCATTTGCTCCAAGCTTAAATGCATTGAGCACCACATCGTCATGTTCAAGCGCAGAAATAATTATGATAGGGGTGTCTCTTTTCAAATCCTTTCGTATGAATTCAATCAACTCCAAACCAGTGACATGCGGCATAAGAATATCCGCAATGATCAAGTCGGGCTTATTTTCGACTATTTTGTCTTTTGCTACCCTGCCATCTTCCGCTTTAATTACTTCAAAACCATGCTTTCGCAGTCTGAATTCAAGCGCAGTGAGCATGATTTCTTCGTCTTCACAAATTAAGATCGTCATATAGTAATACGATGAGGTATACCCGAGTTAAGAAAATAGTTAATGATATAAGTTTTGGTTTCTTTCCCAAAGATAAAAATTCCTAGAAATAAAACACCTTAATATACGACAAAAGATGAAAGCCCTATTCAATTTTAATATTTATATGCATTTCTGACAGGACAATGATAAAGTGTTGATTTTCTTGTTGTTGTAGAGGGGCTGGGTTGTGGACAGCGCAAAGTTTTTTTCAGGGGATATTTTTAGGTGGCATAAAGAGCAAACTATTAAGCGTTAATGAATATGAAGTTAGCTTAATGTTTTAAAAAGAATATTGATTTTTTTGTTTGGTTTAAGTCAACTTATCGATTATTGTACTAGAATTCAATGATTCGTCTATCGGGTACGAAAACCCAAAGTGGGTTAGGTGCATATTTAGCTCCTGACCCACTTTTATATTTTGAATGGTGCGTGCTACTAAACAGCACCCGATTTTAGTTGAGAAAATTCGACCTTTAGTTCTTGTACCGCTTCTTGCAAATAGTGGTCTACTTGATGGACTAAATTAGGAATGGTATCGCTGATATCTTCATCTGAAATATCTCCCGATTGCCATTCAAACAATTTGCTGTCGATCAATACGTTCGTGTCGATCAGTTTTTTGTATCCGATGTATGGAAAGCTGGTTTTCATTTTATGGCTGACCAGTTTTACCTCTTCCCAGTTTTTTTCTTTGGTAAAGGATTTCATCCGCTCCACTTCTTTTGCTGGGTCAGAAAGTAACATTTCGAGGAGGACACCTTTCATATCCAGATCGCCATCGGACATTAACTCTAAGTAACTTAAATCTATGAACTGATAATTTTGTTGATCTATTCCCATAAGTGTTTCGTTTTGTTTTGTAGATTGAAATTCCTTGCTCTTTACATATTTGGTGATGACACTAAATAATTCTGCTGGTTGAAAGGGTTTGAGCACACAATCATCCATGTCGAATTCTATAAATTTTTGGTCTGTTTTGATATGAACATGCGCAGTCATTGCAATGATAGGGATACTGCGTTTTGGTTCTGGAAAATGATTTCGAATATGTTTGGTGGCTTCTTCTCCATCCATGATCGGCATCTGAATGTCCATCAATATTAAGTCGTAGTCATTTTCATTGAACTTGTTTATTGCAATTTGACCATTGTCGGCGACTTCCACACTGACGTGGGGCCATTGTTTGATGATGGTGTTTCTGGCAACAGTTTGGTTGATGGTATTATCTTCCACTACCAAAATATTGACTTTTTGGTCATCTGGAATGAAAAAATCCTCTTCCACTTTTACCGGTTCAATAGTTGACTGGTTTGTGGTGTTTTTCAACGATAACTCAAAACCGAAAACGGACCCTTTTCCTAATTCACTACTCACATAAATTCTTCCCCCCTGGAGTTCTACAAATCTTTTGACGATGGACAGCCCGAGTCCAGTTCCTTCATAAAGCTTTTCCTTGTTGCTAGCGACTCTTGTAAAGGGTTCGAAAATAACGTCCAACTGGTCTTCCGTCATTCCGATACCGCTATCTTTTACTTCAAAGCGGAGTTTGGTCTCTTCTTCCGTTTCCTCTAGTTTATTTACGGTCAATGAAATTGTTCCTTGCTCCGTAAATTTTACCGCGTTGCTTGTTAAATTGAGCAGTATTTGGTTTAAACGCAGATGGTCTCCTATAAAGTTGGTCTTCACATCGTCTGCAATGTGAACATCAAATTTCAAATTTTTCTTTTTAGACTGAATATCAATACGAATAGATTTGTGTAGTGTATTGATGATATGCTTCAAATTGAATTCTGCCGACTCAAACTCTATCTCGTCGTATTCGCTTTTAGCGATATCTAAAATATCATTGATGATACCCAACAAATATTCGGAAGAATCCTGAATGAAATTTACATACTCTAGTTGCTTAGGGTAGAGTTTTTCCTTCAGAAGTAAGTTACTCATGCCCATGATCCCATTCATTGGTGTGCGCATTTCGTGGCTCACATTGGCTAAGAATTTTTCCTTAAGTCTTGCAGAATGTTCCGCAATTTCTTTATCCTTTCTCAGCTGCTCTGCCTGCATTCGGTCAGTGATGTCTCTTACAATACCATGGTATCCAGTAAATTCTTCACTAATGGTCATGGAGGCGGTTACCAAACAATTTCTTACATCCCCGTTTTTTTGCACAAAATCAATGCGGAAATCCTTCACAGAACCCTCCTTTTCCATCTTTTCGTCAAACTTTTCTCGTTCCGACTTATCCAAATACAATTGTTTCGTATCCATTTTTCGGAGTTCGTCCTCTGTATATCCAAATAGATCGACGGTCGCAGTATTGAAATCTACCAATTCACCGGATTTTCGTCGTACAAAAATGGCATCTTTTGATTGGTTGAAAATACTTTCGTAACGCGCTTTCCCTTTTAATATCTCTTCGTCAGCAAGTTTTCGTTCTGTGATGTCCTGAACGACTCCTGAAATCCTCATTACCTTTCCTTCAATAATTTGAACGGGGCGGGCCAAAACGGAGATATACCGATTGCTGTCGTCTCTTCTTATAATGCGTAGATCTTGGCTTACCTCTTTCTGAGTATGTAGTTTCTGAAGGATTTGTTTTACAAATCCAACATCATCAGGATGAATGAAGCTCATCGCCAAATCATAATTGACGATAGATTCAGAAATTCCAAAAATCCGATAGACTTCGTCTGAAGCATCAAATACTTTTGATTGCAAATCCAATTCCCAGTGACCAATATGAGTGATTCGCTGCGCCTCCTCAAGGCGTTTTATGATTCGATTGCGCTCAATGGAGTATTTAAGCGTTTTGGAGAGTAGTTCAGGGTCAAATTCTCCCTTCACCAAATAGTCCTGTGCTCCTGTCTGCACTGCTCGTAGTCCAAGCGATTTATCGCTAAGTCCAGTAAGAACAATAACATTTTCTTCCGGGTAGGAAGCAAGTAGAGTCTCTAAAGTTTTGAAACCCCTGCTATCCGGCAGATGGATGTCAAGCAGTACTGCTGCAAATTCACCAGCAGAGAGCGCTTCCATACCATCCTTCAGATTAGAACAGTGAATGATATTAAACTGAAACAGGTCCGACTCCTCTAGGTAAAGTTCTACCAGACGAGCATCGCCAGGATTGTCCTCTACCAGAAGGATTTTATTATAGGAATCATGATTAATTTCTGACATCTGCTGCTAATTAGTTTGTTTTGAATAATGAAAAGTTATTCATCAAGTCATTTGAACATTTCCAGTAGAAGCTGATAATTCTGCACTTTAGTTATTGAGCTCTCTTGAAGCATAGGGCGCAAAAATGAAATTTGCATCGTTATCTTCAACAACAAAAAGACATAAAAACTCATCTGGTGTCTTATAAATCTTCTTGAAATCCTCCACTTTGGCATTTTCTATCAAATTCTTAGACACGAATTCTTCCAAAGTGGATGCATTGAAAGACCAATTACTTTCATATTTTTTTGGTTCTATCAGCGGAATACCCATGTTTACTGAATGTCTGTGAACAATAAATATAGGATATTTTGAAACATCTTCGTCGATGATCGTTGTAGAAGCTTGTTTTAAAACAGCAGAAAATTTCTTTAAATCCTTCCGCAAGGCTTCCAATAAATTTGATTCTTTTGACATGTTTTTAAAGTTTAATCTGATAACTTCTGCCACAAAAAGAATTCATGACAGGGTATACGGTAGAAAATGGAAATTGTTTTATTAAAAAAGGAAAAATTTTGAATTATACAATTTTGAATTCCTTAGCAGTTGTTTTTGTCTGTAAATTGCTTAGGAAAAGCGATTTAAAAGCTGTTTGTCTGATTTTTGGGGACGTCTTTTTTAAACATTATTTAGCAACTAATAAGGCGACACTTTCAATATGATGTGTGTGTGGAAACATGTCCACGGGTTTAATTTTTATAACGTCATATTTTTCTGAAAGTAACTGCAAATCTCTTGCTTGTGTAGCAGGATTACAACTTACATATACGATTTTTGGCGCCATTACTTCCAATAATGTTGCTACCACATTCTTGTGCATTCCTACTCTTGGTGGGTCTGTAATGATTAGGTCAGGTTTTCCATGTTTCTCGACAAAAGACGCGTTTAAGATATCCTTTACATCTCCTGCATAAAACGTTGTATTTTCAATATTGTTTAGCGTGGCATTTTCATTTGCATCTTCAATTGCTGCTTCTATTTCCTCTATTCCAGTGACGTGTTTACATTTGTTCGCCACAAAACAGGCGATACTCCCAAGACCTGTATATAGGTCATAGACATTTTCTGATCCATTGAAGTCGGCAAATTCAACAACCGTATCATATAGACGTACGGCCTGCTTGCTGTTGGTTTGGAAAAATGATTTTGGGCCAATCTTAAATTTGACGTGTCGCAACTCTTCTGTGATAAAGGGTTGCCCCTTCCAAACTTTTACTGGAAGGTCGTATACCGTATCATTTTTCTTAGGGTTGATAATGTAAAGTAGGGAGATGATTTCAGGAAATTTTTGGTGCAGATGGTCTAAAATAGCCTTCCTTTTTTCTTCATCATCGTAATAAAAACAAAGGATGACCATTATTTCTCCCAAACTGGTTATTCGTATGAAGAGCTGTCTTAGCAAACCCTCCTGCTCCCGGATATCGAAAAAGGAATACTCGTTTTCCAAGGCAAATTTACGCACTTCATTTCTAATCGCATTGGAAGGCTCCGGTAGCAGATGGCAATGATTGACATCTACAATCTTGTCAAAAGCTCCTGGTCGGTGAAATCCGAGGGCATCTCTTTTGGGGAATTTGTCTCCTGTTTGTACTTCTTCCTCTGTCAGCCATCGTTTATTGGAAAAGGAAAACTCCAGTTTGTTTCGATAGTAAGCTGTTTCTTCAGAAGGCAGAATGGGTTGAATTTCACCAACTGGGATTTTAGCGATTCTGCTTATTGCGTTCTCGACCGTGGTTTGTTTGTGGGTTAACTGTGCCTCATAACTCAAATGTTGCCACTTGCAGCCGCCACAAATTCCAAAGTGCTCGCAAATTGGCGTAATCCGGTCTGCCGAAGGCTTTTTTAGTTGGATGGCTTTCCCGATAAGGGCTCCTTTTTTCGTCTTTTGAATTAATACATCTACTACATCTCCAGGCACTGCGTCTGCTACAAAGATGACTCTTCCATCATGTCTGCCAACTGCTTTGCCTTTATCTGCAATTCCAGTGATTTCAACATTTTCGATTATTTTTTTCTTTCTATTTCGTCCCATGTTCTTTTATTAGCGTCTGTTTTTAGTGATATACTGTAAAGGTGCGCAAAACGAAAGCAAATTTATCTTTTTATTACTATGAATAGTGGTCATTATGTTCTGTGAATCGGCAATTTGCCATAAAACCTTGTTAAAGAATAGTTAATTTTCATAAAACAGGTACATTCTTTGTACAATAGGCCACGAAACTATTACATTTTGCATGATAAAATCATTACTTTTGCAAAATTATTATTTAACCGCAATATTTTGTGGTAATACCCAAAAATAGATTTAAAATTTACCCAGTTAATAAACGTATCATAATGTATAGCAGAATAGTATTAGTGATTTTGATAGCTTGCTCTTTTGGGATGGCTGACCTTTCAGCACAAGACAACGATCCCGTACTTTTTACAGTAGAGGGCAATCCCGTGACGGTTTCGGAATTCAATTACATTTATTCCAAAACGAATGGAGACAAAGCTGATTATAGCAAAGCCTCTGTGATGGAATACCTGGATTTGTACAAGAAGTTTAAACTAAAAGTACAGAAAGCAAAGGATTTGGAACTGCATAAGGTGCCCGCTCTACAAAACGAGTTGGCCGGTTACAGAAAGCAACTTTCTAATTCCTACCTAATGGACAGAGAGTTGACAGAAAAACTGGTAAAAGAGGCCTATGATCGATCTAAATTTGATGTTAATATCAGTCATATTCTTGTCTCTGTCAACAAAAAATCTGATCCTGCAGAAGACAAAAAAGCGCTAGATAAAATTAACAAGATTCACAAAAAACTAACTGGAGGTAGCAAGTTTGAGAGTGTAGCGAAAGAAATGTCCAGTGATCCGGCAGCTAAGCAAAGTGGTGGCAAAATTGGTTATTTTACCGCGTTGCAACTGCCCAATTTCTACGCACTGGAAACAGCAGCGTACAATACTCCAGTCGGTCAGTTTTCTGCGCCTGTCAAATCAGCACTCGGTTACCACATCGTCAAAGTAAACGAAAAAAGACCTGCAAGAGGCCAAGTGAAAGCAGCACATATATTAGCCCGAGTTCCTAAAAATGGAGGCGATGCAGAAGCAAAAGCGAAGATAGAAGCGATTCAAGCCCGACTGAAAAAGGGAGAAAACTTTGAAGCAATTGCTAAGACAGATTCTGATGATAAAAAAACAGGCAGAAAAGGAGGTGAAGTTGGTTATTTCTCAATCAATACCTATGACGAAGCTTTCGAAGACGCAGCCTTCAATTTGAAAAAAGACGGGGATTTCTCAACGCCTTTCCGTACGAGTCTCGGATGGCATATCATAAAACGCATTGAGAAGAAAGAAATGCCTGAGTATGAATTGGCAAAGTCTGGCTTACTCGTTAAAGTGAAAAAAGATGAGCGATTTAAAGTCGCAAAAAGGGCAATGATCGACAACATCAAAACAACGAGCAATTTCAAAGAAAACTCTGGAACAATGAATACGTTTCTTGGGACGTTAAATCAAGAGTTTTTATCTCCTAAATGGGTGCCAAGCAAGGCCGCAGATGCAAAAGAACTGTTTAAGTTTGGCGCTACTTCAGTCACAATGGGCCAATTCAATAAATACCTCAAGCAAAATCAGAACCTTAGATTTAGAAAGGCACGAGGGAATACCCCTGAGGGCGTTGCAAAAGAAATGTATGCAGAGTTTGTCGAAGAGCAAGCGATAAAGTACGAGGAAGGACAGCTAGAGAAAAAATACCCGGAATTTAAGGCATTGATGCGGGAATATGAAGAAGGTATTCTATTGTTTGAAGCAACAAAGCAACTAGTATGGGACAAGGCTTCAGAAGATACAACTGGGTTGAGGAATTTTTATAATGGTAATTCGTCGAAATATACCTGGAATCCAAGAGCAAAGGCCAGCATTATAAGTGTAAAATCAGACAACGAAAAAATCATAGCCAAAACGAAAAAACTGGCAGGCAAAAAATCGCCTGAGGTACTAATGGCTAAAATGAATAAAACAGGGGACATCGTAAGCATCAAAACAGATGTCTACGAACAAGGAAGAAACAGCACAGTAGACGCAACAGACTGGAAAGTTGGCGCAGTCGGCAAATCTACAGCAAAACAAGGAGTGACTTCGTTTGCTAAAATAAATGAAATCCTTCCTGTTTCGACCAAAACACTGAAAGAGGCAAGAGGATATGTAGTAGCAGACTACCAGGATCACCTTGAAAAACAATGGGTGGACGAATTGAAGAAGACCTATACTGTGGTCGTAGACGAAAAAGTATTATCCTCAATAATTAAATAATAAATGTTTAAATAGTATTCTGCTGTTCCTCTAGGCAGTTAATGAGACAAACCATAATTAAGCTTGAAGAACAACCACCTAAATCTTTTTTTGAAAAACATACACCACAGAAGTACACTCTATCTTGTGTTTTTTTGTCTTTGCGTACTGACCGCTTGCAAGCAAAAACAACCGCATGACGGAGAACAACCGATCGCAAGAGTGTTTGATCATAAGTTGTATGCTGGCGATATTGAAGGGTTGATCGGCCCAAAAACTACAACAGCAGACAGCGCAATCATTTTGCATGCCTATGTTGAAAACTGGGCTAGAGATAAAATGCTGCTAAATCTGGCTAAGAAAAACATGCCGGAAGATATAAACATAGATCGATTGGTAGAAGACTATCGGTCTGCTTTAATTTTGAATTCTTATAAGGAATCCCTCTACAGAAATAGGGTAGACACCACATTGACAGAAGAGGAACTAAAAGCATATTACGAAGAAAACAAACAATTGTATCCTCTAAAAAACACCCTGCTTAGATGTATCTATGTGAAAATAGAAAGAGACGCTGAAGATGTATCTAAGCTAAAACGATGGTGGAAATATAAAAAAGACGAAGGAATAGAACCAGTTAGGGGGTACGTTTTACAAAAAGCTCAGGAACATCTGCTCGACGAAAATAGATGGTATACTCTGGAGGAGATAGCAACGAAAATGCCCAAAGGGACGTTAGATGATAAGTATTCCTCCTCAGACCAAAAAGACTATTACATTAAAGACAGAGATTACCGATACTTTCTAATCATAAAAGAAGCAAAATTTAAAAATGATCCGTCACCTTATGACTTTGTCAAGGACGATCTGGCTAAAATTTTAATGAAGAAAAAAAGTATCGATTTGGTCAAACAAGTAACCGAAGAAACATATAGAAAAGAACTGGAAAACAAAAACATAGAAATTTTTTAACACCAGTTGATTTAGTAAGAATAAGTTCAATAATAATATATGAAAATCATTTTTTTGCCCTTAACGGCACTTTTCCTTTTCACTGCAAACCTTTCTTTTGGACAAACTGGATTAGTAGACAAAGTAATCGCCGTAGTAGGAGATAAAATTATCCTGCATTCCGACATAGAAGAACAAGTCCAATTTCTAGAAGCTCAAGAAGGCAGCATTCCTGAAAACGGACGTTGCCTAATGATCGACCAGATGATCACTCAAAAGTTATTCCTCGTCCAAGCCAACATTGACAGTCTGGTCGTCTCTGAAGAAGAAGTAGAAGGACAGCTTAATGCCAGAATTGACCAGATACTCCGATACATGGATGGAAACGTAGAGCAGTTCGAAGCATACTACGGCAAATCAGTCCAAGCCGTAAAAGAAGACTTCAGAACCGACATCGAAGATCAAATGATCACCGAACGCCAACAAGCGTCTGTCGTCGAAAACGTCTCTGTAACACCAGCAGAAGTAAAACGGTTTTTCAACGAAATTCCAAAGGATAGCCTGCCCTACTTCAATGCCGAAGTAGAAGTCAGCGAAGTCGTGATCAAACCTAAAGTAAACGATGCGGAGCTAAAAAGAGCCTTCGATAAACTCGATAAAATCAAAAACGAAATTATCAACGATGGTAAAGATTTTGGAGAAGCCGCAGGTGTCTACTCTGATGATCCAGGCTCCGCAGCAAAAGGAGGAAGCCTCGGATGGGTCAAAAGGGGAGAACTGGTTCCTGAGTTTGAAGCAGCTGCTTTCCGTCTCGAACCAATGGAGTATTCGCCAATCGTAAAAACAGATTATGGATACCACTTCATTCAATTGATTGAGCGACGTGGAAATACTATCAACGCAAGACATATCCTGGTAAAACCGGAAATCACCTTCGACGATAAGGACCTCGTAAAGGCCAAATTGGATACCATCAAAAATTTGATCGTGACGGACTCCATCAGTTTTGGAAGAGCAGTAAAACGCTACTCCGAGGACGATCAGAGTAAAAATAACGCAGGCCGACTCCTCAACGCACAAACAGGAACCAGCACATTTGAAGTACGCGAACTGACCCCTGAGGTCTACTTCGCTATCGAGGGCATGAAGGTTGGCGATGTATCAGATCCACTAGAGTTTGTTTCCCCACAAGGCGAAACAGCTTACCGGATTATCCGATTGGATACCAAATCCGACCCGCACGTTGCCAATTTGAGAGATGACTATTCTAAAATCCAGGCAGCAGCCACCGAGCAGAAAAAATTGAAGAAAATGGAGTCATGGGTGGATGAAAAAGTGGGATCTATGTATATAAATATTTCTGAAGATTATAAACAATGCCCGGAATTAGACAAATGGGCGAATCAAACTACAACTAAATTACGTTAGACTTAGTTTATAAGCTAACATTCATCAAACGAACCATTTTTCAAACAACATAATATGGCATACAAATCAGACGTGGAGGCGGTAGATGCGCTAGCAAAAGCGTACAAAGTTCTATCCGCAGAGATCGGAAAAGTTATTGTAGGACAAGAGGAAGTCGTCAAAACTGTTATTATATCTCTTTTTAGTAATGGACACAGCCTATTGGTTGGAGTGCCGGGATTGGCAAAAACCTTGTTGGTCAGTACGATCTCCAAAGTACTGGATCTAGAGTTCAAACGAATTCAGTTTACACCGGATTTAATGCCTTCTGACATTCTTGGAGCAGAAATATTAGACGAAAGTCGTCAGTTCAAATTCAACAAAGGACCTATTTTTTCTAATATTGTCCTGGCCGATGAGATTAACCGGACACCTCCTAAAACGCAAGCAGCACTGCTTGAAGCAATGCAAGAACGGTCCGTCACTGTGGGTGGAGTAGAGCACAAATTGCCCGCACCATTTTTTGTTTTAGCAACGCAAAACCCGATCGAACAAGAAGGCACCTACCCACTTCCAGAAGCACAATTGGATCGTTTTATGTTCAATATCACCCTGGACTATCCTTCTTACGAAGAAGAAATACAGGTAGTAAAAAACACAACCTCAGACCACCGGGCAGAATTGACCAATGTGTTGACAGCAAAAGAAATTATGGAGTTTCAGGACCTCATTCGAAAGATTCCTATTGCGGACAATGTCCTTGAATATGCCGTAGGCCTTGCTAGTAAAACAAGACCCGGCAAATCGATGGCGACCAAGGAAGTAAACGATTATATTTCCTGGGGCGCTGGACCTCGTGCCTCTCAGTATCTTGTACTTGGCGCAAAATGTCATGCTGCAATCAATGGAAAATATTCTCCAGATATTGAGGACGTTCAGGCTGTTGCAAAATACGTACTCCGTCACCGTATCGTAAGGAACTACAAAGCAGAAGCCGCTGGGATCACAGAAGAAAATGTGATCGAAGGATTATTTTAGTCACCTTAATATCAAACAATGAATAACTTCCGGCTACATCTTATGTGGGCAGGCTTTCTTGCCATCTGTCTACTCGGAGCTTGCCACTCTTCGAAATCGGTAAGTACAACTACTTTACCAGAACCAGAAGTGGAGACAAGCACACAGGTGTTGCCTGAATTGCCAACCACACCGCCTATCAAAGCATTGCGCACCGATACCATGTCCCTGCTTTGGGAGATATCGGGGAATGGCTTAACGCAAAATTCTTACCTTTTTGGAACGATTCATTTGATTGAGAAAAATGATTTTTTTCTGCCAGATGTAGCCAGGGACCGATTTAAACATTCCCAGCAACTTACACTGGAGCTGGATATGGATGATCCGTCTATGATGATGGCTGCCCTTTCGGGAATATTGATGAATGATGGTGTTTCTCTCAAGGAACTATTGACCGAAGAGGAGTATAAAAAATTGGCGATTTATTTTTCGGATTCTGTAGGAATGGATCTGATGATGTTCGACCGGATGAAGCCTATCCTTCTTAGTACCATGATGTCGGAGGAAACGCTCAGTGGCGAAATGATTTCTTACGAAGGAAAATTTATGGAAATGGCCCAAAACAGGGACATGGAAATCCTGGGGCTTGAAACGGCTCAATACCAAATGAGCATGTTTGACAGTATTCCCTACGCAGATCAAGCAAAAATGCTGATGGAGTCGCTGGAAGGAGAAGGCTCAATGAGTGAAGCAATGTTCAATGAGATGATCAACCTCTATAAAGCGCAAGACCTAGAGGCACTGGGCGCAACGATCACTCAGGAGTCATCAGATCTAGCAGATTTTGAGACCTTACTCCTTGTAAACCGTAACAAAAATTGGGTGCCGTTATTTGACAAAATGAGCAGAGAGATGCCTACCTTTTTTGCTGTTGGCGCTGGGCATTTGCCAGGGGAGTATGGTATGTTGGAGTTGTTGAGGAAGGAAGGGTTTACTTTGGTGCCGTTGAAGGATATGCCGGAGTAATTGGCTAGAAATTCTACTTCAAAAACACCTTTCCATACCGAAACCGACTAGTCATCTGTCCATACATCATCAATGACCCATCCTTTTCTGAAATATGAAACCAGCGAGGGCAAACAAACAATTTTGCCTGCCTGGATTTGATTAGTTTTTCATGAGTCAGACGACCGGAGGCATCGATAGTAGTCATCAAGATTGGTTTTCCGCGACTAGCAAATCGCCCCTTGTAATAAAAGATCCTGGTTTTCCCATTCATAACAAAAGCAGAAAAATCACCCATTCTATATTGAGAGAAGCTAGTCGACAGGTTTTTGTTTATGACTTTTGCCCATTCCATTTTCCCATTCCCAGACATCCGCACTACTAAAAGATTGCCGTAGGATCGGCTTTCAGGACTGGTGTCGTCAATGCTTTGTGACCTGGAGTTGGCATATCTTCCATACAATGGGGTGCGGTTGCTGCGCTGAGCAAACAGTGTGAAACTGCCATCTGGTTCCGCAATGACCTTATCCAGATACAGTTGGTCGATCTCCTTGACATCGGATATTTTTTTCTGATCCAGCATATTAGAGATGATGGATAGCGGCAGGTCATCGACATACAGCGTTTTTATTTCATTATGATAGGTATCCAATTCCACCATAATAACCCCCTTTACCCTCGAAGAATTAGCAGTAGTATTGTACAAGGCAACACCAAGGATGCGATTGTCTGCGGTAAGCGAGAGCTCCATGTCTACTAGAGAAAGATTCCAAAATTCAAGACTCACTTGTTCTTTTCGCTGAGCATTTTCGCTGAGCGTAACTAACTCAAATGTGCTCCCTTCGTCCAGCCGATCTGTGATGAATACCTGACAGGCAAGTATGACGTTGTCGTCTCTGTCCATTTCAAAATCCAGGAGGTGAAAAGGTTTTGATTTAAACAGGTTTTTTCTTGCCTCTGACCAAACGGTTCGCAATTTGGTATTTAAAACGACTAGGCTAACCAGGTTGTTGACGACTTTTTTGCCCTTCGCTTTGGATTCGCGGATGGCAATTATGAGTTGTTTTTTGTCTGGACTAAACCGATATTCAAAATCAGCAGGATTGAAAAGTTGTTTTTTGGAATAGGGAATCTTGAACACAGGGATCGGGCCACCGACCAAGGAACAGTTTTTTTTGTTTATTTCTTGAAACTGAATTTCGGTATACTCTCCGACGGCTTCGTGACTTACGAAGTAGAGTTTATTGTTGAAGGGTATGATTTTGATGTAGTTTCCACCAAGCTCATTACTTATTTTCTGGTTGCCATTGTGATCGAAAAAGCGCAAAACGGGGCTTTGATCATAGTAATACCCGTCATACCCTTGCCAAGTAAAATAGCCGGTTTGATCTTGGGCAACCACCTGATTGGCTAAGGAAGAACTTTTCTTTTTTTGAATGGACGTCCAACTAATATCTTCTGGGGAGATGGTTTTTTCATATTCTGGCTTTGATTTTTTCCTGGAAGATTGCTTGTACTTTTTTTTGTTCTTTTTTAATAATTGATCTGACTCCTCCACTTCGTCCTCCTGAACAATTTTGGTGGCTGCTTTTTTCTTTTCTGCTCGCTCCGTTTTTTTGGAGTTTTCCTTCTTCTTCGCCTTTTTGTCCTGTGCCACTGCAGATGGACACAACACAAAAAATAGTAAGCAAAGCACAACAATAGATCTAATCATAAGAGATGGGTATATTTCAGTCGACGGGTAAAAATAAGGTTAAATCTGAGGAGTGAAAAATTATTTTGTATTTAGTTGTTCGTTATTGGCTTACTGGTGTATAAAAATATTATTAATAATTTTCATCCATGAGGATAGATAAAACTTAATTCCCATTTACGCTGTTAAACTTAATTAACCTAACTAATTGTACAATAATCTATTTCTCAGGAATAATTTGATTATTTTCGCAGACCGAAAAAAATTAATAAAAAAATAAGCATGAAATCTATAGAAAACGCTCTTCAGGAATTAGGCCTTAAATCTGTAAATCAAGGGACAAGTACTGGCTCGAATTGGATGGGAGACACCTCAACAAACCTTATTGAGTCCTACTCCCCAGTAGACGGAAAACTAATTGGTAAAGTAACGACAACGACCAAAGAGGAATATGAAAAAGTGATCGCTACTGCTCAAACTGCCTTCAAAACATGGAGGAATATCCCTGCTCCTAAAAGAGGAGAGATTGTAAGACTCTACGGAAATGCACTCAGAGATCACAAAGACGCCCTAGGAATGTTAGTCTCCTACGAAATGGGAAAAAGTTATCAGGAAGGAAAAGGCGAAGTACAAGAGATGATTGATATTTGCGATTTTGCGGTGGGGCTGTCTCGTCAGCTTTACGGATTGACCATCCAATCGGAAAGACCGCAACATAGAATGTATGAACAATGGCATCCTTTAGGAATCGTAGCCATCATATCTGCTTTCAATTTTCCAGTAGCCGTTTGGGCCTGGAACTCCATGATCGCAATGATTTGCGGGGATGTTTCTGTTTGGAAAGGGTCTGAAAAAACACCTTTGTGCTCTGTCGCTTGCCAGAATATCCTCCAAAAAGTATTAAAAGAAAATGATGTACCCGAAGGCGTTTCTTGTATTATTAACGGGGACTATAGGGTAGGAGAGTGGATGTCCAAGGACAGCCGGATCCCCTTAGTTTCCGCCACTGGAAGTACGAGAATGGGGAAAATCGTAGCAGCCGAAGTCGCCAGCAGACTAGGAAGATCCCTATTAGAATTAGGAGGCAACAATGCCATCATCGTCACACCAAATGCAGATCTCGAAATAACCACTATCGGAACCATCTTTGGAGCTGTCGGGACTTGTGGACAACGGTGTACCTCTACAAGAAGGTTGATCATTCACGAAAGTGTTTATGACAAAGTGAAGGAGAATTTGGTCAGTGCTTACCCTCAATTAGTTATTGGTGACCCGTTGGACGAAAAGAACCACATGGGCCCGCTGATCGACAAAGATGCCGTAAACAACTACCTCAACTCTATTGAAGAAGTCAAAAAACAAGGCGGAACCATGTTGGTAGATGGCGGAGTATTGGAAGGACCAGGTTACGAAAGCGGTTGTTATGTCAAGCCATGTATCGCCGAGGTAACCAACGAATTGCAAATTGTACAGCATGAAACATTTGCTCCTATCTTATACTTGATAAAATACTCAACGATTGAGGAGGCAGTTGCTTATCAAAACGGCGTACCTCAAGGATTATCTTCTGCAATAATGACCGATAGCGTCCGTGAGGCGGAATATTTCTTATCTGCTAGTGGTTCTGACTGTGGGATCGCCAACGTTAATATCGGAACAAGTGGAGCAGAAATTGGAGGCGCTTTTGGAGGCGAAAAAGAAACTGGTGGAGGACGTGAAAGTGGATCTGACGCCTGGAAAGCTTACATGCGCCGTCAAACAAATACCATCAATTATAGTAAAGGAATTCCTTTAGCTCAAGGAATTAAATTCGAATTTTAAAAAATAAGGCATAAGAGTTGTTATCAATTCTTTATAAAATAAAATAATATCAAGAATGAATTTATCTAAATTAGTCGCTGTTAGTGGCATGCCGGGTGTTTTTCGTATGGTCTCTAACCGAAGCAATGGTTTGATTGTAGAAAATATGGATTCAGGCAAAAAAAGATTTGTTGCAAGTAGAAAACATCAGTTTACTCCATTAGAAACAATTTCTATTTATACAGAAGATGACGATACTGCAGAGTTAAAGGATGTATTCGCCACTATCAAAGAAAATATGGAATCGATTCCATTGATCACAAGTGCTGCCAGCTCAGAAGAGGCAAGAGTGTACTTCAAAAAAATTCTGCCTAACTATGATAGAGATCGAGTTTATGTAAGTGACATCAAAAAAATTGCAAAGTGGTTTACTTATCTCAACGATCGAAATCTACTGGAAGCAACCGAAGAAGAAGCAGAACCAGTCGAGGAAAAAGAAACTACTGATAAATAGTTGCGCACAAAACAATAGCTTCCCTTCCAAGCTTAATAATATTCAATTCTCATTCGTCTGCTAAATCAAGATCATGGAATTTAATTCGATCAAAAATAGTCCTCCAAAAAGAAATTTTTTGCCTGCAAACTTCAAACTATCTGCTTGGGAGGATGTCAAGCAGTTTTTTACAGAATTGGAAGAGCGACCAATCAATTCTACTGAAGATTTAGAAAAATGGATGCTCGATCGAAATGAGTTGGATACCGCAATGATGGAAGATTACCGTTGGAGGTACATCAAAATGAGCTGCAATAGCCAGGATGAATCCTTCAATGATTCCTATACTCTATTCTTGAAAGAAATCACACCAAAGTGCATCCCTTTTCAAAATAGCCTAAATCTAAAGTTGATAGAATCTCCTTTTCTCAATAGCTTGGATCAAGAAAAATACTTTATCTATCTGAGATCCATCAAAAAAGAAATTGAGCTTTACAGCGAAAAAAATGTCGAGATATTCACACAAGTGAAAGTGGCCGCCCAAAAATTCGGAGAAATCGCTTCTCAAATGACGATCGAATTTAAAGGGAAAGAATTGACTTTTCAACAAGCAGGCGCTTTTCTAGAAAGCCCTGACCGGGCCGTCAGAGAAGAAATCTTTACGAAAGTATCAAAAAGAAGGTTTGAAAATAAGGAAGAATTAGACACCTTATTTACCACATTGTATGATCTGCGGATGGAATCTTCTAAAAATGCCGGCTTCCAAAATTTCAGAGATTACAAATTTGCCGATCTTGGGCGATTTGATTATTCTCCGGTAGACTGCATCCAGTTTCACAAAGCAGTAGCGACAGAGATTATGCCGCTCATCGAAAACACCATGAAGATTCGTAAAGAAGTTTTAGGCTTGGAGCAACTCCGTCCTTGGGATTTATCTATTGATACCTCTGGAGCAACGTCTCTAAAACCCTTTGAAACAGAAGACGAATTGATCGACAAATCGATTGAGTGTTTGGCAAATACCCATCCATTATTTGGGGAGTGTCTCCAAACAATGCAAGAAATGAATCGTCTTGATTTGTTTTCGAGAAAGGGGAAACGTCCTGGAGGTTACAATATGCCATTGCCTGAAAGCGGCGTGCCGTTTGTGTTTATGAATGCTGCAAAAACATTCAAAGATATGCGGGTCATGATGCATGAATGTGGCCACGCAGTACACGCATTCCTTGTCAATGATTTAGAGTTGACCAGTTTCAAACGCCCACCGTCTGAAGTGGCAGAGTTAGCCGCAATGGCGATGGAGCTCATGACCATGGACAATTGGGGGGCTTTTTTCAAAGATGAAAATGAACTAAGACGTGCAAGATACTTGCAGTTGGACCGCGTACTTGACTTACTGCCCTGGATCGCCACGGTCGATAAGTTTCAGCACTGGGTATACACGAACCCTGGACACACCATTGCCGAACGAGATACTGCATGGATCGCAATCCTTGACGAATACACTTCCGACCTAGTAGACTGGGAAGGATTTGAAGAAACCAGAACCAAACTTTGGCATCGCCAACTACATATTTTTGAACTGCCTTTCTATTATATAGAATATGGATTTGCCCAACTCGGAGCAATTGCCATCTGGAAACAATACTGTGAAAACCCGGATTTGGCCATCCAAAACTATATCAATGCCCTGAAATTAGGCTACACCAAAACCATCGGTGAAATCTATGAAGAGGCAGGGATCAAGTTTGATTTCTCCAGTACTTATATTCGGGAATTGGCGGCCTTTATACAAGGGAAAATGAAGGAATATTTAGACTAGTTAATGGTTATTAGTTTAAAGCCTACGTTTACTATTAATATTTATATTAATAACTACTAACCAATCAAAACTGATGGACAATCAATCCATTATGCATTCTAGGAGTAAACCAAGTAGATTTAGGTGGCATCGTTTCTCCCGCATCTGCGATTTCCATCAATTTTTCAAGCTCAACTGGGAAAAAAGTAAAGCCAACAGAAAATGAATTTTTTCCTGTCTTTTTCATCAATGCGTCTACCCCTTTTGGCCCTTCAATATACTGGATTCGGCTGTCGGTGCGCGGGTCTTTGATGTCTAGTACCTTATTAAGTACCTCCCGATTCCAAATACTGACAGCGAGTTTGTCGCTTAACAGGCTTCCTTTTTCAAGCAAGTGAGGTTTTGGGGTCAGGCTATACCATTTATTGCTTAAATACATTCCGATTTCAAACTTCGATCTTGGGATTGCCGCTGCATAACATTTGGAGATAATGAAATCCTTTCGCAGCTCAGCTTTGAAAGCCTTTGGTGGAAAACGATTTAATGTGGTTACTACCCGATTGAATTCGAATATTTTGAGTTGGTCGTCTGCAAAAAACACACTAAACAGGCAGTTGTAATATTCATTGCCAGTATGATTAGGGTTTGATTTTTTTAATTCTTTATATCTAATTGCTGTTGTTGCTGCACGGTGATGACCATCACCAATATAAGTAAGCGGCAATTCGGATTTAAACAGTGCTACCAGTTTTTCGATTTGTTTTGGTTTAGAAATTTTCCAAAATCGGTGCATTGCTCCCTGGAAGTGGATGCTTGTTGTAGGAAGGTTTTTTTGCTTTAGTTTGTTTAATAGATTGCTGATTTTTGGTATGCTAGGGTAAGTTAGCAAGGTGGGTTTGATCATTGCGTGGCGCTCATCGAGTAGGTTAAGCATGATTTGTTCCTTGTGCTCTAAAGTCAATTCATGTTTTACAATCTGACCGTCAATGTAGTCTTGAATGTCGGTCAGCGCAATGAGCCCGGTCTGGGCACCTAAAGCACTTTCTTGCTCATAAATATATAAGCTTTCTTCCTTGTCTGATTTAAAAATTCCCCTTGCTGAATATTCAGGATACAGATGTTTTGCCTCACTAAAGAAGCCATTAGTATCCGGGATGTTCTCAAGTTCAGGGAAGGAAGCTTTAAAAGGTCTTATCTTTGCCACAAGTTCTACGCTTTAAGGTTGTATGAATTACGCCTGCTAATTTAGGAATTTTTTAGATATTGTTTCTTCTTCTTTTATTGATAGGAGAAAGTATGGAAAACATTCTATTTATAATAAAATAAATGAGTCCAAGTTGTTCATCATCCCTTAACAATTTTGTAAATTTATGTCCTGAAATAATAGAATCGGATTTACTCTAAAGGGAGCAGAATCATTCAAATACGAAAAATTTATAAACCAAAAAAAAGTTTGTATATGTCAACTGTTACGACCGGGATACCAGCTGTCGATTTATCTAAATACCTTTCAGGAGATTCCGACAAGAAGAAGGAATTCGTTCAGGAAATTGGCAATGCCTTTCATCATGTAGGTTTCGTCGCTGTTACCAATCATGGAGTGGATAAAGCGCTGATTGATGATTTTTATGCTGCAGGGAAAAAATTCTTCGGATTGCCTGTAGAGACCAAACTAGCGGCTCAAATACCAGGCCTTGCTGGACAACGGGGCTACACTGCCTTCGGTACCGAACACGCCAAACAATCGCAAGTCGCGGATCTCAAAGAGTTTTTCCAAATCGGCCAAACCGTAACAGACAATGATCCGACGGAGTATCCACCAAACGTCTACGTCAAAGAATTACCAGAATTTCAAGAACTAGGAAACAGACTATACACCGCTTTTGAGGAAACAGGCAAAAATTTGCTACGTGCAATTGCACTTTTCCTTGACTTAGACGAAAACTATTTCGACAAGTTTGTCCATAATGGGAATAGTATCCTTCGAGCAATTCACTATCCACCAATCACCAGAGAACCAGCTTCCGCAATCCGCGCCGAAGAGCATGAAGACATCGACCTGATTACTTTGTTAGTGGGCGCTTCTGCAGACGGATTGGAGTTGTACAACGAAGCAGGGGAGTGGGTACCTATTAAAGCTGGAGTAGGGGCAATTGTCATCAATGTAGGAGATATGCTACAACGATTGACCAACAACTACCTGAAGTCAACTACTCACCGCGTCGTCAATCCGCCTAGAGAAAAATGGCACCTTCCAAGAATGTCCATTCCGTTTTTTCTCCACCCTAAAGGAGAAATGGACCTGACTTGCCTTGAAAATTGTGTGACTGCCGACCGACCATTAGCTTTCCCGCCAACCACCGCAGGAGACTATCTAGATGAGCGTCTACGTGAAATAGGACTTAAAAAGTAAAAAAATAACAGTGGTTAATATTTGATTGACCAATTTTAATCCAACAGCTTACGGAGTTTCTTCGTAAGCTGTTTTTTGTTGTTGGACTGAAAAATTTACTTATATATAGAAACAAATTGCTGAATAACAGGATTAAATATTATACCCATCTATTTTTGTTTGTTGGCAAAAAGCTATAATTTACGGATCAGATCTACTACCATTTACCAAACCATATATTTTCTTCAACTAAAATTCAATAAAAATGAATCTTCCTAGAACGTTTTTAAAATTCGTATTTATTTGTCTATCCTTTAGTCTGGTTTTTATGACCGGGTGTAAAAAAGACGAAATCATCCCTTGTGAAGACGGGATCCAAAATGGAACTGAAACTGGTGTAGATTGCGGTGGTAGCTGTTCTTCTGGTTGTCTATGGACTGTTTCTCCTTCCGCCAATGACCAAGACAATATTCAAGAGGCATTAATCCTGATGTCAGATAATGACACGCTTCAACTGGCAGCGGGTACCTATACACTTACCTCCACACTTTCTATTGATGGCAAATCTGGAGTCGTCGTTCGTGGAGCAGGAATGGAGCAAACCATGCTCGATTTTTCTGGGCAAACCAACGGCGCACAAGGATTTTTGGGCACGGATCTTACTTGGTTCCTAATGCACGATTTATCTATCATCGATGCTAGTGGTGATGGTGTGAAGATCAAAGATTCTGATGGCCTTAGCCTTATCAAGGTGGGTGTAGAATATACTGGCCCGGTTTCTTCCGCAAATGGTGCTTATGGACTGTACCCTGTTACTTCAACAAATGTACTTGTCGATCAGTGTTATGTCAGAGGTGCTTCTGATGCCGGTGTCTATATCGGACAAAGTGAAAATGTAATTGCTAGTAATTGTACCATAGAAGAAAATGTGGCAGGATTGGAAATTGAAAACTGTATAAATGCAGATGTTTTTGGTAATACTGCAAGAAATAACACAGGAGGTATCCTTGCCTTCGATTTGGAAGGGTTACCTGTTATTCCAAATGGAGCAAAATGTCGAATTTATGATAATACCATTATCAATAACAATCACAAAAATTTCGCTCCTGCTGGTAATATCGTTGCGACTGTTCCTGTAGGGACCGGCATTATGATCCTTTCGTTCGCTGATGTAGAGATATTTGGCAATACGATCACAGACAATTATGTGATGGGGATTGGAATAGTGAGCATGTATACCGCTAAAGCACTAGATGGAGACAATAGCCCTCTTGCTACTGGTTACGATCCTTATGTTTACCGTGTTAACATTCATGACAATACCTTCTCAAGCGCGAGACAATATCCTGCCGAACCGAATGGCTCTACTCAATTTTTAATCAATGACGTATTCGGTTCTCCAGCAGATGTTTCGGATATCATTTATGATGGATTTAAGGCGCCAGAATACGATATGGACCCTACGGAGGGAATATGTATCCAAAATAACGGTGCAGCCACTTTTGGAAATGTAGGTGCTAATGCATTGTTCCTCAATCCTGTTAATTACGATGTTGCGCCGCATATCTGCACTCAACCGAGCTTGCCAGCTGTAACTGTTGACGCACCGAGGTTGTAGTAACATTGATGTTGGAAACAAGTCGATTCTATTAAAAAGATAAATTCATTGTACATGCATAGTCGTCTATATCTCGCTGTGCTGCTATTGTTTACGGCAGTACTTTCTATTCCAATGGCCTGCAAAAAGGAAAATCCGGAATTGCCTGACCTAGAAATAGATTTAGCCTCCCTTCCGCTGGATAAACTATCCGACTACGGTTTTTTTACTGGGGAGTTGAATGAGTTGGAGCCCTACAAAGGAGTTATTCCCTATGAATTGATTACGCCATTGTTTTCTGACTATGCAGGGAAATCAAGATTTGTATGGATGCCTGCTGGAAAATCTGCTACCTACACAGAAAATGGGGTGTTGGATTTTCCCGTAGGAGCCATTATCATCAAACATTTTTATTTTGATAATGATCTTCGCGATCCTTCTCTGGGGAGACAGATCATGGAGACTAGATTGCTGATTCGCCAAGACACTGCCTGGCAACCGGCCAGTTATATCTGGAACTCTGCTCAGGACGAAGCGGATTTTACTGTACTGGCCAGGCAAGTTAATGTAGAGTGGACCCATTTTGACGGTACACAGCGGAGCACTAACTATTATATTCCTAACAAAAATGATTGTAAAGGATGTCATAATGTGGCGAATGAATTGTTACCGATCGGACCAAAAGTTCGCAATTTGAATAGCAATTTTGCTTACGCGAATGGGACCGAAAATCAACTTGATCGCTGGGCATCAGAAGGCTATTTGACAGGCCTTCCTACATTGACGTCAGTACCGAAAGTCGCGAAGTGGGACGATTCGTCATCCGGTACAGTTACGGAGCGTGCGCGTGCTTATTTAGATGTTAATTGTGCGCACTGTCATAATGCAGATGGGCCTGCCAACAACTCTGGATTTTTTCTGAATTATGGAGAGATGGATGAGGATAAGTTAGGGTTTTGCAAAACTCCAGTTGCTGCTGGCCAGGGATCTGGGGGATTGGATTATGTAATTGTGCCCGGGCTACCGGATGAGTCGATATTGCCGTTTCGGATGAATTCGACGGTGACGGATATTGCAATGCCGGAACTCGCACGATCGGTGATCCATGAAGAGGGACTGCAATTGATCAGAGATTGGATTACCAGCTTACCAGGTGATTGCGATTAAAGAGGTACTAACAAGAAATGACAAAAGAAGAAACGAAATACCACGAAGTCGCCTCCAAAATCGAAGGGGCTGAAAAGAGCCAATTGTTTGGAAAACCTTGTTACAAGATCAATAAGAAAGCCTTCTGTTGTTTTTTTCATAATGAAATGGTATTCAAGCTAACCGGAGAATTCCACCAGGAAGCACTCCGCTTAGATGGCACCGAACTCTTTGACCCATCAGGGAAGGGGCGACCAATGAAGGAATGGGTGCAAGTTCCTTTTGATTATGAAGATCAATGGGAAGACTTTGCCTTGGCTGCGTTTGAGTACGTTTCGATTTAATAATAACGAACTACATAGTGGCGATTTCATTTGCCTGCCACGTTAGAACGATGCCTGTAGTTTGAATTGATCACCGCTAGAGGGTGCGTGTGTAAGGCCCTTCGTTATTCAAGTTTCCTCTTGCTGATATATGTCGTCCCTTCAGGACGATTAGCATTTCACTATAAATAAATACTTGTCAAATCAATAGATATTCTCCTTTTCTTGCAACCCTTGCAGTTTACAAATGTCATTCTATCAAAGGGTTTCACGACGACAATAAAATAATAACGTAATTTTACGTTACAAAACGTTTAAATAAGTTGCGAAACTGAAAAATTC
>CALLWB010000004.1 GCA_938016265.1 uncultured Saprospiraceae bacterium
TTAATACTGGTGCTACCTTAACAGGAACAATGCTAGAAATTACTGATGCCGGAGGCACTCAAAATGTAGATCTTAGTACGCTCCAAGATGGCGTAGACGATGCTGATAATGACCCAGCAAACGAGTTTAACACTGGCGCTACCTTAACAGGAACAATGCTAGAAATTACTGATGCCGGAGGCACTCAAAACGTAGATCTTAGTGCGCTCCAAGACGGTGTAGACGATGCTGATAACGACCCAGCAAACGAGTACAACACTGGCGCTACCTTAACAGGAACGACGCTAGAAATTACAGATGCTGGAGGTACACAAAATGTAGATCTTAGTACGCTCCAAGACGGCGTAGACGATGCAGACAATGACCCAGCAAACGAGTTTAACACTGGCGCCAACCTCACAGGAACGGACTTAACCATAATAGACGATGGTGGCACGCAAACCGTCGATCTATCTTCCATCGGAGGAGATGTGACGGGGGTTACAGCGGGCGCAGGCCTTTCTGGTGGCGGCGCTTCCGGAACACCTACAATAAATGCTGCTGTCAATAATGGACTGAATATAGATGCCACTGCCAATACCATCCAACTAGGAGGCCCATTAACAGAACCAACGACCTTAACTTATGGAACAAACAGTTTGACTCACGACCTAAATGGTACTGGTGATTTCCGAATCAAAGATAGTAGTGGAGACCGATTTGCGGTATTAGACAATGGACGAACAGCCCTATCTGCTAAAGTAGGTATTAACACTAGTGATCCCAAAGGGACTTTAGATGTTACTAGTAATAATAATACGGGATTAGTCTTACCTAGAGTTACAGCAGTAGAAGATGTCACAGATGGAAATGGAAACCCACCTGTTAATGGAACTACTGTTTATGATTTATCTCGCAACGCCACTTGTTTTTATCAAGCAGGGCAATGGTTATGCCTAGGTGTGGATGGATCAGGAAAACCAGGAATTACTTTTGCTACGCCTCCATTAAAGGAAACGCCTACCTATGTTAAGGCTTCAGATCCTGACAATTATAGATTGTTTGGTGAGTTTGTAGCAATAAGTGGCGACGGACTTACTGTTGCTGTAGCAGATCGATTTGGTAACTCCTCAAGTGGTGGCTCACAAAGTGGTAGTATTTATATTTTTATATACGATGGTGCAAATTGGAGCGAGCAGGCAATAATTAGACCTACGGTGATTGACGGATATGATGCGGGAAATAGTCTATCCTTGTCTTATGATGGTAATACGCTTGCAATAGGTCAACGAAATCAGCCAAGTAATAGTGCCGGTATAAATGGAAATGAATCTACAATTGATCAATTTGGATATGGTGCAGTCTATTTATACAAGCGTACAGGTGTTAATTGGACTAAGGAATATTTCATCAAACCTCTTATTCCAATTGCTAACTCTAGGTTTGGCTCTAGCGTAGATTTATCTGGAGATGGGAATACGCTTGCGGTGGGAACTAGGAATAATCCAAGTCTTTACATTTTTGAAGATACAGGCTCTGGTTTAACAGAAGTAGTGCGATTAGTATCCAATGGTACAGGAAGACAAGTTACTATAAATAAGGCCGGAGATATCATAGCGGCAAACGGTACAGGAGGCGCTACATCTGTTAATGTGTATGAGAAAATTGCCGGAACATGGTCATTATCTCAAACATTTACAAACGGAGGGGTTAACATTGGACCGGCTATTCAAATGGATGATTCAGGGAATACTATTATTGTCGCTGACGAAAATGGATTATCGAGTCAAGGAAGATTACTCGTTTATCAAAAGAATATATCACTTGGGACTTATTCGCAAACACAGGTCTTAACTGCTTCGAATGGAGAGGCAGGTGATCGATTAGGAAGAACTATTGCCATAAGTGGGGATGGAAAAACTATTTTGACAGGTGCTTTTTCCGAAGATGGCTCTGGAATTGGTTTTAATCCAACAGATGATAATGGAGCCGCCGATAGCGGAGCTGGTTACTTGTTTAAATGGGATGATAATACCGGTCAGTTTATACAATCAACTTATATAAAAGCTAGTAACACAGATGCTGGCGATTTCTTTGGTTGGGGAACTGCTTTAGATGAAACAGGATCGACAGTAATCATAGGTGCTCATCGAGAAAAAAGTTTATTGTCTGGTATTAATCCTGCACAGAATGACAATAGCTCTAATTCTACAGCAGGAGCCACTTATATTTATAATACTTGTTACTAAACTAGTTTACCCTCTTTTTCAAATCAGCTACTGTAGTTGCTTGAAGAAGCAGGCAAAAAGTAAAAAAAGGTATCAAATTGTCCTCGAATCTAGGGCAATCTGATACCTTTTTATTATGAATTATTCCTATTCCATCAATATTCAAAAGAAGCTCCCCGACCAAGATTGATAATCAGTTTGTCTTGGACTTCAGAGTTTTGTACCTCCCCATTCAAATCCAAATCTCCTTCTCTATAATTATTCAGTCCCAAGTCTGGCAATAAATTAGAGAAGTCGGTGTTTTGCACCTGACCATTCCCATCATAATCACCACTATACAAACCAAAATAGCCGCCCCCTAGATCTTTTATACTGTTCGCTCCTCCAAATACAGTCGTATTGCCCAGCCTTAAATCAAAATCGTAAACTCCATTTACCGGAGCAATAGGCGCTGCAGAAAGAATTCCAACATGGTTACGATGATAGATCGCAAGATAAAGGTCCGTCCCCATATTATCCATGGGCAACGTAAATGGTCCTCCATCCAAACTGACAATCTGGCCATCATCCGCTAAAAATCCGACACCAAAAGTAACAATGGAATCTTTTTCCAAACTGGTCCTAGCCGTTACGAATACCCAATCTACGATACCAGCAGGAATACTATCGACCGTTTCCAGCCCTAAGTGATTCCAAGGAGAATCAGCATACGGTTGCTCCAAAGGCAGATATTCTTGCTGCTGCAAATAGGTCGTCATCAGACCATTCCCATCATAAGGACCTTCTAGCAATACCTTTGCATTAACCACTACTCTAGCCAGAGAAACGTAGATACTTACAATGTCCGTACTAAAGTCCTTCCCATCAGAAACCGATACCATAAAGAGCAATTCTGTATCCTGATAAGCATTGGTAATCGAGAAGGAAGGAGTAGCCGTATTCGAATTCGTCAATACAATACCCGGTGGAGCAAACCATTGAAACGCTATGTTGTCACCATCAAAATCATAGGAATTGGACGCGTCCAATGTATAGGTCATCAGTTGGGTAACGGTAGAGTCAAGTCCTGCGTCTGCAAAGGGGACATTGTTCAATTCGCCTTCGATCTCCCAGGAAGTAAGGGCGGTCGCTGAACCAGGAATTCCACTAGAGTACTTTTTCAACATGGTCAAATCTACGCCGACAGTATAATTGCCTGGCAGGCTATCGATCATCTCAAACCCAGACAAGCGGAAAGTAGTATCCGCCAGAAAAGTAAGGCTCAAACCATCAGGGTCTAAAACAGTATTCTCGTAGGTAAGCACAAGCGCACTATCCAGACTAGTTAATGCCAATAACTGCTTCTGTGCATTCACATTTGCCAAATCCAACAACAAATCTGAAAAGGTAATGTCAATAAAGTCAGGATGTTTTTCCAAAACCTGATTCGGCACAAAGTCCCAAGCACCTGCCAATGGCGCTTCATCAATGAAAAGCGGCATATTCGCAACTACTAAATTATTGTTGGCATCGAAGGCATGAATTTCAACAGCGGTTTGTCCACCAGTGCTCAATTCAAGGAGCGCATCTACCGTACCGAAGGGTTGATTCTCTAGGGTTTCCAATAAGGTCAATGTTCCATTATCGTCCTGATAAATAGTAATAGTGGTTGCGGGTTCATCAATATCAAAAAACAAAACAAACGTCTTTGACCCAGTTATATTATCGGTATTTGAATACCCCATATTCGGAGCAATAGACAAATTAGTGATGTCCAGTCCCGCTATCCGATTTACGGTCCAAGTCGTTTCTTGTATTCCTGAACCGTAATTACCGGCAAGGTCAGCAATCAAGGAAAGGTCAACACGGAAAATGTAATCTCCATTTGGATAAGTAAGTGTATCGAAACTTGCTGCTTGGTACCAATCTCCATCGACCCTATTTATAGGAACATCAGTCAAGTCCAACTGCACGCCATCCCGCCACAAAGAAATAGCTTCCTCTCCTTCAAATGGTTGAACATCTTCGCTAAAATTCATGTTGACGCCTGTATAATGTTGCGGGTCAAGCCCGGAACCGATATAGCGCAACAGATTTACAAGACTAGGAGCTCCTGTATCTAAAGTAAGCGGAAAGGACTGCGTAGCTAAACCAAACTCCCCTGTTGCAGACTGGATATTCACTAAATCAACCACCAACTCGTAGTCGCCGTCTCCTGATAAGAAGGAACCAAGTCCCACCAATTCAAACAAGGTGTTCTGTGGATTGATTGGTGTAATCGTCCAATTGCCTGTTTGCGATACCCCACCTGATAAAACAGTAAACCGATCACTGGTCACCGTCGATACCTCCAAGGGCATATTAAACAACAACCGAACCGTATCAAAGGTATTATTAATAGCACCTTCCGGTAATAGGCTAAATTCTTGTACAGAAGGCACAGACAAGTATTGTATCCAGCCGACTTGCTCTCCTACCAGTCCATTCGTTCCAGTAACATCCTGAATTCCGGCAGCTTGCACCGTGAATAAGTAATATCCATTTCCTGTAGTAAGACTCGACAAATCAACAGTGTAAGTCACTGAATCAACAGGTGTAATCACCACCGTCGAATCAATGATATTCGTCCCTCCTTGCAAGATTAATGTCAAATCATCCGTGGTAAACGTAGATGGAATAATCTCCTCACTAAAGGTAACGGTCAACTCGCTCACCTGGAACGTTGTAGGCACGTCAGGGTGTCCGTTAATACTCGCCACTGCTGGCGGATTCGGATCTTTCGGACTCCAAACAATCACATAACTCATTGGGGTAAATGCTGGAAAATCATCCACTATATGGAATTTATTCTCATAATTTGGCACTTTGCTATCAGGAATGGTAACATGAGTCAACCAAACATTTTTTAATGGAATAACTTGCCCATCTTCACGAGTTACACTAAGTATTTCGAAATTGCCATTGCCTGGATCGTCCAGTTTTAGGTAGTTCCATCCGAGCGCAAGTGGATCAACAGTTAGCGTATCTGTATTGCCGAGTGCCAGTAGGTCTCCAGTAAATACACCGGACTCAGCAGGGAATACATCATAGATCAAATTGCCTTGTGATAAATAAATTGCATCTGGCGCATCTTCCGGATCCTGGATTTCATTGACAAGGAAGTCATGTACGCCATCGTTCGCTCCACCATAGACAGAAATACTCTGTATCATTTCATGTAATTCCACACCAGTGATCAAACTCAAATCAGGGTTTCCATAGCTGCTTAAATGAACAAGATTGGTTTCATAATTTATGAAATGTCCAAGCAGCGTACTTGTAAAATACCACTGTCCAATCTTGGAGGTCAGGGGATCAATATCCCCAAAATTGATATTGTTTAAGCCAAGGGTGGCAGGTTGTCCTTGTAAGTTGGAACCAATCAGGTTGAAGCTGATCGCCAGGCCTTTTTCATTGTCAATGATTTCTGGCTGAGCACTTTCTATCATTACGCCATTTGCAGCTCCATATCCATTATTTTCAACCATCACTGCCAGCTCTGCAGGTAAGATTGGTTCGATGCTATTTGTCAGCGGATCATCTCCGTAGATATCTCGTTGCATAAAGTAATGCAGATAGAGTTGGGGACTAGGATTTACCTGAAGAACTGCAGCATTGAGCGGGATGGTTACCATCACTCCACTGAATGGGTCTAGGTAAGAAATAGTTCCTCCAAATGAATAACTTATCGGCACGGTTGGCGCTGCTCCCGGTTCAGGAATAAACAAAATAGTTGCCGTCCCTTGCGAGGCTGCGTCTACCATTCCATCCCCATCAATACTTGTAACATTGTTCAATCCGACAACTTGAATTTCGAAGAGGTCATTGCTTAAAACGCCATTCGGATCCAGAATTTCCAGGTTCAAATACAAGGAATCCATCGGACTTGTTGGATGGCCATTATTTATTCCCAAAGTCCCTTCAAAAGCTTCCCGGGTCATGGTAACTTCCTGGGTAATACTAATAGTAACAGAGGCACAAACTGCGTTGTTGTTATTCGATTGATTTTGATTGACTAAATTAGGGGCAAAGTTTGAGCCTGAAGCTAAAGGAGGGTTAAAAGCATATTCAATAACAGCCGCTTCCGCCTCCTGGATCATCACTTCAATTGATTGAAATCCTCTGTCTTGTGCATAACTGCGTGCATCATCAATGATGTTAACCCAGTGCACTAAAGAATCCTGATTGATAATGTTAGGGTAAGTCGCATTTGGCGCAAGGACTCCAATGGACCAAGCGGTTTGTGTAGCGTTCCACCTGACTATAAAACTATCAATTTGGGTAACAGGAATATCAAATCCAGCTAAGGAGTCTTTAATCAGAATAACATCTAACGGGGCAATCTGTAAATCATGATCTACCCAAGTAGTAAGTATATTTCCAAAATCCTCCAGATTTTCATTGGTAGCAAGGGGGCCAACTACCTCTTCCAACCAACGTTCATGTGCATCATAGGCTTGAATAGCTTGATCTAAGTCTTCCCCTGCCTGCATAATTACAGGAGGGAGGCTATAATTTGCTTGGAAATTGGTACTCCCGGGAGGGTTTTGTAAACAGAAACCAATCGTATATCCAATACTAAATGGACATCCAACTACAGGTATACAGCCAATTGCCGCTATTAATGTTCCCCAACCACCATCTGATCCCCCAAGACTAAGTCCACATCCAAACGCTGCTACATACGGATTTGGTGAACAGCCGATTGCAGTTGTTAGTATATTCGTCAGGCAAGGATCCGGCTCAGCACTGCAGTCCAAACTAGAAGAACCGGTTGGATAAATACCGCCACCAGGACCACCGGCCCCACCACCACCAAAACCGCCACTTCCTCCGCAGCCTCCACTTGATCTGCCGGAATAGGTAAAGCTTTCACCAGCACCTTTGCCGACATCATTTCCTCCGCACTCATAGTTGTAAGCTATAACAACAATATCTCCACAACCACCATTAATACTCTGTTGAGCCATGTTACTTGCCTGTGAGGTAGTTATTTTTAAAAAGGAGTTGATCTGACTTTGTGGATCATTGGGATCAATGATTGGCGCTTGCCCTTGAATTCTTCGCATCACAACGGGAATTTGGATGGAGGAAAGGGCGGGCAATGCCATTGTGGTGTAGTTGGTAATAAATTCATATTCTACGTCAGTAGGAAGAAACAACTCAACATCCTGCGCAGCGATAAACCCATGATTGACCAGAATGATATTAAAATTGAAGGTTTCATTACTAGATAATTCAGGCATTTCATTGGGCATGGTCATTTCGACAACGGGTGCAGGCACATTCGTTTCGAACTCCATGACCAGATCAACTTCGTAAACATCTTCTACGGTTGTTGGTACGACATTCCAGGTGAAGGAAACAGCCTGATAGCTTAGGAAAACTGTTTTATTATTGACCATTCCCGGAAGGATTTCAAAAACTTGATTGTATCCTTCGTGCTGGTCGGCTTGAACGACTAGCCTTAAATTGCCTTCTGGCAAGGTGTCTACTTGAAACAATCCTAAACTATCCGTATATCCCTCCGCATAAACTTCTCCAGTATAGAAGTGACTGATTTTGACATGGGCGTTTGCTACCCTCGGAGCAGCAGCCGTATAATAAGTATATTCATCTACAACTTCTACCACCAGACCGCCGGTAGCATCAGATACTTTTTCTATCGTAAATGGCATTAGGATGTAGTTGCTGTTGTCTCCACTGATCAAAAAAGTACCTATTCCAGGAATGTTCAATGGCAACGTTGGGGTTGGAATAAACTCCAGAATAACCAAAGCAGAATCACCAGATTGCAAAGAAGGAATAGCAGAAGGCGTATTCAATGAGATAAAGTCCAAAGGTGGAAGGGTGATGTTTATTTCTCCGGTTTCGCCTAATCCATCATTATAGATTATAAACTCTAAAAAATTGGACTGCTGTTGGGAGACCGTTCTGTTGATACTCGCAATTGTAGCGCGCAGATATCCTTCTTGCGACTGACACAAATAGTCCGCTTCAACGGGCTGAGCAACTCCTTCATCACTGGACAAAACCAAGTCGATCTCTTCATGATTTAAGGTGGCGGTTACTTCTGTAGCGAATACCTGATAATCAATATTTTCCGTAGCATTTCCTGCTAATAGCGGAATAGAATCCAGCAGAATCGTAGCACCATTTGGCAAACTTTGCGGCATCAGTTTTACGTTAGTCAATGGGATACTGGTGAGGTTTTCTATGGGAATGCTTCCTTGCAAGGTATCTCCCAGACGCAGTTCCCAGACGATCGGATCACCGTTGTTTAATTTTACGCCAAGTATATCAAATTCATCCTGCGGGTTGGATGTGACAAGTCCTGGATAACTAGCACCCACAATATAATGCCCGGCCTCTGTTGGTAATGGATCAAACATCGTAGTATAATTGCCAAACGTGTCTGTGGTAACAGAAATCTGGCGCCGTATTTCATCTACAATAATGTATACATCCAAGGACGTATTTGGCAATACCATCCCACCATCCTTAAAGGAAGAACCATATATTGTAATCGGACTATCCTGCAGAAAAACAGAATCATCGACCATCGCAGATCCAAAATAATTGGGCATAATTTCTATGGGAATCGGAGCAGAGGTGTTATTGACATAGATCGCTTCCGTAGTAAGTTGCAGTGGATTGACCTGGAGGAACAACTGATAGGTTCCAGAAAAATTGGGCGCAACACCTAAATCCCACAACTCTAAGGTATCTCCTATTGCAATCGGCGCTTGCGTTAAATATTCTCCAACAAAATAATCTTGTGCATCTAGGATCATATCCTCTGACAAAAATGCCCGGACAAAAACAGAAGAAGGTGCATTTGCTATTCCCTTGTTCGTAATGTACACTCTAAACTCAAATTGATCTAAAGCAGTGATCTGATTATTGGGTAAGGTAACTGCTGCAATTTCAAGATCCGGTTTATTGATATCAGTAACATTTACCCATACAATACCCGGAGAAAATCCAGGAGCAGTAGCCTCCAATGTGACTTCCTGATTGCCATCGACCAACGCATCTGCTTCAGTAGAAAGCACGATGTTTATTGATGCTTGATTGGCAGGGATGGTAACTGTTGGAGGCGGATTGATTTCTGTTAGGTCATCTGAGCTTAAATTGACAACAAGCGCATTGGTTGTTGGAGTATTTCTGGTAATGGTGAGATTGCCAGCACCAGTAGTCCCTTCCGCAATCGACAATGGATTTGCGGTTAGTGTAAGGGTTGGACCATCGTTGTCTGCAATGGTCAGCGTTTTAGTAAAAGAGCCAGCACCAGTTGCTGAAGCCGTGCAATTGCAAGCAGAAATAAATACTGAAGCAGTAATCTCTACTGGTGTAAAACCATCTACCGCATTGTTTTCTACTGCTCCGATGTAGAATGTTTTTTCTGATTCCCCTGGGGCCATAGTTACAGACGCAGGAAGTAAAACAAACGCGGGTTGATTCGCAAACAAATTGATGGTCAGGGTTGTGCTGGTGTCTCCTATTCGAGTCATGATGCCTTGCGTAGCAAACTGGCCACCGGATTCTGAGATGGTATCCAGAGACAATTCAAACGAAATAACAGGCAGATCGCTATCATTCGTCAAGACAAAAGATTCAACTGCAGATGTTAATCCAGCGGACCCTGCAGTAATCGTAATCGTCTCATCAGGCTCCGCAATATTATCATCTGGTAGTTGAAGCTGGACATTAGTCGTTGTGGTGTTTGGTAAAATAAGAACCGGTGTCGATAAAGGAACATCATTCGGTTTTGAAGAAATGATACTTACGTATAATGAATCCGCCTGCGCAAAATTTGTAGACACATCGAACGTCAACAAATCACCTTCAACTAAAGTAGTTGGCAATCCGGTGATAGATAATGCAGGCACCTCATCGTCTATTAGCAACAAGGTGTCCTTAACTGTTGGAAATCCGGTAGCACTGGCAGTCATAATCTGGGTCAAATCGCCAGACAGATCATTGTTGTCTCGGCCATAAATGTAGAATGATTTCCCTGCTTGTCCATTTGGTATGGTGACTTGTTGAGGAAAGTTGAACCTACTTGTATCTGTAAAGGAAAGATCGACAGTCAATGCTGGATTCATGGCGCCACTTCTGGACACGATGCAATATACTCCTTGCCCGTTTTCTGTAATTTCGTTGGTGGATAAGGCGATGTACAAATCCCGGTCTATCGTCCAGCTAGTTGGTTCGATCGCCGTATTATTTGCTGTAGCTCCTAGCGGCTCAATTACGTTGGAGGAAGGGACAACTTCTACAACAAAAACACCTGCATCACCTATACTTAGAATCGGAGGAAGTCCGGCAGTATAGGACCGAGAGTAAGAGGCTCCAACCTGCAACGTATCATCCACGATACTTGTTTGCCCGACGAGTGTCCGATTTTGGCCGGTGGTAGACTGGATATAAATATTTTCGGACCAATCTATCAATGCAAAATCTCCTCCAACATTAGAGACGTCCCAAGTAACTGTAATTGAATCACCAGAAGCAACATTTGTCACTCCAGTAAACACACTAGAAACTTCAAGATCCGGCAATTCACGTAAGGTAAACTGCTGGATGGGCCCTTCCGTTTGAAGGCAAGAAGAGGACGAAACTACTTGCCAATTGTAGGGCACCCCAATGGTCAGTGCTCCTTGGTAAGTATATGCTGGTTGAAGAATATTATTGACGGTTGGTGCAGTTGGTTTTGTTGTTCCATCCTCCCAAATATAAAGAGCATAAGGATTGGAGTTATAGATGCCTGGTGTCCAGGTAAAATCGACTGGTGAAACTACATTGCCAGCGTTTTCTTCTGGGATCATATTTGTTACAGGACCAGGTAATTGATAAGGATGAACAAGTACAGTGATGGTGTCTGTCCAAGGGCAATTTGTTGCATGTTCGCCACTGACATAGTAGGTTGTTGTTACGGCTGGAGCTACTGTTATTTGGAGGGTAGTTGCACCGTTTGACCAGGTTGCTGTATTGGCATTGATGGTTGAAATCGTCACACTATCTCCAATGCACAAGGTATTCGTGTTAGAAAGTGTAAGTTCTACTTCTGGTGGATCTTCAACCGTGAATGTTTCAACAAGGGAGAGCGTATCTGCATCATTTACAGTAACAGAATAATCTCCAGCTGCTAATCCATTGACTAGAGTATCAACCGAACCCGTTTCCCATAATAAAGTATAAGGTCCGGTGCCCCCAACAATACTCAAGGAAATAGTACCATCTGAACTGCCGATACAGGAAGTTGTTGTAATTGTTGGATCTATCGAGATGTAAGTTGGTTCGGTCAACAAACAGGCAGGTGCTATTACCTGATCACTAATTTTATTACCCTGGCCAGTAGGATTTGTACCGGCATTATAAGGGCCAGATGGATGTCCCCAGTAATTATTGCAGGCGTTAACAGATTCACCAGCAGTATAAATACCATAATTGCTATTGTTTGCAATCGTGTTGAGGGAAATCGAAGAATTATCATGATCGATAACAGAAATCCCGGTAGTGTTATCGTGAATATAGTTTTCTCGAATTTGCGCTGTTGCGTTGTCTTCGATACGAATAGCTCTTATACAATTGTAGATATGGCTGTTTGACACCTCACAGGGAGCACTAATGCTAATGCCACCTTTGTAGGTATTGTAAATATCGTAATTGTGGAGATTGTTAATGCTGACGTATTTTATCACATTGTCCTGACTTCCGGGCAATAAAGCTATAGAACCACCTCCAAATGAGTAACTACTGTAAAAATAGATGGAGTCTTGTTCCGTTCCCTCTGCAATCAACGTTCCGTTGACGTGAATATCCTTATCTCTGTAGGAAAGGTTGATTGTAGACCCAGGCATAATAGTCAGGGAATCCCCGGCAGCCACGGTAATATCTCCTTCTGGTGTATAAACGAATCCACTTGGGTCTGTATTCGGCCAAAAGGAAGTTTCCGTCAAGGAGTTGCTAAAAAACCAGATGCCGGTCAAGGAGTTGTTCCCTCCAAATTCATCTACAGAATGAGCCGTTGCCCGGACATCTTTTAAGTTATTTGTAAACGTGCAATAGTCCACAGTTACTTCTGCATTCTCAATCCATAATGCACATTTGTAAGTATTATAAATGGTGTAATTGGACAAGTTATCTAGCTCCACATATTTTAACGCATTTCCTACACTACCTGGCAATAAAGCAATTGATCCACCACCAAAGTTATAGGAACTGGTAAACTTAATTGGTTTTTGCATGGTTCCTTCAGCTATAAAGGTCCCATTCACATGTATATCCTTGTCTCTATAGGGTAAATCTATGGTGACTCCTGGATTGATGGTTAAGGAATCTCCTGCATTTACTGTCAAATCTCCTTCGGTTGTGTACCGGAATCCAGTAGGATCGACATTGGGCCAGCGTGCTGTTTCGGTAAAGGAGTTATTCAGAAACCAGATGCCTGACAAGGAGTTATTCTCCCCAAATTCATCTACAGAATGAGCGGTTGCCCGTACATCTTTTATATTGTTTGTAAAGGTGCAATAGTTAACGGAAACCTGAGCGCTGTCAATCCATAAGGCACAATCATAAGCGTTGTAAATAGTATAGTTTGACAGGTTGTTCATGTGGACATACTCTAACGAATTTCCAGAACTTCCAGGCAACAACGCAACTGACCCTCCACCATAGAGATAGGAACTGCTAAACAAAATTGAGTCCTGAGCGGTCCCTTCTGCAATTAAAGTCCCATAAACACGTAAGTCTATGTCGCGATAATTTAGATTTACCGAAACTCCAGGCTCGATAAATAGCGAATCTCCAGCTTTTACTGTAAGGTCTCCATTCATCACGTATTCAAATCCATTTGGATCAGCACTAGGCCAAACGGAGGAGGTCTCTAACGAGTTCCCCCTAAACCATATTCTATATAACTCATTGTTGTTTCCAAATCCATTTACAGAATTTGCATCTGCGATTACGTCTTTTGTATTGTTCGTGAATTTGCAGTTGTTTACTGAAACTTCCGCATGATCAATCCAAACTCCACAATCATAGGTATTGAAAGCATTGTAGTTAGATAGGTTGTCAATTTTAGTGTACGCTAAAGAATTCCCACTACTTCCAGGCATAAAGGCAATGGAGCCTCCTCCAAAAATATAAGAACTAGTGAATAAAATAGAGTCTTGTGGGGTTCCTTCTGCAATCAAAGTCCCATAAACAATAATATCACGGTCTCTGTAGGCTAAATTTATCTCCACTCCCGCTTCTATGACCAAGGTCACCGCTGAATCTACTATTACGTCGCAACTAATGGTGTATGGACTACCAGACAACCGAAGGGTGTCATTTGCCACAATATGTCCACAGAGTGTTGTATTTGTACTTGTTTTGTTATCAAACTCTGCTATTTCAGATTCAATAGCAAAAGTATTCAATTCAATAGCTGGATGAAGATCTAATCCAGTAAAACTTGTGAGTAAAATGTATAGTGGGATACACTTAATAAAGTTAATCATAACCGCGATTTTAGCATTTTTTTATAAGGATTCAATTCCAAAATATCAAAGACTGTAAAAATATGTACTTCAGTCAATAAAATAATTCTTCAAGTATATATCTTTGATTAAAAATCAGTTACAGAACACTGAGAGAAATTTTTGTTAGTTATAAAATTCATAAGAACAGAAAAAAGAAGGGGACCATTTAGTTCATGTAAATATAAGATATAATATATAAAACATCAATTCTAATCTTTGAATTCACCACTTCTTTTTCTAATGTTACTTTGAATTGCAGAATGTTACCGTTTGCAGATAGAAAGGAAAGATAATCGATATGAAAGCGACTAGATTGGAGAAAAATGAAGGTTGGAGGGAATTACAGACTCAAGAGACCTTGAGTCTGACGCGAGAAAAAAAGGAGACAAAATTGAAGGGTATTAGCAGCGCAGAACACCCTTAAATTTTGTGATTATCGTTGTTTGACAAAGCGTTGAGTGTACTGCTCGTTGTTTGATGTGAGGCACTTCAAAAAATAAATACCGTCTGGCAAAAAGGAAATATCAACCGTCTCCGCATAAGAAAACCGGGCAATTTCCTGGCCTGCAGCTCCTAGGACGATCAACTCTTCTAACAAGAGGTCGGTCTCAATCGATAGCCGATCAGCAGCAGGATTGGGAAATAAAGCAAGCTGCTTGTCACCTAGCGGCAATTCTTCATTAGCAACCAAACCATCTACATTAAAAAGTACTTCAGAAAGCCCTGCGCAACCTGAAGTTCCCCAGGTATCAATACTAGTAATTAGCACATATCTGGCGTCAATATCATTAAAATCAGGACCAGATTCTCCAGTATACGAATTCATACCAGAAGCTTCACCTAGTTGGAAGCTAGCCAACTCCGTCCAAGTAGTACCGTCCAATGAATAGTCGATCGTAACACTCTTCATTCCTTTGTCTGTTTCTCCTGCGACATTATAGTTCCAAAAATTGGTCGCCCCCAAACTGTAGACGTACCCAAAATCATAATGCACCCAATGAGAATTCCCCCTTGCTGGATTTGGATTCGAGTTTAGTTGGCAAGAAACCCAACTATCGTTGATATTAATAGAATGATTGTCTTCATTGCAAGCTTGTCCATGCAGGAAGAAGGAAGTAAAAGCAAATAATAGAACGAGTATGTATTTCATTTCAATGTCTTTTTAAATATTCATAAATCCAATTGGCCCTCCTGGGCTTGTAGGGTTGGTGAAATTTCCAATATTAGGAAGAACGTAGGTCAGATCGCCATTCGGCACGCCAAACCATTTAGCCAACTCTAGAAAATATTCGTCGGTAGAAATACCGGGTAGCATAATCGCCCCTCCAACATCATCCGTACCCCCGATAAGTAGTGATGGATATTCGCCATACACTTCACCTCCATTTACACTGCCACCCATTGCCATCACATTTCCTCCCCAGGCGTGGTCACTCCCATTACCATTGGACGTTAGTGTTCTTGCAAAGTCAGAAATGGTAAAGGTGGTCACGTCATCATTTAAGCCTAGTTCTTGCATGGCGGCTTCAAATTCGGAGAGGGCGGTGCTGACGACTCCTAGCATTGTTGCCTGATTATCTAGTACCATATCGTGGTGATCCCAACCTCCATAATTCACAAAAAATGTTTGTCGGTCAACACCTAATGTTCCTCTAACTGCGATCGTTTTAGCGATCAGCTCTAATTGTTGAGAAAGTCGGTTGGCAGAAAATGTGGTATTCAAAATTGGAGCCGTATCGAGTGCTGCGTTGAACTCATCATGGTTGCCTTGCGAGTTGCGAATTTTGTCTGCGTAGGTGGATTTAAAAATGTCTTGATACTGTTGATTTAACAAACTTTCTACACCGTTTTTCAAGAACATATCTACCGGAGAGGTGCCATCATATACATTGATACCAACACTTCCTCCAGCGGAGGCACGGATCGCATACTCCGTAATGTTGTTGCCTATTTGAAAGGTATTTGTTCCCGAAAGGGTAATATTCATCGATACATTTTGATTTGTATTTCCGGCATGCAAGATGTCTGCAATTCTTCCGCCCCAGCCGATTGAGGACCTGGATTGAGGGATGGAGGTTTGCCATTGCTGGATTTGATCGGCATGAGAGAATAAACCTAGGGGAATTGCGCCACTTCCTGCAATGTATTGAGACTTCGTGGTCGGTTCGATCAGGGTACCTACATTTGCCAGAAAAGCGAGTTTGTTGTTGTTGAACAACGTCTGTACCTCGGGCATGGAAGGATGCACTCCAAACTGTTTTCCATTAGCGTCTGTATAATTGATTGGGAGCAAATCTCCTTGTGGAAGTGCCAGGTTGGATCGGGTAGTTGCGTATTCCGTATAATTCGCCCCATTTCTGGGAACGAGCATGTTGAAGCTGTCATTGCCACCTGCAAACAAGATGCAAACAAGTGCTTTGTAAGTACTTCCCGTTTTATTAGAAGGCAATGCCATGCCCGCCAGAGAATTGACCATCCCCAGATTGAGAATAGAGGAAAGAAGGGTAGTCGACCCAAGTGCAGCACAAGAAGCTGTTCCTAGAAAATCTCTCCTGCTTATTCCTTTTTTATTATTGTTATCCATGCTATTATTTTTTATTAATAAACCGAATGTCGGACCAATTCAATAAATTGCTCCTTCTACTTTTCAATATTGTAATCGGGTGCTATGAACGTAAGGTATAACGCCACTTGAACTCGTATTGGGAGATCAGGAATTTGGTCTATTGTGCTAATAATATTTGCTTTTGTAGTCGAAGAAAGCAACCCACCAGTCAATATCAAGTCAAGGCGATCCATTAGCGCCTGCGAATTTCCTGCGATGGCAATTTCGTCCGTCAAGTCAAGATACATATAGTCATCTGGGCTGAGTTCATTCAATTCGTATCCAGGGGCATTGATGATGGTGCTACTTGCATTTGTAGCGATCTCTCCGAGAAATCCAGAGATAAACCAAGTATGTACCAGATTGAGATAATTGATCGAAGTCGCCGATGTATGAATTTGGAATTCAGGCCCAACCAACCCCTCATCTAAGATGGGACCGCTAGGTTGAAAGTCAGGTAGATAAAAGTTGAAAACACTAGGAGAAGTTAATACGCCTTGACTCACCAACTCGTCAAAAACATATCCATAGTTCCACAGTTTGCCCGATTGATTGTAGACATTAAATGCGCGGAGGGCTTGGGTGTACCGGATCATTGGTTCCTTCAGTTTGCCGTGCTGTGCATGGTCAAGCCAGGAGCAGTCGAGGGCTTCGGCGTCGGTGAGTATCGCTCTTATGACGGCTTTCATATCTCCTCTTATCCCACTCCCATTGTCATTAAACTTTGTGGCCACTCTAAAAATATAAGAAGGCGACGGATTCGATTTTACTAGTCGTTGGATCAATAATCTGGAAATGAAGGGACCGACATTATCATGATTGAATAAGTTATCAATTGCGGAGTCTATGTCTTGAAGGGTCGTTTGGCCTGATGGAACGACCTGCCCATTTAGCAGGGTTTTTGGGCCTTGTTCGTGCCAGTTTTCGAATGGGATCATCGGTTCCCAAGCGATTACTGTACCTGGAATATCGTTAAACGCTTGCCCCCAAACGGTTGGAACGGCGCTGTAATCTACCCATGGCCACCAGTAGCCTGCAGGAGCCAGGCCAGTGAAAATTTTGGCGAATTCCCGAATCTCATCGTTGCCGTAAGTCGGAATAAAATCTCCTTGTGCATCGACCTTTCGCGTACCATTTTGGTTTAACTCGTATAATCCAATAGAAAATAGCTGCATCACCTCCCGTGCATAATTTTCGTCCGGGTGTACATTGTTCGCTGGATCGGACTTTGGATTGTTGATGTGGCTTAAATAATATCCCATAGCCGGATGGAGGGATATTTCCTTGAGTAAGTCCTTGTAATTTCCGAAGGCATTATTATATAAAACATCGTAATAATTGGCCATCCCAGGTCCAGTAAGTTGAAGGTTGGATTTTTCTGAGATCACGAATATCTGACTATATGCCTGGGCTACTCGCTGCCTCAGGTGGTCTTCGGATTTTAGAATATTGTTCCACCAGGCCATTTTCCAATAAAACCAATATGGGATCACTACTTCGGGGGAGTTGACTACGTTGTTGTAGCCCCAGTTTGCAATGTATTGCGGGTAGAAATGTTCCCACAACATCCAAGTGGTATCGGTAAAACTGACCAGCGGCATAGCAAACTGTTCGTCCATCCAATCGGAGATGCCTACATCTTTTACATGCATGATGGTTTCGTAGTCTGCTCCGAGGGAGGCGCGGTTGAGGAATCGGGCAGCAGCCAACTCTTCAATGCCGAGCCCGCTGCCATTTGCAGAACTGAGGGCGGTAGATTGTCCTTCGTTGGAGCTGGACGTTACGGTTACGCCTTGTGTATGTCCGGCGCCGATATAGTCTGTATAGATTTGCGCGTTGAGAAACAGCGGGGCGAGGAATAACAGTAACCCGATTCTTATTGTTGTTTTTTGTATCATAGTCTATGTATTATTAAACAATCAACTTTTTATTGCAGGGATAGATTTTTCATTACCTATTGAAACTATTCATATAAATATACGACTTTGAGGAGTTTTTGTTTGATTTTGATCTAGCAAATAAACTCTGTTTAGCTATAATACCCGAGGGGTGGGAAAAACCCTTAGTTGGTATTTTATTTTTTTTAAAATAATGATTCTCCTGTCAGTTGGCAGGTTAAAATTTAATAGCCGAAAGTCCAACAATTAGGGGTTCAACCCTGGGGCTTGATCATGCCCGTATCTGAGTACCATCGGCATGGGTATATTGTCAAAATGAAACGTACCTATGGCACTCAAGCTGTTTATTACCATTGACATGGGAATGAATTCCCATGCTACAACATGAGTCGTGTCTATGACACTAAAAACATAACTAAATTTTTCTGGCCAGCTCGAATTCATTCGCCTGCCTGCTGCGCGAAGAAAGGCAGTTGAGGTCAAATGAGGGTAGGAACAATTCACCCCCAGCCTCCGCCAGTGGGTGATAGCATTTATGCTTTGTTCATCATTGCCAGAGCATATCTGATTTTGCTGTAGGAGATTTCTTCGTTTAGATCTTCGTATAAATCTTTTAATCGGTCTCGGTTGCCGGTGGCGGAAACAGCATGTTTTACTTGTTGATATTCTACAGGGGTGATGAATTTGCTGACGTCTATTTTTTCTCCTTCTTCGATAAGGGAAGCTAGATGGGAGTGGATGGTGTCTTCGTTGAGTCCTCGTTCTTTGCCGATTTCTTCAATGGATTTGCCTTGGTTGAAGTAGTAGAGGGTTACTTTGGTGGTGGTGCCTGATATCTTTGCTCCTGAAGTCGACTTATCCTTGATGAATTTCAGGATTTCATTGATGAATATTTCGCCGAATTGCTCTAGTTTTTTCTGGCCAACTCCTGAGATTTCAGACATGTCTGCTTCGTTGGTTGGTCGGAGTCTGGACATTTCACTTAGGGTAGCATCGGTGAAAACTAAGTATGGAGGCACTCCTTTTTCTCTTGCCAAATTTCGACGTAATTGGCGGAGTACTTCGAAGAGCTCGTCGCGGACGATTTCGTGTTTGCGTTTTTTCTTGGTGCGGACACTCTTTTTCGCTTCGTCTTTTTTCTTGATGGCACTTAAACGGACAAGGTCTACCTTTTTTCCGTTGTATAATACTTCTTTGCTTTCTGGGGTTAGTTTTAGGATATTAAAATCATCGTAGGCCACCTCGATGAACCCCATGTTGATCATTTGCAGGATAAATTGTTGCCACTCACTATTGGATAGATTGGCCCCGGCTCCATAGGTTTTTATTTTATGGTAATTTCGCTGTATAATATCTTTCCGTCCTGAGCCTCTCAATACATCAATGACCATCGTCATCCCTACCCGTTGATTGAGTCGGGAAATCGCAGATAGCGCCTTTTGAACAATTACTGTCCCATCAAATTGTTCTGGTGGATTTTTGCAAACATCACAATTGCCGCAATCTTCCGCTAGATGTTCATTAAAATAACTAAGCAAAATTTTCCGTCGGCAGATATAGGACTCTGCATATTGCTGCATCCGTTTTAGTTTCGCTTCTAGCAGTTCTTTTTGGTTACTTTCTTCTATGAATTTCCTTAGAATAATGATGTCTCCAAAGCTGTAAAATAGCAGGGTATCGCTGGGCAGTCCATCCCGTCCGGCCCGTCCGATTTGCTGGTAAAACGCTTCCATGTTTTTCGGCAAACTATAATGAATGATCCAACGCACATTTGACTTGTCGATCCCCATCCCGAAGGCTACGGTAGCACAGATGATGGAGATGCTGTCGTTGACAAATTCTTCCTGAGTTTTAGAGCGTTCTTCACTGCTCATTCCAGCGTGGTAGGCGGCTGCCTGGATACCGGATACCTGAAGCTTCTGTACGAGATCTTCTGTATTTTTTCTGCTAAGGCAGTAGATGATTCCAGATTCACCACTGCGCAAATCGATGAAGTCTTTTATTTGTTGAAGTCTGTTTTTGCCTGGGGAGACCTTCAGACTGAGGTTGGGCCGATCGAAAGACGCTAGGAAGGTCTCAGGATTTTTCAACTCGAGTTGGTTGATGATATCCTTACGAGTAATTTTGTCTGCTGTTGCGGTAAGGGCAACAATCGGCACATGGTTAAAGTGTTGTTTGAGCAGTTTTAGTTTGGTGTATTCTGGTCGGAAGTCATGGCCCCACTGAGAAATACAATGAGCTTCGTCGATGGCAATCAAGCTGATATTTGCTTGTTTTAGAAAGCTAAAAAACCCGCTGGAGAGTAGTCTTTCTGGGGAGACGTATAGCAATTTGGTTTTGCCGTTTAGGATTTCGTTTTCTACGGTGAGTTGGTCGGCGCCGGTGAGGGTACTGTTCATATAGGCGGCTGGGATTCCGTTGGTTAGCAATCCATCTACCTGGTCTTTCATCAAGGAGATCAATGGAGAAACTACCACACACAAACCTTCCGAAGTGACTGCTGGAATCTGGAAGCACATGGACTTCCCCCCGCCTGTTGGCATAAGTACCACGCAATCTTTTTTCTGATAAATCGCCTGGATAATTTTATCCTGCATCGGTCTAAACTCTTCGTAGCCGAAGTATTTTTTGAGTGCTTTTTTTGCTAGGTCTAAATTCATGGTTGCTGACATTGTTACAAAGGTAAATAATTGGTCGGAGAAACTAATAGTCTCTTATAGTAGAGTCAGAAATCGAGTTTTTACATAAATTTTAAGGAAGTTTTTTTGAGGACAAAAACTTAAGCTACTGAAAAACAGCTACTTGTTTTTGAATATTTATTTCCGACATCCCCTGCGCTAATATCAGTTGCCCTCAGAAGACACGCTTTCTGCTAGGAATGTCCTAGGATAAAATCTCTTTTTAGTTCCCCCTTTTTTGATGGAGCCTGAACCGCCAAAGGCGCGTGAAGGCGGCGTAGCAGTGCGAGCAAGACAAAGGATAGGAATAGGCGCGACGCCAGGAGCGCGCCCAAAGGGCCGAACGAAGAGTGAGCTATGGATAGCCTGACCCGAAGGCTTTGCCCGATGGGATGGCCCATAACACAACTACGTAATACTTATAAAAAAAATACTATATTAAGTGTTAGAAATTTGAACCACTAACCACTACAAGCTACTACTATGAAAAATCTAACACCCATTTTCCTCGCCTTATTTTTAATGTATTCTCCATTGGCTAATAGTCAAAATGTTGGGGTTGGGACAACTACTCCAGAGGCTTCTGCTCTTTTGGATATTGAGGATGCAAACAAGGGGCTTTTGATCCCCAGAGTCTCCTTGACCGATGTCTCAGATGGGGTATCGCCGATCAATGCGCCAGCGACCTCTTTGCTTGTGTACAATACAAATGCTGCCGTCACTGGTGGTAAAGGTGCAGGATATTATTATTGGAATGGCTCCTCTTGGGTCAATATGCAGGAGGGAATTGTCAATGACTGGCATGAAGTCGGTTCGATGGCAGTTCCTGATGATATTAATGACGACATTTTCACACAAGGAGATGTTGGGATTGGAACAGTAGCTCCTGCAGGAAGGCTCCATGTGAAACTTCCTAATACTCAAGACAATGCCCTCAAAGTGACTAGAGGAGTAAGTGACATTTTTGATATTCTTAGCACCGGACAAATGGGCTTGGGAACAGGTATCAATGCAGGAAGTCCTTATGACATTGTTTTTGGATTGCAGTCGATCAACAGTACTAGCAATGACATGTATTATGTGGCAGCTTCCGGCGCAGCACCTATCCGGCAAATATTTGGGAATGCGACTGCTAATTTTGGCACCTTCGAATATCATAATTCGATCAATGCGCCTAATAAAAAGTTCTTTTTTACCGTCAACTCTAGTCCCGACACGCTTCTTTCTTTGACAGGCAATGGCTATGTAGGAATCGGCACACCAAATCCTACCAGAAAACTACACGTCAAATCATCGGTCAATGCAAACCTTGTCCGATTGGAGGATGATGACAAAACCTGGTACCATGGTATAGCGATAGGAAATCAGTGGGGGATTTGGGAGGACACACCAGCCTCAGCTGACAATCGATTTATTGTTCTTCCAGGTGGGAATGTGGGGGTGAATACTACTGCACCAATGGAAAAATTCCATGTTGATGGGGTGGCCGCATTTGGTACGAACTTACCCTATGGCGTCAATCTAGGCTACTACAATTCTGGAAACTATGCCAGATACAATTTTCACGCCTTACTGCCCTCCACTTATAGTAATTTTGGTGGATTTATAGAGGGGGGAAATGTTGGTCAATTGATGATCGGTCTTCGAGATAACCAGGGAACAGACGGAGTTTATTTTGCGAGTGGTAGTGGTAACTGGAACGCGGACAATATCTATGATCGTATTGTCATGGCGATACAAGCCCAGGGTTTTGTGGGAGTCAACACCGTAGCACCAACTGCCAATCTTTCTGTAAATGGGACCGCTAATAAACCGGGTGGAGGCGCTTGGGCAGTATTCAGCGACAAGCGCTCCAAAGAAAATATTAAAGACTACCGCAAGGGACTGACTGAATTGCTAAAAATCAATCCGGTTAGCTTCAACTATAAAAAAGAGTTTGGCTGGGGCTCGGACACACATGTTGGACTGATCGCTCAGGAAATCGAGCAGGTAGTTCCGACTATGGTTACGGAAAAGGAAGTTCAAAAACTTAAAGACTTCAAGGAGGTAGATCCGAATGAGTTGACTTATATCCTGATCAATTCTATCCAAGAGCAACAAATAATCATCGAAAATCAGCAGGCCGAAATTGAAAAACTTAAGCAGGATAATCAAGCTATTAATACTGCTTCTGCTAATGGTGTACAGCAGATGGAGCGGGTGTTGGAGCAATTGGAGTTGCTGCAGTCGGAGGTAGCTGATTTGAAAGAGCAGGATGGGGATTTGGGGACTGATTTTTCAACGCAAAGGCGCTAATACGCAAAGTTTTAACTTGTCGGGTGGATCGAGCTGGATGTTGTTGTTTAACGCAGCGTAAAAGGATCGAACTGGACCTATTGGAGGACGCGGAGCATAAGCTAAGCTGATTGTGCTTTAAGTTTGTTGTTTAACAGTATACCATAGATAAATTAAGGTAATTTGTAACATAATAGATTTCTTTGGTATAAATTAGCGTAAACAGTATTTGTTACATTAAACCCAATTCATGCAATAGAAAATTCATTTTATGCTGAAACCTCTGCAAAACTGCACACGTCCGTCAATTTTGATTCTCACCGTAATTTTACTACGTCTGCGAGTCAAAATCACCGTAGAGCGCACATTTTTATTGAGTTTTCAACCTAAAACAAACTTCCTATTGCATGATTTGGGTTAAACTACATTGTCATGAATTTTTTATTCAGAGTTATTTTCGCAGGTATTATTTTATTAACCATCAGCTCTTGTAGTTGTACCTATTATGTGGTCAGGCATGCTGATAAAGGAGCAGATGGTTTACTCACGCAGGATGGATTTGATAGAGCAGATGACTTATGGCAAGAATTGGCGGATAAAAAAATTGATGCAATCTATACTACTCAAGTCCAGAGAACCCAGCAAACTGCCCAAACTGTGGTAGATTCGACAGGATTGACGCCAATTGTTATTCAATCCTTCAATACGCCGGATCTGATTTCCAATCTTCGAGGAACCTCAAAAAAAAGTATCCTGGTGGTCGGACACTCTAATACCGTCCCTGTTATTGTTGATAGTTTGATGGTTTCGCCGCAAGGCATTGTAATTCCAGAAACGGATTATGACAATTTGTTTATTATCAAGGTTAGCAGGGGGACTAGCATTAGTAGAAGACTGACTCGGGCTACTTATGGGGAGATTTCTCAATAATTCAGCCTTAGAAAATCCATTTTAGGGAGAATTCTGGAAATATTCTTAATTTGGAATATGATAACGAACAAACTGTTTTTCCTACTTATTCTAGTCTTCTCTTTTTCGCTGATGGCGACGGGGCAGCCGCTTTCTTTGGTGACGCCACTTGCCAATTCGGTAAAGGAGAGTTCTGGGTTGATTTATTTGAATGGGCGATTGATCACGCATAATGACTCGGGTGGTGCGTCGGCGCTTTATGAATTGGATACCCTTAGCGGGAATATTTCGCGGAGCGTTGTGCTTAGTAATGCGACGAACAATGACTGGGAGGATATCTGCGAAGACGGTACGTATATCTATGTAGCAGATTTTGGGAATAACAATGGGAATCGGACCAATTTGAAAGTTTATCGATTACTAATTGCAGACTATTTGTCTACTACGAATGATTCGGTGCTTGTGGATACGATCAGTTTTGGGTATGCAGATCAGACGGATTTTTCTTCTAGTACGTTTAGTACGAATTTTGATGCGGAAGCGCTGATTGCTTATGGGGACAGCTTGTATGTGTTTACTAAAAACTGGGGGGACAATTGGACGAACATCTATGCGTTGCCTAAAGTGCCTGGGAATTATTCTATTCCTAAAATAGATAGTATTGATGTGCAGGGATTGATCACTGGTGGGACGTATGACGCTGCTGCTAATTCGATTTTGTTGTCAGGTTATACGGTTAATTCTCCTTTTTTGGTGGAAGTCAAAGATTTTGTGAACACTTCGTTTTCTGAAGGGACGGTGAATCGGATAACCGTAACGCCTCCTTCGGGGTATTCTATTCAAATAGAAAGTATTACTCATTTAGGGCAGGATCAGTATTTTTTGACGGCGGAGGACAGTTTTACTGGGGATGCGGGGTTGTTTCGGTGGGAGAATCTGTTGATTTCGGGATTAGAAAGTCTTGTTGACGTGCCCTATTCTATTTATCCTAATCCCGCGAGCAATTTCATCCAGTTGGACTACTCGGGCTTTGCTAGTGTGGAGATATATGATATGCTTGGAGTTTTGCATAAGCGGTCTACTGGAAAACGAATTGATCTTTTGGGGTTGGAAGCGGGTATGTATTTGGTGGTGGTACGAATTGACGACCAGGTGTATACTGAGCGGCTAATTGTTTGGTAGGGGCTGATTATTCCTAGTAGAGTTGTTCTATTTAGGTGACAATTGAAATTTCCACATCGATTTTATAAAGAACCGGATGCAGAAATTTCAATATCTTGTCACCAAACCTTACTAGGGGAAGTTTTATAACAGGAAATAAGCTACTGATCGGAGACAATAACCATACTACATCCTTCACAAGTGCATTCGATGTTTTCTGTTTTGATATCAACTGCTTCATAGCAGTTAGCGGGTTTATTATCTGTAAGTTTACAGCGATTTATACAATCTACAACAATAGGATCTCCAGCATTCCCATTTGAATCAAAAGGTAGTTTCGCAAGTATACTTCCTGTTTCCCCTGTCTCAAGGACCTTATATTTAATAGCAAATGTTTTTGAAGAGTTATGTTCTTCTACTTCTACAGAAGTTAAAGCATAATCTGCACTGTTATATTTCGAAGAAATGTATGGATGTATTATTGGAGCCATAGAGTTAAATTCTGCAAATAGTTCTGTCTTTTCATTATTGGTAAGCTGAGCGCCTGACACCTCAATTTTGCATTTACTTTCTGTTACATCATACCAACATTTACATTGATACAAATTGTTAAACATCGTCATATGACATTCGATCCACCAATACGGTCCAGACGGTTCATTTAAGTCATATCCCTCGCAAGTCCCAGTGCATTTAATTTCTCTGGGCCCTTGGCCAATTTTTTGACTTGAGGTGGCTTGCTCCTGTTTGACTTCACTAGAAAGATCCTCCATAGAAGTGAGATCTGCCTTACAGGATGCTATAAATCCAATATACAAAATGGCTAAAAAGCTTAAAAGGTAATATTTCATGATAATTAAAGTTTAACGTTGCCCCGCATTTATTTTAGGTGGTTTTGGGAATGCCCACCTTCCTTTGGGATCAAAGACAAACTGAGCCGGATGCTATTGTTTTTTAGTAATTGTCATACTGCAATCTCCTTCGCAGGTACACTCATAACTATCCGTTATTCGGACGTAACGCTCTCTGCAAGTCTCATAGGGACATTTACATGGCCCACTGCAAGTGACAACTGTGGTTGGGCCAGTAGGATTTCCTAAAGTACTATATGACTGTCCCAACATCACGCTTTCAATAATTCCTGTAGGTACAATTTCAAAAACTATGGCGAATATTTTCTTATCGTCCTTCTGCTCAATGTCTAAGGAATTTATCGTGTAATCTGTAGTATTGTACTTCTCCAGTAGATAATCTTCAAACAAAGGTAACAGCGCATTGAAATCACTGTTTCCATTAGTATTGTTTATTTTTTGGGAATAGGCAGCCACTCCCTCAGATTGGACTTCATGGTCAAGTTCTTCAAAAGAAGAAAGGTCGGTGTTACAAGAAGCAATGAGTCCTAGCGCTACAAGTAACATAAAAGCAATTAGTGAATTTTTCAAAATGATCGATTTTAAGGTTAAAAAAAAATAACTGTTGATTAGTTAGACCTCAAAGATTGGATGATTTGGCTCGATCTTCAATTACATATTTGCTTGATTACCACAATGAAAGGATAGAAACATTTAACAAAAAAATGTCCATAAATCCATAATTAACAGCAATATGCAAGGTAAATATCAATTACTAAAAAGGTCGTTTTCCTTTCAATAATTAGTTTTTTCTTAAAAAATCGACAAGCATTTATACGATAGCCCCTATCGAAACTTTATCGCGCCCAAATGTCACCACAAAGATTTCACGAAACACACAAACGGAACTATTTTGATTATTTACGATAAGTTAATTACCAAAATAGTTGCATTTTTGCTATTTACCGCCTACTTTTGACCTATCCAATAATACTTCTATCAAGAAAAGCATATTCGCTACCTGCCTCCTAGGCCAGGGAAGGTATAATTCTATGCGATGTAACCCCTTTAATCAACCATTTAACATCCCCTTATGATTCCATTTGCTGTATTTAGTATTATCGGAAGCCTACTGTTGATTAGGATACTATTTCCTGGGAAAAAGCCGAAGGTTGGCATACCCAAGTCGGAAGTGCATAACAAGTTTATGATTCGACCTAAAATATACAACCGCCATCAAAGCAACAAAAAACAAATCTCCAAAAGCATCAATAAGATCATCCGGTCTTCAAAAAACTTCAAAATTGGTAAGACAGGAAATCCATATTCAAGGGGCGGCAACTACCATGAATTTAAAAAAATGTACCTCCTTTGCGGAAGTCGGAATGAACGATACATCGAGCGGCTGGAGGAGGAGTACCTGGAGGAATATATTGACCATCAAAAAAATGAGAATATAAACACGGGTAGTGGTGGGAATATGCGGTCGAAGAGTGGTTCTTTTTATTTGTATGTCGTGGTGAATTAGTCGGATGTTTGAGGCTGTGCTAGTAGTTTAAAGATAAATGACGAAGGGCTTTTATTCCGCAGGGATGCCTTCCCCAAAAAACTATCGTCTGCGCTTTTCAATTTTTTCTAGCACTAGCAATTTGTTACCACCTAATGGTGAACATTAAATACTGAATAGGTGTAAAACGCCCATACCAACCACCCTACCATTATCCACATTTTTTTAAGAATAACCCGGAGGGTACATTAAAATACAAACCACTTATTTTAAGCCATTTACGCCATAATCACAATTGATTTCCGTCTAGTTATTTTAAGAAAATTCACAAATAAGTACTTTTTTTCATACCGCTCTCTACCCTACTTTTGAGGGGTATTGAGAAGGAGTGTGTTCCTACGCTGATCAGCATCCAGTTTTATATTAATACTATAGCAGTGCTATGGTAAGAAGATGGGCATTCTTCCTTACTCTTTATTGTAAAAAATCAATTATTAAACAAAACAAAAAAATGAAAAATTTTACCCTAATTTTAAGCTGCCTGCTATTTACAGCCTACACTTTACAAGGACAGGTGTTCGTAAATCAAAATGCCAATGGAACAAACGACGGCTCTTCCTGGACGAATGCGTATACCAACCTAAACGACGCAATAAACGCGGCCCCTGCCAACGCTCAATTATGGATCGCAGCTGGTACCTACAAACCTGGGACTACCACTACCGATGCATTCAAGCCATCCAATAGTTTAGAGTTTTATGGTGGATTTTCTGGTACTGAAACGATGCTTTCTCAGCGCGATGTTTCGGCCAATAGTACTATTTTATCTGGTGATTTGCAGGGGGATGATGTGCTTGACGATTTTACCACAAATCGCGCAGACAATACGTTGCATATTTTCTGGTTGGAAATCGGAGTAGATGGGGTTTTTGATGGGTTGATCTTTGAAGGAGGACAAACTGCAGATGCTAGTGGATCAGGAGACGACCGACGTGGAGGGGCCATTTTATCGTACGGAAAATTGAAAGTTCAAAATTGTATTTTTCGTCAAAACTATGGCTACTACGGCGGTGGCATGTATCCTCGTCAAGCAGGTGCTAATGGCACGGAGATCATTGACTGTATGTTTATGAACAATAGTGGTGGCTTTGGTGCAGGCGTTTTTATGGCATCCACTCAAGGCACTATCGAAAACTGTACGTTCACAAACAACGAAGTAACTGGGAATGGAGGTGCTTTTTGTGCTACAAACACAACTTACACCGTGCAAAGCACTGAATTTATTGACAACTTTGCGGTAGAAGGTGGAGCCATTTTGACCAATTCGTCACAAGGAGGAACGCATGTTTGTGCCATCAATGATTGTACTTTTACTGGGAATATGGGCACGTATGGCGGAGCTGTTGAGTCCTATAATTTGGGAATCACGATCAACTATAACAACTGTGTATTCAACAATAATGAAGCTTCGTATAATGGAGGTGCAGTGGCCGCTGAATTTCAATCAACAGGCAATCTTAAAAACTGTACGTTCAATGATAATAAATCGCAATTTGGTGGTGCGGTAAGCATGTATGACGGTGCTCTGGTTACTATAGAAGAAGGTATTTTTAACGATAATATCGCTGAACCTGCTGTAAATGGAACAGGTGGATTAGGCGGAGCAATTGCAAATTTATCGCCTTCCTTGCTACGCGTTATCAAATCAGACTTTACAGGCAACAGCGCTCTCCATGGCGGAGCTATTCATTCTGAAAATAACTCCGAAGGCAATATAGTCGAAGTGACTGGTTCGACCCTGCTATCAAACGGTGCTTCTGCAATTGGGGGTGGTATAAATACGCTAAATTCCATGGTAAGCATTACGAACTGCTTAATCGCTAAAAATACTGGTGTGGTCACTGGAGGTGCAGCGGCATTTAGAACAAATGGACTAGATGGAAAGACCACAATAATAAATAGTACGATCGCTGAGAATACGTCCAATGCCGCAGATGGCGTCGCGCTAATTGTCAACTTGAATGAAAATCTGGAGCTCGTTTTGCAAAATACAATTCTAGATAACACCGATCAAAATTTTATTAATCAAGCAGTGAGTGGTACGCTTGGTATAGTGTCCTCACTAGGAGGCAATTTGTCTTCTGATGCTTCCTTAACGGACGATCTACAAGGGATGAACGATATCCATTCGGTTGCTCCGCAATTTGTCGATGCTGCAGCGGGTGATTACCATTTGACGTCTGCTAGTCCTTGCATTAATCAGGGCATTTTAAATGGCGCTCCTGCTACAGACATTGAGGGAAAACCCCGAATCAATAATCCAGAAATGGGTGCCTACGAATTTGACGGCGTCCTCAGTTCAACTGCTGCTGCTTTAGATCCATTGCAGTTTAGTGTCTTTCCAAATCCTGCTGAAGAGTTTGTTTACTTTTCCCTTCCTTCGGATTGGGTCGGCGAGGTACTTGTTCAACTGACGGATGCAAAAGGCGCTATTCTCCAAAAAAGTATTCAAAATATACGTTCAGAAAGTACGCTAAATGTGTCGGAACTGCCTACTGGTATTTATTACCTGCATTTGACTTCGGGAGCTGCCAGCCATTCGGTTTCTTTCCTGAAAAAGTAGTTTTGTTTTTGATTTATTATAGGGCAATCAGGGACATCCCTGGTTGCTTTATTTTAGAAGAAGTTTGGAAAAAGGTCTTTTTGGTGGAAACCTTATTTCTTTGCTTGTATTGATTATTAACGAATTACTTAATATTCCAATAATCTTACCTGTAACCCATAGAAAATCAACCTTTAACCCAATTTATCGTATAACAAGCGCTTTGATGAATTGGATTTATATCACATTAAACTTCCTGAAATTGTCATCATTGATGACCACCAATTCTAGTGGCTAAATTGGGAATTTTACTAAAAAAATTAACTATGAAAAACTTTCAGAAAACTAGTTTATTGACTTTTGCTATGCTGCTTGTAATGTCCTTGTTTATTTTTTCGTGTGAACCTTCGGAGGCAATTGATGAGGAGGTCACTCCTGCTTTGACCGAAGAGGTACTCCTAATGTCAGTAAAGGAGGTGGACTCCCAAAATCGTATTCCTGATTGCTGGTGCAAATATCGACATGCAAGCAGACGAACTTCAACTTCAAGTTATGTCTATTGTTATGGTTATAACGGTATAGCTAAGAATTATATCCTCGCTGATACACAAGGCAATGTTTTGCAAACTAAATCGACCTCCAACTACTTCACCTACTTTTCTGGTCTGCAGTCGGGCAAAACCTATAAATACAGGACCTATACCTCCTGCAATCGCCCTCGCTACTCTCCTTGGACAACGTTTACACAGTCCTATTGATTTTGCCAATGCTAGATTGATAGTTCAAGTAGATAAAAATTAAAATTGAACCGCTGAGGCTTGAATAGTCTTTAGCGGTTTTTGTTGTTTACAAATCAGCCTAGCATAAAACAACAGGCCGAAAAGGCAACGAAAGAGTTACAAAGACTTTTACAAATAGATCTTGCCGACTACAATAGCATATTGTGAGAAAATTGAAGAGGAGGAGGACGCTTCCTTCCACTCCATATGTTGAAAGAACCACTATAAACAAAACCAAACATTCTTTGGCCGCTTAATTACTGGCCACATTATCTTCAAATTTATTACCAAATTACTTGGTTTAAATTTGTTATTTAAAATTATATTTCTAAATTTACCATTGGAAATTGGTTGACCAATTACCGACAGACCAAAACTTTACATTTCAGATGCTAGATAACTTACAGAAAATAATAATAGAGAACCCGGTAGATATAATTATCAGACAAATAAAAACACTGATAACTAGTGGTTCATTAAAACCTGGCGAAAAACTACCTTCAGAGAGAAAACTAGCAGAGCATCTAGGTGTTGGTAGAACTCAGGTCCGTGAAGCCATCCGAAAGTTGGAATTTTATGGCATATTAAAAACACTTCCACAAAGTGGAACGATTGTTTCAGGAATAGGTATTGTAGCATTAGAGGGGCTGATAACAGATGTTCTCCAATTAGAAGAACATGATTTTCAGTCATTAGTCGAAACAAGGGTTTTACTGGAAAAACAGACCGCCCATGATGCCGCAACCAGAAGAACAGCGGAGGATATCGTACAACTTAAGCAAACTTTAAATGCTTACGAGAAAAAAATTGTGGCTACCAAATTTGCTGTTGAAGAAGATTTACTATTTCACATTAAAATTGCAGAAGCTGGCAAAAACAATGTTTTAAAATCACTTTTGATGATTATCACTCCTGACATTATCAAAAACTATAATGAGCTGAAAGTTTGCAACGAATCTACTTCGGACAATACAATTATAGAACACAAGGAAATTTTGGATCATATTATAAATCAAGACTCTAAAGCAGCGGAAAAAGCAATGGAAAAGCACCTAAAAGGGGTGCTAGAATTTTGTAAAAAAAATAGCTTGAACACTTAAGTCCAAGCCATTATACATAGATAACTATTTAAAGCTACCCACAAATCAATAATATGGCGCACAGATTTTGACGGTCACGTGCACCAAAACTAAATATTCATTCATTAATCACCTTTAAAAAGGAATAATCAACAATGAAAGCTAAAAATAAACCATTCGGACTAAAAAATTTAGTCTTGAGCAATCTTTCTCACACAAAATCACTAGTATTTACGGTGATTTTGTTTGTGCTAAGCTCATTTTCCTTACTAGTAGCTCAGTCTACTGTCACAGGAACTATCCTAGACACTGACGGGACACCACTTATTGGTGCAAGTGTATTAATTCAAGGATCCACAACTGGTACCATAACAGATATCGATGGAAAATTTGCCATTACTGCCAAGCCAGAAGATATTCTTGTTGTAAGCTATACTGGCTTTAAGGATCAAATTGTACTAGTTGGCAATCAGCCAAACCTACCAATTACCCTCAAAACCAATGCAGAAATACTGGAAGGAGTAGTTGTAATAGGCTATGGCACACAGAAAAAATCTCACTTAACCGGATCAGTATCTAAAGTGACTAATGAGAAGCTGGATCAAATCGCTGTAGCGAGAGTAGATGATGCGCTTATTGGTCAAGTTTCCGGGGTTAACATTCAAGCTAGTTCAGCAGAAGCTGGGGCGGCGCCTACTATTACGATTAGGGGATTTGGATCTGTAAATGCAGCATCTGGACCTGCTGTTGTAGTGGACGGGATAGTCGTAGATCCTGATTTTCTAGGAAATTTAGACATGAATGATATCGAATCATTTGAAGTCCTAAAGGATGCCGCATCTGCTGCCATTTATGGTAGTGAAGGATCAAATGGTGTAATTATGATTACTACCAAGAATGGTCAAGCTGGAGAAACTAAATATAGCTATGAAACTTTTTTAGGCTGGAAAAGAGCATTTGGAAGTGAAGAGTATAAAAAAAGTGTTGCGGAATGGGCTGATTATGAACTCGCTCAAACTGGTGAACTTACTAACCATACACAGTACGCACAGCAGTTAGTCGCTTTAACAGGTGTGGACAGAGATTGGCAAGAAGTATTCTTTGATGGTGGGAATATTATGAGTCATGCTTTTTCTGCAAGAGGAGGAAGTAAAAAAACACAATTCAGCGCATCCTTAAGAACATTAGGAGATGAAGGAGTTGTAATAACAGACAACTACCGATTGTTTTCTGGAAAATTGAAGATGGATACTAAAATTACAGAAAAGCTGAAGTTTGGACTTAGTGCGACACCCTCCTACTCAAAACGTAGAGCATTACCAACATCCATACATAATCCTATAAGACAATCTCCATGGTTGCCTATTTATCATACAGAAGAAACACTACAGTATATTGATAGATCTGCTTATCCAGATGTGGTAGCAGGAGATTATTTCCTAGAAAATCACTTGAGAAATATAGATATTGATACGACGGATAATTTTGGTGCTAGCCGACCACGTACCTCTGGGGATATGAATCCGTATGCACAGTATGTTGAAAGAGAGCACTATGAGTTTAAAACTAATTTGCTAGGCTCCACTTACTTAAGCTATGAAATTATAGACGGACTAACCGCGAAAACATCGCTTGGTGGAACTATAGAAAACCGTAAGAGAACAAGATGGAATGGTACAAAGCACCATGCACAAGCTAGTAGAGCTTCTTACGAGTTGCAAAACAGACTACGCACTAGATTGATTTCTGACAATACCTTATCCTTTAATAAAGAAATCAAAAGCCATGATTTTGGCGCACTTATAGGGGCTACTTTTCAAAAGAGAAAATCTGAAAATAGTGTAATTGAGGGTACTGAATACGCTAATGATTTACTTAAAAATTTACAAGGAGCAACTTCCGTTTCTGATTTTGAAGAGACCAACGCTGAAAAAAACAAGATCGGATATTTTGCTAGAATTAATTATGCTTATAACAACAAATACTTATTGAATGCTTCATTTAGAAGAGACGCTAGTTCTGTTTTTGGGGTAGACTCAAAATGGGGTAATTTCCCAGCCGTTTCAGTTGGTTGGAATGTGCACAATGAAAACTTCTTGAAAGACACCGATGCAATAAGTAGATTAAAGCTTAGAGTTAGTTACGGACTTACTGGAAATGAAAATTTCAACGTTGGTGACGACATCATTAATGCCTATCCTTATTTGGCATTGTTGAATACAGCAAATGCCGTTTCTGAAGACGACATTGCCGCAGGTATTGTTGCTCGTAACATTGCAAATACCTTGTTACAGTGGGAAGCTTCAAAGGAATTCAATCCTGGTATTGATTTCGGTTTCCTTGGTAACAGAGTAACTGGATCTTTTGATTACTATAGAAGAGTAAGTGATAAATTACTTTTAGAGAATCCTGTATCATACGTAACTGGGTTTAGTGGAGGTATCGTGAATCTAGGTGAAGTAGCAAATAGTGGATTCGAGCTAGAATTGAGAACGAAAAATTTAACTCGTGGAAAATTTAAGTGGAACACAACACTGATTGCTTCCACCAACAAAAACGAATTACTCAGTTTTGGAGAATCTGATGGCGCTTTATTAGAGGATGGATTTGGTAGAAATTCACAATGGATAAATTCTGTAGGAAATCCAATCTCCTCTTTTTATGGATTTGTTGTAGACGACGAATTGGCTACTAAATACTGGGACTCTCCTTATATTCCGATAAACGGTGTTGCACAAGATGTAATTGTTAGAGATTTAAATGGTGATGGTATCATCACAGATGCAGATAAGACCATTCTAGGAGACCCTTACCCAGACCTCATATGGAGTATTACCAATGATTTTTTCATTGGAAAATTTGATTTCTCTTTCATGCTTCAAGGAAGTCAAGGTGCTGAAGTCAAAAATATTGGAGATCAATATTTTGGTACGCACTGGCAAGGTGGTACCTCTGACGAGCAACAAGTAGTTGAAGATGGGATCATCTCTCATCCTTCTTTCCTTCAGCCAAAAGTACTAACAAACGATGTCGTACAAAGTGCAGGATACTTCTCCTTGAGAAACGTAAACATTGGGTATAATTTTTCACATGACAAGTTATCAGACATTGGTTTCGGAGACATTAGACTTTATGCAACTGCTCAGAACCTGTTTTATAAGACTTCTTCGGATTACAATGGGTTCAATCCTGAATATATTGATACGAACAATAGCCCTAGAGCTTATGGTTCACAAAGAGCAGGTACTCCTTTATTTAGAACCGTAACGATCGGTCTAAACGTTAATTTTTAATTTAAAACCAATATCTATAATGAAATATTTAAAATATATAACTTTTACAGCAATAGTATTGGCTCTTACCTCTTGTGGAAAAGAGTTTTTAAATCCAATACCAGATTCAGCAATTGTAATAGATGCCTTCTACCAAACGGATGCAGACGTTTTAGCTGGGCTAATTGGGGTTTATGACGCCGTCCAAGGGGTCAATGAGAACACCAACACCAGCCTTGTCAGTTCCAACAGAGGAATCCAATTTGAATACATGTTATCTGAAATGCGCAGTGACAATTCACGAACGGCGACATTGGAAGGAACAAAAGCTGATTTTCACAGATACAGAGTGGACGCCAACAATATACAGTCAGAGGATTATTACCAATCTATGTATGACATTATTTTCAGAGCAAACAATATCATGAATTTTATTGATGTCGCTGATGCAGACAATCAAAGTAAATATAGAGCGGAGGCAAAATTTTTAAGAGCATTTGCTTATTTCAAATTGGTTAGGTTATACGGCGATGTACCTTTAGTGACTAAAGTCGTAGGACCTTTAGAAAATGATCTGCTATTCACCAGAGTAGCCAAGGCAACGATTTATGAGCAAATCGTCACCGATTTAAAAGAAGCCATTGACAATTTAGACAATTCCTATAAATCCAGAGCATCTAAAGCAGCTGCGCAAGGTCTTTTGGCAAAAGTATACCTAACACAAGACAATCGCAATTATTCAGGTGCTCAGCAATTATGCCTGGATATTAAGAATACTGGCGAGTTCATGTTACAGAGTAACTTTACGGATGTATTTTATAATGAATTGAATAGCGAAATTCTTTTCGCGATCCAATATGAAGCAGGAAATCCACAAGAAAGTCAAAGCTTTTCCTCTGAATTTACAGCTAAATTCCGTCAAGGAAGAGAGGACGGGCACAACATTGTCAATGACAATCTCATTGCAGAATTTAACTTAAGTGGTGGGAATAGAGGCGCTCTTTCCTATACTACCTTCAGTGGTTCACATGAAGTCATCAAGTTTTTACCAGAAGGTTCTGACATTACCACGAACCCACCAACTTATGGCAATAGTCCTCGTGATGCAGGCAATGATTGGATTGTTTTACGTTATGCAGATGTTTTACTAATGCATGCCGAAGCGATTATGGCAGGAGGAAACGAGACGACGAGTGGTCCTGCGATAGATTCCTATATGGAGGTAAGAGAAAGAGCTGGGTTTGATCCTATAGCCGATCGTCCTTCCGTATTGACTAAGGAAGCCCTACTTGCTGAAAGACGCGTAGAGTTGGCTTTCGAAAATCACCGTTTCTATGACTTATTGAGATTTGGAGTAGCTGATGCGGTACTAAGTGCACATGCTTCAGAAATGGGCTACTCTAGCTATTCCGCAAGAGCTTTACTATTACCAATCCCTGCAAGAGAAATAAATCTAAGTGCAGGTCTATTAACGCAAAATCCTGGTTACAATTAAAAAATATTGAAAATTAAAATAATATTAAAATGAAAAATAATTTCTTAAGCACACCGATTCTATTTTTATGTGCACTAACAACAGTTTTATTTTTTGGATGTCAGAAAACATTCGAATTTGACTTGCCAGAAGCTGGCTCTGTAGTAGACACCGAATTACCGGTAGCAGATTTTTCTTATGTTCCAGATGCGGATGATTTTACTATAATTGATTTCACAAACCTTTCCTTTGAATCCACACGATTTGTATGGGATTTTGGAGGAGGAAACACCTCTACTGAAGTAGATCCTACTTATACATTTCCGGGGGAAGGAGTTTATCCAGTAACCTTGACGGCTAGTGATGCAAATGGTGCTTCAGATGCAATAACCATTGATGTTGAGGTCGTAGATGTATTTGTGCCTATTACTCCTACCATAATAAATGGAGATTTCACTGATGGTCAAAACGATTGGAAATTCTCCAGCTTTACAGGAGGAACTACCAGTCCGTTTAATTCGAGTAGTGACGGATCCTGGTTAAATTATGATGGTACTGATAATGGCGCTAAAACTGCTGGTGCAAAATGGACAATGAGTACTTCTGCAGGTGCTTATATAAGTTCGAATACTCGGTATGCTTACCAGGCATTAGTGGTATCTCCAAATACTGATTATGTATTAGAATATGAATACGCAATTAAAGACGGTGGAACTCAAGCGCCAGGCGACAATAGAATAGTTGGGGGCATCCTAGATGGTCACTTTGCCGATGGTGTTGATGCTATTCTTAGTTTTGACGATGCGCCAATAGCCAAACATGTTGGAGATATGGATCTAGGCAAAACTGTATTTACAAAAGTTGAAGAGGAATTTACTTCAAATGCTAGTGGCGAAATTGCCATTTTGATCTATGGAGTAACGGACCTAGATGGCTATGTGGATAATGTTAAGGTATATCCAAAATAGTCTGGATCTCTCCAAATTTACTTTTTAAAACGGAGTAGCCTTATTTGATTCCTATTTGTGTTGCTTTTTTAGTGATCTGTTGTAAAGTAGTATTTGACGACATTCCTATACAAAAATGGGTCGTTTTTGAAAACTATTTAAAGCAGATAATTATTTGGCAACATTAGATCAAAATGCTTTGCAAAAGTTAAATATTACGAGTTAGAAATAGATAGTTAAGATTGAATTTTGAGTTTTGGGTTTTTTTATAAAGGTTGAGGCACAATTGCCTCAACCCTTTTTACAAAAACAAGTATTCTTTTCTAAAGAATTAAATCACGAAGAAAGAATTGTTTCCGGTTGATAGAATTTTTAAAAAATGTCAACTCAGAAAATGTAGCAAACGGATCAACAGCGTATTAATTGGCAAAAAAATCAAAATAGAAATATGAAGACACATGATGAAATAAAACCTACTCAACCTTATCTCCTAGGAGAAGAAACTCCTTGGGAAGTGGTAGGAAAGGGATTAAAGAGACAAATAATGGGGTATGACGGCAAGATAATGTTAGTCAAAGTCCAATTTGAAACAGGCGCAGTAGGTCAGCTTCATAAACATTACCATTCACAAGTAACCTACGTCGAAAGTGGGGAATTTGAAATGACAATTGGCGATGATGTCAGAATAATAAAAGGAGGAGATTCCTTTTATATCCCTGTGAATGAGATGCATGGTTGTGTTTGTAAAAAGCCAGGTGTGTTGATCGATGTTTTTAGTCCTGCGAGAGAAGATTTTTTAGGTCAGGAAATGTTTGATTTATAATGGCAAATTCAAAAAGTATCGGAGGACTCCGATGGTGGGTAGTCGGCTTGATCGCCCTTGCCACAGTAATAAATTATATAGACAGACAGGCACTAGGTGTATTATGGCCTAATATTGCGGTTGATCTCTATCCAAATGAAACGGATGACGGCAGAAAAGAAATCTACGCTTGGATAACAGGTAGTTTTATTTTCTTTTATGCGATGGGACAAACCATTTTCGGGAAAATTTTCGACTGGATTGGAACAAGGCTTGGATTTGCTTTATCTATAGGCGTTTGGTCTATTGCCACCGCACTTCATGCATTTGCAAGTGGCGCATGGTCATTTGCAATATTCAGATCAATACTCGGTGTGGCAGAAGCGGGCAATTGGCCTGGTGCTGCAAAGGGTAATGCAGAGTGGTTTCCAACTCATGAAAGGGCTTTTGCGCAAGGACTGTTCAATTCTGGAGCAGCTATCGGTGGTATTATTGCCATCCCCGCCATCGCTTTGTTGACCATTTATTTTAGTTGGCAGATGATTTTTATTGCTATCGGTTTGATTGGTTTACTCTGGTTGATCCCTTGGTTTCTGATCGTAAAGGCTCCGCCTGAGTATCACCCCAATATTTCTGAAGAAGAACGTCAATATATTCTTACTGGACAAAAGAGTTCTGATGAAAATGAAGTACCTGATGAAAATGCATATAATCCTACGACCGGCCAACTCCTGCGGCATAAGGAAAGTTGGGGAGTGATCATTGCCTCTGCTGCGATTGATCCGATATGGTGGTTATTCATTGTATGGATTCCAATTTATCTGAATGGGGTCTATGGCATGGATGTCAAAACTATTGGCCTGTACGGATGGGTTCCCTATGTAGGAGCTATGTTTGGTGCATGGTTCGGTGGCCTTTTAGCACAAAATAGACTTAAATCAGGCTGGGATGTTAACAAGACCCGTAAGTGGGTGATTACGATAGGCTGCTTAATCATGTTCCCTTCTTTTTTCTTACTTATGAATCCCGGATCTCCAACGATTGCAGTTATTATCATGGCGGTGATCTTATTTGGATTCCAAACAGCGATCGGTAATGTTCAAACTTTACCGAGTGATTTGTTTAACAAGAATACTGTGGGTACATTAGCGGGGATTGCTGGAACGGCGGCTAAGTTGGGCGCATTTGGTTTGACTATTTTGGTGCCTATTCTAACAGCGGGAAATAATTATACACCAGCCTTTTATGTAGGTGCGGCTCTGACAGTCATAGCATTGATTGCCGTCTGGGTATTTATACCAAAAGTAGAACAATTAAAAAGTTTAGATTCAGATCCTAGTTTGATAAAACTTTAGGATCGAACATAGATTTAATAAGAAAAAATTATTTAAAAAATAGATATGAAATTAGAAGGAAAAATAGCAATAGTCACTGGAGCAACTAGCGGCATTGGATTTGAAGTAGCCAAACATCTTGGTGAGCAAGGAGCTACAGTGATTTTAAATGGAAGAAATGATGAGAAGGGAGCAGCTTGCTTAAAAGAACTAACCGACAAAGGACTTAAAGCAGAGTACCATGGCTTTGATGTAACCAATGAAGAGTTGGTCAGCAAACATATAAAAGCAATCGGTGAAAAGTTTGGTAAAATTGATGTCCTAGTAAATAATGCTGGAGGTTTAGGCGGAAGAATGCGATTTGAGGAGATGACAACCGAGTTTTACAAATCAGTCTTGGCGCTTAACCTGGATTCCGTTTTCTTCGCTTCGAGAGCAGCTATTCCTTATCTAAAGAAAGGAACTCATCCGACGATCATTAATTTCACCTCTAATGCCGCTTGGAATGCAGGCGGTCCTGGTGCTGGAATGTATGGGACATCAAAAGCTGGTGTAAATACCATCACAAGAGCGCTAGCAAAAGATCTAGCAGAATATGGTATCCGTGTCAATGCAGTATCTCCAGGTACAATTGACACAAATTTCCATATCGGAATTAAATCTACAAAGCCAGAAGTATTTGCCTCTTGGGCGAACAATATTATGCTTGGTAGATTAGGACAACCAGAAGATGTTGCCTCTGTAGTTGCATTTTTAGCAAGTGGTGATGCCGCATTTATCACAGCAGAAACCATTCAAATTGGCGGCGGCCAAGCATTAGGTATTTAAACAACGACAATAAAGTAAGAATGAAGAAAGTAGTAACCTTCGGTGAAATCATGCTAAGATTAAGCCCTCCAGGTTTTAAAAGATTCTCACAGACGAACAGCTTCGATGTAGTCTATGGTGGTGGTGAAAGCAATGTAGCGGTCTCCCTAGCAAATTATGGGTTGGATACGCAGTTTGTAACTCGATTGCCTAACAATGATCTAGGCGAGTGTGCGCTCATGGAAATGCGAAAACGAAACGTCGGTACGCAACATATCGTGCGAGGAGGAGAACGGTTAGGCATCTATTTCCTAGAAACTGGTGCGGTGAGCAGAGGCAGTAAAGTCGTTTACGATCGAGCACACTCAGGCATGTCCACTATTGAAAAGGGTATGGTCGATTGGGCAAAAGTCTTCGACGGGGTAGAATGGTTTCATTGGACCGGTATTACTCCTGCCATATCCCAGGGAGCAGCAGATGCTTGTCTGGAAGCTATTCAAATGGCCAACAAACTAGGCGTGACGGTTTCTACCGATCTTAACTATCGCAAAAAGCTTTGGAAGTATGGAAAATCCCCTATGGATGTTATGCCAGAATTAGTAGCGGGTTGTGATGTCATTTTAGGGAATGAGGAAGATGCAGAAAAGCACTTTGGCCTACACCCAGAAGGGGTGGATGTTACTCACGGAGGTTCTGTGGATGGCAAAGCCTATTTGTCGGTGCTCAAGCAATTGATGGAAATGTTCCCAAGGGCTAAAAAGGTAATTACTACGCTACGTGGTTCTATATCTGCCTCTCACAACACTTGGTCAGGTGTACTGTACGACGGTAAGACCTTGTTTGAGGCGCCAGAATACAATATCACCCACATCGTAGATCGAGTTGGAGGAGGAGATAGTTTCATGGGTGGACTGATCTATGGTTTAATAAAATTTGAAGGGGACGATCAAAAGGCGCTTAACTTTGCGGTTGCTGCTTCTTGTTTGAAACATACCATAAAAGGGGATGCAAATCTCGTAACTGTCGAGGAGGTAGAGAAATTGATGGGTGGTGATGCAAGTGGACGTGTGAGTAGATAATTATATTTTGTCAAGGATAATTATAAAATAAATGGCCCGTTTTACAAGAATACATGTAGCCAATATCATGAAAGAAACAGGATTAGTCCCGTTATTCTTTCACAATGATATAGAAGTCGCTAAAAAAGTAACCAAAGCCTGCTACGATGGGGGTGCCAGATTACTAGAGTTTACAAGTAGAGGAGATTTTGCGCAGGAAGTCTTTGGAGCGCTATCGAAGTATTGTAACAAAGAACTCCCTGACATGGTGATCGGTGTAGGCTCGGTAACGGATGCTGCCTCTGCTTCCACGTATATGGCTCTTGGGGCTAACTTTGTGGTGACGCCTGTCCTCCGAGAAGACATCGCAATCGTTTGTAATCGAAGGAAAGTAATGTGGTCTCCTGGCTGCGGCTCTCTCACCGAAATCTGCCGAGCAGAGGAGCTAGGCTGCGAGATCGTGAAGTTATTCCCAGGAGGCACCTATGGCCCTGGGTTTGTCAAAGCTATCAAAGGACCTCAACCCTGGACGAGTGTCATGCCTACCGGTGGGGTCTCTCCTACTGAGGAGAATTTGAAGGGCTGGTTTGATGCTGGCGCGACTTGTGTTGGTATGGGGTCTAAGTTGATCACTAAGAGTATGGTAGCGAGTGGGGATTATGATGGGATTCGAGCGAATTGTGTGAAGGCTTTGGAGATTATTAGGGAGGTAAGGTCTTAATTCTTTTTTGGATTGGCACAAAATAGTATACACCTCCTACTCCTCCAACAAACGCCCCCGATAAGTAATCACCTCCTTCTTAAAAGCAGAACTCAAAACCAAAGACTTCAACACCTCCAAACTCCCCCCACTCCAATGAAACGGTAGCATGCACACGGACAAAATCCTCCTCCCATTCCACAACTTCCACTTTCCCACTAAGATTCAAGGAAACAGTAAGCGCCTCCTCCACAAACGACTTCACATAAGTTTGCTGCACCTGCCCAAACAAAAAAGTACTTGAAATGAGAATTAATAAGATCGTAATATTTTTTTTCATGACAATATATTTCAACCCAACCATCGAAAGACAGTCAGCAGTTTTTAAAATTTTAAATTTGATTTTCAAATCAGAGACCACAGAACGTGATCTCTAATTTAATTTTGCATTTCAACAACCCAACCCCTAGTAATCATCCACTCCAACCCTCCCGATCCAAACTCCGATACTGAATTGCCTCTGCGATATGCTCAATCTTAATATCGCCAGAGCCACCCAAATCGGCAATAGTCCGCGCCACCTTCAAAATCCGATCGTAAGCACGTGCTGAGAGCTGTAGTTTCTTCATCGCTGTCTTAAGAAGCATAGAACCTGCTTGATTCAAGACACAAAGCTCTCGAATCATTCGGCTAGGCATCTGCGCATTGCAATAGATTTGATTTAGATCTTTATAGCGTTCAATTTGAATGTCTCGCGCCTTGATTACACGTTTTCCGATATCCTCACTTTTTTCGGAAGGACGTTCTTAAGAAAGCTCATCGTAGGAGATTGGGGTTACTTCAACATGTAAGTCTATTCGATCCAAGAGTGGCCCAGAAATCTTGTTAAGGTATCGTTTTACGATGCCGGGGCCGCAGACACAATCTCTTGTCGGATGATTGAAGAACCCACACGGATCACCTTACCAGGATTGGTTGGTGTCGCGAGGCTTATCTTGATAAATCAATCAAATTTATAAAAGAAGCAAAAGAAAAACTTTATGAAGTGTACTAAACGCCAGCCTAGTAAAAATATTTTATATCTTACGATTTGAAAAAGATGCCATGCTGGAACACACAAAGCAACAGGCGTACATAGTGGCTAAACGCAGCTGCCTAATAAACTGAAAAGTAACTACGTTTTATCCCCTTACTATTCTTATACAAACCCTTCTCTAAGTAAATAAAAAATAATATGTTAGTAATAAAAGATATTGATTTTGTCAAATTAATTAAGGTGAGAGGCAAAAATATGATTTGGCTATTAGCTTTTATGAGCTTTATTGCCGTGCTATATCACTTTAAATTAATAACAATTGAGATCCCCTGGCTTCCAGTCTCCGTTATAGGAACTGCAGTCGCATTCTATGTAGGTTTTAAAAACAATCAAGCCTACGACCGAATGTGGGAAGCACGTAAAATTTGGGGTGGAATAATAAACGATAGTAGGACTTGGGGTATGATGGTAGATGGTTTTATAACTAACTTATTTACAAATGATAATAAAAGTAAAAATGAAATTTACGAAATCAAAAAAAGACTTATTTATCGACACATTGGTTGGATTTATGCACATAGAAGTCAATTATTAGTTCCTACACAGTGGGAAAATCAAAGTTTAAATGATCTAGAACCAAAATCATTAGATTATCAACGGAAGAGATTTGGAGTTGGATTAGTAGATGACGAAATTAACCGGACAGATCTAAAGCTATTTTTACCCGAGACAGAACATGATCGATTACTGGCTAATGCCAATACAGCAACACAAATAATAAATGAACAGTCTCGGGATTTAACAAAATTAAGAGAACAAGGTACCATTGATGGGTTTCACCATATGGAATTAGAAAATATTCTTCGGACGTTTTATCAATTGCAAGGCAAAAATGAACGAATAAAAAAATTTCCTCTCCCAAGACAATATGCACATATGAGTCGTATTTTTGTTGGTATTTTTATATTCTTACTCCCATTTAGTATGATACCAGAATTATCAAAACTGGGTGATTCAGCAATATGGATATCTATTCCTCTTTGTGCGCTGATTGGATGGGTTTATGTTATGATGGACATAGTAGGAGAAAACACAGCAAACCCATTCCAGGGTCTAATATATGACATCCCAATGATGGCACTATGCCGAACAATAGAAATAGACTTACGTGAAATGTTGGGTGAAAAGGATTTGCCTCCATCTATAAAACCTAAAAATGGAGTTTTAATGTAATTTGATGGATTCTATCTTAATATCAAATGTTAAATTTAAATATCGAGTTGCCCGAAATTCCCAAACTATAGACCATTAGGTTAGAAGCAAAGAAAAATGAAAAAAGAACTACTAGAAATAAACTTCAACAATCAAGAAAATCCCAAATCTTACTTTGATATAGTCAAAATTGAAGAACTTTTACAAAGAGATTTGGACCATGATATTGGCAAAAACCACCTCGTAAAATTCTTCATTATTTTCTTTGTGTATGAAGGACAGGGCTACCATACAATCGATTTTACAGACTATGGATATAACAAAGGAACCGTTTTGTTGGTCAGAAAAGACCAAATCCACAAGTTTTTTAGAAGCCCTAATGTGAAGGGATATTTATTGATTTTTACAGAAGAATTTATCATCAGTCATTTGAACAGAATGGAAGCTTTGAAATCTATGCAACTGTTCAATGACTCCTTAAGTTTTCCCAAAATAGAGTTTAAGGATACAGAAGCGTTTTCTGATTTTACTATTTTGTTAAAACACTTGGAATTGGAGTATAAAATCAAAGACACTTTTTCTATTGGTATAACAAGAAGTGTTTTACATATTGTGATGACAAAACTATTCCGCTTGAAAGCTGAAAATGGACATTTTGTGGAAAAGAAAAAATATATGTCTCAGTTCTTAGAGTTTCAAAAACTGGTAGAAGAAGACTGTTTTAAGAGTAAAAAAGTTCAGTATTATGCTCAGAAGTTGAGTGTTTCTACCAAAACGCTCAATAATATTGTAAATAATGTAGTCAAAGACTCCTCCGCCAAATCTTTTATTGATGAACGAACGATCATGCAGATTAAAAGACTCCTAATCAGCACCGATCACTCCATAAAAGAAATCGCATACATGACAGGGTTTAGTGACCCAACCAATTTTTTTAAATATTTTAAGAAGTTTACAGGCAACTCGCCAGAAGTATTTCGCCAAGCACATTAGAGTATCTTAGATGCCCAAGATTTCAGCCAAAATCAGTTCCTTATTTGATGACGAGTCATCAAATAAGGAACTTAGCATTGCTAAACTCCAATTCCCTCCTCGTTTCATCAAACAAACTAACAGATCTTCACTTGAAATTCGAACGGCAACCACACGTTTAGTCAATTTTCCGATTTTGACAGTCCTTTGATACATTCTCACCATTGTTGATATGTTCCATCCCTATATCTTTGAGATATTATTTAACAAAATATATTTCAATGCAATTTTCAAAATTAAACTTTTTGCTTTTAGGGATACTTTTCTCAATAGCAACGCTTACTTCTTGTAAAAAAGATGAGGTAAAACCAATCACTTTAGGTTCAAGTGTAACAGTAACTAATACGTTTCAGTCGACTGCATTTACTGGAGGAACTGAATTAGCAATCGAAGATCTATTCATGGTGGATGCAGGCTCCTTAGCAGCAACATCAATTGTTAGCCCTACGGTTGAATTCCCTGCCTACCTGTTAAACTTGTATGATATTGATATTAGTGAAAGCAGTATCTCTTTTACGGTTGTAGCTGAAGCGAATGACCCCAATTACGGTACTTTATTCAGAGAATTAGAAGCAGGTACAACAGATCGGTATTACCTGACTTTCAATAATTCACAAAGCGTAAACGGATTTACATCAAGCAATTCTTCTGTAAACCTTAGAATTGATTCTGATAAAATTTTAGTAGTTGAAATTGGGGAAGGCTATGACTTTAAACCAGGTCAAAATTTTACAATTACTTTAGACTAAACCAAACCTATGCAAATCAATAAAAATTCATTTTTCCTGCTGGTAATTTCATTGTGCATTGCCAGTTGTGGAATGAATAAAAACGCCAAATCAAATATGAACAGTAAGACAATAATGGAGGTCACCACTTTTAACATCAACTCCACCGCGAATCCGATGACTTTTGCCAAACTAGATGCAGAGGTAGAAAGTGACTTCACTAGCAAACAACCAGGATTTATCAAACGCCAAAGCGGTGTTGATGATAAAGGACGTTATGTAGTCGTAGTTTATTGGAAAAGCAGTGCAGATGCAGATGCCTCTATGAACAAATTTATGGCCGATGCTTCCGTAGGCGATTACGCTAAAATGATTGATGGCCCTACAATGAAAATGTCCAGATATGCTATTGACAAACCATTTACTGCTGATGAAAGTAAATTTATCGAGGTCATGGCTTTTAATGTACAATCAGGTACGGACATGACAAAGTTTGATGTAACAAATCAAAGAGTAGAAACTGATTTTACAGGTAAAAGAAAAGGTTTTTTACAAAGATTGACTGGTGTTAACGAAGATGGTAGACAAGTTGTTGCCGTTTATTGGGCAAACAAAACACTTTCGGACGCTTCTTTACAGCCTTTTATGGAGGCACCAATATCCAAAGAATTCATGCAAGCAATGGACCAGAAATCTATGAGTATGGGACGTTATAAAATTTTAAATATGGAATTAACAAACAAAGAAAAAGTAGCAGCGCTACTTGACAGTTTTAATACTGGAGATCAATCTCCTATTGCCTACATAAATCCTAATAAATACATCCAACACAATTTATCAGTTGCGGATGGTTTGGAAGGTTTTGGAGCAGTCATGAAACATGCACCGCCACAAGGGTTCAAAGCAAACGTTTTACGTGCTTTCCAAGATGGAGAATATGTTTTTACGCATACTGAATATGATTTCTTTGGACCACAAGCAGGGTTTGATGTCTTTCGATTTGAAGATGGTTTAATCGTTGAGCATTGGGATAATTTACTTCCAGTCCAAAAACCAAATCCAAGCGGCAGAACCCAATTTGATGGAGCAACTGATATAACAGACAAAGAAAAAACAGCATCAAACAAGCAAGTCGTTAAGGATCTTTTGCAGAATGTATTCATGAACGGTCAAATGGATAAAATTGCCACCTACATCAATCCAACTAAGTACATTCAGCACAACCCCAATGTCCCTGATGGCTTAGATGGTCTAGGCAGTGCTATGAAAATGATGGCAGAAAAAGGAATGATGATGGAATATTCCAAAATTCATAAGGTATTGGGCGAAGGAAATTTTGTGCTTACAATGAGCGAAGGAAAGCTTGGCAAGGAACCAACCGCCTATTATGATTTATTCAGACTTGAAAATGGACAAATCGTAGAACACTGGGATGTGATCACACCTATTCCACCAAAATCAGAGTGGAAAAACAACAATGGTAAATTCTAAATTGATAAACGATTTATTTGATAATTTTTATCCAAACAAAATTTAATTTAATAAAAATGAATTTTTTTTTTCTAGAAGTATTAATCCTACTATTTGCGACTGTAACCATGGTAGGTCAAATACCATCGAATCTTACGACAAATGATATGGACTTTTTCCCAGAAGACATTACGATAGCTAACAATATAGCTTACGTGAGTGGTTTGGGCGATGGAACATTGAAGATGTTTGATTTGAATTTAGCAAACCCTACTGGTGTAACATTTGCTGCTGCAGAAGCAGGTTACACCCAAGCTTGGGGGTTAAAAAGCGATGGCACTGTATTGTTGAGTATACTTGATAATGCTGATTTTACAGGTGGAGCACCTGGAGCAGCGAAATTGGTAGAGTACGATATTGCAAGTGCTACAAAAACAGGCGAATGGAATTTACCTGCAGGTTCAGTCGGACATACGGTATCTATTGTTGATGGAAAATACTATGTAACAGATTTCGGTCAACCAAGAATTTTTGAAATTGACCCAGCTACAGGTACTGTAAATGACAGTTGGTTTACCAGTACAGATTGGGATCCTGCTATCAGCGGAATCGGCGGTACTATTTATGATAATGTTGGTGGTTTTTATGTTTCACAAGGAAATAAAATGTGGTACTTGCCTATCAGTGGTGGTACACCTGGTACTTTACAAGAAGTAACTGTTTCTGGACTTAGTACGATAGATGCA
>CALLWB010000005.1 GCA_938016265.1 uncultured Saprospiraceae bacterium
TCACTCCAAAAAACTCTCCCAGGAATTTGGCCGCGAAATATCCCCAGCCGAAGAACTCGTCAATAACCTGGGATACCAGTTATTAGAAGCAAAACAACTCAAAAAATCAGAACAGTTTTTCCAGTTAAACATCACCAATTATCCCACCAGTTTTAATGTCTACGACTCCATGGCTGATTATTATATTGAAACCGACCAAAAAAAGAAGGCCATTGTCAATTTGAAAAAAGCAGTGGAACTTGGAGGGATGGATTATTCTAAGGAGAAACTGGAGGCTTTGTTGAAGGAGTAGGATGGCAAATACAATCCGTAATACGAATATATTCCTTCAAAACATCAGGTACCAACCCCAAAAAACCAATGAAAATAACCAACCTACTATTTCTCCTCCTCCTAGTAGCATCCTGCACCGAAAACCAACAAAATACCAAACCATCACCAAACGGCTATTGGCAACAATTAGGCTATGGTAAGATAATGCAGATACGGAATGACTCCATTCGTGAATATGACATTTGTAAAGCAGGTTGCAACCTGTACGACGAATCCGCCTTGGCAGAAATTGGCAAAATTGATTCCTATTCCAAGGACTCGCTGACCATTAGAAAAAATCTAAAAACCTACAAATTTGTCCGAATTCAAACGCTTCCCGCCTTGTGCACGCAAAAAAACAAAGCAACCGATCCCATTCACAATTTTGAAGTACTCTGGAATACCTTCAATGAACACTATTGCTATTTTGAAGAACGAAACATTGATTGGAAAGCCGTTTATCAAACCTATAAACCCAAAATCACCGCAAAAACAAGCGACTTGGAATTGTACCAAATTTTCGATGACATGCTTTCTTCCCTAAATGACGGACATGTAAATCTAGAAATGCCAGACCAAATAGCCGCAGAATTCAAGCGTAGCGAGAAAATCAAAAAAGAGCAAAACCCCACCAAAGAAAAGCCAGTAAACAAAATAGAATTGGGTAGGAAAACGCAATCCCAAATTGCCAACTTCTACTGCGAAAAAATAAACAGCCATAATGTAGGATTCGCAAAATGGGGAATGATGAAAGATCAGATTGCCTATGTCCAGATCAACGCCATGTTATTTCTTGCCTACTACGATATTCCCAAAAACTTAACCCTAAATGAGTGGGGAGCAAAATACCATGAAATCGGAAGTAAACGAGTGTTCCAAAGACAAGACGAAATCGATGGCGCTATCCAATTGATGGAAACAATTATCAATGATATAAAGGACGCAAAAGCAGTGGTGCTTGATTTACGCTTCAACTTCGGCGGGAAAGATGAGGTCGCCCTGGAAATAATCGGCCATTTCATCAATAAACAAATACTCATTTCAAGGAAAAAGGCCAAGCTAAACAATGGATTCACCAATCATCAAACCCTTTACCTTGAACCCAAAAAACCTAGTTTCCTCGGAGAAGTTTACGTCCTCACCAGTCACGAAACGGCTAGTGCTGCAGAATTGGCCTCCCTCGCCACCTTACTACCTAAAAACATAACGCGTATTGGTTCCAACACAGAAGGCATTTTTTCAGACAGTCTGGACAAAAGACTCCCTAATGGTTGGGAATACACCCTCTCCAATGAGATCTACGAAGATACCAAAGGAAATAGCTATGAAGGGATTGGCGTACCTCCAGACATCCGCATCAATTACCCGAAGGAAACCATCGATTTTTACAATTCGCTGTTGAAAGCACTTTCCGAAGGAGGAGATCAAGCAATAGAAAAGGTTTTTCAACTCCAAAAACAATAAAAATGCTTATTTTAGAGGCTTAGAAAAGATAATCATTCCCTAAGCGAGTTTTCAAAAACACAATATGGAGGAACTAAATAACGAAAATAAGATCATCGCATTGTCAGGCATTGAAGCAGTTAGACGTCGACCAGAAATGTATTTCCAAAAATGTTACGAAGAACAGTCCTTGGATTATTTAGGCTTGGAAATGGCTTGCCACGCTATAGATGAGTTCATCGATGGCAACTGTACCAAACTAGAATTTACCTTAAAGAACAATTCGCTAGAGCTAAGATACAATGCAGGAATGTCCTTGGAATTAACAGGCGAAAAATCTAAAGCTGAGTTAATAATGAGCGTATTATTCGCCTGTAGCAACGAAAAGAAACACAAAGCAGTCGGCGATGAGTTTTGTGAATTGGGCATGGCTACCATAAATTTTGCTTGCGAATACTGCGAATTGGAAACCGTAAAAGATGGACAACGCGGAAATTTTGTATTCAAAGAGGGCGCATTAACAGAAAAGAAAATAGAATTGACAGAAGAAAATTGTGCCCCCTACTCCACTATCACTATGCTCCCTGACAAAAATCTATTTGGAGAATTATCATTTACCTATGAAGGATTACAAGCAAAAACAGCCTTGTTAACAGCAAAATATGAAGGGTTAGCTGTTGAAATAACATGACCTCTGATTGAAATAGACATCCAAATTTTGCAATTCACTGGTCGCTCTTTTTAGTCGCGTATGTCCACAAACTATCTCTTGTAATTGGTGAACTCCTTCTCTTTATCGGCTATTTCTTTCTGTATTTCAGTTTCATCTGAATTAAAAAAATTTCTTGTTTTTTAAGTTTGTCCATTTGAAAACTATTTTGATAAATTATCAAAACGCAGTAAGACATTGACTTAATTTGTAATTCATGATAAAATATAAGCAGATTCCAACAATTCTCTTAAATTTGCAAAAAAGAAAACGATGAACGGAATAACAATATTAACAGCAATTTGCAGCCTTCTATTAATCTCGGTGGGTGCCGATAAATTTCTTTTCTTTTTAGAACCACCTTGCTCCTTGATGAATACGATCCCCTCCACCCTGTGGAAATTGTTAGGCGTTATACAAATTGCTGGCGGCTTGCTCATCTGGCTACCGAAATACAGGAGATTTGTGGCTGGTTTCTTTGTGGTCTTTATGCTTTTCTTTTCGACCGTGCATCTCGTCAATCAAACCTACGACATTGGTGGATCGGTTTCCCTTGCTGTATTGTTTGCTTTGTTGTTATGGAATCCAAAGATACTAAGGGGCAAATCGCAAAAAATCTAGGCGAAACAATGAACAAACGTCCAGCTATTCGGTTATCTATTACATGGCATTTTATCAACTAGTTAGAACACAAAAACTACCTGTTTCCTCCAGCGAAATCTGGGATTTCATCGCTGCACCAGCAAATTTGAAAGAAATAACCCCTGACCACATGGGCTTTTTGGTAACTAGCAATACTGGTACAGACAAAATGTACCAAGGCATGATCATCACCTACAAAGTCAGCCCCTTGCTTGGCATCAAGCTTAATTGGGTGACAGAAATTACCCACGTAAAAGACCTCGAATATTTTGTTGATGAACAACGAATTGGCCCCTACTCCTTGTGGCATCACCAACACAAAATTGAGCCGATAGAAGGTGGCGTTTTGATGACCGACATTGTCACTTATCAGCCGCCGCTTGGCTTTCTGGGCGCATTTGCCAATTTCTTATTTATAAAAAGGCAGCTTAAAGACATATTTGATTATCGGACGGTTGCCCTTGAAAGGCGATTTGGCAAATATACGTTGTAGTATACAATAGAAATAACCTAGACCAACAATTTCTGTTTTCCGCTTCCTCAATATTTGGCAAAAAACCCACCTTTGTTCGTTTGAAATCAATGAATTTCCGGGCGGACTGCGTATTTATATCTTTAGTTTTGTAGGGGGAGATCTTAAAATGAAGGATTTGAGGTATATTTACATACCTATAGGAAAGCCCCCAATACAAACAAATCTAAATAATGAAAAGAACAAGCATTATAATCGTAATTTTATTAGCTTGTTTATGGTCTTGCAAGCAAAACAATACCCAAATGAAAATGGAGGATTTTAAAATAGAGGAAAGTGATTTTAATGCTATTCTGCAAATATTAAAAGATAAGGAATCCTTGAAATTCGAAGAATTTGACATCTTTCTTGAGGAAGATAGAAGCATAAGATTCAAAAAGGGAGGATATACCTTATTCATGGTTGGCGAAATAAGTGGTCCAAATTCAGATTCTACTACGCTAAAATTAACATCATTAGCAAAACACAAAGATTTGAAAAGAGATAAAAATTATTGGAAAACTTGGAAAGTACTTTTAAACAAATACAACTTACAATGAAGTCTTTTATAGTCGCTGCTGTGTTGCGGAAGGCAGGCTTTATCAACCGCTGTTGGAATAGAAGTTGCCGTGATTCAGCCAAATTATTTTAATAAAAAAATGCTTCATTTTCAATTGTAATATATATTGTTTTTTAAACTACTATTTAAATAAAAAAGTCTTGAGAAAGAAGTATCAGGTGATTCTACTTTTTTGTATATTTAGGAAAACAACCATTTATGATTAAATCTGAGAAGGAACATAAAAGAAAGAATTCGACGGAAAATACCGCCAGTTCAGGTGTAGGGCTAATGCCACCTGCTTTATTTGGAGATACTCAGCATCAAAAAAGCAGTACAGGCAGCGATAGTGCTGGTGACAATACCCCCACTAAAGCCTTTGAGGTAGTAAGAAACGAAAAAATAGAAAATAGTGCAGCCTTTATTGCTCCAAATAATACGGAAGAAAAGATACACTACAATGATGTGGTGCAAGGTCAAATAGCAGATTGCTTTTTGGCTTCTTCCCTAGCAACTGTTGCTCTGCAAAATCCTAAATTGATAGAAAATGCGATAACACCTCCAACAACTGAAGGCGGTGATTACAAGGTAAAACTCTTCAAAAAATCCTCTTTCTTAGGCTCAGAATCAGAATATGAACAAAAAGAATATAGCGTTTCACCTGCGTTTGCAATTGCCAAAAAAGCTAAAAAAGGTGGAACTCGTGAGGTAAATGCCCACATGGGTATAGGCGATAAAAGAGATGGTAAAAAAGAAATATGGCCAATACTGATAGAAAGAGCTTATGCCATGATGATTGCAGATGGAGATGTTAACACGGGTATCGAAAAATTAAACAATGGAGGAGATGCGGCTTTAGTATTGGAAGCGCTTTCTGGTAAAAGTTCTACAGGCGTAAATGCAGACGAAGTTACACTAGCCTCGTTACAAGAATTTCTAACCACTAAACAAGGTGTCGTTTTTAATGCGCTTGGCAAAGGGCAAGGGAAAGGCAAAAAGCTATATGAAACGGGTAAACTAGTTGAATGGCATGCTTATTATTTGATTAGGGTAGACGAAAAGAAAAAGATCGTTACCCTTGGAAACCCTTGGGGAAAAGGACGCAAAGTTAGAATTCCTTTTGAAGATGTCAAGGATAGCTTCAATTCTATAAGAACAAACAAACTCTAGTAATCATCGTATAGTATGAAAATAATCAATTGTTTGTTTTTAATAAGTTGTTTTGGCATTTTCACTTCCTGCGTATCCCCAAATCAGGAATCAAATAAAAATATACAAAATATGGAGCACTCTAATGAAATTAGTGCAAAGGAGATAAAATTAGTTTTTGACAATCCTGAACAAATTGATCATGGCAATCTTAGTTTGGCCATCGGAAATATCTGGGAGGAAAAAAATGAAGAGGGAGATCCCTATTTTACCGCAGGTCTGTGGGTATACTTCAAGGAAAATGAAGAAAAAGATATTCACCATCGAATCCAGGAACAACAGAAAATCGAAGCTGAAGATTATGTAATTCGCGTCATTGAAATTCCTGACACTGAAACAGTCGTATTAGGCATTTCTGAAAAAGAATAATTTAGAACTCTTCTCTAGTTTCTTTACAACTTGTTAGTAGCGAATACCTATAGGTGATAAGACTGGAGCTTGTTTCGTCTTGTTTAAAAAAGGCAAAACCTACAATAAACAACATTGCCACACTTATTCCGTACCTTGCAATCCACTATGAAAAACACCCCTCCAAAACCTACTCCTGAAGCAAAAGCGCTTTCTCTCTATTTAATGGCCCACAAAAAGAAAAGCCCCGCTCACAAAGAAAAAGCGAAACGAATTAATCGGCTTTGGAGCCTCGTGATAAAGGATGAATTTAGCAATAGTGAATACATCAAGGAGGTGCAAAATATGCTAACCTCTTTTGGCGGATATTCCAAAGTGGTAGAGGACACTGTCTGGTTTTACGTAAAAAAAACCGGCGAATGGAAATTAGAGGGCGAGGACAAATACTGCATAGACGCCAGGGAAATTGCAGATAAAATCTTGAAAAAGTAAACACGCTGTCCGGTGGCAGAGCCTAAAGTATGAACCGTAGTTCTGATCAGGCTAAATCCCGCCTTACTAGCGCAGCAGGTAGGTCCAAGATTCGTTTGCTTATGATCCCTGGCCAAAAAGACCAGCGTTATTGACCGTCAGTACCTACCTACTGCATAGTAACAATCCCCTTATGTAAATTAACGGACAAAGGCAGTTATGAATTATTCACCATACATAACCTTCCTAAAAAACAACGATAGACAAATACCACATTTAAATAATATTTTCCCAAACATTAGGATTTATACTATTAAAATGTAATCTTTATTCTACAGGTAGAAAAACCATTTCTGGTATTTTCTACTCCCCCCTACTTTAAATCAAGCATCATCTACTTGTAGATAATTATGCTTTCAGGCCTATTCTTGCTAAGAATTACACCTATTTTATTATTGTAATGTTCCAATTGTTTAACCTAAAAAAGCTTAGTCATGATAAACAATACCACCACCCAACTACTATTTTTATTAGTGCTGACGATGTCCAACGTCCTACCTGCAGGAGCACAAATATTCCCAAACCCGATACCGATTCCAACCACGATAGGAGGCAATAATTTTCCAATAGGAATCACTGCTTCCACCCACAACTTCGACCCAAATGGCTTTCAGACGGACATAAATCTAAACGTTCCGCTCCCTACTTATTGCTACAATTTTTCCCAAACTCTAGCCATGACCTACCTAGGGCCCACCGTTATTTTTACAAAGGGTTTTCAAAACTTTATAAATATCACCAACAATCTTCCTCCTGGTATCAATACCACCGTCCATTGGCACGGACTCAACGTCCCAGCGATAATGGATGGCGGGCCCCATCAGGTGATTGCTAATGGCAGTACTTGGTCTCCTACTTTTAAGGTCATCGATCCTGTCCAAACAGCTTGGTACCACACCCACTTGATGGATCAAACAACAATTCAGGTGATCAAGGGCCTGGCAGGAATGATCATCGTGAGAGATTTCAACGATCCACTGCAAGCTCTATTACCACACTCGTATGGAGAAAACGATTTTCCAATCATTATTCAAGAAAAAGGTTTTGTACTTGATTCCACAACAACTCCACCTACTGCAACAGCAATGATCGCGAAAGAAAAACCAGGGAATGGCCCCTACACACTTATCAACGGAGTGGTAGGTGGAGTCCTTCACGTTCCCCCAGAAATGGTGCGCTTGAGAATTCTAAATGGATCGCCGAGAAAGATGTTTCATATCGGATTATCGACACAGCTGGAAAACCCAACCAACTTTGCAGACATGAATATGATTGCCACCGGAGGAGGCTACATTGACGTGCCGCGTCCCATAAAAAACACCCTGATGTCTGTCGGTGATCGACGGGAATTTGTGGTCGACTTCTCCCAATGGGCCGATGGGGATACCATCTATATGAGCAACCTTCCCGTCCCCTATGACGCTATTTATACCGATATGAACCGGACGCCTACACCTGGCCATGCATTTATGGCTTTTGTAGTAGACGACGCTCTTTTTCCTTCGGATCCGATTTTCACTCTTCCCTCCACGCTTGTGCCCTACACCCTTGCTCCAGGACCTGTTGCCAAAGATCGAACGAAACGCCTAATGGGAGGAAGTGGCAATCCATGGACAATTGATGGCACTGGAATGAATATGGCAGTGATCAATGATACCGTTTTGGTCAACACAAAAGAACGTTGGAAAATAATCAACATGACCAACCAGGCCCATCCATTTCATATTCATAAAGTACAGTTTCAGGTTGTTGAATACACGGGATTGCTAGGAACGGATTCGACCGTCCAAACCTATACCCATCCCAACTTACCAGATGAACTAATCGGATACAAGGATGTACAGCTCCTGCGAAAAAACGCCACGATGACCTTTGAGGCCCGATTCGACAGCTTCCCCAGCCCTCTGCTAAATACAGAAGGTTTGATGTACCATTGCCACATTCTTACCCATGAAGACATGAGCATGATGCATCAATTTGTGGTAGTGGACTCGGTCGACTTTTATACAGGTATTTGGGCTCTGCCGGGTACGGAAGAACTTTCTGTTTTCCCCAATCCGGCAGGCGATGTATTGTACTTGGAGGGAACTTATTCGGAACCTGGAGTTTTGCGTTTCTATGACCTCCATGGGCGATTAATTCGCGAAGACGAAAGGACATCCCCTGGAGATACCCCAATACAAGTTAATGATTTACCTAAGGGAATGATCATTCTGGAATTGACCGCTGGAGGCCGCCGGTATGTACAAAAGGTAATGCTGAAATAGCTCCTGTTCCGCCTCAATGAGGGTTAGCTTTTTGGTGGGAATACCTCGCTGAAAATTGAAGATCTACAAACAAAAGGATTCCATGGTTAAAAATGGAGTTCTTTTGTTTTATTTCAACTTTTACAATTCCGAAAAAACACCATTATTTGCATCCCATTTCAACTTATCGGCAGCATTCACATCACCATCCAAATCGAAATCGCTCCTTAGGTACTGATTAAAATTGCCATTGGCAGTTTGCCATAAAATCCGGTCGACCCCGTTGATGTCATTCCCAGCGCCATTATGATCGCCATTCCCAGCATACAAACACCAGTTGCTCCCCACCATTTTTTGTCCAGCTCCAATCCCCGAATAGCTATCCGCTGCTCGAAAATCGTACACCAATTGGTTATTGATAATCGGTACCAAGTTTTTGGAGATGGCAGGAAGGTGATTACGATGCTCAACAACCACATAAACCTCCGTCACCCCGTCTTCCAACGCCAATTCAAAGGGAGCCAAATAACCGTCATTGAGCAAGACCGCTACCCCACTTGCCACTTCAGTCTCCGCAGCGAGCGATTCCCGCAAGGAAATATGGACCCAGTCTACTGCATCTGTTGGATAATCGTTGCTCGCCCAGCCCTCGCCTTCTAGGCCGTTATAATTCCAGGGAGCGTCCCAGTAAGGCTGATTGGAAGGCAACAAATCCTTAGACAGCAAACGGGTAAACATATAATTGCTCGACACATCTAGCGGGCCCTCTAGCAACATCTGTACATCCACATCAACAAGTCGGCCGCTACAAGGAGCAGGCAGGACATATTCACCAAAATAAGAAGGATTTGTCCAGGATAAATCCGCCATATCTTTCCAAGTTATTTTTTTATCACGGTCTCCCCCATCATCATCATCATTAATATGCACATCGATTCCAATCATATTGCCTGCTATTGGCGTAACGCCTATAACGCTCCAGGGAATGCTTATTTCCATCATGTACCCACTAGCAGTCAATCGTTCTACACGGCTGACGCCCGGTGTATTGAAGGTATTTCCATGTCGAATGTTGGGATCATTCCAACGAAAGGTAAAATTATGATCATTGGTATCGTAGCTAGTTGCTTTTTCATTTCCGCCATCGATATACAAGGATACGCCATCATCCTGGACGACACTAGTCGATTGATCATTGACGACAAAATCATCGGTAACATCTACCAAAACATACAGATTGCTAGCATCCCAGTGGACATTAAAATGACTGCTTAAATCCGTTCGGTTAGTCACTGTGCCTAGAATATTGTTTCGAAGGTATTGTTTAGGATAATTAGTCCAGGAGACTTCCTGCTGTGCATCGACGACAGGAGTGAAGGCCGCACAACCGATTGGAGCGATATATTCGTAAGCGCCAACATCAATGCCCAATCCTTGAGGTCTTTCGATACTATCCCTGTCGAATGCTGGTGAATGGCTAGCTATCCCGGCATCAATCAATGAAGAAGTTGGTGTTAACCGAAAATCATTATTTATTGGATCAACAAAATGAAGTGGGTAGTCAGGATCTTCCACTTGTATATTGTTTGCGATTGTACCATTCAAATTATATATCGCTTTGTGATACACGTTATTGGCAACTGTATTATTGGTACTTGGTCGGCCGTCTTTATGTGGAAAAACTCGGATGGATGGATCTTTGATATCTGTAAAGTCATTTTTTACGACGGTGTTATTCGTAATCGTGCAATTTCTAGCGCCGTATAATGAAATACCATGGTAATGATTGACCACGACTACATTGTTAGTAAAAACACAATCTTCAAAAAACCCATCAAAAAGGCCAATTCCTTGTGGATCACTTAATAAAGCGGTGGGTTGATTGGGATCATTGGAGCCAATCAGCAGATTGCCCACCAGGTGAATTCTTTCTACCAGGCTATCTCCACTGACTACGAAGGATTGAAACAGGTCATCATGATTTAAGTCTACCTGATAGCCATTCATTGCCGTGTTGTAGTAAAAATACATATCCTTGCCTAGTCCTCTCATCCCATCTCCCGAAAAATTTTCGATGATATTTCCTTCTACCCAGCAGTATTGCCCATACAAATGAATACCGAAGTCTACATTTTTTATGTAGTTATTGCGAACAATAATATTATCCACCTGACCAGCATTTTTGATGGCACTGGAAGCTTTTGTCGTCCAGTCTGCCGCCCCCCAGGCATAAGCATCCCACTTCGAATAAAAAGAAGAATTTTCAATAATCACATGGTGCACACCCCCTTGATATACATGCGAGTTCAAATCAAACAGTTTGCCTGTACCATAACTGCCATCAAACTCCGTGCTGACTACAATATTATCAAACGACCAATACGAACACCCACGCAATTCGACAGAGCTAAATTCGGCACTGTGTCCTGGTATCCCAGCAATATGAATATAGTCGGGATTGTAATGCCGATCTATAGACAGCGCTCCTTGAAAACCGCCAAAACATAAAATCGTATCTCCTGCTTGCACAGGTGCTCCCAGGTTTTTTATCTGCATCGGATCGCCCACTACAAATGGATAATTGATCGGTCCGAAGGTTTGAATTTTGTTGCTGTTGACTACTTCTTGTAAGGTGCTCCAAGGTGCGTTGAGGCTGCCGTCATTTGCCATACTGCCGTTGATTGGGTCGACGTAGAAGGTATTGGCGAATGTAAAGGTAGTTGCTAGTAGGAATAGGAAGGAAAGAGTTGTTTTCATGGTAGTTAGTTTAGGGTTTTGAAGATAGGGATTTATACTTGTTTTTTATGAATATTTTGGAATTGATTGTTTAGGATGGTTTAAATTGTTTGAGGCTTTGGAGAAGGGGGATGTTAGGTTTAATATTGGAATTGGAATCGGAATTTGAGAACATTCTACATGGAAGGTTTTATATTTTTTATTCGAGACAAAAGAAATGGATTCGAAAATACAGCATGACACTATCAGCAATTGCTCCAGATTACAACATAATGGAGACTAATATTTTGGAGTCAGAGTGTTTATTTATTTAGGATAAAGGTTTAACAGAAAAAGTCGTTTTAGGGAATCATTATACCTTCATTTTTGTTCCTAAAAAGCAATGGAAGAGACGAAAAAAATATTGCTTATTCTAGATTTAGATGAGACGTTAATTCATGCTAGAGAAACTCCTATGGTATTGGAACCTGATTTTTGTGTTTTTGACTATAGTGTTTATAAGCGTCCGAATTTAGCATGGTTCCTTAACAAAGTGAGTGAAAGTTATCGCCTGGCAGTCTGGTCTTCAGCAGATGACGAATATGTAGAGGAAATTGTAGACCAGATAAAACCGGAAAGTGTAGACCTTGAATTTGTTTGGGGACAAAGTAAATGTACCCTTAGAAGAGATTATGACCTTGACAAGTACATAAAGGAAAAACGATTGAAAAAATTAAAGAAGTATGGGAATACCCTAGAACAAATGCTAATCGTAGACGATACCCCCAAAAAGCTGAAAGATAACTACGGGAATGCTATTTACATCAAACCATTTAAAGGCAATCCAAGTGACGATGTCCTCCTACAACTATATGGCTATCTGGAGTTATTAAAAAATGAAAAGAACGTAAGAAAAATCGAAAAGAGAGGCTGGATGAATAAATATGGGCTATAACATGGGTAAAGAATTTCCCAACCAAAAACAACATCATAAAAACAAGAATCACCATGCAAATAAACTATCTAAAAGGAGACGCCACCCTCCCAAATTCAACAGGAATCAAAATAATCGCCCACATCTGCAATGACATCGGCGGATGGGGAAAAGGATTTGTTTTAGCCATTTCCCAAAAGTGGAAAGAACCAGAAAAGAAGTACCGCCAATGGTACAAAGACAGAACACAAAACGATTTTTCCTTGGGAAATATTCAAATAATACAAGTAGAACCAGATCTTTATATTGCCAATATGATCGGCCAACAAGGAATAAAAACGCGCAGTAAAATAGCCCCAATAAGATACGAAGCAGTCAAAAGTTGCCTTGAAAAATTAGCAACAGAAGCCAAAACCTTAAACGCCTCTGTTCATATGCCTAGAATCGGTTGTGGATTAGCTGGTGGCAAATGGGAACAAATAGAACCATTAATTCAAACAACACTGCTAAAAGCTCAAATACCAACTTATGTCTATGATTTTGAGTAATTACCCCCTACCAACACCAAATATTTTTATATTTATAGCTAAAATAAGCCTACAATGAAAAAGATACTATTTTTTGGAATTCTGCTGTTTGTCGGATTAATGGGGCGCAGTCAATCCACTGAAAATGAAGAATTGATTAAGCTTGGAAAAGCCTACAAAGACAATATGTTTAAAAATGAACCGGAGAAAAAGTATTTGAAAAATCTCAAAAAAGGATTTTCAAAATCGTTAGAAAAAGAGGCTGATTTTATAACTGAAACAATCACCACTGACAACAAATTATTGGACAAGGATTTTTTGACAATTCCAAACCAGAATGTCTTAAAAAACATTTTTATCATTAGAGCAGTAAATTACAATTTTAGAGAAGAAACAGATATCACCGCAACTGAACTGGTTGATAGCTTAAAGGAAGTTGATATTCCCAGATACGAACTAGTTGATGCCTATTATAGTATGCTATTCGCAGGTGTAGGCAATAAAAACAAACCATTTAACCTATCTAAGGTTAATCTGCAAATTGACGATTACCAATTAAAGAATGAGGTTGAAAAGGGGATTTTCTTCCTTCAATGTATGGATTTATGCGGCACTCATATTTGGGGGTACATGAATATTGTGGATCCGCCAAATACAGCTGAAGCTCTATCATTCATCAAGAGATATCCCAAAATCAATGAGCAACCATACTACCAACATACCGATTTATATTTCAAGGATTTTGAAATGATAATTGAGGAGGATAAAGGCATGGAAAGCTATAAAACATTTTATCTCGATAAGTACTTTGAAACATTACTTTCCCATTTAATCAGCTTGGATAAGGAAGGAGGAACAAAGGAGGAAATAAGAGACCTTTTGCTTGGATCAATATTAAAAGAGGAAGACCTATATAAATACACAAAACACAAAGAAATACTAGAAAGCATTTTTCAAAAAAAGGAAAGAGACTAAAAATGGGAACCATTTTGACAAAATGAAACGTACCTATGGTACTCGACATGGTTGTTTCCAATGACATAGACACGACTCCTATGCTACAATAGGAGTCGTGTCTATGACACTAAAAACGGTACCTAACCGACCAAGAATGCTGTAGGCATGTTGTAATTTAATAGCCTAGGGTTTCAACCCTGGGCCTGGATCATGGATGTTTTGGAGTGCCTTCGGCACGGATCATATTGTCAACATGAAACGTACCGATGGCACTCAATATGGTTGTTTCCAATGACATAGGAATGAATTCCTATGCTACAATAGGAGTCGTGTCTA
>CALLWB010000006.1 GCA_938016265.1 uncultured Saprospiraceae bacterium
AAAAGCAGTTTTCCATTGAAACAACCGTGCGGGAGGCCGTTTTTATATGTTCGAGGGACGAGTTTATAAAAACAAGATTTTTTTGGTTCGTTTTTTCATCGATTGGAAAAAATGAACATACCCAGTTAAAGTGCTATAAATCAGAGTGATAAAGTGCTATTTAAAAAAATGAGAGTTACAGCTTTTTTATGTTATATTTTTTACAAAAACAAAATGGTATTGTACCTAATCATAAACATGCTGTGCTGAGTAGTCACGAATTTTTTAATGCGAGAATAGTTTTATAAAGAAAAGTTCGGTTTAGGAACCCCTAAATAAAATCCGCATCAATCGGCAATACAGTTACCACCTTATTCAAAATATCATATTGATCACTATTTGACAACACATGCACCGTCATATTCGCAATAGTCATAGGAGTACCTTCCTCCAAATGCACCTCATTGTTGTGCGTCAGATTACTACCATCAAACACAATCGCCATACCTGAGCCGATAACCGTGCAATCGTTGCCGTTTTTGATGATTAGCCCAGTGTCTTCCGCCAGACCGATGCCTGTTAAGTGAGGAAATTTGGCGACGGCTTCAGACTGTCTGCCGAAGCGGCCTCTGCGGATAAAATGCGTGTCTAAGATGAGTTCAGGTATCAGATTTAAGCCTTTGTACATAGAGACGGCCCCTTTTATGAACGATTCGGCAGCACTTCCTCCAGCGATCATTTCAGTCGCCATGGCCATTGCTCCGGCGCTGGTGCCGGCGATCACAAACCCTTCTTCATTTTGATAGCGGTCTACCAGCAATTTATGAATAAACGTGCCTCCGACTTTATCCGTTATTTTTGATTGATCACCGCCTGAAAACATAACGCAGTTTGCATCTTGAATCAGCTTTATCGTTTGTTGTTGTTCGGCGTCTGCTTTTTCCCGAATGTGAAGGATATGCACATTATTACAACCTAAAGCAGTAAAGGAATCTAAATAAATTTCTCCTACTTCTACTGGAATACTGGATGCGGTAGTTATTACTACGATATTAGCATCAATACCACCAGCTTCTCGAACCACATGAAAAAGGATACCTTCCTGAATAAACTCAAGGGTGTCTTTTTCTGTTTTTCCATTTCCTTTGTCCTCATTGCCACCTATTGGAATAAGTGTTCCTTTTATGTTCTTCATGTCTACTTTAATCTTGAAATTGAATAAAACAACCTCATTTGGGAATAAAAAGCAAAAATACGATAATAATCTAATTGAGTATTCTATGAAATTTATATCTTTCCATTATATATAACCTTTACAACCCGAAAACATGAAAATAATCAGCATTAATGCAATGAAAGGACCTAACTACTGGTCGGTAAGAAGGCATAAACTTATCGTAATGGTCCTTGACATTGAAGAGATGGAAGAACTGCCTTCCAACAAAATAGAAGGTTTTAAAGATCGATTGGTGGCGATGTTTCCGACAATGTATGAACATAGATGTTCAGTAGGGACGGCTGGCGGTTTTTTTCAGCGTGTGGAAGAAGGGACCTGGATGGGGCATATCATTGAACATATCGCCTTAGAAATTCAAACCCTAGCAGGCATGGATGTTGGTTTTGGGAGAACCAGAGGTTATGGAGAGGAAGGGGTGTACAATGTTGTATTTGCCTACATGGAAGAAAAAGTAGGCCGATTTGCAGCAGAAAGTGCAGTACGTATTTGTGAAGCACTAATCAAAGGCGAAGCCTACGATATGACCAAGGATATCCAAGAAATGAGAGAGATCCGTGAAGCAGAAAGATTAGGACCAAGTACCGGCTCCATCGTAGCAGAAGCACAGTCAAGAGGCATTCCGTGGATAAGACTAAACAAATATTCCCTTTGTCAACTCGGGTACGGTGCCAACCAAAAGAGAATACAAGCCACCGTCACCAGCGAAACAAGCAGCATTGGAGTAGAGCTAGCCTGCGATAAAGAGGACACCAAGTTTTTGCTGGAACAAGCAGAAGTGGAAGTGCCAAAAGGAGAGATCATCCGAAGAGAAAGTAGCCTGGAGTCTACCTGTAAATACGTCGGCTACCCGCTGGTTATCAAGCCTATAAATGGAAATCATGGTCGGGGAATCACCGTGAATATTATGAATTATGAAGATGCTTTGGTCGCCTTTCATGAAGCAAAAAAGGTGTCTAAGGCCATCATTATTGAAAAATTTATCACTGGAGAAGATTATCGATTATTAGTCATCAATCATGTTTTGGTAGCTGCGGCTAAGCGTACGCCGGCCCATGTAGTAGGAGATGGAAAATCCACCGTGCAAGAGTTGATCGATGTGGTAAATAGCGACCCGAGAAGAGGTTTCGGACATGAGAAAGAATTGACCCAAATCACGGTAAATGAATTGACTCAAAACATCATAAAAGAAGCAGGATTTACACTTGATTCCGTTTTGGAAGATGGGCATCAACTGATCTTAAAAGATACCGCAAACTTAAGTACTGGAGGCACTGCAGAAGATGTAACAGAGATTGTCCACCCTGCTAATGTGGATATGGTGGAGCGGATTTCCAAAATTATTGATCTGGATATTTGTGGGGTAGATATCATGACGAGCGATATTTCTAAACCCTTGTCAGAAACAGGAGGAGCGGTATTGGAAGTAAATGCAGGACCTGGATTTAGAATGCATCTCGCGCCGACTTCCGGCTTACCGAGGAATGTAGCCGCACCGGTTATTGATAAACTGTTTCCTAAGCACGGAGATACTGGGCGCATTCCCATCGTAGCAATAACAGGAACCAACGGCAAAACAACCACTAGCAGATTGATTGCCCATATCGTAAAAATGAGCGGCTACCGTGTAGGATATACAACAAGCGACGGCGTCTACATACAAAACCGATTGCTGATGAAAGGCGATTGCACAGGGCCTGCAAGTACTGAATTTGTACTGAAAGATCCCACGGTCAATTTCGCAGTGCTAGAATGCGCCAGAGGCGGATTGCTAAGAGCAGGTCTGGGGTTCAAAAATTGTGATATTGGGATTGTGACTAATGTAAGCGCCGATCACTTAGGGCTGAAAGGCATCAACACCGTCGAACAACTAGCAAAAGTAAAAGGTGTAATACCAGAAACTGTCCTTCCAAACGGCTACGCGATCTTAAACGCCGACGACCCGTTGGTCTACGATATGAGAAGAAATTTGGAGTGCAATGTGGCCTTGTTTTCTATGGATGAGAATAATCCGCACATACTGGCCATGCAGCGAAAAGGAGGCATTTGCGCTATATATGAAAATGGATTTATCACCGTATGCCGAGGCAAATGGAAGATGCGGATCATGAAAGCCGTGCATATACCACTGACTTACGGAGGGAGAGCTAAGTTTATGATTCAAAATGTGCTGCCTGCTGTATTAACAGCAACTATTCAAGGCATTAGCATACAAGACATGAAGGCGGCGCTAGAATCTTTTATTCCTTCTGCTTCCCAAACTCCAGGACGTTTGAATATGTTTAAGTTTGAAAACTTTTCTGTGCTGTTAGATTATGCGCATAACCCGGCAGGCTTGAGAGCGCTTCAACTATTTGTCAACGAAATCGACGCTACGGTGAAAGTGGGGATCATTGCTGGTATCGGCGACCGAAGAGTACAGGACAATAACGAGATGGGCAGTATTGCTGCAGAGATGTTTGACGAGATCATCATCCGTCAGGACAAACGCCTCCGAGGAAAAACAGAGCAGGAGTTGATCAAAATGCTGGACGACGGCATCAAGATGCACGATCCTAATAAAAAGACGACAATCATCCCTTCTGAGAAGGAGGCCATTTCATTCGCCATCAAAAATGCAGTGAAGGGCTCGCTGATTATTTTGTGTAGCGATGTGATTCCTGATGCGTTGGAGTTGGTACAGAAGTTTAAGGCGCAGGAGATGCAGGGAATACCTTTTTCTGCGGATTGATTTGTTGGGAATGATCAAAAATAGAAGGAACAAAATAAAGTTAAACACGGAAGAAGCAGAGGTGCGGAGAATTAGCTTAAGCTAATTTTAACTTCATATTCTTATAACATGAAGGCTTCAGAATAGTTTCTACTAGCAGATAAATTAGACTTATAGAGGTTGTATCGATAGATGCAACCTCTTTTTTTGTCCAAAATGGGATAAATAAGTAGCTGGTTTAGTCATTGCTGTTATCAATCTTGATAGATTTTCATTCAGATTGTGCAAAACAATTTTTAACCAAACAAATAAGTTGTCACGTTTTTCAGGAAATTATGATTTGTTACGCAAGTTGTTGAAATATAACAAATAAGGCGAAGTCGAAGCTGTGCTTTTGCATTTTTAGATTGGCTAACCAAAATTAAGCGGCGTTATTCAATGTCACAGAACGAACAAATAGGGAGGAAAACTTGTCGATAAAAAAACAAATTTGACCAGTAACAAAATCGTCAAGTAATGACTTGGCAATTTTTCTTCAAAGACAAAAAACAAAAGAATGAAAAAGGCAAGAACTATTTCAACGTTTAAAAATTATTTATCTGCTACCTTAATTATTGCACTTACCTTAATTTCATCTTTCGTTCATTTTGAAATTTCCGCCAAGGGGAATCCTACACTTTATGAGCTTAACGAGCTAGATAAGGACGAATTCGATTGTTCAAGTACTCCTCCTGGTATCTTCTTGGAAGGATCGTCACGTTTACAATGCCTGGATATATCAGGACAGGTGTTTGAAGATATTAACTATGGTGGTGGGGATGGAAGAGCCTACAATATTGCCAACGCGTCAGCCACTAGTTCTGGTTGGGCATCAGACGATATAGGATTGAATAATGTAAGGATTGAACTTTATGATAATGGGGGGGCATTTATTTCATCAACCACAACTGACGCCATCGGGCAATACACCTTCTTTTGTGCAGTGTCTGGAAGTTATTTTGTTAGAGTAGTCAACCAAACCATCTCTTCCAATAGAGGAAGTAATTCAACAGGGCAAACGGTTATCCCATCTCAGACTTATAGACATACAGGATCTGTAGCGGTAGTGAATGAAGTGGGCGGATTCAACCCAATGTTTATCGACGCCGGCCCAAACACTACTAGTAGTGCATTGTCAACACTGTATACCGGATCGACAACGGTTCAGTCTCTGTCTAGTATAATGGTAGGAAGCGATCCTGTTGTAGGAGTGGATTTCGGTTTTAACTTTGATGTCATTGTAAATACAAACGATACTGGCCAAGGATCGCTAAGGCAATTTATCCTGAATAGTAATGAGCTTGACAATGTTAACCTTGATCAAGAAGACAATCCTGCTTCAGGTCAGAATTTTACAAAGCCAGCAGAAACAGAACATTCTATCTTCATGATTCCTGGCACAGGGGTCCATACAATTATACCAATTTCCGGCCTTCCAACAATCACAGACGACTTTACACATTTGACTGGCTACACACAAGACGGATCTGCTCAAGGGACGATCAGTGGAAGGATCAATACCATAGAATTAACTGGAGCTACCGTTCTCTTTGATGGCTTGCACCTCCGTGCTGATCATATTACCATATCAGGATTAGTTATTAATGAATTCCGATTTGGGATAACTGGTACAACCGCAAGTAGTAATCAATTTATTTGGGGTAACTACATCGGCACTTCACCAGATGGATTGTCAGGTAAAGGCAATTCCAATGCTGGCGTAAGACTTCAAAACATCACCTCTTCATTCATTGGAACCAATGGTGATAATTTTAATGATGCGAATGAGGGCAATCTAGTGTCTGATAATTATGAGGGAATAAATTTGAGAAGTGCTAGTGGAGTAGCCGTTTCTGGAAATGTTATTGGGTTGAATAGCACTGGAAATTCAGACTTAGGGAATAGCTTTAATGGCATATATGTCAGGGAAGCTACTGGGGTCAATGTGATTGGATTCGATGACAATGCGACTTCAAATACACCGCTTCATTTTAGAAATATATCATCTGGAAACGGAAATGATGGAATAAGGCTTGTTAGTTCGAGTGATCAGATCATTGCTGGTAATTATTTTGGAACGGATGTAACTGGCACAATTGCATTAGGAAATAGAAATTACGGTGTTCAAATATCCGGCGCCTCTTCCGATAATATAGTTGGTACAGACTCGGATGGCGATGACGATGTATTAGAAACCAATGTGATCTCCGGCAATGGAACAGGCCTTCGTTTTTTAGTAACCGGCACAGGCACAAATAATCGAATCGCAGGCAATTTTGTTGGTGTCGATGTAACGGGAAATGTTGCCCTAGGAAACCTAAATAACGGAATAGAAGTCAATAGTGATTATTCTGGAACTATTATCGGAACAAATGGGGACAATATAAATGATGCCGTCGAAAGAAATATTATTTCTGGAAATGACGATGACGGTATCCGCCTTGCCAGTACGAACGACAATATTATTGCAGGTAATTATATTGGCCTCGGTGTCGATGGTACGACAGCCATTCCAAATGGAAAACGAGGTGTTTTCATTACCTTGACAAGTTCCAATAACGTAGTAGGCTATAGCCCTTCTATGGCAAATTCCAATGAACTTATTGTTGGTAATTTTATAAAATATAATGGTGACTCAGGTATTGGCCAATCAGGCACAGGTACTCAAAACAGGTATAGCCGCAATCAATTGGAGAACAACGGAGCTCTTGGTATTGACTTAGGGTACAATTCTGTTACATCGAATGATGATGGTGATGGTGATACGGGGGCTAATGATTTGCTAAATTTCCCTGTGTTGACTTCTGTTTCTCTTTCCAACAATGGGCTTACCATTATAGGTTTTGCACCTGCGGGAGCTAATCTAGAATTTTTCCTTGCAGATTCGATACCTAGTCCAAATCCACTTCCTGGAGGATATACTGCTTCATTTGGCGAAGGGAGATTATATTTGTTTGAAGCAACAGAGGGAAGTGCAGCCGATACAAATGGCAATATTGGAACTTACGATAATGATGGGACTGGCGTCATCACAGTCAGAACTCAATCTATGTTTCAATTTACTTTTGACGTTACAGGAATTGTATTCAAGCAAGGAATGAATACTTCATTGGAGGTGGGAATGTTCATCAGTTCTACGGCTACAGATACCAATAACAGCACTTCAGAATTTAGCAATATTACGGAGATTCTTCCCGGTGGTATAAAAGCAACGGATGACTTCAACAATACACCAATAAATACTCCAGTAGGAAGTAATGTATTAACTAACGATGAAGATGGTCCAGGAGACAGTCTATCCGTTACCATGGTGACAACAGTACCCGCAGCAGAGGGCACAGTCGTGTTGAGTCCTGATGGAAATTATGTATATACTCCAGCACCAGGATTTAGTGGCGAGACCTCCTTTGTATATGAAGTATGCGATGATATCACACCACCTTCCTGTGAAGAGGCAACGGTATACCTTGAGGTATTGCCAGCCGTGGATCCTGAGATTACCTCTGTTATCGCGAATCCTGATCAAGGTGCTACTGAACAAGGAGAGCCCTTATTCAATACCTTGTTTAACAACGACTACGATCCGGAAGGAACCAGTTATATGGTAACCAATATTTTGGCAGATACCGATGGTGATGGCATAGCGAATGATGTTGTACCTGTTGGAACGGCTACTTCGGTTTATGGAGTAGATGAAGAAGGAAATGTAAAAATAGCAGGTACCTTGCAGGTTGATGCAAATGGAGACTATACCTTTGTTCCCGATCCTGCATTTACTGGTGAAGTACCCGTAGAATATGAGATTACGGATGAAGAAGGAGATATGGACGCTACCTTCCTCACCATAAATGTAGTTTCGGCAGAAGAAAATAACACATTTGCGACGGATGATGCTGGATTTACAGATGTAAACATTCCAATTGATGGAGCGGTAATGGCCAATGATTTTGATCCTGAAGGTGATATTTGTTCTGTAAATACCGTATTAGTAGATGCAGATGGAGATGGCATAGCGGATGATCCTGCAGTTGTAGGAACGCCTTCCTCTGTGTTCGGATATGATGCCACAGGAGCTTTAGTGCCTGCAGGTACCCTAGTGATCAACCTTGACGGAACGTACACCTATACACCTGCTCCTGATTTTGTAGGAAATGTAGTAGCGGTGTATACCGTTTGTGATGGAGGAACTCCAGAAGCCTGTGATGAGGCGACCTTAGATTTGACAGTCATTGGTTCTTATCGCGACTATGGTGATGCTCCTGCTGCCTATCCTATTGCATGGCACACCCATCTTACGGATAGTGACGGAGACAACAAGCTTGATGCGACAACGGCCGTTTGGCTTGGCACCTACACTGGCTTTGAAAGTCAATCAAAAACAAGTGCTTCGGCTACTGGTGATGAATATGATGATGCCATGAGCTTCGGAAGTAACCCAGGTCAATTTCCAATTGATGTTGCCATTGGCACCACGTATAATGTAACGGTAACCTTAAATGGAAATCAAACTGGAGATAATGTATTTCTGGGCATGTGGATTGATTGGAATGCTGATGGCATTTTTGATGACTTTCACACGGTAACAGGAGTTACGAATAGCCCTGTCGATGTTTCTGTAGGAATTACTCCTCCGACAAACTACGTAGATGGAACGGCAGTAGTGGTTAGGCTAAGGGTTGATGATGAGGAACTTATGGAGACGGATTTTGAAGGGAGTCTTAGTAATGGAGAAACTGAAGACTACTTGTATGATGTTACCTTACCTGTAGAATTAGCAAGTTTTTCCGCATTAGAAAAGGATTGTAAAACCGTTATAAATTGGGAAACGGGGCTGGAGCTAAACACTTCTCATTTTGAAGTACAAGCAAGCAGAAATCAATTAGACTTCTATAGCATTGGTATTGTTCAAGCTAAGGGGGCAACTATTGAGCCACAGTCTTACCAATTTGTGCATGACACAGAGCATAAAACAACTTATTATCGATTGAAATCGGTTGATTTTGATGGGAAATTTGCCTTTTCAGATGTCGTTGTTGTAAAATCGACTTGCGTTTCATTTGAAGATGGATTTTTGTTATTCCCTAATCCGACCGATGGTGTTTTAACTATTTCGTTTGAATCCCCGATCACCGTTGATGGTCAATTGGAGGTAGTGGATGCAATTGGACGCATCATTCAAAGCTACGATTTAGTTTTAACGACAGGGTTTAACCAGGTAGAACTGCAGACGTCCAGACTCGCTCCTGGTATTTATTACATAAATTTAGCTTTTGGTGCGTACGAGATTCGAACTCAAAAATTTGTGAAGATTTCTGAGTAAAATTTTTTATCCATAGGAAATTTTTCCTGCGGATCTACTTATACTTTGTGTTCCTCATAACAAAGCGAGCAAGCTGATTTTTATGGGGGTGGTGGTGTATGCCAATAGTGCAGAGGCTCTGTAGATGCTACTAGTTTCAATAAATAATAAACCCAACTCCTGTGCCGCCAGCGTGGGATAGCGCTTGATTAACCAATCCCAAACAACGAACCTAGACACTCTTAGGATTCCATTTCACAGCGCCAACTGGGACGGACTGTGCTCTGGAAATTGCCCTACCTGAACGACGTTTATCATAAATCATGGCAATAGTCATGATGATACTGGTGGCAATAATCACGAAAAGAAGGATTCCCGTATTGAAGTTTTTGTATTCAAAGCTGACTGGAATGGCGTAAAATAGTAGTACTGTAATCAACCCTCTGGGGGCGATGAAAACCTGTGGAAAAATGTCTTTGCCAAGAGCAGCAAACGTCAGCACATAGCGAATCAAATAAATAGAAAGCACCAGTAAAGCACTGATCAAGGCGACATTGCCATCGGTCAATGAGTTTAGCGAAATCGTAATTCCGAAAATAACAAAGAAGAAGGTACGGACAACAAAGGCGGTTTCCAGCGTAATAACATGGAGTTCTTCATAGATATGATGAATCTTATTGAAATCCAGATATTTCTGAAATCTACCAGGAAAAAATAGCTTGATATTCGCGATAAGCAGACCAAAAACCAAAATAATGATCAGTGAAGAGAGGTGAAGTTTTTTGCCCACCGCATACAACAACAACAAAACCGCAATAAGTAAAAACAGCTTCACATGGGATTGGATCTTTTGGAAGATCAGCACAATTGCATAGCTGGAAATCAATGAAATGACAATGGTCAGGACTACATTAAGTAAAAATGCACCAAAGCCACTACCAGAGGAGGCGTCGCCTTCACTTCCGGTTAAAAAGTAAAACATCATGATCCCTAAAATATCAGAAAAGGTACTTTCGTAGATGTGGAATTCTTTTTTGTCTTGTCGTAAACGATTAACGGAAGGTATAATAATAGCAGAGGACAAGATAGACAAAGGAGTAGCATATATCCAGGCTTGTTTGACTGTCATGTCTTTAAAAAATACCTGAAGAATCTCCGCAGCGACCAACGTACTAACCAATAACCCGACTAGGGCTATGGCAAAGGAGATGCTGATAGGCATAAGCTTGTTTCGATCAAGTTTTAGCTCAAGGGCGGCTTCCAGGACAATCATAATCAATCCGACAATGCCCAGCAACTCGAGTACAGGGAAAAAGTTGAAATCAGTGCCTGTTGCTTTTAGTGCGAATTGTAAGAGTACACCTAGGACAATAAGCATCAACACAGACGGAATATTCGTTCGTTTTGCAAACTCTGAGAAAAAGAAAGACAGGATAATAATCACGGACGCACCTATGATTAGATTATAGGAAGACAGGATGCCAGGTGATGCTAACAAAACTAAATTCATGATAAACGTCTTTTAAATTCTACTTTAATGTTGTGGTCTCTGTTATTTATATGCTGAATAATCGCAGCAGGCTTTTCAACCGTATTTAAGGAGATGACGACCTTTTTTTCTTTGCTGGTTTTGCTTTGAAGTTTCCCCTCTCCTTTAAACGGAAATAACAGCAAATCCAGCATCAAGGCTGCTCTAATCTCTTTGATAGAAATATTGTTTTCTTCTACGGTCTCGATCTGGTATTCAGTATATTTTGTCGGCCGTTCAGCATATAGCAATTGCTCTTCCACGCGTTGTGCGATGTGTGGATTAAACTCAATATGCCCTGCATTCAATTTTAACAGGCCGATTTTTCGATAGCGGCCGATCATTTTCCGAATTTGCTCTACTTCTGCTTCTGAAGAATTGTGGAGCAACTCCTGATAGGTAACTTTTCCAAAAAGCCCAATATTGTCGAGCAGTTGTCGATTTTGTTTAGTTTCAATATAGGGGAAATGTTTGTTTTTAAAGCGGGTGGACTTAATCTCCAATTGAGGACCAATGTTTTTAGACCAGGTCAATAGGCTAAGTCCCAGATTTCTACTACTATGTTTAAAGATTCGCTTAGCAATGGTTCGGATCTTATTCGAACTGGCGTCTGCACCGTCAATTTGGAGTTCCATCTGTGTGGTTTCCTGTCTGCGCATTAAGGCGTCATAGAACTCCGACCAACTCGTTCTGGAAACGTCGATTATCCCAGAGAAAATGGTGCTTAATGAAAATACAGCATCAAATCGTTTGAAGGCAATTTTACTGCAACTAACTATAAAGAATAGGTTTAGTGGTGCATTACCCATAAAATGAATAAGACTATTCAGGTTTCTTTGAAGCGAAAACAAATCTTTCTCGTCTCGCCATAGCTCTATATCATCAATGATGATCAAGTAGTTTTTCGAAGCACTAACCGATTTTGAAAGCTCTGACAAACCAGCATGGAGGTCTTCCCCCAATTTAATTTTTCTCCCATCTATTTCTACCGTGGTACTCATCGCCAGTCGAACAATGTTGTCAAATTTAGCGGTTTGCGCTATAGAGTCGAGCAGGGTGGTCTTTCCACATAGCTGAGACCCATAAATGAGCATGGAATTGCCAAGGCCGGATCTCCAATTGGCGATGTATTCCTGCATCGTTTTCAACTCCTCTTCGCGCTGTACGGTGTAATGATTGTAAACACCTGATTGATTATGAAACAGCTTGAAGTAAGTCGTATTGTAGGAAAATTTGGCGAAGTTTTTTAAGTAGTTGATAACCAGTTCGTTTTCAGAAAGATTATTCAGTCTACTTGGATTTATGAAGTTAATCGCTCGGTCTGCATAAAACTTGAGTACCTGAGCAATCTTTACAACAAAGGTTTCAGAGCTTACGAGCAGTTGGTCGTAGGACTGCGAAAGTCTTCGATCAAAAAAGTTTTGCGAGTATATCAAGGCATGGACCGTTATGTCTTTGCCAAAGTCCGTCTTTTTGTCTTCAAATAGTTTAATCAGTTTGGTCGTATCCGAGGGCAGCTCTTTTAACACGTCGCGCACGCGGTCGAAATCTACTTTGATTTCTGGATTGTCTTTTGCCTCCAGCATAAAATCGATTTCTCGTTTTAAGGAGATAATCATTTTGTTGAGTCCAGTGTCAGCATCTTTGATGTTGATTTCCAGGTCTTTGTACACTTTGAAGGAAAGCCAGTATTCGATCAGGTACGAAACGTTTAGGTCCGTTACTCCGATTATCCCATTGTTGTAGGATGGTATGATGCTGTACGGTTCGCGGGCTTTTAGAAATTCATCCAGCTCTGCTTTTTTCTTAAAGGCGACCTTGAAGAGTCCCTTTTGTTTTTCGAGTTGTTTGGCGAGGCTTGAAATTTCTTCAATGCTAAGGGTTTCTTCCTGTTTGTGGTCACTTAGCAGTTGGCGGATATTTTTTAAAATTTCCAGTTTTTCATCGATAAAATTGAAAATATTTTTTTGGACATAGCTGAGTTTTAAGTCAAGTCGTCGAACATTATTTTCAAATGATTGAATTTCGTTAAACTGGTTTTTGATGATTGCAAACTGCTTGGAATAGGTCTCCTTAGGGCTGTGTGTCAATTGATAATTGTAGGATTCATCAATTGGATATTGCTTAAGGTGTTGGTGGATATTTTTATTACAGGCAGCCCGTACCCGCTGGTATTCATCCCCTTGATTTTTGGCAAAAGAGTTAAATTTGTCCTCTGAAATCAGATGGGACCGTAATGATATTTCAGCATAAATTTTTTCAAGGTAGGCATTCCTTAAATAGAGGAAATAATCTTTAATCTCCTGTGCGATGTCGCTACTCAATGCAAAATGAGCATTGGGATTGTTCATCTCACTAGCTAGCTCAAGCGTAGTTTTCCATTCAGCGATTAGTGCATCGCATTCCTTTCTTAACGCTTTAAGATTTAGACTATTACCTTCCTGAATAGTTCGGCTGAATATTTCAAACTGATACTCCATTAAAGCACTTGCATTTTCTATTCCTTTACTCTGGCTCACCTAAAAGTGATCGTCAATATAGCTAAAATATTGGGATTGTTTAAAAACACGACCTATTGAAAGTTGCCATAAACTCAAAAATAAATAATTGTTTGTACTACTCCAGACCTATTAAAAAAAATTAGGCGAAAGTAAATAACCGTTGGCTTTAGCCAAATTGTTTAGCATTCCAATCTTTGGTTCCTTCACTTTTTTAATTGCCGAAAGTCGGACGACATTCAAAACTCAGCGAGATCGTGAGGGAATCTTATCCTATTGAGTCAATTGCCCAACACTATTTTCGAAGATTTTCAGAGATAGGATATTGAGCCACTAACTGGGCAACAACTTTTTTAAGGGCTTCAACTTCTATCTGATATTGATCCACAATTCTATTTTGCTGGTCAATTTTACTTGTCAATAGTTGGTTTTCATTTTGAAGATCTTCGATGAGGGCTTGTTGCTCTTGCGTCGATTTTACCAAGGGAACTACAAATAGGGAATAACTCAAGCTATAATTGTCTTCTGCACTAGAAGGAGTATGAACCCCGTTAAAATTATAATTGGTTTCTTTTGCGGCAGACGCTACCTCTTGAGCGATGAAGCCAGATTGACGAACCGCGGTGGAAGTACTAAAATCTTTGTTTTTCTGGATCTCGGTTCTTGTATCTTCATCCGTATTGTTGAACAAAAAGGTATCGAATTTTTTGGTGTCAAAATTATAAACAACAGGTCTTAGTTTCATAATAAAATCAAGGCCTCCAACTTCTTCTCTGATATTATTCTTAAACCTTCCATCGGAGGGGAAACTGTAAGCTACTTGCCCTTCAATCACTGCAACGGTTGTACCACCGATTCGGACTTTATTTGATCCATTAATAGCTGCATCAGCACCCAAAGCAGTAGAATTTGAATATGCAGCACCCGCAAAAAAAGCATTATTCCCTAGGGCGGTATTGTTGTTGCCAGTCATATTGCTTCGCATAGCAGATCCACCGACGGCAGTATTGAAATTTCCGACTCCGTTATCTCTAAGTGCAAGCGCTCCGTTTGCCGTATTGTTAGTTCCTGAGGTGTTCAAACCCAACGCCCGATTACCAGTAGCCGTATTTTCGATTCCAGTAGTGTTGCTGTTTAGCGAATAGTACCCAAGACCTGTATTGTAGTTGGCCGTATTAAATTGAAGGCTATGAAAACCGATAGCAGTATTAAAACTACCAATTTTGTTATTGAATAGGGAATTTCTTCCTACAGCGGTATTGTCGTTTCCAGTAGTATTGTTAAACATAGAAGCATAACCGATTCCAGTATTAAATGCCCCGGTTTGGTTTCTTCTCATGGCGAGTCCTCCCACAGCGGTATTGTTGCCTCCTAGCGTCGTGCTTTCCATGGCCAACATTCCGATTGCGGTATTTCCGAAAGTGGTGTTATTCAGTAAGGTCTGATAACCAACTGCGACATTGTTCCCGTTATTGATTCCGCTGGCGCCGGAAGATTTGCCAATATATACATTGCTGTTGTTGCTAAGGTCATCCAATAAGCCAGCATCTTCTCCTATAAAAACGGAGTTTCCAATGTTTAGCGTCGAAATGGTCCCATTTGTTTCCACCCTGACTTTCTCGGTGTTGTTTACTTGGATGGAAAGTGGCTGGTTGTCAGTAGTTCCTAGGAAATTAGTGCCTGCTGTGGTTCCTGTATTTCCTGTGAGCCCCCAACCTTGGCCTCCGGCCGCTGACTTTAAGGCCACCCACTGTGTTCCGTCCCAGTAATAGAAGCCAGGAGTTACTGCTGTCGCCCCACTGCCGGCGGTATTCGTATTGTAAACTAACAAACTGAGCGCAGGGGATTGGACAGGAGCGGTAACGTTGGTGGAAGTAAGCATTACTCGTGGTAATATCAGGCCTTTGTCTGAACTTTGAAGGTCAAGCATTGCGGAAGCGTCTGGCGGAGTACCGTTATTACTAATTGATACGCCATTTTGTGCAATTGCATGATTTAAAAAGAAAATTGATAGTAATAAAAGGGTAGTTTTCATTAGGGTAGATTTTGTGTTTTGAGGTAAGTGTTTGGATGTTTTCAAACGAATAGTTCCTAGTAAAATACCGTACAAATTTTGAAGAAATTAAAAGTAATTGTCTTCCTCAGCTGGTATTCAGTTCGGATTTTTTTTCAATATTGTAATATCCCCAATTTACCTTTTTAGTTTCACCCTTTGTAGTATATCGGTATTTTTTATAAAAAATAAATTCATGTTAGTCGGGGTGTGTTTATATCGATGGAATGCCTTCTTGTTATAGGGTAGAGGGGGTTTTATGGTAGGTTGGATTCACTCTGAATACGCTTCTTGTTAGAAAAGTAAGGGGTAATGTTGACGTGAATTGACCGTCACTAAATTGTTTTATTTGCTTATAATTCCATTCAGGATTTATACTAAAAAAGTCATCCGATTGGTACCGAATGACTTTTTTAATTGAAAATAATTTTTAGTAAAACTATTGCCCTTTCAGTGCTTCCAGCGCCTCGCTGTTAGCAGCATTGCGTTTCCGTTCCTCCGCTAGCTCCAATTTCAATTGGTTGATTTGTTGTTGCTGTTCCTTTACGGAGTTGACTAGAATGTAGAGCAAATGGGTGCCGCCATCATAGTTCAGAATTTCTTCTTCTATTGGAGCGTCAAGTGTTTTGGGGACTTTATGAGATCCGATCATATAGGGCGCAACTTCCTGTACTTCCTGAGCGATTATTCCAACATAGTCTTTTCCGTCATCTGAAGTATTGTACAAGCCATTATACTTGAATGTCACCGGGTTTATTTGGGTTAAGACGTCCAGTCCTGGAGTAAAATCAGTGATGTCTTTTTTTGTGCGACGGTCAGATGTTGCCGTCCACGATCCTCCTCCTGTCTTACCAGCAGTGCCGTTGACTTGCAACAATGTCGTTGGGGAGTTGACCCCTATACCAACCCTTCCACTTCCACGAACCACCATCGCGACATTTCGAACACCCGTTGAGCCTCTATTTGAAAAAGCGATTCCGCCATCTGGGGTTGTTCCATTTGGATCTACCTTTTCTATGAACAAAAAGTCATTATTTGTGCTGGGGGTTAAGTCGGTATTTGTATCAAAATAGATTTTAGCAGCATCTGGACCGGCTATAATGGATGATTCGTAGGGTGTCGCTCCTGCAAAGCCGATACCAAATTGCCCATTAAATTGCATTCCACCGTCTCTCAATTCCAACAATTCTGAAGGGGCTACTGTTCCCATACCAATGTTCCCATTATGATCCAGCACCAGCAAATCTGCACCGACCAACAATCCGGTTGTCGTATCGATCATTCCAAAATTTAAGGCTTCCCCTTCTTGGTATATAATATCCGCAAAATTGTTGACGGAGCTGGAACCACTAAAAAATAATCCGGAGCCAAGTTCATTTTGTGTTGGATCATTGTCTATTACAACGCGTGCTTTATTTTTGAGCGCCGGATAATCCGCAACACCAAAAGAGGTGGTCACCATACTATCTTTATTGATATACAAAATAGAGGCGGCGCCATTTCTTCTGGAGATAATTTCGTTGTTATCAATCACAAGATTATAATTGGTAGGATCCCCCATCAATAAATATCCTGAATTGTCATTGTAGTTGGCATCAGTTCCGCCTACTACCTGCAGTTTGGTGAGTGGAGTGGTGGTGCCAATCCCTACTTTTCCCTGGGTATAAACGTCATCACCAATAGCATCGGGCTGCGAGGTCCCACCGACTTCATACCAATCATGATCGCGTATCGGCCCTAAGTCTATGGTGGTATTGCCATTGGATAACGAGAGGATATCGCCAGACATGCTTAATTCCTGATTGTCGGTACCAGGGTTGTCATTTTCCCAGGAGTAGTTGCCGCTTCCGTCGGTTGTCAGAACCTGGCCATTTGCTCCGCCTGCAGGGAGTTCGATCTCATTGTTTGGGTCTGCATCTCCATCGACTACATTGTCGACAAGGGTAACGCTGTTGCCGTTACTTATTGACAAGGTATTTCCAGACAAGCTTAAACCCTGGTTGTCGGTACCTGGGTTGTCATTTGCCCAGGAGTAGTTGCCGTTTCCATCGGTGGTGAGTACCTGGCCATTTCCTCCACCTGTTGGGAGTTCGATCTCATTGTTTGGATCTGCATCTGATTCTGTAACGATTAGTGGATTTGCTGGGGTACCGTCTCCTGAGATATTGGTTCCGGTGGTTTGAACTGCCTGGCTGCCCCAATTGTCGCCTGTTCCGGTGCCGACTTGCACCCATTGGAGGTTTGGCCCATCCCAGAAGAAAAAATTTGTCAAATCTTTGTCGTAGACCAGCATGCCGTCTTCTATTCCGGTAAGCGCAGCCCCCAGCGCAGTCCTGGCAGTTGTCGTCAATCTGGAAATGAGGATGCCTTTTTCTGTCGATTCTACTTCTAATATTGCTTGTGGGTTTGGGGTGGCTGTGCCAATTCCTACATTGTTTTGGGCGGATAGCATAATGCTAAAAAGCATAACTGTTAGGGTGATTGTGAATTTCATTTGGTTTATTTTAGGGAATAAATAATGCTTGTTAGCTCTAATATAAAGAAAACGCGCATATTATTTATTTCCACATAGTTCATAGGAGAGAACTGGCACTTATAGGTTGGCGGCAAGGGGAAGTAGGCTTTTGTAATTACTATAGCACTTCCTGGACCCCGAGTCTTTTATGGATAAGCCTTAAACTGTTTTCCAAAAGAAAAAGGAGTTACAATTTTCATTGTAACTCCTTGATAATTAAGTCGGGGCGGCAGGATTCGAACCTGCGACCCCCTGCTCCCAAAGCAGAATTTGAATGGTTTTATTCGGTTTTATTTACGTCTATTTATATTGTTTGTCAGTATTTTATAGATTAAACAAATTGATTTGTTGACGAAAAAATCGTATATTTGCTTGCAAATGGCTTGCAAATGACTCCATTTGCAAGCAAGAAAAATTGAATAAATGTCATACAACGTAAAAATCCTTTTAGACAAAAGATCGAAGAAAGAAGATGGTACCTTTCCTATTATTCTAAGATTGGTGATTAACCGTAAATCTACATCAATTTCTTTAAATCTTAGTGTTCCAGAAAAGGCCTGGGATGAAAATAAAGAATCTATCAAGACTAGTTATAAGAAGATTGAGAATGTTATTCGACAAAACAATGTGATACAGAAAAAAAGGTCGCATGCCTTGGACATTCTTCTTAATCTTGAAGAATCAGGGAAACTAGAGACTTTGCCAATCACCGAAGTCAAAAAACTGATCTTGGGCAAGAAGTCTGGAGTTACTTTCTTCTCCTTTACAGAAAAGTTGATCGAAGATATGAAGAAGGAAGGTAAAGTAGGAAATGCTCGAGTTTATAAGGAAACACTTACCTGGGTAAAGAAGTATGCTGGTGAGCAGGACTTTCCCTTCAAGCACATTACCTTTAAGTGGCTCAAAAAATTAGAAAACAAGTATTTGGCAAAAGGCTTTAAAGTAAACGGATTGAGTGTACGCCTTCGAACCATTAGGGGAATCTACAACCGAGCGATTAAGGAAGGCGTCATTGATCGCAATAACTATCCGTTTGACATATATTCTATTAAGAGTGTCGCTACTCAAAAACGGGCTATTTCGAACGATGATCTACAAAAGATCGTACAAGCCGAATTAGATGATTTACAAATGGCTCGCGCCCGTGAGTTTTTCATGATCTCGTACTACCTAATGGGTGCTTCCTTCATCGATATGGCGTACCTTAAGGTAGCTGATTACCGTGAAGGCCGAGTTAAATACAAGCGGAAAAAGACTGGTGGGTTGTATAATGTAAAAGTGTCTAAGCAACTAAAGCTACTCCTTGCTCCCTATCTGGAAGGAAAATCTAAAGAGGACTTTATTCTCCCTATTATTAAAGAAGCTCACCCTACCAAGGAGAAGGAGTATTATGCTGTGCGGTATGCCATGCGGCAATATAATAAGGACTTGAAGAAACTGGCTGAACACCTCAGTATAGAGGTGGAGTCATTTTCTTCATATGTCAGCAGACATACATTTGCTACTAATGCTCGTGATCGGGAAATTCCTTTGGATGTTATTTCTAAGATGATGGGGCACTCAGATCTTAGGACTACTCAGATCTATCTGGCTAGTATTCGGGATGATGTGGTGGATGATGCGCTTGATTTGATGTTTGGGGAGTGAGTTCTATTTTATTAAAAGGTAAGCATTTACTGTTGGAAAACATTTTTTTCATATTCTCCCTAAATAAATAAAATTTCAAATCTCAATTTTATTAATCCGCTTATCCAATTCGTACCAATTGGAAACGTACCTAGAAACCTCCTGCCAGAAGGCTTTACTGTGGTTTTTGATTTGAGTGTGTACTAACTCGTGGATTATTAGATAATCGATGAGACTATAGGGTAGTTTTACAGCTTCTATATTTATAATTATGTTATTTGAGGGGGTGCAACTTCCCCATCTCTTTTCCAACTTCATGAATTTTAGCCTGTTGAAAGGAAGGCCAATTTCGGCAGACAACCGTTGAACACGGGGTGTAATTTTTTGCTTAGCCTTTTCTCGCATAAAATTTTCAAAGGAGGTCTCTAGTGCAGATTGATCAAGCAATAATAATTTCGGAGCAATCACCTTAAACTTAGAAGCATTGAACTCAATTTTTATTCCTGAAGCTTTAGTAGATTCGATTAGTTCAACGTAATATTTTCTACCAAGATAGGATTTCCGGCATCCCGTAACAATCTTTCCATGATCAACTGACCTTACTAGATTTAGTTTGTCAAGAATCCAGCGAGCCTTTTTCAAGACCAATTGATCAGCAATCCTGTCCTCAAGAGCAGCACCTTTGAGAATAACCCCCTCATCTCGTGCAACACTAATGTAGTGCGACTTCAAGCCATCCTTAAGCACAAACTTATAGGGTATAAGTTTATCCCCATACATTACTTTACGCATTAGTATTATTCTTTAGAATTTGTACTATTTCCTTTGC